>NZ_JBOBHR010000001.1:0-823825 GCF_050587465.1 Kosakonia sp. N21 | reverse complement strand
AGCAATTGCCTGACCCGCTGCGTCATCTTTCGCACTGTTGATACGCAGACCAGAAGACAGGCGCTCAATCGCCGTTCCCAGAGAAGACTGAGATTTGGTCAGGTTGTTCTGAGTCATCAGCGACAGGGTGTTAGTATTAATAACAGCCATGATGTAATTCCTTCAAAAAAAAGTTATCAGATTCAGGCATCTGCCTACGGTTTTCTCACCGTCACCCAGATTATCGACCGCTTGCTGGTAACCTTTAGGAAAAAACATCACTTTTTTAAAGCGGAAAAGAGCCCGCTATTATCTGGCTTTATTCCGCCATTGTTTTTAAAAAAACCCTCTAATCTTTTCGCAGTCGCTGCCGATAATCCCCTCAGTGATTGTCCAAAACTGGAAGGATGAAGATATGTCAAGTATTAGTTCGCTCGGCGCAGGCACCAGCCTGGATCTCAATACGCTGTACGCTAACTTGCAAACAGCGGAAGAGACCAAGCTTACACCGATTACTACTCAACAGACTTCGTATAAAGCAAAACTGACAGCGTGGGGCGTGGTGCAAACGTCGCTGACGAAGTTGCAGACTGCTGCTAACGCGTTGAAAAACACGTCGAGTATTGCAGCGACTAAAGTATCAAGCACCAACACGGCTTTTACCGCCACGCTGGCGAATACCGCCGCGGCCGGTACGTATTCTATCGATGTGACTTCACTGGCGGCATCACAGTCTCTGCTGAGCCCGAAAGTCGCCAGCAAAGATACCGATTTAGGTGACAGCAGCATGAGCTCGCGCACCATCACCATTACGCAGCCGGGGCAAACCAACCCGCTGTCGGTGACGCTGTCGAGTGATAAAACCAGTCTTGCTGACATTCGCGATGCGATTAACAAACAGCAAGGCAGCGTCACCGCAAGCGTCATTAAAGCGGATGACAGCAGCTACTACCTGGCGCTGACATCACGTGATAGCGGCACCACAAACCAGATGACCATCACCACCGATGATGCTCAACTGGCGCAATACATTAGTTACGATTCCACGAATCCCAGCAGCACCAGCAACAAGATGACGCAACAAGTTGCCGCTGCGGATGCGAAATTGAAGATTAACGGGATTGAAATCACCCGTAGCAGCAACACGATCACCGATGCGCCAGAAGGCGTAACGCTGACGTTGAACAAACTGACAACCTCCGGCTCTCCGGAAACGCTGTCGGTAACAAAAGACAATGCGCCGATGACCGCTGCCATTCAGGCTTATGTTGATGCGTATAACTCGCTGCAAACGACTATCGCTAACCAGACGAAATATACAGCGGTAGATAAAGGTAGCGACGCGCAGAGCACGTCAAATGGCGACTTATTAGGCGATGGTACACTGCGTAATATTCAGACGCGCCTGCGTTCAGTATTGTCCGCAAGTCAGAGCGCAACCGGCAGCAGTGTTTCCATACTGTCGCAACTGGGAATTACGCAGGATACTTCCGGTAAACTGACCGTAGATAGCACCAAGCTTGACAAGGCGCTGAACGAAAAATCGGCGGATGTGATCAGTTTCCTGTCCGGGGACGGTAAAACCACTGGTTTTGCAACCCAGGCCAGTAACCTGTTGGCAGACTTTTTAGGTACTTCCGGCTCTGTGCAGAACGCAACTGATGGCATCAACAAGACGCTGAAGCGTCTGTCCGATCAGTACGATCGCACAAATGAGCAGATTACGGCGACGATGGCGCGTTATAAAACGCAGTTCACCAGCTTAAGTACTTTGGTCTCTTCCCTGACATCCACCGGGAACTATTTGACTCAGCAATTTAACGCAATGAACGCATAAACCAGTTAGTTGAGGTTTGACATGTATACGAAATCGGGAACTCAGGCTTATGCACAGGTCGGCGTGGAAAGCGCCGTCCTGAGTGCCAGCCCACATCAACTCGTGGTATTACTTTTTGATGGTGCGTTAAGCGCCATGAAAAAAGCCGCGATCCTGATTGAGCAGGGAGATATTCCCGGTAAAGGACAGGCGCTTTCAAAGGCTATTAATATCATTACCAACGGCTTGCGGGCCGGGCTTGACCACGAAGTCGGTGGCGAGCTTTCCGCAAACCTGGATAGTCTTTATGACTATATGACAAGACGTCTTTTACAGGCAAACCTCCACAATGACCTCTCAGCCATTGATGAAGTTTCAACGTTGCTGAACAACATCGCTGATGCCTGGAAAGAGATTGGCCCCAATAATCAATCCGCGCGGGACACTTACTAATGGAAGCAAATTTCGGGTTGCTCCACCACTATCAGCAGCTGTTGGTCGTCAGCCGTACCATGCTTAGCCTCGCGAAGGAAGGGCGTTGGGACGAACTCATTGAGCACGAGATAGGCTATATCAAAGCTGTAGAACAATTGACTCAATTCCAGGATGCCAGTGAAATTGCGCCTCAGATGCAGGCGCAAATTCGACCATTGCTCCAGCAAATTCTGGATAATGAAGTCGTGCTGAAACTCCTGTTGAACCAACGGATGGACGAATTACGGACATTGGTTGGACAGACATCCCGACAACATAACCTGCATTCGACATATGGACGTCTCTCTGGAAACATACTCTTCCCTAACGAGATTTAATTCTCATCCCCGGCGGGTGATCTGCTTGTCATCCCTCACCCGCCCGGTTTGCTTTTTTGTGCGTTCACCCCTCCTCCTCTTTTGACACGCCCCATTGCTTTGCCTGAGTCCCCATTCCACGGTTTGGCAAAAATGCGCTTTCTCGTTCTGTTTTTAAAATCTCATCCATACTTCCAGAGTCGCACTCTGGAGCACGGAATATGAAGAACCCCACCCTGTTACAGACCTTTCATTGGTATTACCCCGATGGCGGTAAGCTCTGGCCTGAACTGAGCGAACGCGCTGCGGGTTTCAACGATATTGGCATTAACATGGTCTGGCTTCCCCCGGCATATAAAGGCGCATCCGGCGGCTATTCTGTGGGTTACGACAGCTATGATCTGTTTGACTTAGGCGAGTTTGACCAAAAAGGCTCTGTGGCCACCAAATACGGCGATAAAACGCAACTACTGGCCGCCATCAATGCATTGAAAGAAAACGATATTGCCGTCCTGCTTGATGTGGTCGTCAACCACAAAATGGGCGCTGATGAAAAAGAGGCTATCCGTGTTAACCGGGTGAATGCGCAGGATCGCACACAGATTGATGATGAGATCATCGAGTGTGAGGCCTGGACACGCTATACCTTTCCGGCCCGCGCCGGACAATACTCGCAATTTATCTGGGATTTCAAATGCTTTAGCGGTATCGACCATATTGAAAATCCGGACGAAGACGGGGTGTTCAAGATCGTCAACGATTACACCGGCGATGGCTGGAATGATCAAGTGGACGATGAAATGGGCAATTTCGACTACCTGATGGGTGAAAATATTGATTTTCGCAATCACGCCGTGACCGAGGAGATCAAATACTGGGCGCGCTGGGTCATGGCGCAAACCGGGTGCGATGGTTTTCGCCTGGACGCGGTAAAACATATTCCCGCCTGGTTCTACAAAGAGTGGATCGAACATGTACAGGAGGTCGCGCCAAAGCCGTTGTTTATTGTTGCGGAATACTGGTCACATGAGGTGGAAAAGCTACAGCAGTATATCGCTCAGGTCGACGGTAAAACCATGCTGTTTGACGCCCCGCTGCATATGAAATTTCATGAAGCATCGAAACAGGGGCGCGATTATGACATGAGCCAGATTTTTACCGGCACGCTGGTTGAAGCGGACCCCTTTCATGCGGTGACGCTGGTCGCCAACCACGATACGCAGCCGTTGCAGGCGCTGGAAGCACCGGTAGAAGCCTGGTTTAAACCACTGGCCTATGCCCTGATCCTGCTACGGGAAAATGGCGTGCCGTCGGTCTTCTACCCTGACCTGTATGGCGCACATTACGAGGATACCGGAGGCGATGGGGAAAATTACGCTATCGACATGCCGGTTATCGAACAGCTCGATCAGTTGATCCTCGCCCGCCAGCGCTTTGCACATGGGGTACAAACACTGTGGTTTGATCACCCCAACTGTATTGCCTTCAGTCGCAGCGGCACCGACGACGATCCCGGCTGCGTGGTGGTGCTGTCCAACGGTGATGATGGCGAAAAAAGCATTACGCTCGGCGAAAATTATGGCAATAAAACCTGGCGTGACTTTCTGGGCAACCGCGAAGAATCGGTAACGACCGACGAAAGCGGTTCCGGAGTGTTTACCTGTAATGGCGGCAGCGTCAGCGTGTGGGTAATAGAGGATGTGCTCTGAGTCTGTGCCGGGTGAGCGCGTCACCCGGCCAGTGACCTTAGCGGGAAAGACTCAGCCCGGCGTCGGCTCGCGCCTTCTCACACTCCACCGTGAGTTTATCCACTTTTTTCAGCGTCATACCATCGACTTCCAGCAACGCGCCACCTTGTTCAAGACGGTAGATGTCACGATTCTGCGTGACGTTGTACAGTTTGCCATCGTTGCGCATTAATTTACCCGGGACGACAATCACTCGCTGCCACTGGCGGCAATCCAGTGTATCGCCGCCGGGCGTAATCATCAGACTGGCGATCGCCTCCGGGCTGACCAGTTTGCTCTGCGGTCCCGCCGACTGCCAGTAGCCCGCCAATCCTGCAGGCGCAGGTTGTTTAACCACCGCCTGATAATTTTCCACCTGCATGCAGCCGCTTAGCAGCATTACCGCACCGAGGATCACTCGCTTTTTCATCTTTTGCCCTGCTCGCGAAGAAAAAAATATTGTGGCATTAAAGCGTTATCGTCGCCACCCTTTCCCCACGGTCGGCAAGTTTGATCTGCTCCAGGTTTTTGCGCTATTTCGCATCAGATTTTGCCGCAGCCGTGTATCATCCGACTCTTTTCGCAAGACTATCCACACTCCTTCTGAGTTCAGAGGTTTTTACTATGTCCTGGCAACAGTTTAAGGATCGGTTTTTAATTAAATTCTGGTCTCCTGTCCCGGCCGTTATCGCCGCCGGCATTCTCTCCACCTACTATTTCGGTCTCACCGGCACATTCTGGGCCGTTACCGGCGAATTTACCCGCTGGGGCGGGCAACTGCTGCAACTGGCTGGCGTGCACACGGAAACGTGGGGCTACTTCAAATTGATCCATCTGGACGGCACGCCGTTAACGCGTATCGACGGCATGATGATCATCGGGATGTTTGGCGGCTGTTTTGCCGCTGCGTTATGGGCCAATAACGTTAAGCTGCGCTTTCCGCACAGCCGGATCCGCATTGCGCAGGCAATCGTCGGCGGGATGATTGCCGGTTTTGGCGCACGCCTGGCGATGGGCTGTAACCTCGCCGCGTTTTTCACCGGTATCCCGCAGTTTTCATTGCACGCCTGGTTTTTCGCGGTGGCGACCGCTATCGGCTCCTGGTTTGGTGCACGCGTTACCCTGCTGCCGCTGTTCCGCATTCCGGTAAAAATACAAAAAGTCTCCGCCGCATCGCCGTTAACGCAAAAACCGGCTCAGGCGCAGCGCCGCTTCCGCCTCGGTATGCTGGTGTTCGTGGGAATGCTCGGCTGGGCACTGTTCACCGCCATGAACCAACCCAAACTGGGGCTGGCGATGCTGTTCGGCGTCGGTTTTGGTTTACTGATTGAGCGGGCGCAAATCTGCTTTACATCGGCGTTTCGCGATATGTGGATCACCGGGCGCACCATGATGACCAAAGCGATTATCTTCGGCATGGCGGCCAGCGCCATCGGCATCTTCAGTTACGTGCAACTTGGCGTGGAAGCCAAAATCATGTGGGCCGGTCCAAACGCCGTGATCGGCGGGTTACTGTTCGGCTTCGGCATTGTGCTGGCAGGCGGCTGCGAAACCGGTTGGATGTATCGCGCCGTTGAAGGTCAGGTGCACTACTGGTGGGTAGGTCTGGGTAACGTGATAGGCTCGACCATTCTCGCCTGGTTCTGGGATGACATCTCCCCGGCGCTGGCAACCCACTGGGATAAAATCAATTTACTCAACACTTTCGGCCCGCTCGGCGGACTGCTGGTGACTTACCTGCTGCTGCTGGCGGCGTTGCTGCTGGTGATTGGCTGGGAAAAACACTTTTTCCGCACTAAAGCAGTTACCCCTGCGAAGGAGGTTGCATGAACATCGTGCCTGATTACCGTCTGGATATGACCGGCGAACCCTGTCCCTACCCGGCCGTGGCCACGCTGGAAGCCATGCCGCAGTTGAAAAAAGGTGAAATTCTGGAAGTGGTGAGCGACTGTCCGCAGTCGATTAATAATATTCCCCTTGATGCACGCAACCACGGCTATACCGTTCTGGACATTCAGCAGGATGGGCCAACCATTCGTTATCTGATCCAGAAATAACCCGCCACCGCCCTCTCCGGACCCGGAGGGGGCGCAACATCCCAGGCTGCCCTCACCCTCAGGTCGCGAAAACGTCATGTTCACTGAAGGCGGCAATTTTCTGTAACCCCATGCCGTCGCAATACATGCGGCAAGTCAGTTCAAGGTCAGTCACCGGTTTGGCGATGCGCATATGCGTAAAGGTCATCAGGCATTCCTCGTCGTTTCACAAGAGTGGTGATGACGGACTTTATCCGCCCGGCGAAAAACCGATGTGATCATCCGTGTTCATGCACAAAGAGAGGGAGCGGCGCATGACGATAAGCACCGTAAAGAGAGAAAGCGCAGGAAAGGAGGATAATCAGCGGATTATCCTCCCTCTTTGCAACGCTGATCGACTAGATCTGCATGTTCATCACGTCCTGGTAAGCCGAAACCAGTTTATTACGCACCTGAATCCCCATCTGCAATGAGATAGAGGATTTTTGCAAATCGGTCATCACATCATTCAGCGCCACGCCCGGCTCGCCGAGGGTGAACTTTTCCGCCTGCGTGCGGGCTGCATTTTGCGTGTCGCTGATGCGATCCAGCGCGGCATGCAGTTGCCCGGCGAAACTGATGGTCGGTTCGCTTTCCACGCTCTGATTGCGCGCAATCCCCGCAGTGGCCTGCAACTGACTGACGACGCTTTCAATGCCCTGTATAGCCATGGTTTTTCCCCGGATGGTTTGATACCCGACAAGGTTAACAGCTTGTCAATGAGATAATTGCGGTAAATAGCGATAAAAAACCAGGTTATTTGGGGCATAGAAAATTCGGATTCATCAAATAATGGCATTGCCATGTAAATGGACAATTGTCGAGTTTGCCGACCCGGGAGCCTGTTTTGTTTCTCAACTCAAATAACAATATCCGCCCAGAGTTACGAGGTGTGCAATGAGTGCAACTGCTACAACTGCACCGCAGAATAAATCTCTTGAGTGGATCAACCGCTTGCGCGCGAACCCCAAAGTTCCATTAATGGTGGCCGGCGCTGCAGCCGTTGCCATCATCGTTGCAATGGTTCTGTGGGCGAAAAGCCCGGACTATCGCACGCTTTATAGCAACCTGTCCGATCAGGACGGCGGCGCTATTGTTACCCAGTTAACACAAATGAATGTTCCTTACCGGTTTGCTGATGCCGGTGGCGCGATTGAAGTTCCGGCGGATAAAGTCCACGAGTTGCGTCTGCGTCTCGCCCAGCAAGGTCTGCCGAAAGGCGGCGCAGTCGGTTTCGAACTGCTGGATCAGGAAAAATTCGGCATCAGCCAGTTTAGCGAGCAGGTTAACTACCAGCGCGCACTGGAAGGTGAACTGGCCCGTACTATCGAAACGCTGGGTCCGGTAAAAGGCGCCCGCGTACATCTGGCCATGCCAAAACCGTCGCTGTTCGTGCGCGAACAGAAATCACCGTCTGCCTCCGTCACCGTTAACCTCGAACCGGGCCGTGCTCTGGACGACGGTCAGATCAGCGCCATGGTGCACCTGGTTTCCAGCGCCGTCGCGGGCTTGCCGCCGGGCAACGTCACCGTGGTTGACCAGAGCGGTCGTTTGCTGACGCAAGCCGGTACTGCCGGTCGCGATCTGAACGATGCTCAACTGAAATACACCGCTGACGTAGAAGGCCGTATTCAACGCCGCATCGAAGCGATTCTGGGTCCGATCGTGGGCAACAGCAATGTGCATGCGCAGGTTACCGCGCAGCTTGATTTTGCCAACAAAGAGCAAACCGAAGAGCAATACAGCCCGAACGGCGACCCGTCACAAGCGGTTCTGCGTTCACGTCAGGTCAACAGCAGCGAACAGATTGGCGGTCAGAATCCTGGCGGCGTCCCTGGCGCACTGTCTAACCAGCCTGCGCCGGCCAATACCGCGCCGATCTCGACGCCGCCGGCCAATCAGCAGAATCAACAAGGCCAGCAAGCTCAGCAAGGTCAGACGACATCCACCGCCAGCACCGCGACCGGTCCGCGTAATTCGACACACAACGAAACGTCGAACTATGAAGTAGACCGCACGATCCGCCACACCAAAATGAACGTGGGCGATGTGCAACGTCTGTCCGTGGCCGTGGTGGTGAACTACCGTACGCTGGCTGATGGCAAAACTGCCGCGCTGACAGCCGACCAGTTGAAACAGATTGAAGATTTGACCCGCGAAGCGATGGGTTACAGCGAAAAACGCGGTGATACCCTGAACGTGGTCAACTCACCGTTTAACGCGAAAGACGATGTGGGTGGTCAACTCCCCTTCTGGCAGCAGCAAGCGTTTATCGATCAGCTGATGTCCGCAGGTCGCTGGCTGCTGGTTCTGATTGTCGCGTTTATCCTGTGGCGTAAAGCGGTGCGTCCGCAACTGGTACGCCGTCAGGAAGAAGCGAAAGCGATTCAGGAAGCCGCTCAGGCTCGCGCAGAGCTCGAAGAGTCGGTGGAAGTTCGTCTCAGCAAGGACGAGCAGCAGCAACAGCGTCGTACTAACCAACGCCTGAACGCCGAGGTGATGAGCCAGCGTATCCGCGAAATGTCAGACAACGATCCGCGCGTCGTGGCGCTGGTCATTCGCCAGTGGATGAATAACGAACATGAGCAATAATCTTACCGGAACGGACAAAAGCGTCATCTTGCTGATGACCATTGGTGAAGACCGTGCAGCGGAGGTGTTCAAGCACCTCTCAGCGCGGGAGGTTCAGCACCTGAGTACCGCGATGGCCAGCGTGCGTCAGATTTCCAACAAACAGCTGATGGATGTATTGCAGGAGTTTGAATCGGAAGCGGAACAATTCGCGGCGCTGAACATCAACGCCAACGACTACCTGCGTACCGTACTGGTGAAAGCCCTTGGCGAAGAGCGTGCTTCCAGCCTGCTGGAAGACATTCTCGAAACCCGCGATACCACCAGCGGTATCGAAACGCTCAACTTTATGGAGCCGCAGAGTGCCGCAGACCTTATTCGCGACGAGCATCCGCAGATTATCGCCACCATCCTTGTGCACCTCAAACGTGCGCAGGCGGCGGATATCCTGGCGCTGTTCGATGAGCGTATGCGTCACGACGTTATGCTGCGTATCGCCACCTTCGGCGGCGTACAGCCAGCCGCACTGGCGGAACTGACCGAAGTACTGAACAACCTGCTCGACGGCACCAACCTCAAACGCAGCAAAATGGGCGGCGTGAGAACGGCGGCGGAAATCATCAACCTGATGAAAACGCAGCAGGAAGAAGCGGTTATTACTGCGGTTCGCGAGTTCGACGGCGAGCTGGCGCAGAAAATTATCGACGAGATGTTCCTGTTCGAAAACCTGGTGGACGTGGACGACCGCAGCATCCAGCGTCTTCTGCAGGAAGTGGACTCCGAATCCTTGCTGGTCGCCCTCAAAGGCGCCGAGCCACCATTGCGCGACAAGTTCCTGCGCAACATGTCGCAGCGTGCGGCAGATATCCTGCGCGACGACCTTGCCAACCGCGGCCCGGTTCGTCTGTCTCAGGTGGAAAACGAGCAGAAGGCCATCCTGCTTATTGTTCGTCGTCTGGCGGAAACCGGCGAGATGGTGATTGGCAGCGGCGAGGATACCTATGTCTAATGAAATGCCGTGGAAGATCTGGAAGCCGGATGACCTGGCGCTTCCTCTCGCCGCCGAGTTCGCTCCCCTGCTGACGCAGGACGAGCCGATGATCGATGAGGAAGAAGACGCGTTATCTGCAGAACAGAAACAGCAGCAGCAACTGGCACAGATCCAGATGCAAGCGCACGAGGCCGGCTATAACGCCGGTCTGGCGGAAGGCCGCAAAGCGGGTTATGACGTTGGCTATCAGGAAGGGCTGGCACAGGGACAAGAGCAGGGTCTGAATCAGGCCCGCCAGCAACAAGCCCCGTTGCATGCGCGTATGCAGCAGCTGGTCAGCGAGTTTCAGTACACGCTGGATGCGCTGGACAGCGTTATCGCCTCCCGTCTGATGCAAATGGCGCTGGAAGCCGCACGCCAGGTGCTCGGCCAGGTGCCGATTGTGGATAACAGCGCACTGATTAAACAGATCCAACTGTTATTGCAGCAAGAACCGCTGTTTAGCGGCAAGCCGCAACTGCGTGTTCATCCGGATGATTTGCAGCGCGTTGAAGAGATGCTCGGCGCGACGCTTAGCCTGCACGGCTGGCGTCTGCGCGGCGATCCGACGCTGCATCCGGGCGGTTGCAAAGTCTCCGCCGATGAAGGCGATCTCGACGCCAGCGTGGCGACACGCTGGCAGGAACTGTGCCGTCTGGCGGCGCCAGGAGTTGTTTGATGACCGCGCGTTTGACCCGCTGGCTGACCACGCTGGACAACTTTGAAGTGAAGATGGCGCAACTGCCGTCTGTGCGCCGTTATGGTCGCCTGACCCGTGCGACCGGTCTGGTGCTCGAAGCCACCGGGCTGCAATTGCCGCTGGGAGCGACCTGTATCATCGAGCGTCAGGATGGTCAGGAGATGCGCGAAGTCGAAAGCGAAGTGGTTGGCTTCAACGGTCAACGCCTGTTCCTGATGCCGCTCGAAGAAGTGGAAGGCATTTTGCCTGGCGCGCGCGTCTATGCACGTAGCGTGATGGGCGACAATTTACACAGTGGCAAACAGCTGCCGCTCGGCCCTGCCCTGCTTGGTCGCGTGCTGGATGGCGGTGGAAAACCGCTGGACGGATTGCCGTCGCCGGATACCGGCGAAACCGGAGCGCTGATCACGCAGCCGTTTAACCCGCTGCAACGTACCGCCATTGAACACGTGCTGGATACCGGGGTACGCGCCATCAATGCGCTGTTAACCGTAGGGCGCGGTCAGCGTATGGGCCTGTTCGCCGGTTCCGGCGTTGGTAAGAGCGTCTTGTTAGGCATGATGGCCCGTTATACCCAGGCGGATGTGATTGTCGTCGGGTTGATTGGCGAACGTGGCCGTGAAGTAAAAGATTTTATTGAGAACATCCTGGGCGCAGAAGGTCGCGCCCGGTCGGTGGTTATCGCCGCGCCAGCGGATGTTTCTCCTCTGTTGCGTATGCAGGGCGCTGCGTACGCTACGCGCATTGCTGAAGATTTCCGCGACCGCGGTCAGCATGTGCTGCTGATTATGGATTCCCTGACGCGTTATGCCATGGCGCAGCGTGAAATCGCACTGGCTATCGGCGAACCGCCAGCAACCAAAGGTTACCCACCGTCTGTCTTCGCTAAATTACCGGCGTTGGTGGAACGTGCAGGCAACGGTATTCACGGTGGGGGTTCCATCACCGCGTTCTATACTGTTCTTACAGAAGGGGATGACCAACAGGATCCTATTGCTGACTCAGCGCGCGCGATCCTTGATGGACATATCGTTTTGTCACGCCGTCTGGCGGAAGCAGGCCACTACCCGGCAATCGATATCGAAGCGTCTATCAGTCGTGCGATGACAGCGTTGATTACTGAAAAACATTACGCAAGAGTTCGTAATTTCAAACAGTTGCTGTCGAGTTTCCAGCGTAACCGCGATCTGGTTAGCGTTGGCGCGTATGCGCGAGGTAGCGACCCTATGCTGGACAAAGCCATCGCATTGTGGCCGCAACTTGAAGCTTTCTTGCAACAAGGCATTTTCGAGCGTGCCGGATGGGAAGATTCGATGCAGGCATTAGAGCTGATCTTCCCGACAGCATAATGTAGTGGAGGCTGACTTCATGACGCAAAATAGCGCATTGACGACGCTTAAAGATTTGGCAGAAAAAGAAGTTGAAGACGCAGCGCTGAGGCTTGGCGAGATGCGTCGGGGCTGCCAGCAAGCAGAAGAACAATTAAAAATGCTGATCGACTATCAGCATGAGTACCGTAGCAGTCTGAATAACGATATGAGCCAGGGCATTGATAATCAGCGCTGGCAAAACTATCAGCAGTTTATTCAGACGCTGGAAAAAGCTATCGAGCAACACCGCCATCAACTGGCGCAGTGGACCCAGAAAGTCGATGTCGCGCTGGGTTGCTGGCGGGAGAAAAAGCAACGTCTGCAGGCCTGGCAAACATTGCAGGACAGGCAAAGCGCCGCAGCGTTACTGGCGGAAAACCGTCTCGATCAGAAGAAAATGGATGAGTTTGCACAGCGAGCGTCCCTGAGGAAAACAGAATGATCACCTTGCAAAAACTGCTAGTTACAGAATCAGATGCAACCACCGGCACGCAAACAGGCAAGGCTGGCGGTGATTCCGCTCAGGACTTCCTCGCTCTGCTCACCGGTGCGATGTCCGGCACTGGCGCACAAGGGCAAGAGGGCGATGCCCCCCTGACCCTCGCTGACCTGCAGGCCGCCGCGTTAAGCGGCAAGCTGGCGAAAGGTAAGCTGGCCGCCGCGTCCGGTGAAGAGGCGCAAACTCCGGCGCAAAAACTGGCCGACATGCTGGCGCGCCAAAGCATGAAAACCGACGCCACGGCGACCGCTGAAAGCAATGCCAATGTGCAGAACCTGCTCTCCGGCCTGACCCCTTCCGCCCAGACGGATGTGCTGGCTGCGCTGACGAAAACCGCGAAAGCGGCCGATGAGAAAACGGACTTAAGCGATGAAGATCTCGCTAATCTCAGCGCACTGATGGCCATGCTACCGCACCAGCAGACGCAGCAACTGACGACTGCGCAACCGGTTACCACCACCGCCACCAGCGCCATTGATGTGGGGGCAGCAGCAAACCGCGCCCTGAACACGAATGCGCTGACGGCCGACACGGGTACCGATCTGCCGCGTGCCACCGCGAAAGGCATGCATGACGCCGCCGCCAGCACGCTTCAGGTTGCCGACGATGCACAGCAATCCACCGCCTTTGCGGCCGCACTGGCATCACGCAAAGAAACGGATAACGCCGTGCAGCAAACCACCAATACCACTGCAAGCATTGCGCCGGTTACAACCACCACCAGCGCAGCGCAGGCCAGCGCTCCGGTCGCCGCACCGGTGCTCAGTGCGCCGTTGGGTAGCCATGAGTGGCAGCAGAATCTTAGCCAGCACGTCACCCTGTTCACCCGTCAGGGACAGCAGAGTGCGGAACTGCGTTTACACCCGGAAGATCTGGGGCAGGTGCAGATCTCCATCAAGCTGGAAGACAACCAGGCGCAACTGCAAATGGTTTCTGCCCATAGCCACGTTCGCCAGGCACTGGAAGCGGCATTGCCGGTGCTGCGCACCTCTCTTGCTGAAAGTGGCATCCAGTTGGGTCAGAGCAATATCAGTAGCGAGAGCTTTGCCGGCCAGCAACAACAGTCTTCTCAGCAACAGCAGGCATCACGTTCCGGTTCCGGCGATCTGTTTGGTAGCGACGATGATGAAGCATTAGTCACCCCTGCGAGCCTGCAGTCCGCCGCTCGCGGTAACGGCGCTGTCGACATCTTTGCCTAAACGCCCGAGGTAGCATGATTATCCCCGTCTTTTCCGCGCTTTGGCGGAAGCAAGACACGGGATAATCAGCTCATAGGCAGTATTAACAGGAAGCTCGTATCAGATGACTGACTCCGCTATTACCAAAAAACGCAAGCGCAATATCTGGATCCCGCTGCTGGTGTTAATCACCCTCGCAGCATGCGCCATCGCTGGCTATAGTTATTGGCATATGCAACAGAAACCTGCGGCCAGCGCGAAAGCGGAGCCACCTCCGCCGCCGCCGGCACCGGTCTTCTTCGCGCTGGACACCTTTACTGTGAACCTGGGCGATGCCGATCGCGTGCTGTATGTCGGTATTACGCTGCGTCTGAAAGATGACGCGACGCGCGCCCGACTGAGCGAATACCTGCCGGAAGTGCGCAGCCGTTTGCTGCTGCTGTTCTCACGTCAGGACGCGACACAGCTCGCAACCGACGACGGTAAACAGAAACTCGCCACTGCGATTAAAGAAACACTCGCAACGCCGTTAGTGCAAGGACAACCGAAGCAGGAAGTCACTGACGTCCTTTATACAGCTTTCATTTTGCGGTAATAACATGGGCGATAGTATTCTTTCTCAGGCCGAAATCGATGCGCTGCTCAACGGAGACAGCGATAAGAGCGATGATCCGCAACCGGGTATGGGCGGCGACAGTGAAATTCGCCCCTATGACCCGAATACACAGCGCCGCGTGGTACGTGAACGTCTGCAGGCGCTGGAGATCATCAACGAACGTTTTGCGCGCCAGTTCCGTATGGGTCTGTTTAACCTGCTGCGTCGTAGCCCGGATATTACCGTCGGCGCGATCCGCATTCAGCCATACCATGAATTTGCGCGTAACTTGCCGGTTCCGACCAACCTTAACCTGATCCACCTGAAACCGCTGCGCGGTACCGGCTTGTTTGTGTTCTCGCCAAGCCTGGTATTTATCGCCGTGGATAACCTGTTCGGTGGCGACGGGCGTTTTCCAACCAAAGTGGAAGGTCGTGAATTCACGCACACTGAACAACGCGTGATTAACCGCATGCTGAAACTGGCGCTTGAGGCCTACAGCGACGCGTGGAAGGCGATTAACCCACTGGACGTTGAATACGTGCGTTCTGAGATGCAGGTTAAGTTTACGAACATTACCACATCGCCAAACGACATCGTTGTTAACACCCCGTTCCATGTGGAAATCGGTAACCTGACGGGTGAATTCAATATCTGTCTGCCGTTCAGCATGATTGAACCGCTGCGCGAAATGCTGGTTAACCCGCCGCTGGAAAACTCCCGCAGCGAAGACCAGAACTGGCGTGATAACCTGGTCCGCCAGGTTCAGCACTCAGAGCTGAATTTGATCGCTAATTTTGCGGATATTCCCCTGCGTCTGTCGCAGATACTTAAGCTCAAACCCGGTGATGTACTGCCGATTGATAAACCCGATCGCATTATCGCTCATGTGGACGGTGTACCGGTGCTTACCAGCCAGTACGGCACAGTCAACGGACAATATGCGTTACGCGTAGAGCATTTGATAAACCCGATTTTGAATTCGCTGAATGAGGAACAGCCCAAATGAGTGATATGAACAATCCGTCCGATGAGAACAGCGGAGCACTGGACGATCTGTGGGCTGACGCGTTGAACGAACAAAAAACCACGCCGACGGGCGGTAAGAGCGCGGCTGATGCTGTGTTCCAGCAGCTCGGGGGTGGTGATGTTGGCGGCAATCTCCAGGATATCGACCTGATTATGGATATCCCGGTCAAACTGACCGTTGAACTGGGCCGTACCCGGATGACCATTAAAGAGCTGCTGCGTCTGACGCAGGGTTCCGTGGTTGCACTGGACGGACTGGCGGGTGAACCGCTGGATATCCTGATCAACGGTTATCTGATTGCGCAGGGTGAAGTAGTGGTCGTTGCCGATAAATACGGCGTGCGTATCACGGATATCATCACGCCTTCCGAGCGTATGCGCCGTCTGAGCCGTTGAGGCACGTATGAGAACACAGGCCACGGTTAGCCAACCTTCCGCCGTTCCCGGTTCGCCACTGCTGCAAGTCAGTGGCGCGCTGTTTGGCATTATTGCCGTGATCCTGATTGCCGCGTGGCTGGCAAAACGACTGGGTTTTGGTGGGAGAACCGCCGGCACCCGGGGTTTGAAAGTCAGCGCCAGCACAACGGTCGGTCCGCGTGAACGCGTGGTGATCGTCGATGTTGAAGACGCGCGCCTGGTGCTGGGCGTCACCCCGACCCAAATCAATCTGTTGCACAAGCTTCCTCCCGCGCCTGCCGAAAGTGAAGTCGTGAACGAGAAAAATGCGGACTTTCAGTCCGTGATGAAGAATTTGCTTAAGCGTTCCGGGAGATCCTGATGCGCCGTTTGTTATCCTTTGCGCTGGCCGGGCTGTTTCTGTTTGCGCCAGCCGCATTTGCTCAACTCCCCGGTCTGGTAAGCCAACCGCTGGCAAACGGCGGCCAGAGCTGGTCGCTGCCGGTGCAGACGCTGGTATTTATTACCTCCCTCACCTTCCTGCCTGCCGTTTTGCTGATGATGACCAGCTTTACCCGCATCATCATCGTCTTTGGCCTGCTGCGAAATGCGCTGGGTACGCCCTCTGCGCCGCCAAACCAGGTGCTGCTCGGACTGGCGTTGTTTTTGACCTTTTTCATTATGTCGCCAGTGATCGATAAGATTTACACCGACGCCTATCAGCCGTTCAGTGAGAACAAAATTTCCGTGGATGTGGCGCTGGAACGTGGCGCGCAACCCCTGCGTGAATTTATGCTGCGCCAGACGCGCCAGGCCGATCTGGCCCTGTTCGCCCGGCTTGCTAATACCCCGCCAATTGAAGGCCCGGAAGCCGTACCGATGCGCATTTTGCTGCCCGCCTATGTGACCAGCGAGCTGAAAACCGCCTTCCAGATCGGTTTTACCATTTTTATTCCGTTCCTGATTATCGACCTCGTGATCGCCAGTGTGCTAATGGCGTTGGGGATGATGATGGTGCCGCCGGCGACCATTGCCCTGCCATTTAAACTGATGTTGTTTGTACTGGTGGATGGCTGGCAGCTGCTGGTCGGTTCGCTGGCGCAGAGTTTTTACAGTTAGGAGTAAAGCATGACACCTGAATCGGTCATGATGATGGGCACCGAGGCGATGAAAGTTGCACTCGCTCTCGCTGCTCCCCTGCTGCTGGTCGCCCTGGTGACCGGGCTTGTGATCAGTATTTTGCAGGCGGCGACGCAAATCAACGAAATGACGCTCTCCTTTATCCCGAAAATCATCGCTGTGTTTGTGGCGATTGTGGTTGCCGGGCCGTGGATGCTGAATTTGCTGCTCGATTATATGCGCGGTCTGTTCAATAACATTCCCTATATCATCGGGTAATCCCGCTTATGCTGAACATCACCAGCGATCAGTGGCTGCAATGGCTTAACATGTATTTCTGGCCGTTGGTGCGTGTGCTGGCGCTGATTATGAGCGCACCGATCCTCAGTGAATCACGCATCCCTCGCCGCGTGAAACTCGGTCTGGGGATAGTCATTACCATCGTGATTGCCCCGACGCTCCCGGTAGTGCCGAATGTGCCGATCTTCTCTGTCGCAGCGTTGTGGGTGGCGATGCAGCAAATGCTGATTGGCATTGCGCTCGGTTTTACCATGCAATTCGCCTTTGCCGCTATCCGCACCGCGGGTGAACTTATCGGCCTGCAAATGGGCCTCTCTTTCGCCACCTTTGTCGATCCCACCAGCCACCTGAACATGCCGGTTTTGGCGCGTATTCTGGACATGCTGGCGCTGTTGCTGTTCCTGACCTTCAATGGTCATTTGTGGCTTATTTCCATGCTGGTCGATACCTTCCACACGCTACCGATTGGCGGCGACCCGGTAAGCGGTAATGCGTTTCTGGCCTTGACGCGCTCGGCAGGACTGATTTTCGTCAATGGGCTGATGCTGGCATTACCGATCATTACCTTACTGCTGACCATTAACCTCTCCCTTGGCCTGTTGAATCGCATGGCGCCGCAGTTATCGGTGTTTGTCATCGGTTTTCCCATTACGCTTAGCGTTGGGATTTTACTGATGGCAGCGATGATGCCGCTGGTCGCCCCCTTCTGCGAACGATTATTCAGCGAGATTTTCAATCTGTTAGCTGATATCGTTAGTGAACTGCCTCAGAATACAAACCCCTAGCATCGGTATTGTCTTTTTGAGGATAATCCTAAAGTTAAATTTGCAAAACATCTTCCAGGATATAACTGGCGCGGCTTATTTGTTTTTAACGGTCTCACAGAACGCAACATTTACTTTACTTTAAGAAGATTCCTGGCAAATTATACGTAACTTTACGGGATAGTGGGTTCGCCTGAAGTTTCGTGTCGCACTTCAGTAATATCAGTTTTTTTCCTGTATGGCTTCTGAAGCTTCCGGCGGTGGTGAATTATCGTTACGCATTGAGTGAGGGTATGCCATGTCAACGATTATTATGGATTTATGCAGTTATACCCGGTTGGGATTAACAGGGTATCTGACAAGTCGGGGGGTTAAAAAACGAGATATCAACGATATAAAAACCGTTGATGAACTCGAATCAGCTTGCGCCACATTCCAGCCATCCGTGGTGTTTATTAATGAGGACTGCTTTATCCATGACCCAAGCAGCAGTCAACACATTAAGCAAGTCATTAATCAGCATCCCCGTACACTGTTTATCGTGTTTATGGCAATTGCCAACATCCACTTTGATGAATACCTATTGGTACGTAAAAATTTATTGATTAGTTCTAAATCAATCAAGCCTGAGTCGCTGGATAATATTCTGGGGGACTATCTCAACAAAGAGAAAAAAAGCGTTGGCACCATTAATTTACCCACGCTGTCATTGAGTCGTACCGAGTCCAGTATGTTAAAAATGTGGATGTCAGGACAGGATACGATCCAAATCTCCGATCAGATGAATATTAAAGCCAAGACGGTATCATCACATAAGGGGAATATTAAAAGAAAGATTAAAACGCATAATAAACAAGTGATTTACCATGTTGTGCGTCTGACGGACAACGTCACGTCGGGTATATTTGTTAATATGCGTTGAAGAAATTGTTATTTATTCACCCTCCCTCTCAGGAGGGCGAAGAAATTAATCTGCTTTTTCGACGAAAACCCCGTCTGCGTGATCTTTTTCATTAAAGAACCAGATTCCGAGCGGGTAGTCTTCCAGTGACACCAGGTACATTGTACCTTCATTGAACGCTTCAACAGCCAATACCACCCCCGGACGGCGTGGACCCCCGTCCGTTTTGACCGTAACCCGATCGTTAACCTTCATATTTACCCTCCTGTTGCATTTACGCCAGTGTAGAACAAAAGCCTCGGGCTGGCAGCGCCCCCGGCGTTTAGCTGGCGATTTTTTCTACCGTCTATACTTAGCCGTGGGACTGCGAAAGAGGTGACGGCATGAAAACGGTGAAAGAGTACAGCGAAACCGCCAAACGCGACGTCAACGTTGACGTGGACGCCCTGCTGGCGGCGATTAACGAAATTAGCGAAAGTGAAATCCATCGGGTTAACGACGAGGATGGTCAACGCGTGAGCGTGGATGGCAGGGAATATCATACCTGGCGGGAACTGGCGGAAGCGTTCGAGCTGGACGTGCACGACTTCAGCATCACTGAGGTAAACCGCTAAAGAAAACTCCCGGTTGCAGCAGCAACCGGGAGGAAACTTGCTTGCGCAAGAAGCACTTAAAAATTCGTACACCAGGGAATCTGATGTAGGGGAAACTCTAACGACAAACGCGCATTAAGACAAGAATTATTGATAAAACAAATAATTAGGTAAACAAGTGTATTCCATTGGATACAAAGCGCTACCGCCGAGGGTACTCCGTACAGAGGAAAAATAACGAAAAAAATCGCCTGTACGTGCGAATGGCATGCGCAGGCAAGATGATGCTTAACTCCCCCGTCTTGAGAAAAACGAAAGGAGCGGAATATGCCCGGTCTGGACTCACCACTGCTGGTTTTTACCGATGTCGACGGCACCCTGTGCGACAGCCATACCGGTGACTGGCACGCTGCTGCCGGCTGGCTTGAACGGCTTCGCCAGCACCATGTCCCGGTCATTTTATGCAGCAGTAAAACCGCCGCCGAAATGATTGACCTGCAAAAAACACTCGGACTTCAGGGGTTACCGTTTATCGCCGAAAATGGCGCGGTGATCCAGCTTGACGAACGCTGGCAGGAACATGACAGCTACCCGCGGATTATCACCGGCTCACCCCATGACGAAATCGCCAGAGTGTTGAACCAGCTACGGCAAAAACAGGGCTGGAAGTTTACCACCTTTGACGAGCTCGACGAGCGCATACTGGCGGAGATTACCGGATTGCCCCCGGCGCAAGCCAGCCTGGCGCGCCTGCAAGAGGCATCGGAAACGTTAATCTGGCGGGACAGTGATGAACGCATGGCGGCTTTCGACACTGCTCTCGCAGGGCTGGGACTATGTTTTGTTCAGGGCGCGCGTTTCTGGCATGTGCTCGACGAACGCGGTGGTAAAGATCAGGCGGTAAACTGGTTAACCCGCCAGTACCGCCATTACACTGGAAAACGCGCCTTCACCATTGGGCTAGGCGATGGCCCTAACGATGCCCCGCTGCTGGACAGCGTCGATCACGCGATCGTCGTGAAAGGCCTGAATCGCCAGGGCGTACGACTGCGTAAAGATACGCCAGAGCGGGTGTACCATTCGCAATGCGAAGGCGCCGCTGGCTGGCGTGAAGGCCTGGATCACTTCTTTGGCTTTGGTGCAGCATCTTCCGAGCAGACCTGATTACGCCCACTGTTTTTCGCCCGGTATAACCGGCTGTCGGCAATGGATTGCAGCGTTTCAAAATCGTAGCTGCTGCTCTCCAGTGCGCCGCTGACGCCGAGCGAAGCGCTAATGCGAATGGTCGTATGCTTATGGATCAGTATCTCCTTACCGCGAATGCGCGCACGAATCCGCTCGGCAACACGAGCAGCTTGTTCAAGCGTACTGCCCGGCAGTAAAACGCAGAACTCTTCTCCCCCTACGCGCCCGGCCACATCTTCGCTGCCAATCGTGCTGCTGATCAGGCCCGCTGCATGTGACAGCACCAAATCGCCCGCCTGATGGCCATAGCGGTCGTTAACGTTTTTGAAATGGTCGAGATCGATCTGGATAATGGCAAAAGGTTGCTGCTGCTCCCGCCCCTCTTCCGTTAAGATTTTCGCCCGTTCAAACAGCGCGCCGCGATTGCACAAGCGGGTAAGCGGGTCATACCACGCCTGCCATTGCAGGGTATTTTGCATGCTGTACATGTTGTTGACCATCCGGCGGATCACCGCCCAGGCAAACAGCAGCATAGCGGTAAACAGCACCCACAACAGCGCCAGTGCAATGCTAATGCTGCCAAAATCCCCTTGCAGACCCTCGCGCAATGTTTGAATACGCAGTATGAAGCCGTCAAAGTGCCGCAGTTTCTGCCAGCTCACATAACGCGTCCCGAAACGCAGCCCGCCACGGGTATCGCGCGCCATCCCGTCCATCAACCGGGCCTGTTGGTCCGCCGTGAACGTCGGTTCTGTACGGCTGACGTCCGGCGCGTGGGTTAATAGCTGAAACTGGCTGTTATAGAGCTGATATTCGCCCTTATTCTGCCCTTCCCGCGCATCGTTCAACAGTTGCGCAATCGCCTCCACAGGAAAACTCATCGCCAGCACACCGAACCAGTAATCTCTGTAGTCCAGGGGAGCGCTGGCGATAACAAATCCCTTATCGCTCTGCCCTCCATCGGTCTGATCGGTGAACCAGCGCACTGCACGGGCGCGATTTTCACGCTCACGCTGATCGGTAAACCACGGCCGCATCAGTAAATGATAATAGGTCGGGATAATCTGCTGGCTATTTTCCAGCGGATGGGTGGCGACAAAAAAGCCGGCGCGGGAGACGTAATAAGCACGGCGCGGCAGCAACCCTGCATTGGCGGAGAGACGAAACAGATAACCGAGCTCCATGGCCGCCGTCAGTTCATTATGCAGCAGTGGATGGTCACGGTTGAGCAGTTCGCTCTGATCGACAAAATAATCGGAGACGCCATACAGCGGCAATGTCCGGCGGTTATCCAGTTCGATATTCCACTGTGGCAAGTGTCGTTGCTGCTCAAACCCATTTTGCACATTGCGCATGACGTCAAATGTCAGCGGTGTCTGTAACGCGGACTGCATGCCGTTGCGAAAAAAGAGTAAGCGATCCACACCGACCTGCATATGCCTGTCCAGCGCATTGCTGACGTTTTCCAGCATACTTCGCTGGCTGGCGACATACGCGCCTTCCAGGACAATAACTTCACGCCAGGTGAGAATGGTGGAACACACCACCACGATGACAAAGCACAGGTTAACCACCCGCGCCGGGGAGAAATACTTCTTTAGGTTTCCAAGCCGCCTTTTTTCTTTCACGACATTTTCCTGCCGCATACAGGAGCCCTGATATGCGCTGTTTCGCTGTGCTTTAGTCCCGCAATTCACGGCCTCACCCGGCCTGCGGGCAATAAAAACGCCCGGCATTGCCGGGCGTTTTAAGGGATTAAACCTCCTCGTGGATCCTTTGCCTGTCGCCAGGCATCAGTTCATCTTCACGAAAAGCTTCCCGTTTGACGCCGTAGCCGTCATACCACCGACACTCCACCATACCGCTGGCATAGCCGGTGACGATCATGCGCGGACCACCATTTTTGGGTATCACTTCATCACTGACCAAAAAGACCATCACTGCCTCCTGTATCAGGGCGAAACTTTTTCACCTTAGACGAAGTTTGTTTATTTTGCATAATGCCGGCCGTAAGATTTTATTCAGCCGCACCCCGCAAACGCGTTATCCCTTTCATTACCGCAACGACCACCGCACCAATCACAAAGCCCAGCACCAGGTTTGCCAGCACCGGCGTAAGTGTCTGCAATACGGCATTCTGCCCGGCGGCAAATTGCTCTACTGCGTGGTGCAACGGCGCAATACCGTGCACCACGATGCCGCCGCCGACCAGGAACATGGCCAGCGTGCCAACCACCGACAATATTTTCATCAACAAGGGGGCAGCGAACAGCAATCCTTTCCCTACGCCCTGCGCCAGTACGCCGTTTTTCTCCACCAGCCAGTAGCCCATGTCATCGAGCTTAACGATAATGCCCACCAGCCCGTAAACACCAATGGTCACCAGCACGGCAATGCCCGACAGGATCAGCACCTGGTTGAGCAATGGCGCGTCTGCAACAATGCCCAACGTAATCGCAACAATTTCCGCCGACAGAATAAAGTCCGTGCGCACAGCACCTTTGATTTTGTCTTTCTCGAACTGCTGCGGATCCTGCGCCGCCAGGGCTTCCAGGCGCTGTTGGCGCGCTTCAGGGCTCTCTTTATGTTTTCGCGCTTCAAAGGTATGCAGCACTTTCTCCACACCTTCAAAACAGAGAAACGCCCCGCCCAGCATCAGCAGCGGCGTGATGGCCCACGGGATCACTGCGCTGATCAACAGCGCCAGCGGCACGAGGATAACCTTGTTCAGCAGCGACCCTCTCGCCACGCTCCACACCACCGGCAACTCGCGGTTCGCACGCACCCCGGCGACTTGTTGTGCATTGAGCGACAGATCGTCGCCCAGCACGCCAGCGGTCTTTTTCGCCGCCAGTTTGCCCATCACCGAAATGTCATCCAGCAATGTGGCAATGTCGTCCAGTAAGGTCAATAAACTACTTCCTGCCAAAATATCCTTCCTTATTGATTATGTTGCACAAAAGCGCGCAGGTACTGCCTGCGTTCCCTCAGTATGCGGTAAAAAACGATACGCGGAAACGCCCTGCTGGTGTCAACAAAAATTTAACACTTTCTTCGCAATTAACCACTCGCCAGCCCGGTAGTTTTGACGTTAACTATAAGCCTCTTATCTTTTCCTGGGTGGGTTATGCGTTTCAGGCATGTTTTACCGCTTATTGGCGCGCTTTTTGCGCTCTACATTATTTGGGGTTCCACGTACTTTGTTATCCGCGTTGGCGTTGAAAGCTGGCCACCATTGATGATGGCTGGCGTCCGTTTCCTCTCTGCGGGTGTCGTCCTGACAACCTGTTTGTTATTGAGTGGGCATAAACTGCCGCCTCTGCGCCCAATGCTGAACGCCGCATTACTTGGCGTACTGCTGCTGGCGGTCGGTAACGGGTTCGTCACTGTCGCCGAACATCAAAATGTGCCATCCGGTATCGCGGCGGTCGTGGTCGCCACCGTGCCACTATTTACCTTGTGCTTCAGTCACTTTTTCGGCATTGCTACGCGAAAACTTGAGTGGTTTGGTATCGCCATTGGTCTGGCGGGGATTATTTTGCTCAACAGCGGCGGAAACTTAAGCGGTAATCCGTGGGGGGCATTGATGATTCTGGTGGGGTCGATGAGCTGGGCCTTTGGCTCGGTGTATGGCTCGCGTATTGCGCTGCCCGTCGGGATGATGGCAGGCGCTATCGAAATGCTGGCGGCAGGCATCGTGCTGCTGGCGGCCTCGGCGTTAACCGGTGAGCGACTGACCCGGCTACCTTCGCTGCAGGGCTTTATGGCGGTGGGGTACCTGGCGCTGTTCGGCTCTATCATCGCGATTAACGCCTATATGTACCTGATCCGCAATGTCTCTCCTGCCGTGGCGACCAGCTACGCTTACGTCAATCCGGTGGTCGCCGTGCTGCTGGGCACAGGGTTTGCCGGCGAACACCTTTCGCCCGTCGAGTGGCTGGCGCTGGGGATTATTATTATGGCGGTGGTACTGGTCACGCTGGGCAAGTACCTGCTGCCGCAGCGCCCCGTCGTCACCCCGTGTGAAGCGGAAAAGTAATACAGGCTGAATAGCCGCCTACAGAGAGCGGCTATTCAGCAATATCCATTACGGCATGGATCCCTTGCGTATCAATCTGCGCGAGAGCACCGCCTTCGCAAACCCACTCTTCCAGGCGCTCGCTCAGCGCCTGGTCGCTCAACTTCAGTTTTCCTCGCAACGCGCATTCCCAGACAATTAACACCCGCCATCCCTGCTCGCGCAGCAAACCGCAGTCGCGCTTATCCCGCGCTACGTTTTTGCCTATCTTCTCCAGCCAGAAATCGGTGCGCGTCGCCGGGACTTTAAACAGATGACACCGGTGGCGATGCCAGAAGCAGCCGTGGGTAAATATCACGCAACGGTAGTTATCCAGCACAAAATCAGGACGCCCCGGTAAAGCGGCGTCCTGTACACGAAAATCCAGCCCGAGTGATTGCAGGCAGCTTGCCAGCCGCTTCTCGATGGCCGTATCCCGCGTGGCGATCGCGCGCATGTTCTTGCTACGGGTTGCTTTGTCGTGCACATCCGCCATTCTCTTACTCCGCTACAGGGCGTGGGAACCGAAGCGGCGCAACACATCGTCGTCGATGTGCTGAAAATCGCCCTGTAATTCGGCGCTCAGCTTGGCCATATAGTGCACCAGAAAATCGGCATTACTGCGCGCCAGTTCACGCCCCTTTTCCGTTTGCATGGTGGCAGGAAGCTTTAGCAGTTTGCAACGAAAGTGATCGAGGGCATACGCCCGGTCATCCAGTTCCCGCTGCGCCGCGAAAGGATCGTCGCCATCGAACAGGGCAACGCCCAGCGAGCCGGAAACGGCAAATACCCGCGCCAGCCCAATAGCGCCTAATGACTCCAATCTGTCCGCGTCTTGCACGATTTTCGCCTCCAGTGTCTGCGCTGCAATGCCAGCGCTGAAACTGTGTGCTTCAATGGCGTGGCATACCGCTGGCACTGCCTTTTGCGGGTAATCGGGAAAATCCTTGCCCAGCACATCGGCGGTTTTCTGCGCTGCCATCACTGAAGATAAGTGCCGCTGCGGGTGGTTCTTCGGCAGGCTGACAATGTCGTGGAAATAGCAAGCAGTCAGGATCACCAGCGCATCCACCTGTTGCTCCTGCATCAGGGTCTGCGCCGTCTTCCACACCCGGCGAAAATGCGAGACGTCGTGCGCGGCATCTGCATGGTTAAAATGGTGGCGAATCCATACGTCAAAACGGTGCTGCCAGTCATTGATAGTCATTGTTGCTCCTGCGCGAAAAACCATAACAATAGCATCTCATGTGTTACAGGTCGTCATTATCACAGACAAATGGCAGGCAGACATAATATAGATTTATATTTCCACGAGAAATATACCCGACACCAAATTAATAAAATAAATAATGTGGCATCTGATTTAATAACTGTTTATTTACTGTAATACTTATGCGATGATGCCCGCGCATTATTAGTGACCTCTCTAGCTTTTGTTTTTTTGTCAATATTTGACAACTCGTATCCTGGCATTACCCGCCAGGATATTTTCTTTTTATCCATAGCATTAATTAATAGATTCACTCACTTCTACTCTGTTTATATCTCTTTTTAGCATAATTGTTCCGACATTAATTTATCCGTGTAATATTTTTAGGGCATATCCCAGTCGATATCATATTCGTCAAGTTCGAGATCCGTCAGTCGATCCTCTTTTGCAAGCATCCCCCCCTGAAGGATAAATACCGACAACGCGCTTTCATCTCTTTCTCTTTTAATCGCTCTGTCAATATCTGCTGCTGCAGTGTTTTCATCCACTACAGGGACAGAACGTTTAGTCACGGATGGCTTGACTTTCACTGACCATAAGATGCTTTCCTTCCCGCTGAATGCTTCTGGCGTAACTGAAAACGCCTCCAGGAGTGCGTTATAAAAAATAGTAAGATGATCCGCATTATTCAGCTTTGCATTCGCCCGCAACATTGGGAGCCTGGTTAGACGCGCCTGCGCCAGTATCCTCTCCTGATCGGTAAGTGCACGCATTTTTGCGGCCTGAATTTCACTGACAGCGAACTGCCGTTTGCCAATACCAAACTGCAACCCCTCCTCACTGTACAGCCCGGATCCAAACATAGAATGCGCCTGTTTCATGTCTGCTAATGCTCCCAGCCTGTTGCTGTCCGCCAGATACTGAAAATCAAGACTCCCTACGGACAAGTGAGTCAGCTCATGTATGGCCGTCTGGCTGCTGTATGATTGCGAATAATTCTCCAGAACAACGAATATCCTTCCGGTCGGGTCATAGGGATAAACAAAAGCCTGATCCATCGCCGCCGCGTGTTTACCTTCTTTAATCCGCACAGGGATCACCCGGGAAAACTGCTTCTCGGCTACATGAAAGCGTGCCGCCTCATAGGTCTCCTCGGCAATAACCGCGAAACGGTTATAAGCTTCAGTCAAAATACGCGGATCCTTTTCATTTAGAAAACGGGCCATTACGCTAATAAACTGTTGACGAATTTCCGGATTCGTTTTTGCCTCCCTCATGATGGCCAGCACTTTTTCCGTCTCTTCAAAAGCCCTGGCAAAGCTCTCTTTGACGCGGACCGCCGCGGCTTGTTCAGCGGGAATTTGCGCACGGAAGGCCACCTGCCATACATCCTCGCCCGCCTGCTCATAGACTGAATTTTTACCAGGGAGTTTTGTAAATCGCTCAATCAATTCCGTTTTTGTCGTTTCCTCCAGATTTTTCATCCCTGGATTTTTAGACAGAGGATAAAACGCTTCAATATCCGGCCCAAGCACCTTAAGCTCCGCCGCTTTACTGGTAATTTTGAAGGCCTTATCACCTCCCTCACCGCGTGCAATTTGCGGCGGAGGTAACAAATCGAAATTTTGCCATGTTAATGAACCTTCCCCTAAATCTGCTTCAGACAAAATACGTCCGGATAACGCTTTTTCCGGTACTGGTGGCTTTTTCAGCTCCTCAATTCTGGCATTCTTTAATGTGATATACCATCGCGGAACTTTCAAAATAATACCATCTTCAATAAAATCATCTGGGGGAACAGGCAATAACTGGAAGTTATTTACGGCACTGGATGGATTATTAAAATCCTTGTACTTTATTAGTCTACGTTCAGAGCCCAGACTATATTTAACTGCCCAATCTGCTTCGCGTGAGATAATCGGCCCGGTAAATCCGCTCATGTTCTCACCAAACTGTCTGGCCGTTAAATCAATAGCATAATCAATGCCATTTTTTTTGGCGATGACTACAAAATGGTTACCAGGTGATGACATTGCATTTATCCACATATACATCCCACGGAAACGAATATCTGAAAATCCTTCTGCACTAATGATTTTCTCAATCGGGTACAATATGGTGTCGCATTTTCCCCCCGGGCTATTGATTGCGGCTTCAATATCTTTATTATTTTTCAATTTAGCCAGTAATTGTTGCGAATTAAAATCCGTCGTCATATCAGATGCAATCTCTGCTGAAGATTTTATATCCCTGATAAACTCAGTCGGTATAATTGGGGCATTTTTTTTCGTCCCACTGTCACTTCCAGATGGCGGTTTTACACGATTGGCAGAATTCGCGACTGGCATGCGGGAAGTTCCTGCTTCGTTTCCTTTTATTTTCCAGAATGTGTCCTGAATAACATCATAACTTATACCTGTTTGCTTCTTGATGATTTCTTTGTATTCCTCGGGTGGAGAAACAATTAGCGCATCATCAATATAACCATATGATGATAATTCACCAGAATAGTCAGCCAGCTCATTGTGTTGATGTTTCAGAATATTGAAATCAGTATAATCAAGGTACTTAACGACTTCTTTTTGGGCAACCGCGCTATCACTTAGCTGACGCAGCCATTGCTCTTCTGTTGAATAGAGAAAGGCCGATTTTCCTTTCTCTCGCATCAAAGAAACGATGGCCGTATCCTCCCCTCTTTTGGCTACAATCACATAGGTGTTTTCAACCTTGTTCTCTGTGACCTTTTTCCAGCGAGAGACAACACGAAACCAGGTGTCAAATCCATTTTCACGTAACTCATTAGCGGTTTCCACCAACTCTTTATTCCATTTTTCTACACGGGGACGACTCTGCACGGTATCGAGAGGATTCGGCGCAGCCTCCTTATTGTCGCGCACATCTGGCTTCGAAAGGATCCGACGAAGATCGTCATTATTTTTTTGGCTCACAAAACCATTTTTTTTGCCCACTTGTCTCAGCAGTTCAACTTTTAGGGATTTTCCGCTGAGCTTTAATTTGTTGATGATATATCCATACATTTTCGGCAACGTTGTGCGTACCGCCGTCACCCCCAAACGTGCAACCTGGTTGGCAGCAGCTTTAAGCAGCGGCCCTGCCGCCCCAGATACCACATTCCCTCCCAACTCAAATGCCACAGCCATAACCATCGAGTGCAGATACTGCGCCCGTTCTTCCTCATCATCTGCCTGTGAATAGAGCACAGCATTCGGCACTATATCCACCAGCAACGTCGATACCAGCGAAGCCAACAACCATGCCCACGCAGGCCCGCCAATTACGATGCCGCCGAATATCATCATTATCCCAACGGCAATAGAAAGCGTATTAACCAATTCAGATGTTTTGACCCGTGCGAACTCCCCGGACGTGACAATCAGCTCATCATATAATTTAGTCATGTCTTTATGTTGTAAACGGGTAAGGTAACCGACTAAGTCATCAATTGCACCTGGTGAAAAGGTCGTAAATGGCGGTTTAAACACGGTGTACATGTCTCCGGCTTCCGGGGTAAATTGGCTGGTTGCATCAATCATGACACCCTTGTATTCAAATGGTTTTGCGATGTTCGCCAGATCTCTGCCCGTACGAATGGTCCTGTGCTTCTCAATAAATTTCTGTAGATTGGGGTGGGATTCAGGAAATGCGGGTGGCGTTTCGTAGAGATTCTTCGGGTAATTCTCACGTTGCAAAACTGAAAAACCAGGCCACGGTATTTCATAATAGTCATTTCCCCACAGAGACAGTAGTACTCCCATTTTATTCTTGCCTGCAGCTTGCGGACTGAGTGGAATAAAAAACATGCCAGAGAGTTCACTGCCATGCCATCTGACGATTTCCGCTTTGGTCTGCCCTTTCAGATAACTCTCAACCGCATCGATATAGACCTTATAAGCACTAAGGAGTGCTGGCTCTGTCTTTTTCCGCTCAAGATAATTCAGCGCTGCTTGTCGGGCCATGACCTTATAGATCTGTTCAGTTCTCTGTTTCCCTCCAGGAGAGTCTGAAACAAAAAGCGCTTCAAGCTTCGTTTTAATATCCTTTTCAATTCCATTTTCAAGAAGATTCTGTAATTCCGCCGGAAAAGAGCGCGGCCACTGAATAGCATACTCCCGGTGCATACTTATTGTATCTCTGCGCAATTTTCCTAACACAAGATCGCGCAAGGTATAGGTTTTAGGAAGGGGATAAGTAGAGGGCTTCCCCTCACTAAAAGGCCGCTGGTAAGGTTCGACAAAAGCAACAGAATCCGGCGACCATGTTTTATCCAGACCATATTTTCCGAGTGATTCATTGATAAATGAATCAATATACCCCCCCGGATTCAGGATCTTTTCGTTGAGAAAACCGGTCAGATTTTCGAACGTTTCCTCCATTTTTTCTTGCATCTTCCCTAAGATATATTGCCGGGCGCTAAATCGCTCTTCTGGCAATAATTCTGCTCGTTCAAGAACCTGCTGAAGTTTATCCCAGTCAATCTCAGCAAGCGGTGTCCGGGTCGGTATGACGCTCATTTCCTTCTTATTTTCTTCCGTTACTGCCTGCGCTGTTGTGGTTGCCTTTGTAGTGGTTGCTTTTTCATCAACGGTTTCCTCCGTCACGCTCGGTGCCGATACCGGTGTCGTTGCTGCTTGTTCCCCACGGCCCTCCTTCTGTTTCAACCTCTGTCTCATTATTGGTAATTGCTGTAATATCTCGTCAATTCCCCGATCGTGTTCCGTGATATATGTCGTAGGTTGAGTCCCTCCCCATAAACGGGAAATATTCTCCTGTATAATTAATCGCAACTCCTCATCCAGCACCGCATAGTTGTAGGCTTTCTTCACATCGTCAGCCTCTACGGCTTCCAACTGACGCTTCACGGCGAGAATGCTCATTCCAGTATAAAGCTTCACCAAATCAATCTTATTATCGGTGGTTTTCAGGTAGTCGACGCTGGATTTAACAAACTGCTTCAGAGTATCTGTAAAATCATCTGTAAATCTGGAAAGATCTATATGCTGCAGATAGGACAAACTGTATTTTTTCCAGAAAATATCCCCAGCTGGAATTTCTACATTGTATTTCCAGTCTGGCGCTTTTAAATTTTCGGCGATTGGTCGGTTTCGAAGAGGGCTAAATGCATCCAGCATAAAATGCATAAATTTTAGGCGTGACATCTTACCGTCGAGTCTGGCCAGCACAGATTCGTGAATTGCCGTTTTACCCCATTCATCTTTCAATGCAATTATCAGTGTATGCATCCGCATCGCAATGTCTTTAAACTCTTTGGCAACCGACATATCCATGCGTACCAGGGCCGTCCCCCATTCCAGCAATACACTCCGATAAAATCGTTCGTAATAATGTCCGACATGCAGCCAACGTGTTGCCGGCAGATCATCATAGGGAGGCAAGATAGCCATATCGCTGGCCGTTTCAGCCGCCAGCTGAAGCATTTTGCCTTTATAGACATCGTCGAGGGAGTCAATACCCAACTGATCCATTTGGGTATACCAGGCATCTCTCAGTGGAAAACTCTCCCGAGGCGCCGCCAGACTATAATGATGAGAAGGTTGCGGCCCGGCTTTCAGGATGCCAAACAGTGTTTTCTCCCTGTTCCCCTCTTTCGCCTCCTCATAGCGTTTGGCCCAATACGCCTGTCTGGACGCAGACTGGGTTGCCGTTGAATTTGCCGCTATCGTGGTCGCCGTCGTATCGACGGTAGCAGAAGGAACAATTGGCAGCGATCGTTTTGCCCTGGCACCATGAAGATTCGCTGTGCCAGGGATTTTAGCCATCTCCGTCGGCCTGGCGCCGGTATCGTCAGCCTTAAGTTCCGCGACCAGCGCAATCAGTTCATCCATTTCCGCTTTACTGTAAGGTTGAAGAACCTCTTCCGGCAGGCTATTAACGGGCTCGGGTGCACGCGCCGGAATCGAATGGAGGAGAGTGTCCAGAACCGCCCGTTCATCCTCTGTCAGCATGCCGGTCAGTTCTGCCAGTTGTTCATACGCCGCCGCGCGTTCATCTTCCCGCTGCCCGAATATCGAATACCAGGCATAGGCCAGCCCGGTCAGTAGCGCCGTGGCGCCCACCGTCTGCGACACGGCTCGCGGGTTCACCTGCGCCGCTGCCGCCGCCATCAGCACGCTGGTGGTCTGCATCATACTACTGCCCTGTGCCGCCATCCTCCGGCCCGCCTCTGCCAGACGCTCCGTCAGACCCGGGCCCCCTGCCGCCTGCGACGCGGTGTATGCAGTCGTTGCCGCCGCGCCCCATAATGGCAGTTCAATCGACTCGCCGTTGCGGTTCCCCGCTGAGCGCGCGGCGGGCGGTTCTTCTGCCTCCGTCTGCGACACCGGCACAGCCGGCCCCGCGTCGGGAATAACAGGCTCCGGCGGGAGATGGCGCGCCACAGAAGCCGGCCCGGCTCCGCTGGCATCCAGCACATACAGCATTGCGGTGAGGCGCTCCTGCAGGTTACGCCCGCGCAGTAGCGGAGACTGCGGTTCGCCCGATGTTCCCGCTTCCAGTTCTTCCCAGGCTGCGCGCAGTTTCGCGCCGCTCTGTTGCCATGCGGCGTCCGGATCGCCGCGCACACCTTTACCACGCCGCCTGCTGCGGCTCTTTTTGCGCGCACCAGTCGATGCTGGCTGTTCGTCTACAGAGGGTTCATGTGTCGGCATCGTATTGTTCCTTCAGACAGTGACATACGGAGATAGCGGTCTGTACTCAGGATGATGGGCAGACCCTGCTGCAGAATGTTTTCTGCAGCAGGGTCTGTATTACGGGTTAGTGACGTCGCCGGAAGGGGTCGCCTGCGTGGTACTGGCCAGTTCACTGATGGCGAGAACAAGTGCCTTAATCTCTTCGTCAGTAAGAATATCGTCGACCGTAAACTCACTGGCCTGGAAAAGTGCCACGTTAAGGAGATGCTCACTGTACTCCCGCACAACCAACTCTTCCTGCGGCGATAAGGTTGGGGTTTCTGGCTCGGCAGTCGTCACCCGTCCCGGGAGATCGCTTTGCTCCGACACATCGCGTTTTGCCCGCGCGAGCGCATCCTCAATGGGTTTAATACGCCAGGTGTAGGCCTCTGTTCCCGCGAAGGTGACTTTCTCAAACTCAAAATTATTAAACAGCGCGAGAAACAGGATCACCTGCGAATCGGCGTTACCCATTTTCGCATTCGCCCTCTCCATCGGCAGAAATCTCACCCGTGCCTGCGCCAGGGCACGATCGTACTCTGAGACCGGGTTAAGACGTTCAACCCCGGTGGTGCCATAAGACTGCCCGGCCCGCCCCAGCGGCACATGTGCGCTGTCCGGTTCAAAGGGGTAAGTGCCAAAAGAGAGGTGATGCGCACTGAAGGGCGTGTATTTCTTAGGAATATCCGTTATGTAAACGTAATCTTCCGTACCGATCGCCTGGTGAGATATCTCGTGGATAATAGTGTCATGAACGGCTTTATCCTCGAAGATATCGGGTAACACAACCATGATACGGGCAGTGGGATCTTTTTGATAAACATAGGCAAAAACAACCGGCTCTGAAGCATCGACCTTCTGCATGAGCACAACACGCCCAAGTTTTGTCTCCTGCACATGATAGCGGGCAAACGTCCGGAGCCGTTCCCCCAAAATACTCAGCCGCTCATAGGCCTCGCCGAGAATTTTACTGTCGGTGGTATTGAGGAATTTCGCCAGTATCACCAGAATTCTTTCATGCAACGCATAGTTATTTTTGGCCTCAAGAAGGAGTGCCTGTACCTTCTCTGCAATATCATGCACCCGGTTAAATGCCTGCTCGATGATGTTTAACTGCGACATGGAGACAAGGCCCCCACCGTTGGCCGCCTTGATTCGCGAAAAATCCGTCGAAACAACCTTAAAGCCCGGATCGGAATGGAGTGATTTTGTATAAAACGACTGAAGCGCCTCGCTCAGTCGCGGATTGTTTTGTCGGAAAGGCAGATCCTTAACTAACGGCCGGAAATGGGTGATATCAGGACCAAGATCTTTTATTTCCTGGATCCGTTTCATTAATTGCGCATCTTCGGCGTTGGACGTTTTCCATGCTTTCGGTATGTCGTCTAACAACTGGACCTGTCGTAATGCAGCTTGTAAATCATCACTTTCTTCGATTGCGTTTTTGATAATTGTCGACAGGCTGTTTTCTCCGGCCGGGTCCTGAGTACGAATATGTAATTGATCGAGAAATTTCTGTATCGCCTCAAAACTCACACCCTGTTTGGCCACACTATCTTTATAAGCCTGCGACGCGTAGATCAGAACGCCCTCCTGTGGGTAATCCTCGAGGGGTAACGTACCGCTCATTTGCGTCAGCGGTCTTAACCCACCTTTAATCCCGGAGAGTTCAGCTTCACTGGCCAGATCGTAATACGCCAGTAGCCAGTCATCTGACTGCTGTGCCTTATTCGCCATGATTTGTAACCACTCATCCTCATCAAAGTAGATATATGAAAACTCACCTTTGTCAGAAAATAGCTGAACCACTACCCGGTCCTGCCTGCGTAGCCCACGGATATAATAGCTGTTCGTAATTTCGTGCGTTGTACTGCCTTTTTTCCAGGCGGTCACGATGCGCACATTGGATTCGAAACGCATTTTATCCATTTCGCTAATCACATCGGATAACGCCTGAACTCTTCCTTCGAGGGACAGATCGGCTTTCACGCTAACAGGGGGGGTGATCCGGCCTGAGGGCCCTGCAACAGGTTCAGGTTCGGGTTTGGGCGGTTTCACCTTCGTACCGGGAGGATAATTAAATCCAGGAACGTCCGGGGCGGATTCAACAGGGATCTCTTTTGGTACGGGGGGCGGCGCGGGCTTTTTAAGCGTCCTCACTATCGCGTCCAGATCGTCAAGCCCTTGCTGGCTTATCGCCGTGGCGACGCCTTTGTGTAACCGTAAACGTCGCACGCCTGTTTTAGCAATCACGCGCAGCATTTTGTTTTTCAGCAGCTTATACATTTCGGGCAGCGTATCCGGCAGCGCGGTAACAGCAAGGCGCGTGAGCCGCGAAATCCCCCTGAGCATCTGTTCCATCACCACGCCCGCCAGACTGCCCCCCATCTCAAACGCCACGGCCATTAAAAGAGAGCGCATATACACTTTGCGCTCTTCGTCATCATCCGCCTGCGAATAGAGCACGATGGTCGGCACCACCTCCAGCAGCAGTGTGGTCGCCATTGAGGCCGCAATCCACGGTAAGGCAGGCCCGCCAACCACGATCCCCCCTACCATCAGCAGCAACCCGGACATCACCGCTAACGTGTTCACCAGCTCATGGACAACTGCCCGTTGATGCTCAGCGGATGTCTTAATCAGCTCATCATACAGATCGGCAAGGTCACTCTCCTGCCGTTCAATCAGCGTATCGATCAGCACTTCACGGCTTCCGGAGGTGGTGGTAAACGGCGGGTTATAGACGGTATAACTGGTCTGAAAGGTATAATCCTGATGCTGTTCCGGCGCATCATGGTGATGAGGCAGGAAACCGAAGCTGTCAGGAATATCTTTCAGCGCCTTCCCGGTGCCGACAGTCCGGTATTTTTCGATGAATGCCCTGAACCCGGAATCGGTTTCAACGGTGAGTGACGGCGGAACTTTTCTGTCCTCTCCTTCTTTTTTAATCAGTTCGGCCAGTCCCGGCCACGGCACTTCATAGTAGTCGTTATCCCAGAGCGAGAGCAGCACCCCGATTTTCTTATTCCCCAACACGCCGGAGGAAGGAACAGGAATAAACATCAGGTTGGCGAGTGTGCTGCCATGCCACTCCACGGTTTCGGCCTGCGTTTTCCCCTCCAGAAACTGTTTTACCGCATCAATATAGTGCTGATGATATTCTCCCCCTGTTCCTCCGGGTGTTGTTTTTTTCTTGTCGAGATAGGCCAGCGCGGCCCGTGTGACCATCACCTTGTAGACGTTTTCGACCCGCGATTTGCCCGCGCCAAACACCGCATTCAGTTTCAGGTCGACAGAGAGGTCTATTTTCAGCAGCCTGTCACGCAACTGCTGGCTGAAAGCGTCAGGCCAGAGAATATTGCTGTCGGAATACGCCGTCCCAAGTTCCTGACGTGGCACACCCCGAACGATATCGCGAAGGGAATAAGTATGAAGAACCGTCTCGTGTATTTCTGCAGCGCGCCCGCCGGACAGATGATAGATAATTTCCTTGACGGTGATATTACTCTCCGGCGACCACTGCTGGTCCTGCTGATGAATACGGAGTGATTCACGGATAAACGCATCAATATAACGATCGGGCGTTAAAATATCCTCGCCAAGAAAGCCGGTCATGTCCCCCAAAAATGCATCCAGTTTCCCTTTGAGCTCGTCCAGCTTTTGCTGGCTGAAGCTAAAATGCTCCGGTAACGGCGGCATGGCTTCCATTTTTCTGCCGATTTCCGTCCAGTCAATACTGTCGTTTGGTTCCTGGCTGGATTGTGCGGTTGCATTCTCAGGCGCGACCGTCGTAGACGCCACCGCGGATGAGCCTTTGTCCACCTGTACAGGAAGCGTGGCGCCTGCGGCTACTTTAGTTTTCGACGGCGTACCGGGCTTGTCCGGCGCCCGTTTTCCAAGCCAGGCATCCAGTAACGGCGTAATCTCTTTTCTGAGGGCGTTATATCTGCCCAGCCAGAACTTCATCTCATTGGTATGCCAAAATTTGACAATATTTTCGCGGATATTGCGCACCACTTGCTCATCAAGCACGGCATAGTTGTAGGCATCCTCCCCACGCTTTTCCTTGAGGGCATTTTTCAGACGCTCGAGGGTCAGGAGGCTCAGATTGGAGTAAAAATCACCTAATACAATCTGATCGCCTCTACTCGACTTTATTTGGTCAGCAAGGTCACTCACAAAGGTGAACAGCGTAGGACGAAAACTGGCCGTAAATTTTGACGGATCGATCTTGTCGATATAGGCCAGACTGTATTCTTTCCAAAATACTTCTGCCTTGGGGATTAGCGGGCTGAATATAAGCGTTTCATTTTTCAACGAACCAGACATGGACTTGTGAGTACTGAATGTGCGTAATTGCTCATTTCTTTTTTTCAGTTGCTTACTCTGGTTGGACAGTTTTTTCAAAGCAGCCGCATCCATTGCCGCGCCATCAAAATCACGATTAAGATCTCTTGTCAGATTCTGCAGTCGCCCCACCTGGACGTTGCATCTGCTGGCGTCAGCCACCTCCAGGTTAAGAATGAAGTTAGCCCACAGAGACATCACTTTCTGATAAAACAGCAGGTAGTATTTCCCCAAATGCAGCCATGAGTTATCGGGTAGTTGAGCGATGCCCGCTTTGACCCCCGGCGCTTTGGCTGCATCGCGAGATGCCACCTCAATTTTGTCACTGAATTCATGCGGCAGGCTCTCTAATTTCAACGCATTCATCCGTGTGACCCACGTGTCATTCAACGGAAAACTCTCTCTCGGCGCCACCAAATAATTCCAGCTGTCATTACCCGGGCCCTTGCGGAGTAAATCGAGATAGAATTTTTCCGGAGAGCTCTCCGCCATTTCTTCATACCGGCGACGCCAGTATGCCTGCCGGATTTCCGGCCCGACCGTCGTAGGCGCTGGGGGGGGCGTTACGGGTGGCTGTGCGGTTGTTGTCGTGGTTGTGGTTGTCGTCGCAGGCTTTGCTCTGACTGGCGCTTTTGTGGTGGTGGTCGTTTTTTTCGCCGGGTTATACACACTGCGCTCGCCAATGGCCCAGCGTTTCAACCGGCTGTGGGGTACAAAGGTATCAATAGCGCCTGTAAATGCAGCGTCCAGTTCCGCCGCTATTTGCTCCAGTTCAGCTATCTCGCTGGCATCAAAGGGATAGATAGCCTCTTCAGGTTCGCTCACTGGCGCTTTATGCAGGCGGGATAGCTCGTCAATCATCGCACGCTCTTTTTCAGTCAGCGCACCGGTCAGCTCAGCCAGTTCCTCAAAACTCAACGAGCTACCGCCCTGCTCAGCATTTTTTTCGCCAAAGAGTAAGTACCCGGCATACGCAAGGCTTCCCAGCAATGCCGAAGCGCCCGCCGCAATCCCTGCGCCTTTTCGCGTCATCATGGCGGAGGTTCCCGCCATCAGAATGCCGCTCATACGGGCGATACTGGCAAGACGGTCGGTTATGCCCGGTGCCCCTGCCTGTGCGGCAGCCGCCCCCCCACCCAGCATGGTCAGAGCAATATAATCATACTGCGGGCGTTCACCGGCGGACGTAGCCGCGGGCTCAGACAACGGGGAGGCATCCTCGGACACATGCGGGTCCACGTCACGCGCCTCATTTGCAAAGGGGTCGGGTGTCGGTGGAAGAACACGCTGCGGCATCCTGGGGCCAGCCCCTGTCACATCAAGCAGATAGAGTAGCGCGGTCAATCGCTGGCGAAGATTACCAGGCTGAAAGGGTTCAATCTGTGGCGCCACCTCCTGTTGTGCCTGCCATGCCTCCCAGGCAGCACGAAGATCGGCCCCTCCACGCTGCCACGCCTCATCAGCAACAGGATCCGGCTCCACGGGCTGGAATACCGCTCCTGTTCTTCTCCCACCCCGTCCCGTACGACGTTTCTTACGCGCCCCCGTCACACGCTGGCCTTCGTCTGATTTTTTTTCATAGTCGGGCATCGTGGCACTCTCCCTTACAGAATAAAGTGCGCGACTCAGCTCCCCGTGGTCTCAGTCTCTTCTTGCGCATCATCGTCAGGCAGTAGCGCAGACTGGACTTCCGTCGTGCTCACGGCAACGTAAGTGGTTTGCAGATCGGTCAGTTTCAACGGCACGGTCACCATGTAACTGAGGCACAGCCGCGGCGTATTGCCGACCGCCTGCCAGAAGTTCCCCAGACTATTGAGTTGTTCAGACGGCGGAATGACGCGCAAATATGCGCCAGGTAAGGAGGAGAACGAACGGTGGTTAACCAACGCGTTCAAGACATTATTAATGATGATCAACGACTGGCTATTGGCCTGACTTGACGGTGAATCACTGCTGCTGCTTTGCGCCACCTCAAAGTACGTCACCAGATAACAACAACGGATGTTGACATACCCCGGCACAAACTGCCCGGTTGCAGAGACGTACTGCCTGCGCTCGCCGACCCGCAATTGTAAATCTTCCTGAATGTCGTAGAGAAAGACGCACACGGTAGGAACATCGGGTGTTGAATCTTTGGGTGGCAGATCGAAACGGATGGCGACATCCGTTGGCAAATACTCACGTAATGCCGCATCAATAGCGACATTGAGTTCAATCAGCGTGGTATCAGAAGCAATTGCAGGCGCAGTTGCATCAGTAGCTGTAGTATCTGACATAGAAGTTCTCCGGTAGAGAGTGCGGGGTCAGACGACACGCCCCATCTTGGCAAGTTCACGTTGCAGCGCACGTTCGATATGCTTGAGTTCCACACATGTCGATTGATTGTCGGCAGCCAGCCAGCTTGCCAGCAATGCAATGTTACGAATGTTAGCGCCGGTGATTTCAGCCCGGCGCGCCAGCGCGGCAAAGTCCACATCCTCCGCCACGCGGATTTCGGCAGGCCAGATGCCACGCCACATTCGTTCACGCAGCGTGAGATCGGGAAACGGAAAACGAATAATAAAACTCAACCGACGGGTGAATGCTTCATCCAGATGTGAGCGATTGTTGGTGGCAAGAATGACCAGTCCGGTATAACTTTCAAGACGCTGCAATAAATAGGAGATTTCAATATTCGCGTAGCGGTCGTGAGAATCCCGGGTTTCACTCCGTTTGCCGAACAACGCATCGGCTTCATCAAAGAACAGTAATCCGGAATCCGCTTCCGCAATATCAAAGATGCGCGCCAGATGTTTCTCGGTTTCACCAATGTATTTATTGACGACGGTGGCGAGGTCGATCTTGATCATATCCACACCCAGCGCCCCGGCTAACACTTCCGCCACTAACGTTTTCCCCGTTCCGGAATCGCCATGAAACAACGCGCTAACCCCGGTTCCGTAAGCAATCTTGCGGGCAAATCCACGGGCGAGCATCTCCTCACGAAACCGAACGGCAGCCAGCACCTCCTCCAGCTGCTTGTTGAGGCCATCGGCGACGATCAGATCATCGAAGGTCCGCCGGGGCTCAACTCGTGTGGCAAGCCCACCGAAAGCCTGCTGAGAACGCTGTCGAAAAGCGCGGCAGAGATCATCGACGGAAAGCGCATGCGCCCCCCGCAATTCCCGATAGGCGTCCGCATCGCTGAGCGACTGGAGCAGCGTATCCGGAGGGGGCCTGAATCGGCGAACCAGCATCTGCGGGTCCACATCCGCCTCCACCCGATAACGTTGCAGGACACGGTCTAACAGCCGTGCTTCATCCTGGGTTGAGCTTTGTGGCATTTCAATGAGCACTTGGGCTATATCCGTCAATGGCACCAACGGAACACCTGTTTCACTCAAACCAAACAGCGGGAAACGATGTTCACGAATGCGGTCACTCATCCAGTTGCGTAAATCGGTATGGTTTTGCCAGGCCTGGTGCAATCCATGAAGGAGAAGGCCTGCGGCGTACAGCGTGGACTCCCGCAGCACATCCACAAAACAGCGGCAAAATTGCGTCTCGTCGGCCGGAGCCTGGTCCATATCGAACAGCAGCAGTTTACGCCCTGCGATATGTGCTGCACGCGACAACGCCATCAGCCGCGAACCGACGCTTCCTTTTGCCAGAGAAATAAGCAATGCGGGAACCGGATGATAGACATAATGGAGCAATTGTTTCGTCACGCCGGGGAACAAATCTATGTCCGTCGGCGGTTCCAGCCACCGGCAACACGCCTGCCCAAGCAGCGAGTCTCTGCCGGACAAATAGCGGTAAATATGCATGCTTCCCTGCAGGAATGGCGCCAGATCGTTATTACGTTCCGTATCACCGCTGAAGACCAACGCATGCCGAACCAGGGGGGAAAGCGGGGATAAACAGACTTGCATATCCAGACGCTCTGTGGCGTCCCGACAGAGAAGATTCAGGATCAGTTCCGGACCAGGCCAGCTTTCGTGCGTGTCGTTCTGTAAACAGGCAAAGAGAAAACCTGCATTGCCATTCGCCAGCGGCATCAGCGCCAGTAACAACGCATCCCGTTCAAATGAGTTGAGTCCAAAACGCGTCATCAATAATGCCAGCCGGCTCTCAGGGGGGATCAGCGCGCGTTCCGCTTCGCGAAAATTTTGCTGGCAAACCGGGATATCACAAGCAGGCACCTTGGTCTGAAACCGCACAAACATATCCATTTGCAGCGTAGAGGGCATCGTCTCTTGCGTTTTATGTGAATACTCCTCCACACGCTGGTGCACAGCGCGTAGATAACGCTGGAGCGCATTTTCGATACGCTCAAACTGTTCGCGCAGTACGGCGTAATTCCACGCCTGGGTCACATTCTCATCTACACCCTCACAGGATATTTCTTGCGTCATATTGTTTGCCGCTCCTGAGTTATGTATTTATTATGCCAACGCTTCCCGCCTTTAATTAAATCAATTAATTATAAGTTTGTTATTACGCAACACAGGCTACCGCCCTTCCCTGATTCAACGCTATTAACAGAGAATGTGGTGAGTATCGGTATATCGCTCTATTGACAATAAAAAGCTAGGCAGTCAACCTGCGAAATGCAAATTATCCCGATAACCTGTAGCGGTTCCCGCCCTGCGCTAAAGCGTGTTAACCTGGATTGAGTAATAAATGAGTATCTCGCTGTTTTTATTATCAATTAACACACAACCATAATCATTAAACGCTAATTTCAAAAATATCAGAGAGCGCTATGGGAAAATAACATCGGCGTGCACAATCGGATATTACAATCGATTCAAACGCCTGCAAAAAGCCATGTGAAAATTCTTATTCAGAAATGCCTTGCATTATTTCGTTGCGTTGTTATGAATAAGCAAAGCGCGCTAATCCAACAGCAGTAAGAAAGCCAGGCCTTCAATGCGACGGTGCAGCACAACCCGTACGCGTATGAAACGAAGCCAGCCACGATGCATCCAGGGTTACGACCTGGTTCACAAAATGAATGACATCGTTGCAAAGCGCTACCCGGAAAGGCGGACGGGGTGATAACGTATCCGCGTTGCGCTGTCTGAGCCTGAAACACCACAAAAAAGTCAGGTGGTTACGGTCAGCTCACACGTTCAGGTGCGGAAGAAAAAGGGTAATAACGCGATGGGTAAAAGGGGTAAAGGAAGTGGCGGAGAGAGGGGGATTTGAACCCCCGGTAGAGTTGCCCCTACTCCGGTTTTCGAGACCGGTCCATTCAGCCGCTCTGGCATCTCTCCGTACAGACAGTTGCCATGATGCCAGGTAATTTGGCATTTTAACAGACCCTGTCCCGTTAAATTGGTTCAAGTGGCGAGTTTGCGAGCAAAGCGATGATAAAGTGGCCCTGGAAAACGAAAGGATCCACCGATGAGGTGGAGTTCCCGTGGGAAGAAGCGTTAAACGCCCCTGTGCTGGCGAATTTATTACCGGATGAACAGATCAAACTGGTTCAACTGGCGGACCGTTTTTTGCAACAAAAAAGGCTGGTTCCCTTGCAGGGATTTGAACTGGATGGGCTGAAAAGTGCGCGCATCAGCCTGCTGTTTTGTCTTCCGGTCCTCGAATTAGGCCTGGAATGGCTGGACGGTTTCCATGAAGTGCTGATCTACCCTGCGCCGTTTGTGGTAGACGACGAGTGGGAAGACGATATCGGGCTGGTGCATAACCAGCGCGTGGTGCAGTCCGGGCAGAGCTGGCAGCAAGGCCCAATCATTCTCAACTGGCTGGATATTCAGGACTCGTTTGACGCTTCCGGTTTTAACCTGATCATTCACGAGGTCGCGCATAAGCTCGATACGCGCAATGGCGATCGCGCCAGCGGTATTCCGCTGATTCCGCTGCGTGAAGTGGCAGGCTGGGAACATGATCTGCACGCCGCAATGGACAATATCCAGGATGAGATCGATCTGGTGGGGGAAAGCGCAGCCAGCATTGATGCCTATGCAGCAACCGATCCGGCGGAGTGTTTTGCGGTACTGTCCGAGTATTTCTTCAGCGCGCCAGAGCTGTTCGCCCCGCGTTTCCCGGCGCTGTGGCAGCGTTTTTGTCAGTTTTACGGCCAGGACCCGCTTGGTCGCCTGCGCGGCCAGTCTGGCTACGGCGAGAGCGTGAACAGAGTGCATTAAAACGGCAGCCTGTGCTTTAATTAGCCAGTTGAATCAGTAGCTTAAATTTAGTATTGACACAGCAGATAGGGGCCAGTAGTATGCGCCCCGTTCACACGATTCCTCTGTAGTTCAGTCGGTAGAACGGCGGACTGTTAATCCGTATGTCACTGGTTCGAGTCCAGTCAGAGGAGCCAAATTTAAGAAGCCTGCTCAGGAAACTAAGCAGGCTTTTTGCTTTTCAGATCTGGTAATCAATCACCGCTTCGTCCGGTTCCATCACCTGCCGCTTGATATCTTCCACCGACAGCCCGGCATTACACAACTCAATAAAGCGCCAGACATAATTGCGCTGTAACTGACCGCGTTTTAGCCCCAGCCAGACGGTATTGGCATCGAACAGATGTTGCGTATCCAGGCGTACCAGCTTCCCTTCTTCATTCTCGCCGCTTGACTGCTCCGCCACCAACCCGACGCCCAGCCCCAGCTCAACATAGGTTTTAATCACATCGGAATCCTGCGCGCTCAGTACCACGTCGGGAATTAATCCTTTACGACCAAACGCTTCATCAATGCGCGAGCGCCCGGTGATCCCCTGACGATACGTGATCAGCGGCCAACGGCTGATCTCCTCCAGCGTCAGCGGAGAACTCTGCGCCAGTGGGTGATCGCTGGGTACCAGTAAGCTGTGATGCCAGCGGAACCACGGAAACGCCGCCAGCGTGTTGTCATTGCTCAGGCGTTCACTGGCGATACCGATATCCGCCCCGCCATTATGCAACAGCGATTCGATCTCCTGTGGCGTGCCCTGGATCAATTCGAGACGCACTTCCGGAAACAGCGCGCGGAAAGCTTTGATCACCGAAGGCAAGCTGTATCGCGCCTGCGTATGGGTGGTCGCAATGGTTAATACACCGGAGGTATCGTTGGTAAAGAGATCGGCAAGCCTGCGTACGTTGCTTGCTTCATTAAGGATACGCTCGGCGATGACCAGCAGGGCTTTACCTGGCTCAGTCATGCCGAGCAGTCGCTTGCCACGACGGATGAAAATTTCTATCCCCAGCTCTTCCTCAAGCTCACGGATATGACGACTCACACCGGATTGCGAGGTGTAAAGCATGTTGGCGACTTCAGTCAGGTTGTAATCCCGCCGCGCCGCCTCGCGGATAATTTTTAATTGCTGGAAATTCACCCTTTCCTCCAGGCCCATCAGACATGACGCTATTGTTAAAGTCTGTGGCCTGGCAGAACAAATAATAAAAACCAGCATCTTATTCCATTAAGGAATAATAATTAGCTCACCAACTGAAGCTCATGGCTTTCCATTGCCGGGCGGCTAACCAACGACATCAAAATATCTTTTACCGCTTGTGCCTGCGGCGACAATGAACCCCGTGCCGACACATTCAGCGACAGCGGTAAATTCATGGACGGCGTGGTGATGCGCGCCATCCAGCCGTTTGTCGCACTGCACAGCGAACGCGCCGCCGACTCAGGCAACACCGTCACGCCCATCCCGCTGGCAATCGCCGCTGTCAACGTGGCAATGGATTCGATTTCGCCGATAATTTTTGCCGTCAGGCGGCGCAACGAAAAAGCTTCATCCACGCGCAGACGCACCGCGCTATAGTCACGCGGCAGGAACAGGTTCATCTCAGCCACGGCGGTCAAATCCACGCTTTGCCCCGGGCAATCACGTGTACCGACCAGATAAAGATCTTCTTTCAACAACGGCAGACTGTTAATGCCTGCGCCCGGCGCGCGCTCATACAGCACCGCCATATCCAGTTGCCCGCTCAGCAATTTATCGTTCAGCACCGCACCACTGTTTTCATGCAAATAAACAGTGACTTCCGGCAGCTCTGTGCGCACCGCCTGCAATAACGGCATGGTGATGGACGATGCCGCCGTCCCCGGCGCAAGACCGATAGAAACCTGACCGCGCAAGCTTTGCCCCACACTGTTCACTGCCAGTTGCGCCTGTTCGCACTGGCGCAGAATCGTTCGCGCATGGGTATAGAGAATTTTCCCTGCTTCCGTCGGTGTCACTCCCCGTTTGGTGCGGATCAATAACTGCTGATCCAGCTCACCTTCCAGAGTGGCAACCTGCTGGCTCAGCGCCGGCTGTGCAATATGCAATACTTCGGCGGCCTGAGTCAGGCTTCCAATATCGACGATTTTTACGAAGTATTTCAGTCGTCTTAAGTTCATTTTGCCTCCTGTTACGGATTACCGGGCCAACACCGGATGTTATGTCGTCGGAGGAGTTGCAATATGCTTGCCAGTTTTATTCAGAGAGAAAATTGCAGCCTAACAGGCTGGATAATAAGTGTTTCTAATTACACCATGGGGAATTATTACTAAAACAGTGGTTTGATATCTGCCCCATAAGGGGTATTTTGCACCAAATCAGTGCACATACAGCGGTAAGTGCTTATCCCACCACCAGATTGCCGAAATTGTCAGCAAACGATCGGCTTAAGGCAATCCAGCCTTTGACAAGCCCGATGGTCGCCGTTAATATGCGCCCCGTTCACACGATTCCTCTGTAGTTCAGTCGGTAGAACGGCGGACTGTTAATCCGTATGTCACTGGTTCGAGTCCAGTCAGAGGAGCCAATTTTAGAAAAGCCCGCTTAAGGAAACTTAAGCGGGCTTTTTGCATTCATGCATCCTTACGAATCCTTATATAATGTCGATTCAACAGGTTAGCGTGAAAACTCTTCCCGATGCATTTTGATTTTACCTTCCGCATCGGGAAAAATTGATGGTCAAATCTGGTGTCAGGTTAGTTCGATAATGGAGTGACCTCCATATGTCCCTAACCGGTACGAAAATCCGCAGTCTCAAGCCTTCTGATAAACCCTTTAAAGCCTCCGATTCCCACAGTCTGTAACTTCTGGTCAAACCGGGCGGTTCCCGTCACTGGTATCTCAAGTACCGTATTAACGGTAAAGAATCCCGCCTCGGTTTAGATGCTTATCCTGATGTTTCTCTGGCCGACGCCCGGCAACAGCGCGAAAGTATCCGCAAGATGCTGGCATTGAACATCAACCCGGTTATCGGGCATCTGCACGTTACCGAACCTAAACCCCGTCATTTCATCGACCTGCTGAACACGGAGCTGCCGGAAAACCAAAACCCGCGCCAGTCAATTATCAGCAGCTATTTTCTGGCTCGTCCCCACACGATCAGGCGCAGTGCTGTTGAACTCGTTCAATACTGCTGTGGATCGCACGTTCAATATCCTCTTCTCGCCACGACGCCAGCACAGATGAGAACGGTTCGAAGGCATAAATTCCCTGATAGCCACGCGATTCAAGCGTCTTGATCTGCCCGAGGCTATCTAATCGATCGCCGGGCGTAAGCATGATGCGATCGTCATCGGTGAGCGCCTCGATTGGCCCTGTGGCTTCAACCCCGGAAAGATGCACCAGCCCGACCATGCTGATGTCTACCCCGGCAAACTCGCTTGCTGCGGCGGGATACAGCGCATGGTGGAACGTGTCGATAAGCAGCTTAAACGGTACACCGGCATCACGGATCAAGGTCTGCGCCAGCGCGGCGGATCGCAGCGAGCTTTGCGGGAAACCGAGCGGCTCGACCAGCCCCTGAATACCGTAGCGATCAAACAGCGGGGAAAGCGTTTGAAGTGCGGTCATCGTTTTTTCGTTATCAATAACCGTTCCGTCATTCAACGGGCAGAGCACCAGCGACCCCGCCCCCACCGCTTGCGCCTCTTTTAACAGGGATTCCGTTAAGGAACAGACCGCTGACGTGGGCCGGTTAAAGGGATACACCGCGTTAATGGTGACGATCTCTAAGCCATAACGCTCCGCAAGATCGCGGACCTGCTGGTGACTCAACTCATCGGTTACTTTGCCGCCGGGCATATCATTGCGCAGTTCAACTTTAGTAAGCCCTAAGCGGTTCACCAGTTTAAAAAATGCGGGAATATCCAGCCCGGGGGCGATTTTACGGTTAACGCAGAAGCGGTGCAGTGCAATGGTCATCTTACTCTCCTGATAGCAACGAAATGAAATAGCCAGCCTGCTTTTAATCAAAACATTTATTTCATAATTAGCAATATTCGAAAATATGCTTCTTTGATCAACCTCGCAAAAAAACTAAGCGCTTAAGGTCCCACGCGCAAAAATCATCGCAATCCCCTGCGAAAACAAGGCAAAAGAAAGCACACGTCGGGATATTCTGCCCGAGAGGTGAGCGTAAATGCGACGCTGCTCACTAAAACAAAATTTCATTAAATGATTTATTGAAATATTCATTTCATTTATCCAGGATAATGACATGCACTTTCTTCGTGAGCCGACACGGCTCCGGCATTGACCCCCTCCAGACGACGAGGCTAAGCATGAATATCACAGGAAACTTTATCGGCGGGAAAATCTGTCTCAGTAACAGCAACCAGACCCAGGCCATCTATGACCCGGCGACAGGGAAAGCGGTGCGCGAACTCACGCAATCCACGTCCGCGGAAGTCTCGGATGCGATTCAGGTCGCACACGAGGCGTTTACCGGCTGGGCGAACACGACGCCACTGCGCCGTGCACGCGTGCTGTTTAATTTCAAAATGTTGCTCGAGAAACATGCGGAAGAACTGGCGGCGATTATCGTCAGCGAGCATGGTAAGGTCTGGTCGGACGCGCTGGGTGAACTGACCCGTGGCACAGAAGTCGTGGAATTCGCCTGCGGCATTCCGCACCTGATCAAAGGGGAATACTCCTCCGATGTCGGTTCCGGCGTCGATAGTTTTTCGCTCATGCAGCCGCTCGGCGTGGTCGCGGGGATCACGCCGTTTAACTTCCCGGCGATGGTGCCGATGTGGATGTTCCCGATTGCGCTCGCCTGCGGCAACAGCTTTGTGCTGAAGCCTCCGGCGCTGGCACCGACTGCGGCGGTACGTCTTGCTGAACTTCTCAAAGAGGCCGGATTGCCAGACGGTGTTTTCAACGTGGTGCATTGTAGCAACGAAGATGCGGAACAGCTGTACACCGATCCACGTATTGCGGCGGTTAGCTTTGTTGGCTCTTCCGGTGTGGCTGAGCACATTTACAAAACTGCCAGCGCCTACGGCAAACGCGTGCAGGCATTTGGTGCGGCGAAAAACCACGCCATCGTCATGCCTGATGCCGACCTCGACGCAACAGTGAATGCCATTATGGGCGGAGCCTTTGGTTCGGCGGGCGAGCGCTGCATGGCGTTGCCGATTGTGGTCGCAGTGGGCGATGAAACAGCCGATAAGCTCATCGCACAGCTGACTCCTCGCATTGAAGCGTTGCGTATCGGGCCGGGCTGTATGCGCCGCTCGGAAGAAAATGAAATGGGTCCGGTGGTGTCCGACGCCCATCAGCAAAAAGTGCTGGGCTATATTGAAAAAGGGATCAATGAGGGCGCGAAACTGGTGGTTGATGGTCGCCGCTTCACCCTCCCCAACTATGAAGCAGGCTACTATGTCGGCGGTACGCTGTTCGATAACGTCACCCCGGAGATGGTCATCTGGCGGGAGGAGATCTTCGGGCCAGTGCTGGGCATTGTTCGCGCGCCGGATTATGCCAGTGCGCTGGAACTCATCAACAGCCATGAGTTTGGCAATGGCAGCGCCATTTTCACCAGCAATGGCCATGCGGCACGCGAATTCGTGCATGATGTGCAGGCCGGCATGGTAGGGGTAAACGTGCCAGTACCGGTACCGATGGCGTTCCACAGTTTCGGCGGCTGGAAGCGTTCCGTGTTCGGGGCGCTGAATGTTCACGGGCCAGATGGCGTGCGCTTCTACACCCGCATGAAAACCGCCACGGTACGCTGGCCGCAGGGGCAACAAACCGTCTCTGAATTCAGCATGCCGACGTTAGGTTAATCTTTATTCCAGGAGGAGCCATGTCGTTACTGGCAAAGGCGCAGCGCAATACGCGCCAGATACAACACATCACGCCGGAAAGCGCCGGATGGCGCTATATCGGCTTTGATGTCTGGATGTTGAAAAAAGGCGAAACGGTAGACTTTGACAGCGGCGAGCGCGAGTTCTGCCTGGTGCTGGTGGCGGGTTTTGCCTCGGTAAAAACCCGTGCTGCGGATTTCCCAGGGTTGGGCGGGCGAATGTCACCGTTTGAACGTACGCCGCCGTGGTCAGTCTACATTCCGCCGGGTGAGACAGTTCGCGTAACAGCAGATTCCGATCTGGAACTGGCGTTATGCAGTGCGCCGGGCAGCGGTGCGCTGCCCGCCCGGGTGATTGCTCCTGAGGATGTTGGCGTTGAGCATCGAGGTAAAGGGCGTAACCAGCGCCAGGTACACAACATTCTGCCGGACACCCAGCAGGCGGAATCGCTGCTGGTCGTCGAGGTTTACACCGACGAGGGGGCCACCAGTTCGTGGCCCGCCCACAAGCATGATACGCCCGTACCGGGTAAAGAGACGCAGCTTGAGGAAACCTACTATCACCGTTTCGATCCGCCGCAGGGCTTCGCATTCCAGCGTGTCTATACCGACGACCGCAGTCTGGACGTCTCTATGGCACCCTACAATCAGGATGTGGTGATGGTTCCACGTGGTTACCACCCGGTGGCAGCAATAGCCGGTTACGACAGCTATTACCTCAATGTGATGGCCGGGCCGGAGCGCAAATGGCTGTTTAGCTGGGAAGAGGATCACGCCTGGATCAACAGCGACGACTATCCCCAACGTTAATCTTCTGCAATAAAAAACGGCCCTGACAGGCCGTTTTTTATTGCGCTGAATGACTACTGTGGGATTTCGGTGTTGCCGAGCGCCAGTGAGACAGCCAGCGTCTGGGCCAGGCAGAGCGACGCCACCTGAGAACGGAAACCATCCACCTGTGCTTCGCGCACCACAAAGCAGACATCGCTGAAGGCAGCAAGCGGGCTGACCTGACTGTCGGTGATCGCAATCTGTCGCGCTTTGCGCTGCGCGCCCAGCTCCACCAGCTCGACCACTTCGCGCGAATAAGGCGAGAAACTGACGGCCACCACCAAATCCTTCGGCCCCACCAGGCTGAGTTGCTCAGTAAACATGCCGCCCAGCCCGTCAATCAGAAACGCTTTGCGATCGAGATGGCGCAGCGCATAGGTCAGGTATGAGGCGACACTGAATGAACGACGAAGCCCGATAACATAGATATTTTCCGCCTCTGCCAGCAAGGCGACCGCCCTGTCCAGGTCGTCTGGCGCAATCTGCACCGCCAGTTGCTGCAGCGCCTGGGTATTGACCATGGTAAACATGCTGAGGATTTCGCCCGGCGTTTCCGGCGCAGTGGCCTCTTCGCTGGCGGTCTGGCGGAACAAGCGTGCGCGTTCGGTATAGTTCGCGGTTTCCTCCATCAGATGCTGCCTGAACATCTGTTTCATTTCGTTAAAACCACTGAATCCGAACGCGTTAGCAAAACGGATCAGCGTAGAAGGCGGCACATCCGCCTGTTTGGCGATCGAGGCAACGGTATCGAACGCCACACTGTTGCTGTTATCAAGAATGTAGCGCGCCACCTGTTTCAGGCGTTTGCTAAGTTCATCATAACGGCGACGAATATCATCCTGCAGAATGGAGAGCTGGGTTGGGTTATTTGCCATGTATCGAGCCTGAAAATAGGAGAGAAAAAAAGAAACTGGTGACAGTGTATCAAATGAATCGAATTTTTCATTTTCCCGGATGAAATACGCGATTCATTTCACGAAGCAGAAAGACGCAGGATGGCCGGGCCATCCTACGCGGCGATCAACGGCGAGCCTCACGCCAGAAACCGATAAGCGCGAGGTAATTATTTTTCACCTCACAGATGAGCGCGTCATCATTGAGTTCCCCCAGCATCCAGCGCCGCGAAGGTTGCCCAAAAATGGTACGCCCCACCGCAAAGCCTTTGATGATCGGGTGCATCGCCGCTTCAGCAAAGCCCTCACGCAGCTGCGCCTGCGGCGCGTCAAGGCCAAGCAGCAGAATGCCGCGACACCAGGGATCTTCACGCGCAATCAGCGCGCCGATGCTCTGCCAGTGCTCGCTGGCCAGCGGCGGCAGCTTCCACCAGTCCGGTTTGATGCCGAGCCGGTAAAAATGGGCCAGCATGTCATGATAATGCTGCGGATCTTTCAGCAATCCATTCTCCGGCTGGATCACCTCCAGCAGCAGTTCATGACCCGACTGGTTACAGGCACGCCACACTTCCAGCAGCAGTGCATCCTGCTCTTCCCGCAGCGGTACCGGATCGTGCGGATGATAAAAGACCAGGCATTTAACGACATGCTCCAGCGGCCAGCTCGCCAGTTGCGAACCAATATCACCATGTTCAAGCCGTAACGGCAGCGAACCGGGGAGTTCAATCGGACGGCCGATCCACCACCCCTGGCCGGTAATCGCGTTGAGCGCGCGCTGACCATAGGTGCTGTCCGCCAGTATGCCGCTACGCCCTTCCAGCCCTGCTTCTTGCGCCGCCTCTTTCGCCGCCTGCAACAGCAACTGTTTCAGTAGCGGAATGCATGTTTCATCGCAGCCCGTTTCCTGCGCCAGATCGGCCAGTTGTTTGCGGTGATCGAAGGCGAAGATGCACAGTTCAGACCATGCCTGACGTCGTGACGTGACGCGATGCAGATGATTTAAGCGCTCGTCGAGATCCGGGCGCGGCAACGACGCAGCGCGCTTCAGGTAATCATCCAGTTCTGCGCGAGTCGGCATGGCCGGGGCGCAACCGTGCCGCGACACCACCAGCGCGCCGCAGGCGTTGGCGTAACGGCAGGCCTGTTCCCAGCCTTCATCGTGCAGCCAGCCGCGTAACAGACCGGACATAAACGCGTCGCCTGCCCCCAGCACATTCAGCACGTCAACACGTACGCCCTGATAAAGCGGCATCGCTTCCCAGCGATCCGGCACTGCGCCTTCAACCACCACACAGCCAATCGGCCCCCGTTTGCACACCAGCGTGGCGCTGGTAGCATTGCGAACATTTTTTAGCGCCGTCAGGGTATCGGTGCTCCCACCGGCGATGTGAAACTCTTCCTCTGTGCCCACCACCAGATCGAAAAGGTGCAACACCTCCTGCAACTGGCGCGTCACCTGCTCCGACTCGACGTAACGCGTTTCGCCATCGCCGGGGGAGGTCAGTCCCCACAGCACCGGACGATAGTCAATATCCAGCGCGGTGCGCAACCCATGACGGCGCGCATACTCCAGCGCTTTTAGTACGGCGGCGCGCGTGTCCGGATGGGAAAGATGCGTCCCGGTGACTGCCACCGCACGCGAGGAGGCAATATAGTCCTCGTTGATGTCATCAGGCGTGAGTGCCATGTCAGCGCAGTTATCGCGGTAGAAAATCAACGGGAACGTCTCCTGATCTTTAATGCCGAGCATCACCAGCGCCGTCAGACGATGCTTATCGGTGATCAAATACTCGGTATCCACCCCGGCCCGCTGGAGCGTTTCACGCAGAAAACGCCCGTTATGTTCGTCGCCCACGCGGGCCAGCATCGCCGACTTCAGCCCCTGGATGGCGGTGCCAAAAGCTACGTTGCCCGAGGAGCCACCGAGATATTTGGCGAAACTGGAGACATCTTCGAGTCGGGCGCCGATCTGCCTGGCATAGAGATCCACGGCAACCCGGCCAATACAAATTACATCGAGCCGCTTAACTGCTGCATTCATCGCTACGGTTTCCTTTTGCATGCCTGCTTCACGAGAGGGCCGGTACGCCGGCAGCACGCCCGCAAGCAGCCTGAGGGTGAACGGTTGAACGTAGTATGAGAAATAAATATTTCATTTACAAATTTATATGAAATTTAAAAACCAAAAATGTGAAGGCTATTCCACTCTGTGTTCGTCAAAACACCGCGCTCTTACCCGTACTTTACCATACCTGTACTGCAGCCTCCTGTAGAAGAAAAGCATAGTAGTTAAAGGGTTATCTGACGGTACCGTGTTGCCGGTTTTCACCGTTTCGCAATCCCCACCACAGAAAACCCGACAGGATAAAACAGAGTATGACTGCCCTCACAAAATGAAATATTTCATCTGAATTCTTCTTTTATGGAAAATATGTTTGCCTATAATCCAGACAGATTCCGGTAGGCGAGAGGCCTGAAGACAGACCGTTCAGTGCACGCCTGCATGACATTGGCTGATAAAGGAAGAGAAAGATGGGCAAGCAGAGACTGACAATGGCGCAGGCGCTGGTGAAGTTTCTTGATAACCAGTATCTGGAAGTGGATGGCGAAACCGTTAAATTCGTCAAAGGCATTTTCGCCATTTTCGGGCATGGCAACGTACTGGGGATCGGCCAGGCACTGGAAGAGAATAGTGGCGAATTGCGCCTCTTCCAGGGGCGCAATGAACAAGGTATGGCGCATGCCGCTACCGGTTTTGCCCGGCAATCGCTGCGCAGACAGATCCTCGCCTGTACCTCTTCTGTCGGCCCTGGTGCGGCCAATATGATCACCGCAGCTGCCACCGCCACGGCAAACCGTATTCCCCTGTTGCTGCTGCCCGGCGATGTGTTCGCCACCCGTCAGCCCGATCCGGTGTTGCAACAAATTGAACAGAGTCACGATTTAAGTATCAGCACGAACGACGCATTTCGCGCCGTCAGTAAATACTGGGATCGCATCACCCGGCCGGAGCAACTTATGAGCGCCTGTATTAACGCGATGCGCGTACTAACCGATCCGGCCGAAACAGGCGCGGTCACTCTGGCGTTACCGCAGGATGTCCAGGGCGAAGCGTGGGACTATCCGGACGCCTTCTTTGCCAGACGCGTGCATCGTCTTGATCGCCGCCCACCTTCCGCTTCGCAGTTGGATGATGCCGTTGCTGCCATTCTGGCAAGCCGCAAGCCGCTGATTATCTGCGGCGGGGGCGTGAAATATGCCGCCGCGGGTGAAGCGCTCGCCCGGTTTGCCGAACACTACCAAATCCCGTTCGCTGAAACCCAGGCCGGCAAAGGCACCCTGCTTTCCTCGCACCCGTTTAATGTGGGCGGCGTGGGTGAAACCGGCTGCCTGGCAGCGAATCTGCTGGCAAAAGAGGCCGATTTGGTGATTGGCGTCGGCACCCGTTTCACGGATTTCACCACCGCATCGAAATGGATTTTTCAGCACCCGTCGGTGCGCTTCCTCAACATTAATGTCAGCAACTTTGATGCGTGGAAACTGGACGGTATTCCGCTGCTGTCCGATGCGCGCGAAGCGCTGACGGCGCTGGATGCTGCGCTCAGTCATAAAGGTTGGCTGGCAGGCTGGGGAGGACAAATTGCCTGCGTACAGGATAGCCAGATGAAAGAGACGCAGCGGGTATATCAGGCCACGTGGCAGGAAAAAGCCTTTATTCCTGAAATCGATGATCACCTCGACCGGGAATCGGTCTATCGCGAGTTTCGCCAGCTGACGGACTCGACCCTGACCCAGAGCAGCGTGCTGGGCGTGCTCAACGAGCGGCTGCCAGAGAATGCGGTGATCGTTGCGGCGGCAGGTAGTCTGCCAGGTGACCTGCAACGTGTCTGGCGTACCCGTGCCGCCAACGCCTACCACGTTGAATACGGATACTCCTGCATGGGCTACGAGGTGAACGCCGCGCTGGGGGTCAAGCTTGCCGAACCGCAACGTGATGTCTACGCGCTGGTGGGTGATGGCGCTTTCATGATGCTCCATTCCGAACTGGTGACCTCCCTGCAAGAGGGGGCAAAAATCAACGTAGTGCTACTCGACAATATGGCTAACGGCTGTATTAACAACCTGCAAATGGAGCACGGCATGAACAGTTTCGGCACCGAATTCCGCTTCCGCTCGCCTGAAAACGGGCAACTACAAGGTGGGCTGGTGCCGGTGGATTTTGCCGCCATCGCGGCCGGTTACGGCTGCAAAACCTGGCGCGTGACCACCCTCGATGAACTCAAACAGGCGCTGGAAGCCTCGCAACACGCAACGGTGAGCACCCTTATCGACATTAAAGTCCTGCCCAAAACCATGGTGCACAAATATGGCAGTTGGTGGAACGTGGGTGTCGCACAACAGGCGCTGTCCGCACGTATCCAGCGGGTTGCGCAGCACATTAACGAAAAACGCGCCCAGGCGCGCAATTACTGAAGCCGGGCAATGCCAACACACTTTTACCTCAACCCTGATATTCCGGAGATTATTACTATGTCGCTTAAATTAGGCGTTATTGGCGCAGGCGCCATTGGCAAAGAACATATCCGCCGCTGCACCCAGGTTTTGCAGGGAGCACGCGTGGTCGCCGTGTCTGATATTAATCTGGATAACGCTCACGCCGTGGTCCGTGCGTTAGGACTGCAAGCCGAAGTCTACGCCGACGGGCAGGATGTGATTAACGCGCCGGACGTCGAAGCGCTGATTGTCACCTCCTGGGATCCGACCCATGAAGCCTTCACACTGGCGGCCATTGAGGCTGGTAAACCGGTATTTTGTGAAAAACCGCTGGCTATGACCGCTGAAGGCTGCCGCCGCGTGGTCGACGCGGAGATGAAAGCGGGTCGCCGCCTGGTACAGGTAGGCTTTATGCGCCCTTACGATGAAGGTTATCAGGCGCTGAAAGGGGTTATCGACAGTGGTGAAATCGGTGCTCCGTTAATGCTGCATTGCGCGCACCGCAACCCGGAAGTCGGCGAGAATTACACCACCGACATGGCGATCACCAGCACGCTTATCCACGAACTGGACGTACTGCGCTGGCTGCTTAACGATGATTACCGTTCCGTGCAGGTTCGCTTCCCGCGCGCCACATCGCATACGCATGCCCAGCTTAAAGACCCGCAAATCGTAATGCTGGAAACCCGTAAAGGCACACTCATTGATGTCGAGATCTTCGTGAACTGCCGTTATGGCTATGACATTCAATGTGAAGTGGTGGGCGAAAATGGCGTTGCCCGCCTGCCTGAGCCGTCATCTGTGCAGATGCGCCATACCGCAAAACTCTCCACCACCATCCTGACGGACTGGAAAGATCGTTTTATTAAAGCCTACGACGTTGAGCTGCAGGCTTTTATCCGCGATGTACAAGCAGGTGAACTGCGCGGCCCGTCAGCCTGGGACGGCTATGCCGCATCAGTGGCGGCAGATGCCTGCCTGAAAGCGCAGGAAAGCGGCACGCTGGAGCCGATCAGCCTGCCGGAACGCCCGGCCTTTTACCTGCGCTAAGCGCGGCGCTGTACCCACGAATCCGACGGAGTTTTACCATGAAAATCGCTTTTGACGTCGATGTTATCAAGGATCTCGGTATCAGCCGCATGGTCCACCAGGTCGCCGATTGGGGATATAAGTACATCGAACAGTCGCCGCACCCACAAATCAATCCGTTCTATAAACATCCAAAAGCAAGCCGCGAAGTGATGGCGGAGTATAAAAATGCGCTGCGTGAAACAGGCGTTGAGATCTCGTCGTTTATTTGCGTTTACCGCTGGTCTGGCCCGGATGAGCTGCGCCGCCAGGCGGCGGTGAAAAACTGGAAGCGGTTAATCGAAATCATGCTGGAAATGGATGTGCAGGTGATCAATACCGAGCTTTCCGGCGACCCGAATCAGCCCGAAATTTGCGAAGAGATGTTTTACCGCTCCATGGAAGAGCTGTTACCGATATTTGAGCGCGAAGGGATCCGCGTGGAGATCCAGGCCCATCCGTGGGATTTCTGCGAGGAGAACAACGAAACCGTGGATATCGTGAAGTCGTTTCGCAGCGATAACGTGAAATACGTTTACAGCGTGCCGCACACTTTCTTCTATGACAAAGGCAAAGGCGAAGTGGAAAAAATGCTGCGCTATGCCGGGGACGATTTATCCCATGTCCTCATTGCCGACACGATGAATCACACCAAACACTGCCGCTACATTATGAATCCCCCCGGCGTGGATGCTGCCATCCACCAGCACGTTGGCGTGGGCGAAGGTGAAGTGGACTTCCCGGCGCTGTTCAGCACCCTGCGCGAGATGGGCTTCGCCCGCCAGACCTTTAAGGTTGGCGGCGAACCCATTGTGGCGGCATCGCTGTTTGGCTACCCGGAAAAGATGAAATATCAGGCAGTAGAAACCCGTGAACTGATTGAACGTGAACTGCTCGGCCATTAAGCCGCAGCCGCTTGCGACCACAGAGGCGCACTATGAATAAGCAACATGTCAGGCTGGCCATCGCACCGATTGGCTGGACAAACGATGATATGCCGGAACTCGGCAGCGAAAACACCTTTCAGCAAACGGTCAGCGAAATGGCGTTAGCGGGCTTCACCGGCAGCGAGGTTGGCAGCAAATACCCGCGCGATCCTGAAATCCTTAAACCGATGCTGGCGGTCCGCGGCATTGAAATTTGCAATGCCTGGTTCAGCACCTTTTTTGCGGCGGGAGAGCGGGAAAAAACGCTCGACAGCTTTGTCAATCATATGAACTTCCTGCATGCGATGGGTGCGAAAGTGATCGGCTGTTCAGAACAGAGCGGCAGCATCCAGTGCACCACGCTGCCGGTCATGGGGCCGGATAAGCCCTGCTTTACCGGGGAGGAATGGGCGCGCGTAGCAGAGGGCTACAATACGCTCGGGCGTCTCGCGGCTGAAAAAGGGATGCAGGTCTGTTTGCATCACCATATGGGCACCGGTATCCAGACTGCAGCAGAGATCGATAAATTTATGTCACTGGTCGATGATTCGGTATTCCTGTTGTTCGATACCGGACATGCCTGGTATTCCGAGGGGAACGAAGCGGCGATGCTGGCTATTCTGGAAAAACACCTGCCACGCGTAAATCACGTCCACCTGAAGGATGTCCGACCGGACGTGATCGCCGAGGTCAAACGTGAAGGACTCTCTTTCCTGGCGGGCGTCAGAAAAGGCACCTTTACCGTGCCCGGCGATGGCACGATCGATTTCCAGCCGGTTTTCGAGATGCTGGATAAGGCAGGTTACCGAGGCTGGATGGTGGTAGAAGCAGAGCAGGATCCCGCGCTGGCTAACCCCTTCGAATACGCTGTTAAAGCTCGTCATTACCTGCGCGAAACCGCCGGTATCTGACCATTAACCGCGCATGCAGGCGGTACGATTGTGCCGTCTGCACAGGGGATTATGTCACGGCTCCGCTCTTTCACACAGAGCTTAAATGAAAACAACGTTTCATTTTGTATGCCTTTGGTGCAGTCCGCACTACGGGCATGGCTGTCCTGCCCGCTTTACGTATGCATTCTGACCCTTTCATTTATTTTCAATAAAATCAATTTATTATAAATAAATTCCTTTTCGTTCATGTTCAAAACTTCACCTTCGGACGCGACACAGCGTGTCGGTTATCACAAATTGATAACAAAACATGACACATCGCTCAAAACTTAAATTTCATTGTTTATGCAAATGAAACATTTGATCTAAATTAATCAAAGTCAAAGTGAATATATCACCAACAGAGTCCGGCACTCTTGAAGAGCGCCCTCTTTTTTCCCTGAACGGCAGGTTACTGGAGTCTTCTATGACTAAAGAACAATATCTCACCCTTAACAGAGCATCAGGGCCTAACAGCAACGCGCCGACGTCGCCGTTTGTCAAAGTGATTGCACTGATCGCCACGCTTGGCGGTCTGCTGTTTGGTTACGACACCGGCGTCATCTCCGGCGCGCTGCTGTTTATGGGCCACGAATTGCATCTCACCCCGCTCACCACCGGCCTTGTGACCAGCTCGCTGCTGTTTGGCGCTGCCTTTGGCGCGCTGCTGTCCGGGCATATGGCGAACGCTGCGGGACGAAAGAAAATCATCATTTACCTGGCGGTCATCTTCGCAATCGGCGCCATTGGCACCGCGATGGCACCGGACGTGTCGTGGATGATTTTCTTTCGCCTGGTGCTTGGCGTAGCGGTGGGTGGTGCTGCAGCGACGGTTCCGGTCTATATCGCCGAAATCGCGCCAGCACACAAACGCGGGCAGTTAGTGACACTGCAGGAACTGATGATTGTCTCCGGGCAATTACTGGCCTATATCTCTAACGCCGCATTTCATGAACTGTGGGGCGGGGAATCGACCTGGCGCTGGATGCTGGCAGTGGCAACGGTGCCGGCGGTGCTGTTGTGGTTCGGTATGATGTTTATGCCTGACAGCCCGCGCTGGTACGCCATGAAAGGCCGTCTTGCTGAAGCCCGTCGGGTACTGGAGCGCACACGCCGCCCTGAGGATGTTGACTGGGAATTAATGGAGATTGAAGAGACGCTGGAGGAGCAACGCACCCAGGGGACACCGCGCCTGCGTGAACTCCTGACACCGTGGTTGTTTAAACTCTTCCTGATTGGCATCGGTATTGCGGTTATCCAGCAGATGACCGGCGTTAACACCATTATGTATTACGCGCCCACGGTGCTGACTGCCGTCGGTATGTCGGACAACGGCGCGCTGATCGCTACTGTCGCCAACGGGGTAGTTTCCGTCGTCATGACGTTTGTCGGCATCTGGATGCTGGGCAAAATTGGCCGCCGCACGATGACAATGATTGGTCAGTTTGGCTGTACGGCCTGCCTGGTATTTATCGGTGCCATCAGTTTTCTGTTGCCGGAGACGGTCAATGGTCAGCCGGATGCGTTGCGCGGTTATATGGTGCTGGCAGGCATGTTGATGTTCCTCTGCTTCCAGCAGGGCGCGCTATCGCCGGTCACCTGGTTACTGCTCTCAGAGATTTTCCCCACCCGCCTGCGCGGTATTTTTATGGGGGGCGCGGTGTTCGCCATGTGGATAGCCAACTTCCTGATCTCGCTTTTCTTCCCGATCCTGCTCGCCTGGGTGGGACTCTCCGGCACGTTCTTTATCTTCGCTGCGGTCGGGCTGGTGGGTGCGACTTTTGTCATCAAATGCGTACCGGAAACCCGCAATCGCAGTCTTGAACAGATTGAGCACTATTTGCATGACTGGCTGGATAACAGCCCGGAGGGGCAGCGTCGTGCGCAAAAACGCAAAGCTTATGGCACAGAGATGAACAAAGCGCGGCTGTAACAGGCTAACCGCTCTACCGATCTAAGCCGTCACCCGACGGCTTTTTACTGCGCGCCCTTCTTAAGGTGGGTCAACAACAGGAAACGCGGGCGAGCTCGAGGGCAATCTGAAGAATATTCAGTAAATCCTCACACAACTGGCCTGTCGGTGTTGTCTATTGCTCAGCGCGGCGGGGTTGACGATAACGCATCCTGCATCATTTCTGACCGTGAATTATACCGTCCGTATAACACCAGCTTGTTTGAATAAAACCACCGCGAGTAATATTTTCATTATAACGAGCAAAACTCTGAACAATTATTCAAAATCAATAAGTAAACCCACTATCAATTTTACAACACTGATCAACACCTTCCTGCAAGGCGGTTGACAAAGACACAGGATTTAGCATGATCATACTAACCCCTTTTTATTTTTAACCAACAAGTCATTATGCTGGAACAAGTGAAAGCATCGATTAAACTTTCATAAAAAACCAGCATCTCTTTATCTTTCATTTTTTGTGAATTCCTTTTCATAGTAGTATCGGTGATAAAAAACTCAACAATTTCCGCCATTCCCCTGGCCTCTTTTAAATTTATTGAGTTATTATGATTTACTATATTGGTTAGATGACTTTCCAGGAGTTGATGAGTTTCACGGTTAAAAACTCGCGCCAGATCTTTATAGTACATTTTTTCTATACAAAAAACGGTCTTCACGTCATAGATCAAATGGAGTGGATGATTTGAACCAATGAAATTAGCTTTCAATATATAATCCAGTGGATTGTTCTGAGCGTATATGTCTGGCAGCAACATAATTTGTCGGGAGAAATTAAGCTTAAGTGAGGCATGCACCATGTCCATTTTTCCATTAAAATAACGATATATATTCCCCGGGCTCATATTAGAGCGATGACAGATATCTGACATAGAAGTGCCACTGATTCCCTTTTCCCGGATGCAGTGAGTAACCACCTCAGTTAAATAAAGCCTTTTCATTTCAGATGATGAACTAACATTATTAGCTGATTTCATTCGGCCGTCTCAAGCTAAAGATATAATGAAAAATTAAATGACGGCAACTTGCCGTCATTTCTTTATTCAGGAGCTATGCTTTCCAGCCACCACCGAGCACTTTATAAAGGGTCACCTGCTGTGTAATCTCGCTTAAACGAGTCGAAATTTCAGTTTTCCTTGCCTGAAATAAAGAACGCTCAGCGACAAGGACATTGAGATACCCATCAACACCTTCCTGGTATCGACTATTTGCCAGAGTGTAATAACGTTGATTTGCCGCAGTGTCTTGCATCCGGGCGGCCAGTTCATGCTTATAGGTCGCCTGACCCGCTAAGGCATCTGAAACCTCCTTAAATGCCTGCTGTATCGCTTTTTCATAATTTGCTATTTCAATTCTTTTGGAAATTTCTGCAACGTCAAGATTGGCCTTGTTTTTTCCGCCATCAAATATTGGCACACTTATGCTGGGAACGAATGACCAGGCAGCCGTGCCCCCTTCAAGCAAATGTCCAAGGCTATCTGAAGCAGAACCTCCGGAAGCAGTAAGGCTGATGGTAGGAAAGAAAGCGGCTCTGGCAGCGCCAATATTCGCATTAGCTGCCTTAAGGGTATGTTCGGCAGCGATGATATCCGGCCTGTTTGTCAGAACTTCTGATGATATTCCGTCAGGCAACGCCGGGAAATTCCATGTTTTAAGTAAAGTCGCATTTTCTACAATATTGACCGGTACATTAGTACCCAGTAATAGCTGCAAAGCATTTGTATCCTGTTTAACCTGCCGCGTGTATTGATAAACTTCAGCCTCAGCGCTTCTTAATGACGTTTCCGCCTGAGCAAGATCCTGTTCATTTGCGATGTTCGTCGCATACCGTTGTTTAGTCAGGTCATACGTTTTACGTTGACTATTCGCTGTATCACTTGCGAGTTTAAGTAAATCTTTATCAGCACACAGGGTCAAATAGCCCGATACGACCTCTGATACAAGACTAATTTGTGTGGCGTGAGAAGTAGCCTCAGTCGAAAGATAATTTTCAAGCGCCTGTGCTTTCAAACTCCTGAGCCTGCCAAAGAAGTCAATTTCCCAGGATGTTACACCAAGATTCGCTTCATACTGTTGGTATGACACAGGCCCGGAAGTCTGGGTTGAATACAGATTACCCGGCAGATGAGCAGAAGTCTGACTACCATTAGCCTCTAATGTTGGAAATAAGGCGGCTCTTTCAATCCTGTACTGTGCCCTGGCTGATTCAATATTTAAAGCAGCCACTCTGAGATCTCGATTATTCTTGAGGGATAATTCTACCAGTCGTTTTAACGTATCATCATCGAAAAAATTTTGCCATGCGAGATCTGAAGTTTTATTCCTGTACGTATTACTCTCCCATTTCCCGGAAACAGGTACAGGTGGGCGTTCATACTTAGGCTGCAGGTTGCAGGCCGTCAGACTGAAGAGTACCGGTATAACAATAAATAGATGTTTCTTCATAACCTGTCCTTCTGAGGATAATCATATTACAATGTCTGCATTCCAGGCCGGGTGACTATCACAGAAAGCCCGCCTGGCTATTTGAAGCTGTCGATTTAAAAATCGTATTACATAAATCTGCCTGAATCAGATTTATGTAATACATCCAAACATGGCACTAAATAGCTACAAGTTATAAAACTTGAATGTAATGCATATTTCTTCGGCTCAGAAAGGAAATAACGCTCTATATCATTACCCTTTCTCCTTGTAATATCTAATCTGGGCAAATGATAACGGTTCACGTCCATGATAAATTGCTGAAACCCGGCTTTTGTACCTGAGTAATTAAATTGAGCATAATTACCTTCAGGAATTATTATTTTTTGTACTCTATTATTTACAGAACATAAATCATGAGAGTCTATTGCAGTAAAGTACTTTATAACGATGCCTGAATTTACTGCAATATCTGGTTCTAAACGACTGATGCCGTAGACATAAGAAGGTAGTACCTGGCAATCCCTGAGATACCTGTTAAAAAAATTCACTCGCACATCGATATTGAACTTACCGAGATCTTCAAAAGCACAAGGAAAAGAGTGCCCAGTGCCGAGAAAAATTTGTTCCGGCAATGAAATTATGTCTGGCTCGGGTACCGGATGTATTATCCTCTGGTATGGCGGGTAGAGTTGTGAGCAATCCCATTCATTATTATTTCTGTATTTTGCAGGTGTCTGATGAAAGTAACTTTTGAATGAACGGGTGAAAGCCTGCTGCGTAGTGAAGCCATATTTCAAAGCAATATCGAAGATTTGTGCTCCGGTCAACTGCAACTCAACAGCTGAAGAGGATAACTTCCTTTGCCTGATATAGCGACTAAGAGTGACCCCCGTCAGCTCATGATAAACTCGCTGTAAATACCATTTCGAATATCCTGACTTAGCCGCCACCATGTCCAGGGATAATTTTGACGCGAGCTGAGATTCTATCCATTCGGTAAGATCATAAATAAAATCATTATTCATTACACACCGCCTTATTCCCGATAGCCATATCAAAAGCGAAATCCAGCGCTGATTGAGAGTAACGATAAAGCAAAGTATCGTTTGGCATCATCACTATCGACCTGAGCGCCCCCATAAAAACATAGAAAATCATCGAGCTGAGTATTGTTGTCGAAATATCAGCATGAATCCTTCCCTTTTTTTGGGCTTCTGATAAAACAGAATCTATCATGACGAATAACTTATCCATCTTATCCCCCACCAGAATATCATGATCATTTACTTCATCAGGATATTCACAGCGGAAGACAGTCATCTCGATAACATTTCGAAGATGTTTATTTCTCTTAACACATTCAATTTCCCTTAACAAACAGTGGCGTAACGCCATAACAGATTCAGCACGCATTACAAGATCTTCAACTTCCGTAAAAAGTAAGAGCGGCGTGCGCTCAATAACCTGTTTAAAAAGATCATTCTTTTCCCTGAAATGCCAGTAAATAGCCCCTCGTGTACAGCCAGCTTTCATTGCTATCATCTGTAGCGTTGTGCGATAAATACCCGAATCCCGAAAGCATTGCTCAGCCGCATCCAGAATATGCTCGCGGGTTTCTTCAGCATCTTGCTTGGTTCGTCTGGCCATTTGCAAGCCTCCAGAATAAATTAAAAGGTATCGTATAAATATTACTGTGCAGATTGAGGATTTTAGTATTGGTATCCCTGACGGATACCAATACCTTACGTACAGCTATTTTTCTTCAGCAATAGTTAATGCTTCTTTTTTGCTTTTGTTCCTGGTAAAAAAACCAGCAACAAGAACATAAAACAGCGGGATATAAAAAATAGCTAATACAGTCGCTGTCAGCATCCCTCCCACCACGCCTGTACCAATAGCATGCTTGCTTCCGGAACTTGCTCCCGAAGCAACCGCGAGAGGAATAACACCAACAATAAATGCCAGTGATGTCATAATAATCGGTCGTAAACGAACTCTGGCTGCCTCAATGGCTGCCTGCGAAAATGACATTCCTTTTTTCTCATGAAGATCGCGCGCAAATTCAACAATTAATATTGCATTCTTTGCGGACAGACCAATCGTCGTTAATAACCCTACCTGGAAGAAAACATCGTTCCCCAGTCCACGTAAAAGGGTCGCACTGACAGCGCCAATAACCCCCAGCGGTATGACTAACATTACCGAGAAAGGAATACTCCAGCTTTCATAAAGGCCAGCCAGACAAAGGAATACGATTATCAGAGACAGTGCATAAAGCGCCGGTGCTTGCGAACCTGAAAGACGCTCTTCAAATGAAAGACCTGTCCAGGCAACATTTAAGCCGGGTGGCAATTTTGCCGCGATCTCTTCCACCGCCTTCATCGCATCCCCGGAGCTATAACCCGGTGCGGGTTCGCCAAGCAGTTCAACTGCCGGTAAACCGTTATAACGCTCCAGTTTCGGGGAACCATAGGTCCATTTCCCGCTGGCGAACGACGAGAATGAGACCATCTCCCCGTCACTGTTACGTACGTACCATTTATCGAAATCCTCCGGAGAAATACGTGAACTGGCTTCCCCCTGGATATAAACTTTTTTAACACGTCCGCGATCATTGAAGTCATTAACATACGTTGACCCCCAGGCGGCGGACATCGTGTTATTTACATCAGAGAGACTGAGTTTCAGAGCCTGGACTTTCTCGTCATCAATCAGAATTTGATATTGTGGCTCATCATTCATGCCGTTGGGCCGAACCATTTGCAGTGCGGGATTTTGGGCCGCCATCCCGAGAAACATATTCCGTGCCTGCATTAATTTTTCATGGCCGCCGCCGGTTGTATCCTGAATAAACAGGTTAAAACCAGTGGCATTACCCAATTCCATCACCGCCGGGGGGGCGAAAGAAATAACCGTTCCCTCTTTTATTGTGCTGAAATACCCCATTGACCTGCCAGCCAGTTCAAATACCGAACCTTTCCTTTCATTCCATGGCTTAAGTCCCACAAATACCATAGCGGAACCCTGACCACGCCCTGCAAAGTTAAATCCATTGACCAGCATTGTCGTGGCAACCATGTCTTTTTCCTGGGTCAGAAAATATTCCGATATTTTGGTTAATACTTTCTGGGTCTGCTCCGCACTGCTGTTTGGCGGCATCTGCACCTGAACAAAGAGATTTCCCTGATCTTCATCAGGCAGGAATGATGTCGGTATCTGCGGGAATAACGCCACAAGTAAAGCGATGATTGCCAGAAAGAAAAGCATCGCTCGTTTTCTGGCCCTCAATGTACGTTCGACGCCATTGCGATAAAGCGAGGTGCCGCGTTCAAATTTACGGTTAAACCAGCCGAAAAATCCCTTTTTAGCCTGCGCACCATGATGCGTTTGTTTCAGGATCGTTGCGCATAATGCCGGAGTAAAAATGAGCGCAACGAGCACCGACAACGCCATCGCAGAAACAATGGTGATAGAGAACTGGCGATAAATCACACCCGTTGAACCGCCGAAAAACGCCATCGGCAGAAATACGGCAGAAAGAACCAGACCGATACCAACCAGAGCACCCGAAATCTGCTCCATCGATTTTCGGGTCGCTTCAAGCGGCGGAAGCTTTTCTTCTTCCATCAGTCGCTCGACGTTCTCCACAACCACTATGGCATCGTCGACAAGAAGCCCGATAGCCAATACCAGGCCAAACATGGTTAATATGTTAATTGTAAATCCGAACGCCGCCATGACACCAAACGTGCCCAGTAAAACAACCGGAATGGCGAGTGTAGGGATAAGTGTTGCTCTCCAGTTTTGCAAAAAAAGCAGCATCACGACAAAAACGAGGACGATGGCTTCAATAAGGGTATGTACCACTCCCTCTATTGAGGCACTTATAACAGGAGACGTATCGTAAGGATAAATAATCTCCACGCCTTCCGGTAAACCCGGCTTAAGCTCGTCCAGCTTTGCCTTGACAGCTTTAATGGTGTCCAGCGCATTGGCACCAGTTGCCAGGCGTAATGCGATAGCTGTACTGGGAAGATCTTTCCCGTATTTTGACTGTATTGAGAAATTCTCGGATCCCAGTTTTACTTTGGCCACATCCTTAAGTAACACGCGGGATCCATCGGGCTGAACCTTCAGGAGTATATTTTCAAATTGTTCAGGCGTGGTGAATCTGGTCTTGCCAATGACAGTAGCACTCAGTTCAATATTTTCATTGGTTGGTAAACCGCCTAGCTGGCCCGCGGATACCTGTACGTTTTGCGCCTGAATAGCAGAGCTGACATCCAACGGGGTAAGTTTATATCCATTCAGCTTATTCGGATCCATCCAGATACGCATCGCATACTGGGACCCCAGCATAGTGAAATCCCCCACACCGGTAATACGGGTTAAAGGATCCTGGATGTTAGAAACCAGATAATCACCGAGGTCAAAGCTGCTCATACGACCATCGGTTGAAACAAGTCCGGCAAGAATTAAAAAGTTAATCTGGTATTTAGCAACGCGGATCCCCTGGTTCTGAACTTCATCCGGTATTAAAGGGGTTGCCAGCGATAGCTTATTTTGTACCTGTACCTGGGCAATATCCGGATCTGTTCCCTGATTAAAGGTGACAGTAATTGTGAATGAGCCATCCGAATTACTCTCAGATTTTAGATAGCGCAAATTATCAAGGCCATTCAGTTGCTGTTCGATAACCTGCACCACAGTATCCTGAACGGTATCTGCCGATGCGCCTGGATAAGATCCGGTCACAGCAATCGCAGGAGCAGCAATATTAGGGTACTGGTTAATAGGTAGCTTGATGATAGAAAGCGCGCCAGCCAGCATAATAATGATGGCTACAACCCATGCAAGTACGGGACGGTCAATAAAAAAACGTGACATTACGGCTCCTTACTTAGGCTGATTAGCGACTTCAGGCGAAGGAGGAGTAGTCTGAGCAATCCTGACTTCACTACCTGGCTGGGCTTTTTGTGTCCCATCCACAATGACCCGATCCCCACTTTGCAACCCGTCTCGTATTAACCACTGATTACCGACAACGCGATCGGTTACAACCGTTTTGCGGATCACCTTGCTATCTTTGCCAACGACAAGAGCCGAAGCCTGTCCAGTCGGATCGCGGGCGATTGCTCTTTGTGGAACAAGCAGGGCATTCTCGCTCACCCCTTCCTGTAATTTGGCGCGGACGAACATACCTGGCAGCAGCCGCCCGTCCGGATTAGGAAACTCGGCACGTATAATTACAGAGTCCGTACTTTCATCTACTGTTACTTCTGACAGTTTTATACGGCCCGGATGCGAATATTCAGTGCCATTGTCGAGGGTGAGTTTGACTTCAGCCTGCTGGTCGCCATTTCGTTTCAAGCGGCCTGCGGCAAATTCATCCTGCAGTTTAAGAAGAGCCGTTGAAGATTGCGGAATATCGACATAAATAGGATCAAGCTGCTGGATGGTTGCAAGAGCAGTGGTCTGATTGGCGGTCAGCAACGCTCCCTGAGTAACGGAAGATCGCCCGATGCGGCCAGATATTGGCGCGGTGATCGTTGTGTAACCTAAATCAATGCGTGCGGTGTCAACATCAGCTTGCGCCTGTAGCCAGGTCGACCGTGCATCATCCCGATCCTGATGGCTTATTGCTCCCGTTTTCACCAGGCGATCATATCGTTGAGCTAAAAGTTTTGATGACTCAAGGTTAGCTTCTGCTTTGGCAAGCGTTGCCCGGTAAGGAGCCGGATCAATCTGATACAATGCCTGACCGGCTTCAACAATTGTTCCTTCATCGAACAGCCTTTTCTGAAGGATGCCGCCAACCTGGGGACGCACTTCAGCCGTCCTGAAAGACGAGGTACGGCCTGGGAGTTCAGTCGTCAACGTGACGTTTGCTGCGGTTACCGTCACAACGCCCACTTCAGGAACCGAATTTTGTACTGGCCGCTGTGGCTTATCACATCCGAGGAGTGCAAGCGACAAAAGTACTGACAGCGCCGGGTATGCAGGACGAAAAAGCACAAACATTGTGAGTGTTCTCTCTGTAGTTTGAATGTTCATTCTAGTATATTCATACTAAAATAAGACTTGCAAGAGATATTAAAGGGGTTAACAAATGAGCAACATACAGGACGAAGAAATTGGCGTGAAAAGCAAAGACAGGAGAAAGCAAGTACTTGATGCGGCGGCCAAATGTTTCCGTGACCTGGGGTTTCATGGATGCAGTATTGCAAAAATTTCGAAAGAGGCCGGTATGAGCCCCGGACACATTTATTATCATTTTGCTAACAAAGAAGCCATCGTGGAAGCCCTGGTAGCACAACAGGAAAGCACCATGTTTGAACTGATTAATGATATTGCCTTGTCTCCAGCCGATGAAAAACTCGCCGTGACGCTTAAAAAGCTAACGGCACGCATGGTTGAGCTTCATACCTCTCCAGAGTTTATTAGCTTATGGCTCGAAATTGCTGCTGAAGCGGCGCGAAACCCTAACGTTTCACGAGTACTGCAGGTGTCCCATAACACCATTGGCAACAGGTTCAATGAGCAATTACTTAAAAAAACCAAAAAAAATGATGAGTATGAAATTAAGCAGCTACGCACGCGTATGGATATCATTGCATCCATCTTTGCAGGATTATCGCAGCGTACTGCATTACAATCTCATGATGAGAAAGGAGATAAAGAAATGCTTATTGATATGATAAATAACGTTATCGACCTCTTTTTTAAAGAGTATTAGACCTTAGTCATTCAGCAATATTGAATAAAACACCCTGCCCTCACTTTAGAGGGCAAAATGTAACGCATTTATGCTATTCAAGAATAGACATATCAATTAAGTCATAAAAAAACCGCCATTAAAAAATAGCAATGGCGGGATGAGTCAGTGACACAATGAAGAATTCGCTCGTAATCAGCATAACGCAATTGTGAACGATGGTGATGAATATTTTGTGCTCTCGCAATGCATATGTGGGTGGATAATTATTAACATTCAAATCATTTCGCCATCCTCACATTCCCATCTAAACTGAGATTGCCATCGCATGGTATTTTAGTGAACAAACTCAATGAATTACTTTTAATATCATTAAAAGTCAACCACGATATCTGACTTCATGTCACTGATAAAGAGTTCTGAGTCTGAAAACGTCATTTCAGATGAATTAGCGCATTAACGGACATTATCAGGTTTTCTCCCAATGAGAATATAGTCCATAAACTGAAATAATTTTTTCCCTATCACATGATTATGTAATTTCATTCTGAAATTAGTTACGCGTCAGTGAAAATAATATCGCGCCCGCACTTCCCGTGTAGGAAATTACTTGAGCACGACATCAGTTATATAGATTCACAAAGAAAACATAGTCCAAATTAATTCACAGGGAAGTAAGAAGAAACCAGGCATAGTGAATTAATTAGGGAAAATACCTCATGCATTTAATGCGTAGACGGCTGGTTTTCCTGCCACGTGAGTGTTGGCTCACCTTACGTCTTCTGTCGCGCTATCCCTGTCGCCATCCGCATAAAGCCATCAAAGGCGCGATCGGACAACAGTCGGCGCAAAAACAGCATTGGTTTTGCCGCGAAACCAACCACATAGCGTGTTTTTGGCCGACGTACGCTAAGCGCCCTGGCGATGGTGTCCGCAATGACCTCTGGCGGCGACTGCCGTTTCTTGCTGGCATCACCGATCATTGAGTTCGCCATGGCATGCGCCTGACGGGCATATGCCCCATGACCGGAAACAGCAAGGAGTTTCTCTGCGGCGATGTCGGGCCACTCGGTTTTAATGCCGCCAGGTTCAATGACCACCACATCAATGCCAAAGGGCTGCACCTCCATCCGCAAACAGTCGCTAATCGCTTCCAGCGCAAACTTGGTGCCGTGATACCAGGCGCCCAGCGGGGTGTGCATTTTGCCCCCCATGGAGGTGATATTGATGATGGTCCCGGAACGCTGTGCACGCATGTGCGGGAGCAATAACTGCGTTAAGCGCACAGCCCCAAAGACGTTCACCTCAAACTGTGCCCGCGCTTCATCAGCAGGGACATCCTCTACCGCGCCATACGAGCCATAACCGGCGTTGTTGACCAGCACGTCAATGCGCCCGGACTGTGTCATGACTGTCGTCACCGCCTGTTGTAATGAGGCATCATCGGTCACGTCCAGCGGCAATATATGCATACCGGCCGCCGCCAGAGGCTGCATGCGTTCAACCCGACGGGCAGCCGCATAGACGGTATAGCCGAGCGACTGTAACTTGATGGCGGTGGCTTCACCAATACCGGACGAGGCACCGGTCACCAGGGCAACTTTGGAATTCATACAACGGATCCTTATAGCGTGAATGAGGTTCGTGACGGCTGACCTGCACAGTCAGCACTGCATAACCGCCACTCTATACAGGGATCCACGCCGCCACTATGGCGACACGCGCCAATCCGCCAGCGAAATGCGCCACACGCTCCGTTGCGGTTCAGCTAGCGGGGAACAGATGCGCCTGGCGTGCGCTGTCCGGCGTCTGCCCTGTCCATTCATGAAACGCACGATAGAAGGAGTTCGGATCTTCAAAACCGAGTAAAAAAGCGATTTCACTGCCGGATAAGGCTGAATTCTGCAAATAGTGACGCGCCAGCTTCTCCCGAATGCTATTGATTAGCGCCCGAAAACTCTCGCCTTCCTCCTCGAGCCGTCGTTGCAGTGTCCGGCGGCTCATGCCCAAACGAACCGCAACCGCGTCAATGCTGGCGGCATTACCGGGTATCAACTCAAGCAACACCGCCTGTACCCGCTCACCGGTGGTTGCTGTGGCATCCAGCTCACTGAGACGACGGCGAAGTTCGGGTTCGAAGACGCGCCACATCCCTTCGTTAACCGTCAAAAAAGGTCTCATAGCATCCGTTGAGGAAAACGTAATCCCCGGATGTCCTTGTGTTATCGTCCCGCCGAAAAACGCTTCAACATGGCGCAAATGAGGCGTCGGCGGCAGTTCAGGCAACGTAAGAGCAAGCGCATTGACGGGCTCCCGTGTGGCTAACCGGGCCAGGCGGATAAAAAAAGCGAGCTCAGCCACCAGCAAAGAGTGAGGGACATCGTGTTGGGCAAAAAGCCAGCGCGGAGAAATGGTCATTTCGCCATGAGAACCAACAGCCACCTCAAGGCTCATCGGCGCCATTAACTGCTTGTACTTCGCCAGCCGTTGCACGGCCTGCAACAAATTGGCGCTGCATAACGCAGCAAAAAGCGGCGGGTCAAACAACTCGGTTGAGACCGACTCTACGATTTTTAACGGGAACAACGGGTGCCCGGCTTCGGCTTCGAGGCTTCGCCAGAAGCGAAAATAGGCCTCAGTAGACAACCCGTCGCCCACGCGCGACAGCGTGTCCTCGGGTAGCCCGGCGCGGCGCAGTACATGTTCCGGCCGGATCCCCATGTCTTTTAGCAGCGTTCGCCATCCGATATTCAGAAAAAAGGTCTGATTACGCGTCATAAAATCCCCATACACGTTTCACAGGCAAGACCTCCCTGCCACAGTAACGCATCATTATAAGGAGACGCCGGCGCGATTCACTCGCCAGGCATGCCATCTTCATTGCTGTTTACGCCAGCCTGTCGGTAAGCGTACATCAGACAGCGCGCCGGATCTGCGTTAGCGCATGAAGCAGATTGTCGATATCCGCCTTGCCGAGATTGGGAGCGTTGAGCTGACTCCCCAGCCAAGCGAGATCATCGCTGCTGAATGAACCGGTAAGTAAATACTGGCTTAATGTCGTCATTAATTGCTGATCCAGTTGCTGGATTTGCTCTCGTGAGGAGGCCAGCGTCTGCGCAGATGCCTCCTGTTGCGGGGTCGCCAGCCAGTCCGCAAGATACCGATACTGGATGGCTTTGCTCGCATTCATCAACGCGTGGACAAAAGGCTCAACGGTTTGCGGATCGAGCCCGGCCTCTGCGGCCTCGTTTTTAGCAGCGGAAATCACATTTTCTTCCCGCGCCAGATCCTCAACCGGCAGATGATGAACGGCTTTAAATTCGGCCACATCCCGCATGAGCACCATGCGCTGATTCAGCGTAGAGGAAAGCGTGCTGAGTGAAACAGTGGTCACTGAACCGGCGTAAACGGCGCTGCACATAAAGAGTGACGACAAGAAAACGGCCACATAATGAATCATGACTAACCCTCACCTCAGTTGGAAAGCATCATGATTACCTTACTTTGTTATAATTAACCTAATGTTACTATTATGTTTTCAGGATATTTCTAATGTTAACAAAAAGACCAGCCTGACGGCTGGCCTCTCTGCTTATGACATCAACAATCTTCAATGATCACATAGGCCGCGTTGACCGGGCCGTGAACGCCCACCACTTTTATCAGCTCAATATCGGCAGTGGAGCTGGGGCCGCCAATAATGTTAATGCAGGAAGGCATCCGCGTACCCTGTTGCGACAGGGCATGTAACTGCGTCGCCAGTTGTGCAACACGCGGCAGGATCGTGCTTTTACGCAACACAAAAATGGAGGATTCCGGAAGCAGGCTGATGGCGCGCCCCCGCTCCGCCGCTGAAAAGAGCACCACCCCGCCCGATTCCGTCAACCCGTAATCAGCAAACACCACGCCCACTTTTGCCTGCTCCGCCAGGCGGATATTTTGCTCGCCCGCCTGCGGATCCCACACGGTCGCCTGGCAAGCCTCCTGCAGACGGGCGGTGATGCCCGCCGCGGCCAAACGGACATCGCCGCTCACCACCACCGGCTGGTGACCATATTGTTCACATAACCGCAGTACGGCAGCTGGCGCGTCTTCTTCGCGGGTCAGCTCGCACTGCACCAACATGACCGTCGACGCCACGTCGATAAACGCATCGCAACGCTGCTGCTGGCTGAGTTCAGTCAGTCGGCTCTGCGCATAATTATGGGCTGGCGTGGGCCGGGCATCGGGAATGTTACGGGGTTCGCGCCCCAGAGCCTGCGCAATTGTTGCCAGAAACGCGGTTCGGTTATCCATTATTTATTCCCCTGCGCCTGATGTTTTTTAAACCAGCTACGGAAGCTTTCGCCGTCGGCATCCGGGAGATCCCGCGCCTGCGTCCAGTTGCTGATGGCGCCGATATTCACCGGCGCTTTGCCCTCTTTAATCAACCAACCGGCCGCACGGGCACCGGCGATCATGCCAACTTTCCATAGCCCCGGATGGCTGTTGGCGTAGGCAAACATTTTAATCACCCGTTGCTCTGCTTTTGGCGTGATCCCCTCTTCTGCCATCACTCTGCGGTGGCGCAAAATCAGTTTGGACAGCGGGATTTTCACCGGGCAGACCGTGTCGCAGGCCGAACAGAGCGAGCAGGCGTAAGGCAGATCTTTAAAATCCTTATAGCCTCCCAGCAGCGGCGAAATCACCGCGCCGATAGGACCGGGATAAATAGAGCCGTAACCGTGCCCGCCAATGTGCCGATACGCCGGGCAGGTGTTAATACAGGCACCGCAACGGATGCAGCGCAGCACGTCACGAAATGGCGAGCCGAGCACCGCTGAACGACCGTTATCGACTATCACCAGGTGGAACTCCTCCGGACCGTCAACATTGTCCACCTCCCGGGGCCCCGTCAGCCAGGTGTTGTAGCCGGTCAGACGTGCGCCAACGGCGCTTCGCGCCAGCATGGTGATCAGCACATCGACCTCTTCAAACGTCGGCGCGATACGCTCCATCCCCATCACGGCGATATGCGTTTTGGGCAGCGTGGTGCACATTCGCGCATTCCCTTCATTGGTCACCAGGCAGACAGAACCGGTTTCGGCCACGGCGAAGTTGCAGCCGGTCACGCCCACTTCCGCGCTGAGGAAATCCTGGCGGATTTTCTGCCGGATAAAGCGCGTCATCGCTTCGGGTGTTTCCGGACCGCCATAGCCCAGATGCTCAGCAAGCACCCGGCGGATCTGGTGGCGATCTTTATGAATGGCCGGAACCACAACATGCGAAGGCGGGTCCTGATCCAGTTGCAGGATATATTCACCCAAATCGGTTTCGATGACCTCAATCCCGGCCTGCTGTAAAACCGGGTTCATGCCAATCTCTTCCGTTACCATGGATTTGGACTTGACCACTTTTTTGGCATTTTTTGCCTGCACAACCTTCAGGATGTAGTCGGTGGCCTCTTCTTTGGTTTTGGCGAAATAAACATGCCCGCCGTTTTCGGTCACTTTCTCCGACAATTGATACAGGTAAGCATCCAGATTTTGCAGCACATGGTCGCGGATCTGGCTGGCATGATCGCGCCAGGCTTCCCAGTTCCCCAGCTCGTCCACCATCTTCTGACGGTTGCCGCCAATTCGCTCCTGCGCATTCGCCACCGCGTTGCGCATGATGGGATCATCAATCTGCTGGCGGATACGCGTTTTAAACTCGACCTGACTGGTTTTTAAAAACATGACATTTCCCTCAGCGACTCATCAGGACTTCAGCAATGTGCATCACTTTTACTGGTCGGCCTTCACGTTGCAGACGCCCGCCAATATTCAGCAGGCAACTGACATCCGCGCCAATCAGGTAATCCGGTTGCTTCTCCATCAGATGCGTACTCTTTTCTTTCACCATTTCGCCGGAAATTTCCGCCATTTTGACGGAAAACGTCCCGCCGAATCCGCAGCAGGTTTCCGGGTGGCTGAACGGAAGCAGCTCCAGCCCCTGAACGTGATGTAAAAGCGCTAACGGCTCCTCCTTCACGCCCATCTTGCGAAACAAGCTGCACGACGGGTGGTAAACCGCCTTCCCTTGCAGACGCGCCCCCACATCCACCACACCGAGCGTATTCACAATGAACGACGTCAGATCGAACATTCGTGCGGCAACCTTTTCGGCGCGGGCGGCCCATTCGGGTTCGTCCACCAGATAACCGGGATAGCTTTTAATCGCATACGTACAGGAACCGGCGGGGGAAACGATGGGGTAATCATTCTCCTCCAGCGCGCTAATGAGGTTTTTCATGCCGGGAATGGCTTCGTTGATATAACCGCTGTTAATGGCAGGCTGACCGCAGCACCCTTGTTTTTCAGGGAAACTCACCCGGCATCCCAACTGCTCTAACAGCAAAACCGTATCACGCGCCATGCGTGATTTAATGGCGTCACCAATGCAGGTGACAAAAAAGTTAACATTCACGGTAAGAACTCCATTGCTCTATTTGTTGTTGGTTTCGCGCTGTATTGCGCACGATTCATGCCATGACCCAGTAATAATAAAGTCCGATTCCCAGGCCCAGAATAACAATATAGGCGGCGCAATATTTCATGGTGCCCGCCATAATATGGCTGTCCTGCCCTCCCATTCGCGCGGCGGACACTGCAATGGCGATACTTTGCGGCGAAATCATTTTCCCGCCCGTGGCACCGGCAGTATTGGCGGCCGCCAGCCAGGTGGGATCGATATTCAGTTTTGCCGCCGCCATGGTTTGCAACTTACCGAACAGAACGTTTGAATTGGTATCACTACCGGTCACAAATGTTCCCAGTGCGCCAATAATCGGTGAAATAAAGACGTAGCTGCTGCCCGTTATATTCACCAGCACGTGCGCAAGCGTGGAGATAAGCCCGCTAACATCCATTACCGTGGCCAGCGCAACGATGGCCATAATGGCAATAATGGAATTTCTCAGTTGCAGCACGGTTTTTACAAATACGTGCAGCATGCTGCTCACCGGAGCGCCCTGAATAAATCCCCCGATAACCGTGGCCAGAATGATGAGTACGCCAGGCGTCGCTATCCACTCAATTTTGAGTGTAAGCGTGGTGCCGTTTTCCAGCGGGAAATGCAGCACCGACGCAATCGCAGAAACAGCCGATTTAATTCCCGGAAACAGCGGCGAACAAAGCAGGATAAACATAAAAATCAGAATATAGATGGAACATGTTTTCAGTAGCACCGCCGCTGAACGCACAGGTCTTTCACTCTCAGGGCGGGTTTCGATAAGCCAGGCAGGATCTGTCTTTCCGTTGCGGATGCGTCCGGCAATCGCCACCGCAATCAGGCTCACAAGGCTACCGGCAAAAGCGGGTAACTCGGCCCCTAAATGTACTGCCACAAAATATTGCGGGATCAAGGTCGATACACCGCAGAGAAGCGTAATGCCAAAAACACCGCGAATGGCTTTCAGGCCGCCGCCGATAATACAAATAATGACGAACGGCAAAAGAATGTTAAACAGCGCCAGTTGCAAAATGATCGTACCACTGAGGGTATTCACCGGCAGATTCACCTGCTGCGCGAGAATAGAGACGGGGATCCCCACCGCGCCGAATGCGGTAGGCACGGTATTTGCGACAAGTGAAGCAATGGCGGATTTCAGCGGCGGGAATCCAAGCGCCACCAGAATGCCGATGGGGATCGCCACCGCCGTGCCGTAACCCGCCGCAGCCTCCAGAAAACCGCCGAAACACCAGGAGATAAGCAGAACCTGAATGCGCTTATCATCACTAATACTGGCCAGCACTTCGCGCAAAATATCCATCGCCCGGGTCGCCTGCATCAGGTTATAGCTGTAAATTGCGCCCAGAATAACGATGACGATAGGCCATAAACCTTTTAACGCGCCATAGATGATGGCCGATTCAAGCGTCGGCATCGGCGTATGCCAGAAAAGTAACGCCAGTAAGTACGTCAACGCCAGGGTAATCAGAACAGAATAGTGGACGGGCATTTTAATTTTTAGAATTAAAAAAACCATCAATAACAGGGGGGTAACCCCTACTATAAACAATAAGTACTCGTGCATTTTGTGTCCCTGATTAAATATCGCAATCGTATTTATATGACAAATGGGAAATGTTTTATAACTTACCGTCAATTAGAAAAAGAGTGGCTGGATCGCTTCAGTGTAAACAATATTTTTGAACAGCATGAAAAAGATAAAAGAACGTTTACCTGATGTTATTTTTGTTTTGCAAATAAATACCACCTGCAATTTTGAAAATGAAAAAAGGGAGTATCTTGCAATATTTTCATTATTTCTTCCGATACTTTCCACCAGCATTGTCAATACTCTATTGGGGGTGCACTATTTTCACACAAAGAATTACCCACTTTAAAAACAACCTTTCCTGTTTTCCCAAAATCTTTAAAGAAAGTCTTTATGCGAAAAGTCTTATTCACCATCGGCAACAAAAACCAGCGCTGGATGCCTGCACCCTGCGCCACGCTTAAAGTTTGAGCGATTTCTGCCGATAATAATGTGCAGCTATAATTTAAGCTGCTATCAGGTTGTTTTGTTCCATAACTAAGGATGAATGCATGGATCCAATACAAATCCCATCATTAGCCAGCAGTCTTGATTCCTATCAGCTCAGTAACCAGGTCAACACGCTGGTGCTGAAAAAGGCGCTGGACAGCCAGCAGTCGATTGCAACGGATCTCATTAAACAGATCCCGCAATTGCCATCCAACCCGGCAATCGGTCGTAACATCAACACGACCGCCTGATCCGGTTTGCCCATCGGCGCTCAGTCTTACCGCGCCGGTGGGCAAAAATGAATCCAGGCCCGCCTTGTGCGGGCTTTTTTGTTTCTCTTCGCTTGCTTAGCATGTTAAATCGGCGTAGCCTTTCGGCAATTAAAACCACTCGGTCTAAATTATGAATGGCGAAACAGTGGCGCAGCAAAAGCCCCGCCGCGGGCGGCCGCCGAAAGTCGAACGCGAATTCACCGATATCCGCAAAGCGCTGATTCGCTCGGGTCTCGAAGTGATCACCGAAACCGGCTATCTGTCTGCCGGTATTGATGCGGTGATCAAAAATATCGCGGTCCCCAAAGGGTCTTTCTACCACTGTTTTAAGAGCAAACAGGAATTCGGCACCGCGGTGCTGACCGCCTATGGCGAATTTTTCGCCCATAAACTGGACACCTTTTTGCTAAACGACCAGCTCGCCCCCTTACAGCGCATGGAAGCCTTTGTGCACCATGCGGGCCAGGGCATGGCGAAATATGCGTTCCGCCGCGGTTGCCTGGTGGGCAACCTGCTACAGGAAACGCCGCTTTTACCGGAAACCTTTCCCGACCAGTTGAAAACAATCCTTGAAGCGTGGGAAACCCGCGTCAGCCACTGTCTGATGGCCGCACAACAGTGCGGAGAGTTCCCCCCGGATGCCGATACGGGCGAACTGGCGCGGCTTTTCTGGTCTGGCTGGGAAGGAGCGGTGATGCGCGCCAAGCTGTTCCGCTCCGTGGAACCACTAAATCAGTACTGGGCCTTCTTCCGGCACAGCATTACAACAAGATAAACACCTGCACAGGACGGCATAATCCGCCGAAAATCAACCTCATCCGACGAGGAAAACGCAGTCATGAAAGCATTAGTTCTGGAACAGAAAGAGAATCAAACCCTGGCGGAAGTCAAAGATATCGCCCTCCCCGCACTGGCCGAGGGCGATGTCCGGGTCGATATTGACTGGTCCAGCCTTAACTACAAAGACGCGCTGGCCATCACCGGCAAGGGCAAAATTATTCGCCAGTTCCCGATGGTGCCGGGCATCGACTTTTCTGGCCGCGTGAACGAAAGCCGCGATCCGCGTTTTGCACCGGGCCAGGCCGTGATCCTCACCGGCTGGGGCGTGGGTGAAAACCACTGGGGTGGTCTGGCGGCGCAGGCCTGTGTGAAAGGCGACTGGCTGGTTGCACTGCCGGAACGCTTGAGCGCGCGCCAGGCGATGATCATAGGCACGGCAGGCTTTACGGCGATGCTATGCGTCATGGCGCTGCAAGATGCAGGGCTGAAACCGCAGGACGGCACGATGCTGGTGACTGGCGCAAGCGGCGGTGTCGGCAGTACGGCGGTAGTGTTGCTAAAAGCGCTGGGCTACCGCGTGGCGGCGGTTACCGGGCGTGAATCCACCCATGATTTCCTGCGTCAGTTAGGGGCAGATGAGATCCTGCCGCGCAGTGACTTCGCCGAGACCCGTCCGTTGGAAAAACAGCTGTGGGCAGGCGCGGTGGATACCGTCGGCGGCGCGGTGCTGGCGAAAGTACTGGCGCAAACCAACTATGGCGGCTGTGTCGCGGCCTGCGGTCTGGCGGGTAGCTTTGCGCTGCCGACCACGGTGATGCCGTTTATTCTGCGCAATGTCCGTTTGCAGGGCGTGGACTCTGTCATGGTGCCGACGGCACAGCGCGATGCGGTGTGGCAACGTCTGGCGGATACGCTGCCCGCCAGCTATTACCAGCAGGCAGCCACAGAGATTACGCTGGCGCAAGCGCCTGCCACCGCCGCCGATTTCCTGCAAAACAAAATCCAGGGACGTACGCTGGTTAACATCCACGGTTGAACCCTGTCCCGGCGCCCGCCGTCGCGCCGGATTATCCCGCGTACCCGTTTCTTCTGAATCCCTTCGTGCCCGGCTTTCGTTTCCCGACCCTGTGACATACTATCGGGTACAGCCGTAGAGCAGATAAGGAGATAAAGATGAACAATATGGGTGCACACCTGACCCCGGAAGAGGCGCTGGATCAGCTTGAAGCGCTGTATGACCGCTCGGTCGCCGCCCTGCGCGACGCCATCGCTTTGTATATAGAAACCGGTCAGCTTCCCGACGCCGAAGCCCGTGCGAATGGGTTGTTCGTCTATCCATCGCTGTCGGTAAGCTGGAACGGCAGCGCGACGAATCCGCCCAAAACCCGCGCCTATGCCCGTTTTACCCATTCGGGTTGCTACACCACTACTGTGACCCGCCCGTCGCTGTTTCGTCCCTATTTACGCGAACAACTCACCCTGTTGTGCCAGGACTATGGCGCACAGATCGAAGTGGGCCTGTCAGCACATGAGATCCCCTATCCGTACGTGATTGATGGCTCCGCCCTGACGCTGGACCGCTCAATGAGCGCCGGACTGACGCGTTTCTTCCCGACCACTGAACTGGCGCAGATTGGCGATGAGACCGCCGATGGGCTGTTCCACCCCACGGAACTCTACCCGTTGTCGCATTTCGATGCGCGCCGCGTCGACTTTTCGCTGGCGCGACTGCGCCACTACACCGGCACGCCGGTCGAACATTTTCAGCCCTTCGTACTGTTCACCAACTACACGCGTTATGTCGATGAGTTTGTGCGCTGGGGCTGTAGCCAGATCCTCGATCCGGAAAGCCCTTACGTTGCGCTCTCCTGCGCCGGGGGCAACTGGATCACGGCCGATACCGAAGCCCCGGAAACCGCCGTCTCCGACCTCGCCTGGAAAAAACACCAGATGCCAGCGTGGCACTTGATCACCGCCGATGGTCAGGGTATTACGCTGATTAACATTGGTGTTGGGCCTTCGAATGCGAAAACCATCTGCGATCATCTTGCGGTGCTGCGCCCGGATGTCTGGCTGATGATTGGTCACTGCGGCGGGCTGCGTGAAAGCCAGGCGATTGGCGATTATGTGCTGGCGCACGCCTACCTGCGCGACGACCATGTGCTGGATGCGGTGCTGCCGCCGGATATTCCTATTCCGAGCATCGCCGAAGTGCAACGCGCCCTGTATGACGCCACCAAAGAGGTGAGCGATATGCCAGGCGAGGAAGTGAAGCAACGCCTGCGTACCGGCACCGTGGTGACCACCGACGACCGTAACTGGGAACTGCGCTACTCCGCTTCTGCGCTGCGCTTTAACCTGAGTCGCGCCGTGGCAATCGATATGGAGAGCGCCACCATCGCCGCGCAGGGTTACCGCTTCCGCGTCCCTTATGGCACCTTATTGTGCGTGTCTGATAAACCCCTACACGGGGAGATCAAACTCCCCGGCCAGGCTAACCGGTTTTATGAAGGGGCGATTTCCGAGCATTTGCAAATCGGCATTCGGGCTATTGATTTGCTGCGCGCGGAAGGCGACCGTCTGCATTCCCGCAAACTCCGCACCTTTAACGAACCGCCGTTCCGCTAATGACAAAAGGATCCCACATGCAATCCCCCTCACCACTACAGGCATTACGTGACCAGTTAGTTGCGCTGGAGCTGGACGGCATTATCGTTCCACGCGCTGACGCTCATCAGAGTGAAGACTGCGCACCGCATGACAATAAATTGCAGTGGCTGACCGGTTTCACCGGATCGGCGGGCATGGCGCTGGTATTGCGCGATAAAGCGCTGCTGTTCGTCGATGGCCGCTACCAGGTGCAGGTGCGCAACGAGGTGGATCTCAGTGCGTTTGAAATCCATCATTTGCACAACGAGCCGCTGGATCAGTGGCTCAATGCTTCACTGCCCGCCGGGAGCCGCATCGGTTTTGAGCCGTTGCTGATGGTTAACAGCCAGTATCAGGCGCTGAGCGCGACGCACTGCCGGTTAAGTGCGCTCACCACCGATCCGTTTGATGCTATCTGGCGCGATCGCCCGGCGGCGCCGTGTGGGGCTATCCGCGAAATGCCGGTTGCGATCAGCGGTGAAAGCAGCGCCGACAAACGTGCGCGAGTTGCCCGTGTGCTGGCGGAAAAAGGGGCGGATTTTCTCGCTATCACCCTGCCGGACAATATTGCCTGGCTGTTGAACATTCGCGGTTCGGACATCGCAATGAACCCGGTGGCGCACTCTTTTGCCCTGCTGAGCCGCAACGGCGAGGTGGAGTGGTTTGTCGCGCCACCCAAGACAGCCTCGCTGTCCGCAGCGCTCACCTCCACACTGACGCTCAGCGATGTTGATGCCTTCCTGCCCCGTTGCCAGCAGGTGGCGGCGGGTAAAAAGATCCTGCTCGACGGCGATTTCGCACCTGTCGCACTGCGTTTTGCCATTGAACAGCACGGTGGCGAGGTACTGTGGGGTGCCGATCCGATTACCTTTATCAAAGCGCATAAAAACGCGGTCGAACTGGCGGGTTATCGCGAAAGCCATCGACAGGACGGCGCAGCATGGGTCAACTTCCTGGCCTGGCTGACGCATGAAGTCCCGGCCCGCGAAGCGGCCGGCAACCCGCTCACGGAACTGGAAGCTCAGCAAAAACAGCTCGAATTCCGCCAGCAACAGCCCGGTTTTATCGAGCAAAGCTTCAGCACCATTTCCGCCTCCGCCAGCAATGCCGCCATGTGCCACTATCACAGCAGCGAAAAAACCAACCTGCCGATTACCCGCGCCCATCTCTATCTCAATGACTCCGGTGGTCAGTACCAGAACGGCACGACCGACGCGACGCGTACATTGTCATTTGGCCCGGTGGATGCGCCGCAACGCCTGCACTATACCGCCGTGCTGAAAGGCTTTTTGTCGATGTTCACCCTGCAATTCCCCAGCGGTACGCACGGGCATCAACTGGATGCCTTTGCCCGCCGCGCACTCTGGGATTTAGGGCTGGATTTCGATCACGGCACCGGCCATGGCGTGGGCCACCAGTTGCTGATCCACGAGCAGCCACAGCGTATTGCCAAAAAGGTCAACCCATGGCCGCTGTCTGCGGGCAATATCATGACCATCGAACCGGGTTATTACCTGGCCGATCGCTACGGTATTCGCATCGAAAACCAGGTCGAAGTGGTGGAAAGCCAGCCGGGTTTCTGCCGCTTTGCGTCGCTGACGCTGATCCCTATCGATTTAAGCCTGGTCGAGTGGAGTTTGCTCAGTGAACAAGAGCAGCAGTGGCTGGATGATTATCATCAGCAGGTACGCGACACCCTGTCGCCGCTGGTCGACAGCAAGGCCCGCCCGTGGCTGTTTGCCGCCACCGCGCCACTGCGCGTTCAGGCCGGGTGACGCCACCATCAACAGATAAAGGGGCGCAGATGCGCCCCTTTTTATCACGTCCGTTCCTGCTCTTCAGTGGTGCCCCATCCCGCTTTTTCCTGCGCGAGAAACCCGGTGGCGACAGCATGACACAACGCCGCTTCCTGCCCGATCCCGGTATCGTCATCGTAGTAAATGCCGGAAAGCCCCAACCCTATCAGACACAGCATGTGCAACACGCGCAATGCGCGCACCTCCGGTGTTGCAGCAGGATGAACAATAATACAGGGCGCAGTGGCGAACGCTATCACCACCCCTTGAGGATCTTCACCCGGACGCGGAGGTATTCCCTCCGGACCCGGTTTAACCACGCGAATGTCAAGCGCCGTGATGTGCTGCACCAGTCGCTCATAATAGGCTTCGCTCTCCACCGGCTTCGGCTCCTCATCCACCGCCAGATAGCGTCGGAGCGATTCCACAATCGCCTCCGCGTTACTGTCGGCGCATAAATAACCGACAAAAGGGTTTGCACGACTTTCCGGTTGCCGCAGTTGTTCAAAGCGCTGAAGCTGAGACTGATACCACGGGTGGCGCTTCATTTCAGCCAACAGTTCACGGAAACTTTCTGCCCCCATGTCACCCCGTTGCATAAACTCGCGCATTTTTTCCGTCACAAATTCACTATTCTTCATGGTGATTACCTTCCTTTGGTCATCAGATAAAAAAAATATTGGAGATACAAAAATAACCCTATTGATTTCACCGTGCTGAGGCAAATATCTTTGCATTGCACAGCGTAATAAAAACAATTTCTTCGGCCTCGCTTCCAGAACTCGCCATCTCACTTTACAGACTGATAACAAATAATATTGCACAAAATCCTGTGACTCTGTTCAATATGCGTTCTGTGTATTCGTGTTATTTATGCGTAATCGTTTTTACATGAAGCAATTAAATGATGAACGCATATGAATTGCAGGCATTACGCCATATTTTCGCCATGACCGTTGAAGAGTGCGCTATCTGGATTGCACCGGAAAACACCGCAGCGGAGTGGCAGTCATGGGAAAATGGCGAGAAAGCGATCCCGGCGGATATTGTTGCAAAATTACTCGAACTGAGAAAAAAAAGACAAACTCACATCAACGCCCTCATCAACCGAATAAATAATCGTATCGGCAATAATACGATGCGTTTTTTCGCAGATTTAGCCGCTTTTAAGGCGGTATATCGTGATGGCGATTATCTGGACTGGAAAGTTTATCAGTCGGTGGCCGCCGAACTCTATGCACACGATCTGGAACATCTGTGTTAACGCGGTTGAGCGGCTCACGCCACTGATGATTCATTTTACCGTCACGCAGTACACATAAAGATGAAAAATGCATATCTCTCTACGGCACTGGGTCTCTATCTGAATTACCTGGTACATGGCATGGGGGTCATCCTGATGAGCCTCAATATGTCCGCGCTCGAACTCCAGTGGCAGACCAACGCGGCCGGTGTCTCGGTGGTGATCTCGTCGCTCGGTATTGGCCGGTTAAGCGTCCTCTTTTTCTCCGGCGTCTTATCCGATAAGTTCGGTCGACGCCCCTTTATTATCTTCGGCATGATCTGCTATCTCGCGTTTTTTTTCGGCATTATTAATACGCACAACATTCTCGTGGCCTACGCCTTTGGCTTTATCGCCGGGATTGCCAACAGTTTTCTCGATGCCGGAACCTACCCCAGCCTGATGGAGGCATTTCCACGCGCGCCCGGCACCGCGAATGTGCTGATCAAAGCGTTTATTTCCGCAGGGCAGTTTCTGTTACCGATGATCATCAGCCTGCTGGTGTGGGCGGAACTGTGGTTTGGCTGGTCGTTTTTGATTGCCGCCGCCATTATGATCCTCAACGGCGTGTTTTTGCTGCGCTGCACGTTTCCACCGCACCGCGGGCGTCAGGCCCTTGCCGCCAAACCTGCGCCAGACAGCGCGGCAACGCCGGTTAAACACCGCTGTTCGGTTATCGATCTCGCCAGCTATACGCTGTATGGCTATATTGCAATGACCACGTTTTATCTTATCAGTCAGTGGCTTGCGCAATACGGTCAGTTTGTGGTGGGCATGTCTTATACCGCTTCCATCAAACTGCTCAGCGTCTACACCTGTGGCTCGCTGCTCTGCGTATTTATTACCGCCCCGCTGGTGCGGAAAACCGCCAGAACCATGACCCTGTTGATGTTGTACACCTTTATTTCGTTTGTGGCGTTATTGACGGTGTGCCTGCATCCCAGCGTGTCTGTGGTGGTGGTTTTTTCGTTTGTCATTGGTTTCTCCTCGGCGGGTGGCGTAGTGCAGATTGGCCTGACGCTGATGGCCGCCCGCTTTCCGCATGCGAAAGGCAAAGCCACCGGCATTTATTACAGCGCAGGAAGTATCGCCACCTTTACCATCCCGTTGATCACCGCACGCCTCTCAGAACACAGCATTGCCGATATTATGTGGTTTGATACCGCCATTGCCGCTGTTGGTTTTCTGCTGGCGCTGTTTATTGGTCTGCGCAGCCGGATGGAATCCCGGCGTTTAGTCAATATATCGCCGCTCGCGGAATAACCTGCCGGGCGGCCCATGCAATATTGTTGACGCGCTTCTGCAACATAATACGGACGTTATTTACCGCCTTAATCATTCACGCCAGAAACAGCGTCAAAGACATTTCACGTCACATTTTACCCTGCAATAAACCTGGCAAATTAAACGCCATGCTATGTATGTCCGGCCACAGCAACCACGTACAGTAATCACTAAACTCGCTGCCGGATATCACAGTAACAGGCGCGGGAGAACAAATTTAAAATTAGCATGGAGCTGTGAAAAAATGTCTCAGAATAAGGCTTTCAGCACCCCTTTTATCCTCGCAGTTATCTGTATCTATCTCAGTTATTTCTTACACGGGATAAGCGTTATCACGCTGGCGCAAAATATGACGTCGCTGGCGGCAAAATTTTCCACCGACAATGCGGGCATTGCCTATTTAATTTCCGGTATCGGTCTTGGCCGGCTGGTCAGTATTCTCTTCTTTGGCGTGATTTCCGACAAGTTCGGTCGCCGGGCGGTGATTCTGTTAGGCGTTGTCTTATATATGTGCTTTTTCTTTGGTATTCCTGCCAGCCCGAACCTGATGGTGGCCTTTATTCTGGCCGTGTGCGTCGGCGTCGCCAACTCGGCACTGGATACCGGCGGCTACCCGGCGCTGATGGAGTGTTTCCCGACGGCGTCCGGCTCGGCGGTGATCCTGGTGAAAGCGATGGTCTCCTTCGGGCAGATGCTCTACCCGATGATCGTCAGCTATATGCTGCTCAATAACATCTGGTACGGCTATGGCGTGATCATTCCGGGCGCACTGTTTGTGCTTATCACCCTGCTGCTGTTGAAAAGCCGCTTCCCCGGTCAGCAGGTGGATGCCAGCGTCGCCAAAGCCTTACCGCAAATGAACAGCAAACCGCTGCCGTGGCTGGAAGGCGTGGCGTCGGTATTGTTTGGCGTTGCCGCCTTCTCGACGTTCTACGTCATCGTGGTGTGGATGCCGAAATACGCCATGGCATTTGCTGGTATGGCGGAATCCGACGCCCTGAAAACCATCTCTTACTACAGCATGGGGTCGCTGCTGTGCGTGTTTATCTTCGCCGCGCTGCTGAAAAAAACCGTGCGCCCTATCTGGGCCAACGTCTTTAACGCCGGGCTGGCGACGCTGACTGCGGCGGTCATCTATTTGTACCCGTCACCATTGGTGTGTAATGCCGGCGCTTTTGTTATCGGCTTTTCTGCCGCGGGCGGCATCCTGCAACTCGGTGTGTCTGTGATGTCGGAGTTCTTCCCGAAAAGCAAAGCCAAAGTCACCAGCGTTTATATGATGATGGGCGGACTGGCAAACTTTGTTATTCCGCTGATCACCGGTTACCTCTCAACGATTGGCCTGCAATACATCATCGCGCTGGATTTCGTTTTTGCGCTGCTGGCCTTCATCACCGCGCTCATTGTCTTCGTCCGTTACTACCGCGTGTTCAATATTCCAAAAAACGATGTGCGGTTCGGCGAACGGTATTTTCAATAAACAGCTTCGATTCACGATAAAAGTTCAAGGAGTTTATGATGGATGTTACTGCTAAATATGAACTGATTGGCCTGATGGCCTACCCTATCCGGCACAGCCTGTCTCCGGAAATGCAAAACAAGGCGCTGGAAAAAGCCGGGTTGCCTTTTACCTATATGGCATTTGAAGTCGACAACTCTACCTTTGCAAACGCTATTGCCGGGTTGAAAGCCTTAAAAATGCGCGGTACCGGCGTTTCCATGCCGAATAAACAACTGGCATGCGACTATGTGGATGAATTAACCCCGGCGGCAAAACTGGTCGGCGCCATTAATACCATTGTTAACGATGATGGCTACCTGCGCGGCTACAATACCGACGGCACAGGGCATATTCGCGCCATCAAAGAGAGCGGTTTCGACATCAAAGGCAAAACCATGGTGCTGCTGGGCGCCGGGGGCGCATCCACCGCCATTGGCGCGCAGGCGGCGATTGAAGGCATTAAAGAGATCAAACTGTTTAACCGCCGGGACGACTTCTTCGAAAAAGCCGTCGCCTTCGCCAAACGGGTTAACGAAAACACCGATTGCGTGGTCACCGTCACGGATCTTGAAGACCAGAAAGCCTTTGCGGCCGCCCTCGCCACGGCAGATATTCTCACCAACGGCACCAAAGTCGGCATGAAACCGATGGAAAATGAATCACTCATCAGCGATATCAGCCTGCTGCGCCCGGGATTGCTGGTCACCGAATGCGTTTATAACCCGCATATCACGAAGTTATTGCAGCAAGCACAACAAGCCGGTTGCAAAACAATTGATGGTTACGGCATGTTGTTATGGCAAGGGGCTGAACAGTTCAAACTGTGGACCGGTAAAGAGTTCCCTCTGGAATACGTGAAACAGGCCATGGGCTTCGAAGCCTGACAGGCTGGTGAAAAAAAAGGTACTCAATGAAAACCGTAACCGTAAAAAAACTCGTGATTGGCGAAGGGGCTCCCAGGATTATCGTGTCGTTAATGGGAAAAGATATCGCCAGTGTGAAATCTGAAGCGCAGGCCTATCGCGACGCGGATTTCGATATCCTCGAGTGGCGCGTCGACCATTTCGCCAATGTGGCCTCGGTTGAGGCCGTGCTGGAAGCCGCATCCGTGATCCGCAACATCATGGCCGATAAACCCCTGCTGTTTACCTTCCGCAGCGCCAAAGAAGGCGGTGAACAGGCGCTGTCGACAGAGCAGTATATTGCGTTAAACCGCGCCGCCGTGGACAGCGGGCTGGTGGATATGATCGATCTGGAGCTGTTTACCGGTGACGAACTGGTCAAAGCCACCGTGGAGCATGCGCATGCGAAAAACGTGAAAGTCATTATGTCCAATCATGACTTCCATAAAACACCGCCGGTGGAGGAGATCGTTCAGCGCCTGCGGAAAATGCAGCAGCTTGGCGCGGATATTCCCAAAATCGCACTGATGCCGCAAAACAAAACCGATGTCCTGACGCTGCTTACCGCGACGCTGGAGATGCACGAGCACTATGCTGACCGCCCTATCATCACCATGTCGATGTCTAAAACAGGGGTGATTTCACGTCTGGCGGGTGAGGTGTTCGGTTCCGCGGCCACATTTGGCGCGGTAAAAAAAGCCTCCGCGCCGGGTCAAATATCCGTTAGCGATCTGCGGACGGTATTAGCGGTACTGCATCAGGCTTAATAAACGACATTCAGGCGGGAAAACACACTCCCGCCTTTGATTAAAAGAAAATGACCGGACGTGAATATTTTCAATAAATATTCCGCGGATTCGTACGCCTTTATTTCGCTGCACGGCGAATAATGCGGCGACCCGCCCGGTTATTTCGAGGAGCAATGATGAAACCTGAAAGACCCACACGCATTAATGGGCGTGTCACTGTGCTGTCTGCGCAGGAAGCGGTGAATTATATTCCGGACGAAGCCACGCTTTGTGTTTTAGGCGCTGGCGGCGGCATTCTTGAAGCCACCACATTAATTACCGCTTTAGCGGAGAAATATAAACAGACGCAAACACCGCGTAATCTTTCCCTCATCAGTCCGACCGGACTGGGCGACCGCGCCGATCGTGGTATCAGCCCGCTGGCGCAGGAAGGTCTGGTGAAATGGGCATTATGCGGGCACTGGGGGCAATCACCGCGCATCTCCGATCTGGCTGAGCAAGGAAAAATCGCCGCCTATAACTACCCACAGGGCGTATTGACGCAGACGCTGCGTGCCGCCGCCGCCCATCAGCCCGGCATTCTCAGTGATATCGGTATCGGGACGTTCGTTGACCCCCGCCAGCAGGGCGGCAAGCTGAATGAGGTCACCAAAGAGGAACTGATCAAGCTGGTGGAGATCGATAACAAAGAGTACCTCTACTACAAAGCGATTGCGCCGGATATCGCCTTTATCCGCGCCACCACCTGCGACAGCGAAGGTTACGCCTCGTTTGAAGATGAAGTGATGTATCTGGATGCGCTGGTGCTGGCTCAGGCGGTGCATAACAACGGCGGCATCGTGATGATGCAGGTGCAGAAAATGGTGAAAAAAGCCACCCTGCATCCTAAATCAGTACGTATCCCCGGCTACCTGGTGGATATCGTGGTCGTTGACCCAAACCAGACACAGTTGTACGGCGGTGCGCCGGTGAACCGCTTTATCTCTGGCGATTTTACTCTCGATGACAGCACGCAACTCACCCTGCCCCTCAATCAGCGCAAGCTTGTAGCGCGCCGTGCGCTGTTTGAGATGCGCAAAGGCGCCGTGGGTAACGTCGGTGTCGGCATTGCCGACGGCATCGGGCTGGTGGCGCGGGAAGAAGGCTGCGCAGACGACTTTGTCCTGACGGTGGAAACCGGGCCGGTTGGCGGCATCACCTCGCAAGGGGTGGCATTTGGCGCCAACGTGAACACCCGCGCCATTCTGGATATGACCTCGCAATTTGATTTCTACCACGGCGGTGGTCTGGATGTCTGTTACCTCAGTTTTGCCGAAGTGGATCAGCACGGTAACGTCGGCGTGCATAAATTCAATGGCAAGATTATGGGCACCGGCGGCTTTATTGATATTAGCGCCACCTCAAGGAAAATTGTGTTCTGCGGCACGCTGACCGCCGCCGGTCTGAAAACGGATATTACCGACGGCCAATTGCGCATTGTGCAGGAAGGCCGGGTGAAAAAATTCATTTCTACGCTGCCGGAAATTACCTTTAGCGGAAAAATTGCCCTCGAACGCGGGCTGGATGTCCGCTATATCACCGAACGCGCGGTATTTACGCTGAAAGAAGACGGTCTCCATTTAATCGAGATTGCGCCAGGTGTCGACCTGCAAAAAGACATTCTGGACAACATGGAATTCGCCCCGGTTATTTCCCCTCATCTGAAACAGATGGACGAACGCTTATTTATCGACGCCACCATGGGGTTCGTCTTACCCGAAGCGGCTAATTAACAGGAGTACGATAATGGATTTTTCTTTAACCGAAGAGCAGGAGCTGCTGCTTGCCAGCATCCGCGAACTGATCACCAGTAACTTCCCGGAAGAGTATTTCCGCACCTGCGATCAGACAGCAACCTACCCGCGTGAATTTATGCGCGCGCTGGCCGATAACGGCATTTCGATGCTCGGTGTCCCGGAAGAGTTCGGCGGCATCCCGGCGGATTATGTCACGCAGATGCTGGCGCTGATGGAAGTGTCGAAATGTGGTGCGCCCGCGTTTCTTATCACCAACGGGCAGTGTATTCACAGCATGCGCCGTTTCGGCTCTGCCGAGCAACTGCGTAAAACCGCCGAAAGCACCATGGAAACCGGCGACCCGGCGTATGCGCTGGCCTTAACGGAGCCAGGTGCGGGTTCCGATAACAACAGCGCCACCACCAGCTACACGCGCAAAAACGGCAAGGTGTACCTGAACGGGCAAAAAACCTTTATCACCGGTGCGAAAGAGTACCCTTACATGCTGGTGCTGGCGCGCGATCCGCAACCGAAAGATCCGAAAAGAGCCTTTACGCTGTGGTGGGTGGATGCCAAAAAACCGGGCATCAAAGTCAACCCGCTGCATAAAATCGGCTGGCATATGCTGAGTACCTGCGAAGTCTACCTCGACAATGTGGAAGTTGAGGAGAGCGACATGGTTGGCGAAGAGGGGATGGGCTTTCTCAATGTGATGTATAACTTTGAGATGGAACGTCTGATCAACGCCGCGCGCAGCACCGGCTTTGCCGAATGCGCGTTTGAAGATGCCGCTCGCTATGCCAATCAGCGCATTGCCTTTGGCAAACCGATTGGTCATAACCAGATGATCCAGGAGAAACTGGCGCTGATGGCCATCAAAGTCGACAACATGCGCAATATGGTGCTGAAAGTGGCCTGGCAGGCGGATCAGCAACAGTCCCTGCGCACCAGCGCCGCACTGGCGAAACTCTACTGTGCGCGTACGGCGATGGAAGTGATCGATGATGCCATTCAGATCATGGGCGGGCTGGGTTACACCGACGAAGCGCGCGTTTCCCGATTCTGGCGCGATGTGCGTTGTGAACGTATCGGCGGTGGTACGGATGAGATCATGATTTATGTGGCGGGTCGACAGATCCTGAAAGACTACCAGGACTAAGCGGGTAAGCCCTCAGTTCCCGGTTTGCCGGGAACTGAGGTGACAACCTAAAACAACACCTTTTCCTGCGGATAAAAACCGGACCGATGCTCTTGCTCACTGACATTGTTTTTAAATTGTCGACGGTAATCGCTTGGCGAGCAGCCGCCATGACGCAGAAAAAGCTTGGCGAAGTGGTCCACATTTTCATACCCCACTCGCCAGGAGATTTCCGCCAGCGAATTGTCGGTATTGGTCAGCGCAAATTTGGCTTCGGTCATCCGCCGCTGGATCACATAGTTGATGGGAGAAATACGGTACTCTTTGGTAAATTCGTGACAGATATAACTGACACTGGCGCGAAATTGTTTTGACAACTGTTCGAGCGTTATTTTTTTGCGGTAGTTGTTATTTAAATAGACCAGAATATCTTTAATTAATGCATCTTTTTTAATATAGCCCTGCTCCGAACGGTAGGCATTTTTAAAATTCTCGTAGTACAACACCGTCAATGCATAGGCAAAGGCATCATAGACGGAGGACGTTAAGGTATTTTTACTTTGCGGCAACATTACGCTCAATTCATTAAATATGCTTTTAATCACCTCTTTCCCCTGCCCGGCGGAAATGACCGGACACGAGTGCGGTTGCAACAACTGGTGCTCTTCCCGGTCGCGAAAGCGGAAGCCATGCAGAGCGCAGGTGTAGGTGGTGGCGGGCGCGTTGGCATCCGATGCCACCGCATGCAACCGCCCCCGTTCAATCACCACAATATCATCCGCATGCGCGACATACAGCGAGGAGTCAATGATTAATCGCGCCACGCCTTTTTTGACGTAAATAAGCTCGGTTTCATTATCGTGAACATGATGCCCGGATTCCCAGGCCGGATCATCGCTGATGACAAAGCGTGAAAATCGGGGTGTTTCCCCCTGTGCGAAAAGGGGTTCCATGGCATTATCAAAGCATCGCTGATACATGACAACCTCACATTTTGAGAATAAGCCTAAACAAAATAATAAGGATAAAATAGAGCGAGCGCCGCGGTTATTCAACTGTACTTTACAGGTGCAGAACAAGATTATTTACCGGGCATGCAAGATAATATGTTTACGCGCACAATTTATTTTCACTGACTTTTATTTTGCTCAGCCGATCTCACTTTTTTTGCAAGATTGTTAGCAACGAAAACAGCTTGCCCCGTCGAAAACCCGATCCCGCTATCGCACACTATTTCCAGTCAAATTTGACCTTCCGTCGATGTTGGCGTCACCGCCAATATTCGCCCGCGACTTACAGGAGATGCCATGAAAATAATAACCTGCTTTAAACTGGTGCCTGAGGAACAGGACATTATGGTCATGCCCGACCATACGCTCAGCTTTGACAATGCAGAGGCGAAGATCAGCCAGTTCGATCTCAATGCCATCGAAGCGGCCACACAACTCGCCAGTGAAGGCGATGACGTTGCCGCACTGACCGTCGGCGGCTCACTGCTGCAAAACTCGAAAGTGCGTAAAGACGTCCTTTCCCGTGGCCCAAACAGCCTGTTTATGGTGCAGGATGCGCAACTGGAACACGCACTGCCGAAAGAAACCGCACAGGCACTGGCCGCTGCGGCAGAGAAAATGGGCTTCGATGTGATGCTGTTTGGCGAAGGTTCCGGTGACCTCTACGCCCAGCAAGTGGGCTTACTGGTTGGCGAGCTCCTGCAACTGCCGGTGATTAACGCAGTCAGTCGCATCCAGCGCGATGGCGCAACACTCACCGTTGAGCGCACGCTCGAAGAGGATGTGGAAGTGATCGAACTGACGCCGCCTGCCGTGCTCTGCGTGACGTCGGACATTAACACCCCTCGCATTCCTTCGATGAAAGCCATTCTTGGCGCAGGCAAAAAACCGGTCAATCAGTGGCAACCCAGCGATATTGGCTGGAACCCGACCTCGCCGCAGGCGGAACTGATGGAGATCATCGTACCGCCGGCCACCACGCGCAAACACATCATCCTCGACAATGATTCGCCGGAAGCGATCGCTGCCCTGGCCGAACACGTGAAAAAAGCCCTGAATTGAGCCCAACGGAGAAGAAGATCATGAGTCAATTAACCCGCGTCTGGGTACTGAGCGACAATGCTGAACGCTACGCAGAATTAATGACCGGCGCACGTCAATGGGGCCAGCAGGTGCATGCCATTGTGTACGGCGCTGAACAGGTAAACCGCCTGCAGGCGCTGGGCGCTGATAGCGTGACGGTGCTTGAGCCGCATTCTGACCTGCAACGCATTGAAAACTTCGCCGAAACGCTTGCCGCGCTGATTGAGCAACAGAGCGCCGGTCAACCCGCGTTGCTACTGATGACCACGACCAAACGCTGCAAAGCCTTAGGCGCACGGCTCAGCGTGCTGCTCAATGCCACCATGGTTAACGATGCAACGGCAGTCAGCGTTGACGCCAGCGGCGTCTGTGCGCAGCACCGCATGTATGGCGGCCTGGCCTTTGGTAAAGAAAAACTGAACAGTGCGCTGGCCATTATTACCCTTGCGCCAGGGGTGATGGAGCCCGCCGCCGCCGATCCCTCTCATACCTGCCCCGTCGCCACGGCGGAGTATATTGCGCCGCGCCATGAGATCCGTTGCCAGCAGCGCCGGGCGAAGACACTGAGCAGTGTGGATTTGAGCAAAGCGAAACGTGTGGTCGGCGTGGGCCGAGGTCTGGCGGCGCAAGACGATCTCGCCATGGTGCGTGAACTGGCCAGCGTGCTGGGCGCAGAAGTGGGATGTTCCCGGCCGATTGCCGAAGGCGAAAACTGGATGGAGCGTGAGCGCTATGTCGGTGTCTCCGGCGTGTTGCTGAAGTCCGATCTCTACCTGACGCTGGGCATTTCCGGTCAGATTCAGCATATGGTCGGCGGCAATGGCGCGAAGGTGATCGTCGCCATCAATAAAGACAAAAATGCGCCGATCTTCAATTACGCCGATTACGGCCTGGTGGGCGATATCTACAAAGTCGTCCCGGCCCTGATCGACGAGCTGAGCCACTGACCCTCGTTCTTACGCAGATATCCCGCTGCGCGGGCAGCGGGAAGGGAGCATAACGCATGTCGGATGAAAGATTTGACGCCATCGTGGTTGGCGCGGGCGTGGCGGGAACGGTGGCCGCCTATGTGATGGCTAAAGCCGGGCTGGATGTGCTGGTCATCGAACGCGGCAACAGCGCAGGCAGTAAGAATATGACCGGAGGCAGGCTTTACGCGCACAGTATTGAGCGCATCATGCCAGGCTTCGCGCAGAACGCGCCGATTGAGCGCACAGTGACCCACGAGAAGATCTCCTTTTTGACCGAAGAAAACGCCGTCACCCTCGACTTTCAACGGGAAAAACCCGCCCTCCCCGCGCAGGCCTCATACACCGTGCTGCGTAACCGGCTCGATCCGTGGCTGATGGAGCAGGCGGAACAGGCAGGCGCGCAGTTTATTCCGGGCGTGCGGGTCGACGCGTTGATCCGCGAGGGCAACCGGGTCACTGGCGTGCAGGCGGGCGATGACATTCTTGAGGCCAATGTGGTGATCCTTGCGGACGGCGTGAATTCCCTGTTGGGTCGCTCGCTGGGCATGGTGCCCGCCCCTTCGCCGCACCACTATGCCGTGGGCGTGAAGGAGTTGATTGGCTTGCCCGCCGCGCAAATTAACGATCGGTTTAACCTCGAGGGGAATGAGGGCGCAGCGTGGCTGTTTGCCGGTTCGCCCTCGAACGGCCTGATGGGCGGCGGGTTCCTGTATACCAACCGCGATTCGGTCTCTATTGGTCTGGTGTGCGGGCTCGGCGATATCGGTCAGGCCGGGAAAAGCGTGCCGCAGATGCTGGAAGATTTTAAACAGCATCCGTCCATTCGCCCGCTGATTCAGGGCGGTAAATTGCTGGAGTACTCCGCGCATATGGTGCCGGAAGGCGGTCTGGCGATGGTACCGCAACTGGTGAGCGACGGCGTGATGATCGTCGGCGACGCCGCCGGTTTCTGCCTTAATCTGGGCTTTACCGTGCGCGGCATGGACTTAGCCATCGCGTCAGCCGAGGCGGCGGCCAACACCGCAATCGCAGCAAAACGTCAGCAGGATTTCTCTGCGCACGCGCTGTCGGACTATAAACGCGCGCTGGAGCAGAGTTTTTTGATGCGTGATATGCAGCACTTCCGTAAGCTCCCGGCGCTGATGGAAAACCCGCGTCTGTTTACCCAGTATCCGCAAATGGTGGCAGGCATCATGAACGATATGTTTACCGTTGATGGCCGCCAGAACCAGCCGGTGCGCAAAATGATGATGTCCCATATGAAGAAAATCGGGCTGATGAATTTACTGAAAGATGGCATCAAAGGGGCGACCGCACTATGAGTCAGGAAAACAGCGTTAACGTTGACGTCAAACTGGGCGTCAATAAATTCCATGTCGATGAGGGCCATCCGCACATTATTCTGGCGGATAACCCCAATATTGCTGAGTTTCGCAAATTGCTTAACGCCTGCCCGGCCAATCTCTACAAGCAGGATGCCGACGGCAATATCCATTTCGACTGCGCCGGTTGCCTTGAATGCGGCACCTGCCGCGTGCTGTGCGGGGAGACCATCCTCGACAAATGGACCTACCCGGCAGGCACGTTCGGCGTCGACTTCCGCTACGGCTGATCCCGCAATACCGCCTGAAATTCGCGAAAGGACATCCGCTCACGATGTCCTTCCTGTTCGCACGTTTAACGGTTTATTGACTGAGAAGAGTTCATGAGCGTCACGATAACGTTTAATGCTGAACGTCGGGAAGCGTACCGACGGCAAGGTTTTTGGGGGGATGCATCGCTGGGAGATTACTGGCACCAGACCCTGCGCGCCATGCCAGACAAAGTCGCGGTGGTGGATAACCACGGCGCGTCTTACACTTACGCGGCCCTTGATCACGCCGCAAGTTGCCTGGCAACATGGTTGCTGAACAACGGCATTCAGCCTGGCGATCGCGTTGCGTTTCAGCTTCCGGGCTGGTGTGAATTTACCGTGATTTATCTGGCCTGCCTGAAAACCGGCGCGGTTTCCGTGCCGCTGCTGCCTGCATGGCGGGAAGCGGAGCTGGTGTGGGTGTTAAACAAATGCCAGGCAAAAATTTTCTTTGCCCCCACGCTGTTTAAACAGACCCGCCCGGTGGATCTGATCCTGCCGCTGCAAAACCAGTTACCCGGCTTACAGCGCATTGTCGGCGTGGATAAACTGGCTCCGGCGACAACCTCGCTCAGCTTCCACCAGCTACTGCAAGATAACGCCCCGCTCACCGCGCCGCGCCAGGTACACGGCGATGAACTTGCCGCCGTGCTGTTTACCTCCGGCACCGAGGGAATGCCGAAAGGCGTGATGCTGACCCACAACAATATTCTGGCCAGCGAGCGGGCGTACTGCGCGCGGCTGAACCTGACCTGGCAGGATGTGTTTATGATGCCAGCGCCGCTGGGGCACGCCACGGGGTTTCTGCACGGCGTGACCGCGCCGTTTCTGATTGGCGCACGCAGCGTGTTGCTGGACATTTTTACCCCGGCTGCCTGCATTACGATGCTGGAGCAACAGCGTTGCACCTGCATGCTCGGCGCGACACCGTTCGTTTATGACATTCTGTGCGCGGTAGAGAAGCAGCCAGCCGATCTCTCGTCGCTGCGTTTCTTTCTCTGCGGCGGTACCACCATCCCGAAAAAAGTGGCGCAGGGTTGCCAGCAGTTAGGGATAAAGCTGTTAAGTATTTATGGTTCGACGGAAAGCTCGCCCCATGCGCTGGTCAATCTTGACGATGCCCCCTCGCGAATGATGAACACCGATGGCTATGCCGCCGCCGGGGTGGAAATCAAAGTGGTGGATGAGTCGCGTAAAACGCTGCCGCGCGGCATGGAAGGAGAAGAAGCATCCCGCGGGCCGAATGTGTTTATGGGGTATCTCGGTGAGCAGGAGCTGACCGCCCGTGCGCTGGATAAGGAAGGCTGGTATTACAGCGGCGATCTCTGCCGCATGGACGACGCGGGGTATATCAACATTACCGGGCGTAAAAAAGACATCATCGTGCGCGGCGGCGAGAACATCAGCAGCCGTGAAGTGGAAGACGTGCTGTTGCAGCATCCTGCCATTGAGGATGCCTGCGTGGTCGCCATGCCGGATGAGCGACTGGGTGAGCGCTCATGCGCTTATGTGGTGCTGAAAACACGGGGGCAACCGCTGCCGCTGGAGGATGTGGTGGCGTTTTTCAGCCGTAAGCGGATGGCGAAGTATAAATACCCGGAACGCATCGTCATCGTGGATAAGCTGCCCAGAACATCCTCCGGCAAGATCAAAAAATTCCTGCTGCGCCAGGACATTATCCAGAGACTGAGCAACGAGAACGAATGCAACAGCCCGGCGCGGCGCTACTCGCATTCGTGATCGCCCCTGCTGTTGGATCGGCCGATCTGCTGGTGCAACCCCCGTCAGATCGGCAAACCACCCGGCATTATTGGGGCTGCTGTGTTTTCATTAACATCGCCGTCAGGGCAGAAAGCAGACACCCCGCCATCAGATAAATCGCCACCGAATGCCACTCGCCGCCGGAGAAGGTCAACAACGCGGCGGCAATAAACGGCGTAAACCCGCCGCCCACCACGCTGGCAACCTGATACCCCACGCCCGCGCCGCTGTAGCGATAACCCGCGCCGAACATTTCCGTGAACATCGGCTGTTGCACGCAAACCACCATATCGTGGGCGATATTGGCCAGCATCAACGAGAAAATCACCACGCCGAGGATCGATCGCGCTTCCAGCGCCATAAAGAACGGAAACGCGCTCAACGCGCCCAGCAACGCACCGGTAATATAGACGCGTTGCCGCCCGTAGCGGTCCGCCATCCATGCGAACAGCGGAATAGTCAGGCAGCTGATGCCGCCAACCAGCAGACCAATATTGAGGAACAGCTCGCGCGGCAACCCGAGGTTCTGCGTCGAGTAGTTAAGCGCAAACGCCGTGACGATATACATCGTCAGCAGTTCGCACAGGCGCAGAGCGATAATTTTTAAAAAGGCAGCCGGGTGACGCACCAGCGCTTCGAACACCGGCAGACGTTTTTTCTCACCCGTTGATTGCTGTGCCTGCGTATGCTCAAACTCGGCGGACTCTTCCATGCCGTTGCGCACCCACAGCGCCCCCAGCACCAGCACAATGCTGAACAGGAACGGCAGACGCCAGCCCCAGCTCAGGAACTGCTCGTCGGTGGTCAGGCTGCTGATTAACGACACCAGCCCGGTGGAAAGCAGCAGGCCAACGCCATACCCCACCTGCACACCGCTACTGTAGAAGGCTTTTTTGCCTTTGGGCGCACTTTCCACCGCCAGCAGCGCCGCACCGCCCCATTCACCCCCAACGGCAAAGCCCTGAAGGGCGCGCAGAATCACCAGCAGCGTGGGCGCCCACCAGCCGATGGTGGTGAACGACGGCAAAATACCAATACAGGCGGTAGCGATGCCCATCATCCAGACGGTCATCATCAACATCCGTTTGCGTCCCAGACGGTCGCCAAAATGGCCGAAGATAATGCCGCCCAGCGGGCGGAACAAGAAACCGACGCCAAAGGTGGCGAAGGCGGCAAGCGTGCCCATCGCCGGATCGATCTGTGGGAAAAACTCGCGGTTAAACACCAGCGCCGCGGTAATGCCATAGAGCAGAAAATCGTACCAGTCGACTACCGCTCCGGCAAAGCTGCCCCAGGCAGCACGGCGGGCGCGGTGAAGTGAAGGTGTCTCCTCGTTGGGGCGGGTTGTAATGAGCGTGGAGTCCATAGTTGTCCTGTCCGTTCCTAAAGTATCCGAATTTTTATAGTTATGTGTTGCGGGAAAAGATTACTCACATCGTGCGCAGCAAAATAAAAGCCGCACCTGAGACTACAGCGACAACCCGCAGGAGAAAACCCTTTTACGGGGTCGCGTGCACGAAAGGGGAATTTAACTCAGGGAAAGCGGATGCACAGACGATTATCCGGTGAAGCCTAAGAACAGGCGCAGAGAGGTGTTAACGCCGCACCATAGTGATCTGCTGCGTGACGAACGCACTGCGGAAATATTCGCGCAGCGCCGCCATCGCCGGGGTAAAACGGGCATCATAGCGCCACGCCAGACCGACGCTCATCGGATGTACATTATTGACCAGCGAACGGGTCTCAATGCGCCTTCCCTCCAGCGACCACGGCCGGTAGACCAGGTCTGATAAGATGGTGACGCCCGAACCATTGGCGACCATACTGCGCACCGCCTCAACGGAACTGGTGCGCAGGATGACGTCCGGACTCGCCCCGGCCTCTTCCCAGTAGCGCATGGCGCTATCTGCAGCTTCATCCACGGTGAGCATAATAAAGGGCTCGTCGGCCACATCTTCCAGCGTCACCTGCGATTTTTCACATAACGGGTGGCGCGATGGCAGCCACAACCGGCGCGTTGAGTTAAACAGGGTTTCGGCATAAATCGACTGATGGCGCAAATTCCCGGTCAACACCAGTGCCATATCCAGTGTCTGGTCTATCAGACCCTGCTCGATATCCTGACGCTCATACTCAAACAACTGGATATCAATGTGCGGATAGTCCTGCATCAGCCGCTGAAGGTGAAACGGCAAAAAATAGCCAATCACCGTGTAACTTGCCGCCAGACGCAGCGTGCCGCGCACGCCGGTATCGCTGACCGGCATACTGCGCACGGCGTTATCCACCGTTTGCAAAACGGTATAGGCATGATTGAGAAAGTGATTTCCGTAGTCTGTCAACATCATGCCATGCACCGAGCGGGTAAACAGTTTCTTACCTAAGAGTTGCTCCAGCTCCTGAATAGCGCCGGTGACCGCCGACTGCGAAATATTGAGATGGACGGCGGCCAGCGAGATCTGCCCCATTTCAGCCGTGGCGACAAAATAACGGATTTGGCGTAGCGTCAGCATCGATTTGCCCTCTGATCATTTCATCGTAAATGTTCGCAAATAAGCGTTCTGTTTTTCTGATATCAGCCTATCTAAAAATACTACTTTCCGGATACAAATAAATATTCATATAGTGAATTAATGCTCCCCACCGGAAATAAGTAATTATTATGATGCGAACCGTAGATATCAACTCCGATATAGGAGAAAGTTTTGGATCATGGGTAATCGGCGACGGCGTTGACAATGCGCTAATGACGATAATAAGTTCCGCCAATATTGCCACCGGGTTTCACGCTGGTGACCCCAATATTATGCACAGAACCGTTGAGGCAGCGAGAAAAAATAATGTAGCGATTGGTGCTCATCCCGGCTTTCATGATTTACAGGGTTTTGGTCGCCGCCATTTATCCATCCCAACAGAAGAACTGGTTAACGATATTATTTACCAGTTGGGGGCGTTACGGGAATTCGCGCGCTTATATGCGTTGCCATTGCAGCATATAAAACCCCACGGCGCATTATATATGCACCTGGCGCGGGATGACGCGGCAGCACTACATTTTGTCTCTACCCTGCATCAACTCGACGCCGGTCTTTATCTCTACTGTATGGCGAACTCGGCGGTCTGGCGGGCAGCGCAGCGGCTGGAACACCCGGTGATTACCGAGTTTTATGCCGACCGGGAGTATGACGATCAAGGGTTTATCGTCTTCACCCGTAGCACGGGTCGCCTCAGCGTGCAGGCGATCACGGAGAAAGTGTTAATGGCCTGCCTTGAGGGGAAAGTGAAAACCGTGACAGGCAATATAATCCCTGTGCATTTCGATTCAATTTGTATCCACAGTGATACACCTGGCGCGCTGGAAATTATCAGCTCGGTAAAAATGGCGCTGGTGAATAATGGCATTATCGTCTGTTCACCAGGCTCTGAAAAATAAACCCCGCTTATCTGGAGAAAAATAGAATGTCTGATATTGAAGTTATTTCACCGTTGCCGGGTGTTTTTTATCGGCAGCCATCACCGGAAGCGCCGCCCTTTGTTGAGGCCGGAGATAAAGTCGCAGCGGATACGGTAATTGGTTTAATTGAAGTCATGAAACAGTTCAGCGAAATATTCGCCGAGACCAGTGGAACAATCACCGCTATCACCATACAAAATGGTGATGCTGTCGAACCCGGACAGGTCCTGGCCATAATAAAAACCGATAACGAATAAGCGCAGCGGAGGAGATATGGCGGGGAAAATAAAAAAACTACTGGTTGCTAACCGTGGGGAAATAGCGGTGCGCATTATTCGTGCTGCGCAAACACTGGGGATCCCGACGGTAGCGGCTTGCAGCGAGGCTGACAGTGAAAGCCTCGCTGCCAATCTGGCCGATGAGGTGTGCATCATTGGCCCGGCACCAGCCGCGCGCAGTTATCTCAATATCAACGCGCTACTGGAAGCCGCTGCGCAAAGCGGCGCGAATGCTATTCATCCTGGTTATGGTTTCTTGTCGGAAAACGCCCAGTTTGCCGAACGGGTGGAACAGGCCGGGTATATTTTCGTCGGACCGGATGCGCAAACCATCCGGGTGATGGGCGATAAAGCCGCCGCGCGCCGTACTGCAGCAGATGCAGGCGTACCTGTTGTGCCGGGTTCACGGGTGCTGGAAACGGTGCAGGCGGCGCAAATTCGCGCCGGGGAAATCGGTTATCCCTGTCTGATTAAAGCGGCCGCTGGCGGCGGCGGTCGCGGGATCCGCGTGGTGGAGGATGATGAGGCGCTGGCGCGTGAATTCCCTGTCGCCCAGAGTGAATCAAAAGCCGCCTTTGGCTCCAGTGCCGTCTACCTCGAACGGTTTATCGCCCGCGCGCGGCATATTGAAGTGCAGATCCTGGGTGATGGTGAGCAGGTGATCCACCTGTTTGATCGCGAGTGTTCGTTGCAGCGCCGTCGGCAGAAAATCTTTGAGGAAGCGCCCTCGCCCGCCCTGAGTCCGGTCCAGCGGGCCACGCTCTGCGACAGCGCGGTACAACTGGCGCGGCACTTACGCTACCGCGGTGCGGGCACGCTGGAGTATCTGTTTGATGAAACGCGCGGCGAGTTCTGGTTCATTGAGATGAATACCCGTATCCAGGTGGAGCATCCGGTGACCGAAATGGTGACAGGCGTCGATCTGGTGCAATGGATGTTGCGTATTGCCAACGGTGAGCCGCTGACGCTGGCGCAGTCGGATGTACGCCTGAGCGGTAGTGCCTGCGAAATGCGCATTAACGCTGAAGATCCCGAGAAGAATTTCTTTCCCTGCCCGGGGCTAATAGACGGCGTGGTGTGGCCGGGAGGTGAAGGGATCCGCATCGACAGCCATGTTTTCAGTGGCTACCGCGTTCCCCCCTGGTATGACTCCTTACTGGCCAAAGTGATCGCCTGGGGCGCGGATCGTCCCCAGGCACTGGCTCGCGCACGCCAGGCGCTCGATAGCCTCGAACTCCGTGGCATCAAAACCACCGCGCCGCTTCACCAGTGGCTGCTGCAACATCCGAAATTGCAGGCGGGTGAATTCACGACAACCACCCTTGAGCAGTGGCTGGCGGAGCGCGACTCATCGGCTCAGATACAGGAGATCCGTCGCTATGGTCAGTAACCCGATTCGCTACTCGTTTGGCGGGGATGAACACCTCTTTGCCGAAATTGAAGAGTCCATGTCGTTAAGCGCCTTTTTCCGCGGCCTGACGCTGACACGGGCGCTGGAGGCGTGTCAGCTTCCCGGCGTGCTGGATATCTGCCTTGCTAACGCCTCTTTCCAAGTACGTTTCAACCCGGACGAACTCCCGCCGCACACCCTGCTCGCCAGACTACAGGCGCTGGAGGCAGACCGTGATGGCGACAGTACGCTGGCGACGCGCATCATTGAAGTCCCGGTGCTGTACAACGACCCGTGGACACACGAGACGTTAATGCGTTTTCGCGATCGTCACCAGGCGCCGGAAGGAAGCGACCTCGATTATGCCGCACACATCAACGGTTATACGGATAAAGACGCGTTTATTGCCGCCCACAGCGGGACGCCATGGTTCGTGTCGATGGTGGGGTTTGTTGCCGGGTTACCGTTTATGTACCAGATGGTCGGGCGGGAAAAACAGTTACAGGTGCCGAAATACCTGCGCCCGCGTACCGATACGCCGGGTTTGTCTCTCGGCCATGGCGGCTGTTTCGGCTGTATCTACTCCGTGCGTGGCGCGGGGGGGTACCAGTTGTTTGGCATCACGCCGATGCCCATTTACGACCCGGCGCAGCGTCTGCCGTATCTGCAAAGCGAAATGGTGTTTTTCAAAGCGGGAGACATTGTTCAGTTTCGCGCGATCGACCGCCAGACCTATGACGACATCCGCGAGCAGGTGAAAAACGGTGTCTTTTCTCCGCGCATTCGCGATGTGACGTTTGTGCTTGCCGACTTTCTTGCCGATCCACAGGGCTATCCGCAGCAGTTGAAAAGGGGGCTGTATGACCATCAATGTGATTAAGCCCGGCCTTGCCACCACGGTGCAGGATACCGGGCGTGAAGGGTATTACCACCTCGGGATACCGCCCTCCGGTGCGCTGGATCCTTACTCGATGCAGATGGCGAATCTGCTGGTGGGAAATGCGGTGGATGATGCCGTACTGGAGATGACGCTGCTGGGGCCGGAGCTCCATTTTTCCGCCGACGCGCTGGTGGCCGTGTGCGGCGCATCGATGACGCCGATTATCGACAATCAGCCTGCCGCTGCGCACACCGCGCTGTATATCCGTGCCGGGCAACATCTGCGCTTTGCGCCTGCACGCCAGGGATGCCGCGCATATCTGGCAATTTCAGGCGGGATTGATGTGCCGCGCGTACTGGGTAGCCGCTCAACCTATACGCTGGGTGCGCTGGGAGGTTTTCAGGGGCGTCGGCTGGCGGCGGGCGACGTGCTCAATGTTCACCCGGTCAACGACGTGCGTTCCCACCGGGAAGGGAACACCGTTCCCGACGCGTTACTGCCGGTGCTGGAAAAATCCGTCACCCTGCGACTGGTGCCGGGTCTCTATATTCATCGCCTGACCCCAGCGGCGGTAGACACCTTCTTTGCTGACAGCTGGCATGTGAGCACCGAAGCCGACCGGACAGGCTACCGCCTGAAGGGCGGACAGCCACTGGCGTTCACGCCACGGACGCCGCCGTTTGGCGCGGGCTCCGATCCGTCCAATATTGTCGATGCCTGTTACCCGATTGGCTCCGTTCAGGTGCCGGGAGGACTGGAACCGATTGTTCTGCTGCGCGATGCGGTGTCGGGCGGCGGTTATATGACGTTGGGGACGGTCATCAGCCCCGATCTTGCCATTCTTGGTCAGTTACAGCCGAATCAACACGTTCGTTTTATGCCCGTCACGCTGGATGAGGCGCTGGTTGCCCGCCGTCAGTCTCAGCAGCGACTGGCGCAGTTAGCGAACGTGTTGCGTTAACCCTGCCTGGGGCATCGCCCCGTGGCGTCACTCTTTGGTTATTGCGTGTTTCAGGAGGTTGCTATGGCTTCAGCTCCACAATCCCGCGCTGCGGATAATGTTGATCGGTCAGCGCTGCCGGAACCGGCGCGCATGGGAAAACTCTCCCTCACGATGGCCTGGTGGGCGGTGTGCAGCGCCGTGTTTTACATTGTGGTTGGCGCGTCTCTGGCGCTGACCTACGGCGCGGTTAACGCCATTATTGGGATGGCATTATCCGTGGTTTCTTACGGTTTGATTAACGGTGTTATCAGCCGCTTCGCCATTCGTAGCGGCTTGTCTGTCGCCCAGTTCTCACGCCGCCTGTTCGGGCGGATGGGCGCATCGCTGGCGACGCTGATCTTCTTCTCCACCGCCATTTATTACGCCGTGTTTGAAGGCTCCGTTATCGCCTTTGCCATCAACCACCTCTTTCCGGGCGTGGTCTACTGGGCGGCGGCGGCACTGGTGGTGCTTTACAGCGTGCCACTGATTTTCGGCAGCGTTCAGCACTGGCTGGATAAATTTAACGGCGTACTGCTGCCGTTCTATCTGCTGGGGTTACTGGCGACGATCGTCGTTTCGGTGATGCACTACGGCTACCAGGCAAACTGGCTTCAGTATGGCCCGGCCAATCCTTCTCCGTGGGGCTGGTGGAACTGCTTCACCTATTACATGGGCGTCTGGGTATTAATGATGTACACCTTCGATTACGCCCGGTTTGGCCGAGAAGAAGACAGTAAGTACCACGCGCGTTTTAACTTCGGCATGCCGTTTTATCTGGTCACGTTTTTCCTCAATGGCGTGGCGGGGATTTACCTCGCCAGTAGCCTTCATGATGCCGGAGCACTCAGTGAAACCGCGGTAGTGGTGGCGATTTTAAATCTGCTGGGGATTGCCGGGTTGGGGTTTGTGTGGGTGACGCAGACGCGGATTAATACCGCCAACTATTATCTCGCCACCGTCAATATGCAGGTCTTTTTCCACAGTTTGTTTAACCTGAAGTTGCCCAAACTGGTCTGGGCGTGCGTGGTGGGCGTGGTGGTGTATATCCTGATGCTGGCGGATGTGTTCGCCTGGTTGTTGCAGGCGCTGGCCTATCAGGGCGTTTTCGTGGTGGCCTGGGTGGGCGTGGCGTTGGCCGGGATTGCCCAAAACGTGCCGTCCGATCACGAGCAAGTTGCCATTAACCCGGTGGGGGTGGGCGCATGGTTTATCAGCGTGGCGCTGGGGATTGTATTGATGCAGGGACCCGCCTCATTCGCCGCGTTTTCGGCAGTGGCCACGTTTGTCTCCGCCTGCGGTTTGTACACGCTCTTTAGCCAGTGGGCGCGGGTGAGTGTCAATAAACTGCCCAAACCCCGACGCCCGGCAAGTGTTCGCCGCTGATCGATACATGGCGGTACAGCAGAAAGCAAAAAGCCCGCTAAAAAGCGGGCTTTTCTAAATTTGGCTCCTCTGACTGGACTCGAACCAGTGACATACGGATTAACAGTCCGCCGTTCTACCGACTGAACTACAGAGGAATCGTGTGAACGGGGCGAATATTAGCGGCGCCCCCTGCCCTTGTCAAAGCCTGAATTCACATTTCAGCGCGTTTGCCGAATTATTCTCCACTCTGTGCAGAAAGAGGGCGTTGCGCTGGCGTTTTCTGCGGCTTCGGGTACTTCCACAGCCAGCGTCCGCTGACCATACGCCAGTAAAACAACACGCCGCGCACCGCCCAGTCGAGGAACATCCCCAGCCAGACACCGATGACGCCCATGCCGAGCATGATCCCCAGCACGTAACCCGCCACCACGCGGCAACCCCACATGCCAAGCATCGACACCCACATAGCGAAACGGGCGTCGCGTGCGCCTTTCAGCCCGGCGGGCAGCACCCAGGAGGCCGCCCAGATTGGCATAAACGCAGCGTTAAGCCACAGAAGCACTTTAACCACCTCTTTTACATCCTCTTCCCGGGTGTAAAACGCGGCGAACACCCCTGCAAACGGCGCGGTCCCCCAGGCAATCGCCGTCAGAACAAGCGTTGAAAGCCAGAACACATGCCGCAATTGCCGTTCCGCCTGCGCGATCTGCCCTTTGCCCAGCCGCTTGCCAGTGATAATGGTCGAGGCAGAACCGAGGGCGTTGCCCGGCAGGTTGATCAGCGCCGCCACCGAGAAGGCGATAAAGTTACCGGCAATGACGTTGGTGCCCATCCCGGCGACGAACATTTGCGTCAGCAATTTGCCGCCGTTAAACAGTACCGACTCGATGCTGGCGGGAATACCGATGCCCATCACTTCCCAGATAATGGCGAAGTTCAGTTTCTCGAAATAACTCTTCAACGAGATGCGCAGCGCCGGATTAAACCCAATCATCAGCACCCAGATAATCGCTACCGCGCCAATGTAGCGGGAGACAGTCAGCCCCAGCCCCGCCCCGGCGAAGCCCATGCCTTTCCAGCCGAACAGACCGTAAATCAACACGCTGCTGATCAGGATATTGAGAATGTTCATACCGCCATTAATCAACAGCGGGATTTTGGTATTGCCCGCGCCACGCAGCGCACCGCTGCCAATAAGCGCAATGGCCGCCGCCGGGTAGCTAATGACGGTAAGCTCCAGGTAGGTCAGCGCCAGCGCTTTCACCTCCGGCGTGGCCGCCCCGGCAATAAAATCGACAATTTGCGTGCCGAAAGCGTGGATTACCGCCGCCAGTACAATGGCAAATAAGGTCATGATCACCAGCGATTGCCGCGTGGCCGCCCTCGCCCGTTCCGCGTCGAGTTTGCCAAGGCTAAAGGCCACTACCACCGTGGTGCCGAGATCGATAGCAGCAAAAAAGGACATCACCACCATGTTGAAGCTGTCTGCCAGGCCAACACCCGCCATCGCTTCTTTACCCAGCCAGCTCACGAGGAAGGTGCTGAGCACGCCCATCATCAGAACGCAGGTGTTTTCCAGAAAGATAGGTACGGCAAGGGGGGTGATTTCTCGCCAGAGCAGGACACGGTAACTCTTACGTTTTTTGTACCAGGGGGTGCGCATGACAGCCTGGCGCAGGGTGGTGACGACGTTCAAAATTTTCCTTAGCACGAAGGGTGAAACTACATTTCAAATAATGGGGGAGAAACCCTGATCCTGCAAAGCATTTCCTGAGAAATCGTTGCTAATTGCGGCAAACTGTCGAGGGAAGCAGCAGACGAACGCGCTGAGCTAAAATGAGGTTTGACAAATGTTTTTTCGCCGCTAAGATAAGCCTCCACAACGATTCCTCTGTAGTTCAGTCGGTAGAACGGCGGACTGTTAATCCGTATGTCACTGGTTCGAGTCCAGTCAGAGGAGCCACATTTAAGAAGCCTGCTTTCGAGCAGGCTTTTTGCTTTTCTGCGTCATCACTTTTCCGTATCCGCTGGCCGTTGCGAACCCCGCCACGAAACCGTATGGTGAAAGTCCCCTGCCCGTTGGGTGGTCATGCTTTGTATATGAGGAAAAATGGACGCTTTATTTGTCTACGGTACGCTTCGCCCGGGTCATTCTAATGCTCACATTCTGGAAAATATCGGTGGCGAGTGGTTGCCAGGTTATGTGACGGGTACGTTTTACGAACGTGGCTGGGGCGCTGCGGCGGATTTCCCGGGAATTGTGCTGAATAACGATGGCGCGCAGGTGCAGGGTTATCTGTTTTTATCCGACAACCTGGAGGCACACTGGTCAATGCTGGATGAATTTGAAGATGGCTATGATCGGGTCGAAGTGAGCGTAACCACAGTGGATAACCGACACGTCACCGCATGGATTTATCAGTTACAGCCAGCCGTGTAGCGATATCCGACTTATGTGATTTACAGGCATGATTGATATGAAAAGTTTGATTATTTCACTTTTGCTGATTTCTCCGGTCGCAATGGCCACCGCGGAGTTGTCGCCGCCTGAAAGTGCAGCCCTCAATTTTAATCAATGGTACATCGGGTAGTTTTGATCACGAGGCCTTTACCAAGGCCTCGTCGCAGGACAGGCATTAATTACTCTTGCGGGCCTGAGATATCCTTGCGGATAACCATCTTCTTTATTTCATCCAATAATTCAGCACCACTGCGCACGTCCCGTTTGCAGCAATTGTCATTTGCAAATTAGGCTGGTTGTTTTCACTGGTGCAAATCGGAACAATATAAACCAGCGAGTTTTTGGCCGGATATTGCGATTGTCCATTCTTCACCACATGTCCGCCAAGCGCATTTTGAGGGCAGACGGCACCCGTAGCACTATTTTTGCCAGGATCGAAACCACATTTTTCTCTGTATATCGCTATCCAGGACTTATTATCAATTTTGGGATCATCGGTTGACCCAATGACATTTAAAAATTGTTGTCCTTTATTCCAGGTGGTTATGCTATTAAAGGTCGACTTCACTTGCATGTCAGTAGGTGGTACGGATTTCACCTCACTGGTTGTTTGCGTATTTTGTGCGTTTATCTTTGCACTACTTGTTTTTTCTCCTGTTTGCGATGAACTACAACTGCTAAGTGCTATAACAACCGCTAATAATGTAAATAGATTTTTCGTTTTCATACGCCCCTCATATCTCAACAGATTAAGGATAACAAATGAATATATTCACGATATTTAAAAGCAGACGAATTTGCAAAGCGCGATTTCGGTACACGTATTTTCAGCACGAGTCATATTGCAGAGTCGCACAGGAATCCTGGCAAGCAGATAATCATATACCGATGCTTTCGTGGTAGATGGTGTGTGTAGTCTTCCGTGGGAATAAATTTCAGCCCAATATCTCCTCTGACATGTCTTTTATAAAATCAGGTTTATATCAGATTCAGGATATATGCCTGACCCCCTTCGCTTTGTGGTGAAGTTTTCTGCTCTAATGCAACAAAAATCACATTGCTTTATGCACAACACTGCAAGCACAGCAATCTTTTGCGATTTCAATCACAAACAGGAGTAACGATGTCTGCTCCGGAAGTATCAGGAAAATGTCCTTTGGTATTTCAAAGACATGCTGAAGCAGGCCGAATGTCACAGGCTTTCTTCCCGCTCAGGTCTGGCACGGTTCGCCGGATAGAGGTATCAGAAGTCATTGCTTTTGACCAACATACCGCTTTTGTTCCAGAATGCTGTACGTACGATCACTCGCCGTGCTGTGGGACATTTGTAAGTCACGTATTAACGAAAATGTCCGGATGTCACAGAGGAAATAGCGAACAGGAATGGTTGAAATGAAGAAATATTTATCGCTGCTGGCAGCGATCATGCTAGTAGCGTGTACAAGTGCACCAAATTTGCCGCCTACCGATACCATTGTGGCGGTTAAACCTATTGAGTCAGGCATTATCGCCAGCTCAGCTAAATACAGTTACCGTTTTTTCCGTGAGGGCATGCCGCAGGAGTATCAACGTTATAAGACATTTTATGAACGCTTTCATCAACAGGCCTCCGGGGTGCGGGTTAACTTTATAGTAAAAGAACATGAAGTGACGGCAGAATACCTGGTGGTGATTGATAAGCGCAAGCTGGATGCCGGGCAGCTTACAGTGCTGGTCAATGAGTATAAGGCGGCTCAGATCGATAACGATCGCCTCGGCGTTCTGTTTAAGGCCGCGGGATTCTGGTCCTCCTCGCACGCTCCGGAACTGGCAGCACCTTACCAGTTGGAACGCCCTGTAGTGGTATCAATCAATGACAAGACCGAAACCCTGAGCACGCTTGGAACCATCGCCCTGATCCCTTTAGTGCCCTTGTTTCCGCTGTTCATGATGTACGGATGCGCCACTGGCCCCTGTGTATAAGGGAAACAACGGGCTCAGAAACTTACCAAGAGGCGAACAAAGGCGTTGATGATAAAACCGGTGACGTCATAGTGGTTTTATCAAAACACCCGCATCTCTCTTTTGACCTGGACCATCAGGGATTCATAATGTCCGCTGCGGGTGAGGGGCGGAAGTTCACTGTTATTTTTCCAATTGGTTAGGTCATCACTAGCATCTGGTTGTATTAATCAAAAGGAAATAGCCAGTTGGTAGAGCAGAGTTTTGACATATTGCTCATATATCTATTGACCATTCTTAAATCTGTATTAATATTTTTTCCATATATTCGCTGAAGCAGTATCAATGTGGTTTTGATCTTTGACATCACTGCATTGCCTCCAACTGCACACTATGTTTCACGGTTTTGCGTTACGTTAAGTAGGTATTTCCAATGAAATGTGCGTTAATTTATGATTTTGATGGAACTCTAGCAGAAGGTGATTGTGCCCAACACGGACTTATGCCCGCTTTAGGAATTGATGATGTTGCTTCTTTTTGGCAGTCCGTTAAACAACGGGCAAAGAATGATGATGGCGATGAAATATTGTCTTATCTTGGGCTTCTTGCTGAGAAAGCAAGTGAGCTTGGTTCCCAAGAGTTAACTGAAGCCAACTTGAAAAAACATGGAAAATCAATCCCGTTATTCCCTGGTGTTGACGGCTGGTTTGAGCGAATAAATGATTATGCTCAACAACACGGTTTGGAATTGTATCATTACATAATTTCCAGTGGCTTAGATGCGATGATTAGAGGGACATCCATAGGCTGTAAATTCCGTGATATCTATGCATGTAAATATCATTATTCTCCTGACGGTAAAACCGTTACATGGCCAGCACAAGCAATCAATTACACTACAAAGACTCAATTTTTATTTAGAATAAATAAAGGCATTCCTAACTCATGGGATAATGCAGCCATCAATAAATTCATAGAGCTTGAAGATCGCGAGATCCCTTTCCAAAAAATGATATACTTTGGAGATGGAGACACAGACATTCCAGCAATGAAAATGGTTCGATATCAAGGTGGTGTTTCTTTGGCTGTATTTGATAATAAGAAATGGAATAATAAGACCACACAAGAAAAAGTTGAGAAGTTAATAGCTGAAGAGAGGGCGAATTATGTTGTCCCTGCTTTGTATGATGAGGGAAGTCAATTAGATGTTACAGTAAAAGGACTGTTACAATTATTTAAGAGAAAGGGATAGCCAGGCAATTATGCCCGCTTCTGGCACGCAGCGGACCGCCTGAAGCGGCGCGAAGTCCGCTGTGAGCGAGGAGCAGACATTAATCGTATTGATCAAAGTGTACAAAAACCACAAAACCACAAAAATTCAAGGAATAAGAAAAAGTCATTTCTATTTTAAAAAAATAAGAATATATTTCTATGGTTTTGAAAAAAAACTCTACTCCAATAAGGATAAATATGATTACTGGGATGCCAACAAAAGATGATTTTTATTCTACAGCTTCACATATGGTTAATGAGGCATGGGAAAGCGTTTGTGAATTAGGCTTCCCATATAATAAATTCTTAATGGAAAACTCCTTAAGAAAAAAACATAATCTTGAGCTTATTGATTTAAATTCCTATTGGGCTTATGCAAGCCCGAAATTAATATCAGCATTTTCTTTAGTTCAGCAATCCGTTGAGTTTAGATTGAAAGGTATAATTTGTGACATTTCACCGTATCTTCTTATATCTAATTCCGTTACATCGCCACCAAAAAAAGTAAATGGTAGAATAAACTTTGGTGACTTTTATACACTTGATGCTAAAGATCTTCTAAAAGTTATTGATACATTCACAAATGTTAAACTTGATGATGGGTTTGCAACAAAATTTAATATGATGAGAGCATTGAGGAATTCATTTATGCACTCAGTAAATTATAATGGCGGTGTAACTTTTGAGAGTATAATTGATTTAATTTGTTATATGCACAAAAATCTTAACCCAAAAGACCCTGATTGGTTTGTATACAGATATAATTATATGGTAACACACTCATCAAATGGAATTGATCTCTCTAAAGAGTATTTAAAGGGCTGGGAATACAAGCCTGCAGCAGAATATGTGGAAATGTTCAATGTACATGTTGAGTTTAACACAGTTATAAATTTATTAAGTCCTGAACTAACAAGGGAACACTTTAACTTCATCAAAAACCCTAACAAAAAAAGAAGTTATGAATGTGTTTCATGTTCAGAAAAACTTGATAGATCTCAGCGCGTTCATGCAAAAAATGATGATGATTTTTTCATAGGAAGATACACTGTTCAAGCTACAAAAGAATTCCCTAAAATTGGTGTTTGTGCAATATGCAAAAAGAATCAAAGCATAAAATAACAACATGGCAATTTAAATATAACTAGCTATGCAATTAATTGTTTAGAGATTGAACGTCTGTATATGGCACATAGCAAACATCTATGTGCTGCTAAAGGTCTGCTGTGAGCGAGAAGCAGACGTAGCTGGTTAGTGGGTTAACACTGTAAAAAACACCTTCATTTGAAGGTGTTTTAACTATATAAGGTTATTACCAACATTTGCTACTTATGCGGAATACTATTCACTGTCTTCTTCATTTTGAATAACGATCCCTCTAGTTCTTAAGAACTCATCAACCTTTTTGTTTAACTCGCTATCTTCATCTTCATAGCTCACGTCATTATCATCTAATTCAGAAATCAGATTGCTTTTAAATGTTTCAAAGTCGCGCTTAAACTCCCAGTTCTGGAATTGTTCCGAGGCATAACTTATAACTCTATCGATAATTCTTGCTCCGATTGATAATGTTTTTGTACTTGATACAGCTAAAGAATGCACAAGTGAAAAATATTGTGTGTCTGATAATGATTGGGATGATGCTGTAATGTCGAGAAATTTATAAGGAGATACCACCCATCCGGCATGTAACGCTTCTTTGCTAACGTTTATCATAGTATTGTCAAAAGTCAAAATTATCCAGTGAGCATTCAAATCAGTTATTTCATTATGAGTGAATTGCAAAGCCCATAAATCGTGGTCCATAAGATAAGGTGATTTGGTCTGGTTGCGTGACTCAAGGTAGTTATTATACTCTCGCTCAAATTGGGCGCAATCTCCATTCTGATAGTATGGGGTATCTACGAATTGAACGCCTGATTTATTTAAAATAGATTGGATGTCAGTCATCACTACTCTAACCCATTCCTTCCAGCTATTACGCTCGATAAGAACAGCGGAGCTAAAGGTTTTCAAATAATCAAGAATATTATCAGGAACCTTAATTCCTTGTATTTTAAGTGCGTAGTAATTGGCAATAAAAGCATTTTTTGAGTATTGTAGTTCTTCGGGGTTTTCATAACCTTGAAGGAAGGAGTATTTTCGAGCATTTAATAAATGAGAGGCGCATTCGTTAATGTAATAAAATGGTATAAAAGGCATTGCATCCAGTTTTAATGCGCGTTTTATGGCTTTTTTACTTATATTATAAAAGCCATCGACATCTCCATTGTATAGGCAAGAGCATATCCAATGGATAGCTACTGTAGGTTCGACTAAGATTTTAAAATCACTCCATCTGCTTGCTCCGAGAGCTTTTGCAGAGGATATTGTATTTTTACCTTCCAAGGCTACATAAATAGATGCTCTGGCTAATTTAATTATTAGAGGATGATTCGATGCGCTTTCAAGTATAGCTAGGGCAGCTTCATTAGCTTTTTTATTTGTCAGGCCGGATTTGTTTTTAATATAATCTCTAATGCTGTTTTTGTCCCTGTTTCTGTGATTGAAGAAGGACTCTATGCTAATCTTGGCCTTAACATCAGACAAAAGATCAAGCTGGTTTGAAATATATGAATCAGCAATGTAAATACTTATTTCTTTTGACTCTTTTAACGTCCAGTTAACTTGGAAGTCTTCACGCATAATATCTATTTGGACCGCAGCTAGATCGCTTAACTCTTGTTCGTAAATTCTTTTTCTAGCTTTAATGTCTTGGCTAGACCCTTGAGAGAGTGCGATTAATCCTCCTTCAGTACGCTGTAAAAGGGATTTTGAAAATAAAGCACCGATACGTTTTCTTAAATATGGGGCTTTATCTGATTCTATATTAAGGAATGTGATAACCTTCTCAACCAATTCATCTTCATGTAGGCTTTCAGAGTCAGATAAAATAAAAAGTATTGTATCATCATATACCCCATCCCGCATGCCTTTGGCTTCATTTGACATCACAGTGTAACTATGAAGCGCCATTTCTTTGTAGTCTGGATTGCTTTGAAATGATCTTGGTAGTGGATAATTCGTTTGATCCAAGAATTTATTAAGAAGATTACCATCGAGTAAAAACTCTGCAATGTGCCTGGCGCTAAAAAAAGAAACTTGAATGTCTAACTCTTCATTATATTTTTTTTCAAATTTTCTGCACTCAATTTCACTAACGTTGTTTGTGGTAAAAAAGTAAAATCTTTTAGCCGAAAGCTTTTCAATTGCCTTTAAAATATCACGACCGAGTTTTTGAGGGATTTTTTCTTTTTGTGTGGTAAGTTGGTATATAGAATCATTTCTAATCCCATCATCAGTTACACTTATAAAGTCAGCACCACCGTCATTAGAACCATCAACATTTATAGCATTAATTTCAAAATAGTCTTTAAGGACTATTTTACAAGCTACATCAAAGAAATTTTTACTCAATCCGCGAATATGGTTAACTAAAGTATCGTGATCCATGTGTACCCTCTTCAATAGCGTTAATTAAATCTCATTCAAATATTCAGCTTCTGTGTCTGAAAGTATATTGTTACTATACAGGGATAATATAGCACTATTCTAAGGTTAGTTGTGTGCAAGATGTCAGTTTGTTGCACGTATCGGCTGATCCGGGGGTATGTAACTCATTAGGACTCGCCATTTGTGTTAAGTTAATCAAAATATTGTGGTGACAACATTCATAGCTTCACTTCTAGATTAATCATAGCGATTTTGATGGCCCATCAAAATCGCTATAACTGCGAGCAACGCATCCGTCGATAAACTGCGCCGCGTGACATTCCTCCAGTTGGTGGATCTTGTAGACTTCCAACACTATATCAATCAGAGGCTTTGCTGACACATCAAGATTTGACATATTTCAAATAGGAATATTCTTGCTCTGTTACTGAGTAATGGCCGTATATAAAATCTTATTATTAAACATCTTAGAACATCTTTCATCATATAGCATTACTACTTTTTACCGCATCAATGTTTTATTTTTCTAAGTTTTTTGACATTTCAGTTCCTGAAAGCACGAGATACTATAACTACCGCTTATGGCACTGAGCGGACGGTCCGACTTGAGCGAATTGCAAACAATCACCGTAAAGTTATTGCTGAGGTCAGAAAAACCCAGCATTTAGCCTAGAGCAAAACGTAGCTAGCCCTAAGGGGCTACGCCTGTTTTTAAGTCAAATTATCGATGTAAAACCACTTTATAGCTCATGGCTATGTCAATCAATATGGTTCACAAAAAATCCTGAGTAGATGGCTTTGTGTCAAGAATTATTCACCATCATGCTAAATGAAAGAAAATTTGGGGTATAAAGATAAATACCTTTTAAAATACATGGTTAACAAAAAGTTGGCAGCATTTTAACAGAATTTATCTAAATCTTATGAGCTAACTTCCTTTAAATGCTTTCTTTAAATCCTTTTGAAATTTATCCATGAGCTTGTCTGCATAGTCTTCTGCGATATCCATCGCTTTAGCCTTCACAACAAAGATGAGAGAAGTCACATCATTTTCGCGTCCGCAGTTTGCGCACACAATCAGCGAGCCGTGAAGAGGGGCGTAGTTTTCGTGTGGTAATGCAAATAGCTCGGAGTGGCAGAAAGTGCATCTCAGGCCGATGGGTTTCTTCAGTTCTTCCATGTGGCTTACCTTTTATAAAAGTCCGGTAAGAGAACCAGTAACACCGCCTACCACAGAAGAAGTTAGTGGATGCTCCAGGAACTTTGTTAGAAGCGACTTAGCTTCTGCCTTTTCTTCTGATGTCGCTTCAGCACGGTCAATTTTGTCTATCACTTCCTGAAAGACATTGTAAATATTTTGCGTATTACCATCGCCTACCTGAGCTGACCCGGCAACATGGATAGCGCCAATGGTATAACTGCTCCTCGCAAGTTCATAAGAGCGGTTCTTACCGTGCTTAACCGACAGTGCGCGGCTCTGTCCTTCTTCTGTTAGTGCGACACGATCGTATCTGGTTGACATGTTTTTCAACAAACCGCGTGAATGGCATCTTTTTATAATTCCAAATAAATTCTCTTCTGACCAACCATGCAACTTTTCTATTGCTTTACGATCCTCTTGCTCCTGAGCAAAACTCCAATACGTATCCGTTATAGTTCCCCCAATTCGTTCCATATCGTCATTCATAAAAGTCAATAAAGCATCAATATCGTTTTGAATTTTATCCGGATCCATATTTATTCCTTTTTAACAGAGTGCTGTAGTTGAGACCGATGAAAAGATAGCCATTATAATTTACGTCTGAGCTTGACGTTCATACAATTTATCACATCTAGAGAATCATTCATGGACACAAGCAGCGGTGTAAGTATCCCTGCAAAACGAACCATCAACTTTTAGGGAGTCTCTGGCACTCCAACGTCCGTTCCTGGCCCAAAGCACCCCCTTATCGGAAAATCTTCAGCTCGTTCACCTGCTGCACATCAACCCCCCCCCGTATTTAAGATACCACTCAAAACAGTAATGATAATTATTTGCATTAATGTGATATGTTGAATGTGCAAATAACCAGACCTGCTTCTCATGGCGGAAGGTAAGACTCATCGCGTGGGGAATAACCTGTGGCTGCGTTGAGATGCAGCATCAATACAATTTATGGAGATAAGATGAGAAGAATTTCAGTCCGTTCAGTGCTGTTGGCCTCCACTATTGCGATGTCAACCGCCACAACGGCATACGCCGATAGCCAATGGGCAGCGGCCACCACTACCTTTCCTGGCAGCATACGTGCCGGGTCACGGGACGTTCCTGTTCAGCCCGGAGATAAAACGGTTATAACGATTAAGAGCCTACATGCGGGCACGACCGTCACCATACTGAATGGTGCGGAAGTCCTGACACCTAAACCACTGACCGCCGACGAGAAGGGAAACCTCACCATTCCGCTGACCGTTCCGGCCGATGCGGCTATAGGCCTTCATCCACTCACGGTTATTACGCAAAATCCCGCGAGCGTTTCGCAGGTCATGTTGAAACTGTCTCAGGTTGTGCCGCCGAAAAACACGGAGGCTTTCAGGCTGCAAACAGTTCCGGTGGGTGAGCGGGCTTACCAGTCGGCAATTTCGGCCGACGGGAAGCTGTTCGTCACGTCTGCTCGTGGCCCGAAGGACGGTAGCCGCCTGATTAGACTAAACGCCGGAACCCTGGCTGTCGAAGCGGAGGCTACGCTGCCTAAAGACAAAAAGGGTGAGCAAATTGGTGTCTTCGGCGTCGGTGTTGATAATGTCCATCATCGCATCTGGACGACAAATACCCTTGCCGAGACGGTGACCGTCTATGACGCCAAAACGCTTTCCGCTGTGAAAGTCTTTCCGGAAGGGTCAGTCCCCCATCCACGCGATGTGGTTATTGATGAAACCCACAATCGGGCCTATGTCAGCGCAGCGTTGACCGGTTTTATCGAGGTCTATGACACCAAAACGCTGGAACATATTGGTCAGATGGAGTTCGTTGCAGAGCGTGGGCGCGAGCTGTTTAACAGTACCGATCTTGCCCTAGACAGGGTCGGAGGAAAACTCTATGGCGTCAGCCGCGATACCCCTTGGGTGGGTTGGATTGATCTCAAAACGGGCAAGAGTACGACGGTGAAAATACCTCAGGCGCAAGGCGCAACCGACATCGCTCGCGATCCGAAGACCGGCCGTCTTTACGTCGCTTCCCAGGAGACGAACAATGTCGTGGTGCTTGATGCGGACGGCAAGGTTCTCGCGGATACCTACATTGGTGCCGGGGGCGTATCTGTCGTCTGGGATCCCGTGACGTCGCAGGTTTTCGCCGCCACGCGTGCAGGCGGAACCGTTGCTGTTCTGGACAAGGACGGTAAACTGGTCGCTAATATCCCAATGGATGATACGCCAAACCACCTGACTGCCGGGCCTGATGGCGCCGTTTATCTGGTGTCTATGTATGGTACGACCGGGGATAAAGCTCAAACAGGCTCAGTGACGAAAATCACCCCCCAAAAATAACGGGTTTGATCTGCTACGTTATTCGCGGGCAGATCAGCCAGGCATTATTACTAGCCCCCAGCCGCTTATGGATTGGGGGTGTGTTCCCGGCATAACTGACCGGTATTCACATCCTCTTACCCGAGGCAGGCTGACGTCCATCTCGACCCATAAACTCAAATTTGCAATACATATTCCGCGTTGCAATGTCTGCCGCACGAAGCTGCCGGACCGCAAGTCTCTAAGAGGCTGCGAGAAGCAGACATTGCATGATTTATGCCCTCCAACCTGTCGAACATTCTGATTCTTCCTGGCGTTATTCGGATAATGTGTACTTCTCCCGTGCTGTCGCCCCCTTGTCAGGATCGTGTCGCCTGTCTGTCGTGTTCGTTGAGGTACGGATGTGCGAATATGTCCCTGTCAACAATCAGCGGGAAGCATCAATGGACATGGGTGAAAAGGTGAAAGAGTACCGGCTCAGGAATGCCTGGTCACAGGAGCAACTGGCAGAACTGGCTTCTCTTTCTGTACGCACGGTGCAGCGTATAGAAAATGGGCATAAACCCGGGCTGGAAACGCTCAGTGCGCTGGCCTCAGTATTTAACGTAAACGTTGCTGAACTGTCCGGAAATATGACGCCGGCGGAAGAAACGCTGGATACGCGTATCAGCGAAGCCAGGCTTCGCGTGGAACAGGAAACGCGTTTTTATCGCGCGCTCATTATTGCCCTGTTTGTCTGTAGCGTGCTGATGGTGGTCAATTATCTCTCCTCGCCGGGAAGCTACTGGTCTGTGGTGGTGACATTCATATGGGGTTCGCTTATTGCCTTTCGCGCCCTGCGGATCTTTGTATTAAAAGAGCGCATCGCCACGTGGCAGCAAAAAAGAGTGCAGCGCCTGCTGCGAGAGAAAAATGACCTTTCAGGCCGGGAAAAATAGTCATCAGTGAACAATGGCTGATTAACTCATTTTTATTTGCATAGCCGGGTAGTTTTTGTAGCCCGGCAACCGTAACGCCTCATCAACAAGGTGAAAACATGTCTTTTTTACCGTATATCCAAAATACGCCTGTCTGGGTGTGGGTCCTGTTTATTTACTTGCTTCATCGCGGTATTAATGCCCTTTTCGACAGAGAAATGCGACCGGGCAGACTGTTCTTTCTTCCGATATTTTTCCTGCTCTGGGGAATATACGGTATCACGCGTGAAACATTTCATCCCGATATCAGTTTGTTTACGATGCTAATTGGCGTACTGGCAGGCATTGCTTTCGGGTATTTATTATGGCGCTCACAACCGCCGCTCAGACATTCTGATACACCGGGATTTATTATTCGCGCCGGAACACCGTTAACCCTCGGGTTAATCATCATTGCCTTTGGCCTCAAATATATATTGACGGCAACCGTTTATCTTCATCCTGAATTACGTGAAGCGCAGTCGTTTAGTCTTCTCTTCGGATTACTGACGGGGCTTGTCGACGGTATTTTCTGGGGAGGAACGCTGAGGGTGTTTGTGCCGTGGTATAAAAAAGAACGCCAGCGTAAACAAGGGACAATTTAACCCTCAGGATCTGGGGCATCACGCAAAAAAAGACGACAGTGAGGTGTCGTCTAAAAGTGGAACGTCGTGAGCCCCTGTCAGGGTCATACGGGCCTTCTTATGATGCGAATTCAGTTCACCGCCAGCCGCAAGCCTAAATCCTCCGGATACGGGGCAAAGTAGTTCTGTTGCAACAGATAGCGATCCGGGTACTCGCCCAGGTAGTGCTTCAGGAGCGTTAACGGCGCCAGGATCGGCAGCAACCCATTGCGATAATGAAGGATGACATCGCGCAGTTCGCCCCGCTGGCGGCTGTTCAGATGTTCACGGAAGTACCCCTGAATGTGCATCAGCACATTGGTGTGGTTTTCCCGCGAGGCGGTTTTTTTCAGGATCGCCATCAGCTTTTCACGGTACGCCACAAAGAAGGCGTCCAGGTCTTCCCACTCGTGCAGCGACGCGACAAACGGCCCAATCTTGCGGTAGTCCGCCTGATGGTGAGCCAGCAGTTGAAGTTTGTAGCGGCTGTGGAAGTCCAGCAGCGCGCGGCGGGTCAGGCCGTTAGCCCGCAGAGTGTTAAGCTCATGGAGCGCAAAAACGCGCTCCACAAAGTTTTCCCGCAGCACCGGATCGTGCAGGCGGCCATCTTCTTCGACCGGTAACCACGGGTACGCTTCGAGTAACGCGCGGGTAAACAACCCTACCCCCTCTTTACGCCCGCGATTGCCCTTTTCATCATACAGCCGCACACGTTCCATGCCGCAGCTCGGCGATTTGGCGCAGACGATAAAGCCCGACAACGCCCCCAGCCGGGGAAGATACGCGTCGCTAAATGCGGCCATTTTTTCCGTCACATCATCGTGTGGCGCATGGCTGAAGCGCATCCGGAAATCGCCGTCGCTGGTCTGAACCAGGCGCAACGCCGGGCGAGGCACAGGCAGACCGATGGCCATTTCCGGGCAGACAGGCTGGAAAGCCACCCACTGCCCCAGCCCGTCCATCACAAAGCCCATGCGCTTATGACCACCGTCAAACCGGACAGCAGAGCCGGTTAAACAGCCGCTGATCCCAATAACAGGTTGAGTATTCATGGCGATCCCCTCTTACTGCGCTTGTCGGGTGAAGAAACGCATGATGGCAGTGTGTTCATGAGTCTCACCGGGTCTTTAAACAACATGTTGCACGTCGCATAATTAAAACTTACACAATCATTTTTATTTGTCCAAGTTTTAAATATAATATTTTATATAATTTATTAATTTCAATTGGTTATAGAAATTTATTTTGTGTGTTTAGGGGGCTTTAACGTGAGCCAGAGCCGATATCTCTGGCAATGTCTTATTGGGACGTGGGGAAACGGAATCAGAGAGGAATGACGTCGAGGGATACAACCTGCTGCTGCCAGAGTTCAATCTGCTTTTTGCGCGCCGCGGTGAGTTTGCCGGTGGTGACCAGCAGCCATTTTCGTTCCGGGAAGATTTCAGGCGCAAGCATGGCGGGCGGAACAGGAAGCACGTCAATGCGGTGGCCCTGCCCGGTACGCTTGAGCGCTTCAAGCCAGATTTCACACGGGTCGGTAAGGTGCCAACCCGTGATAAGGTAATTATCCCCCGGCGCTTTTTTATCCCCTTCGAGGCAAAACGAGGTGTAGGAGATGATGATACCGTCGAGCACTTCACGCAGGGTCATCATGGCCGGAATGTTGGCCGAGACGTTACTGCGCAACGGGCGCAAGACTTCCGTGACCAGTTCCGGGCGAGGATATTCGCGGCCTGAGTCATAAATCAGCTGGCGCAGGGACTCGATTTTGCCCTCTTTCAGCCGCTGTAACATGCTCTCTTGCAGAGTCAGCCAGTTGTTTGTTCTGCGCGCACCGGGCCGTACCAGCAGGGGTTTCACCTGGCTGACAGGCACCCCTTTTTTCACCCAGTCGAGGATGTTGAGCGCCTGCTGAACATCATCATCGCTGTACAGCCGATGGCCACCCTCTGTGCGCAGCGGTTTGAGCAGGCCGTAACGACGCTGCCAGGCACGTAGCGTGGTTGCGTTGATCCCGCAAAGCCGGGCGAATTCGCCGATGGAGTAAGACATGGGTACGCCTGATAACAAAGAATGGTCTCAATATACTACGAATATTTCCGGCCTGAATGAAGTGCGCCATGCTTGCGCTACACTTTACGCCCAGGCGTGTAAATGAAAGGAGTTCTCATGAAGCTATGGCCCGTTGTGACCTGCGTTGCTATCGCCCTGACGCTGGTTGCCTGTAAATCCCCAACGCCGCCGCAAGGCGTTCAGCCCATCACCGGGTTTGATGCCCGTCGCTATCTGGGTAAATGGTACGAAATCGCCCGTCTGGAAAACCGCTTCGAACGCGGCCTTGAACACGTGACCGCCACGTATGGCAAGCGTAGCGACGGCGGCATTAGCGTGCTCAATCGCGGGTACGATCCGCTGAAGAACCAATGGCGTGAGAGCGAAGGAAAAGCCTACTTCACCGGCACGCCCACCACGGCCGCGCTGAAGGTCTCGTTCTTTGGCCCGTTTTACGGCGGTTATAACGTGATCAAACTGGATGATGATTACCAGTACGCGCTGGTCAGCGGCCCGAACCGCGACTATCTGTGGATCCTGTCGCGCACGCCAACCCTTCCGGAAGCGGTAAAACGTGATTACCTGAACACCGCGCGAAATCTGGGTTTCAGGGTCGATCAACTGGTGTGGGTAAATCAATAACGCGGCGTGCAAAGGTATTATTGGCAGAGAGGCTGTGCTTTTTGACGCACGCGCTTCAGGTCTGAAACGACACATCAGGAGGAAAGTCATGTCCGCTTTGAGCGAACAGCAGACACTCAGGAGTTTTTTCCGAAATACTCATTTTCATAGCTTGTTACGTGCCACCTTCGAAGGACTGTCGCCCGTCAGCCTTCTGAACATAGCTATGAAAGCAGATGGGCTGCTGTAATTCAGCTCTGTTGAGATTTGATGCACTGGCATCCCCTGCTCAAGCATGGACAGTGACGCAACCAGTTTCATTCGCTGGCGCCATTCATTGTATGTCATGCCAATTTGGGACTGAAAACGGCGGGACAGTGTCTTTTCTGTTGTATTCATTAGAGCCGCCCAGTCTGAAAGTGATTTTCTGTCACCCGGATTACTCCTGATCCCTAACGTCAACTGAATGATAAAATCATCGTCAGAAACGGGTAAAAAGCTATCGCATCTTGGGGACTTATTCAGTTGATCAATAAGTACCAGAGCCAGCCTTTTATCTTCATCAGTTTCTGGCACTGCTACGCTCCTGGATGAAAAGTCAGTAAATATAGCTCTTATAAGTGGGCTCAGTTTCAGCGTGCAGGACGACTCCGGCAGTCCGATGCAATATTCAGGATCCAGATAGACTGAGTAAAATTTTACTTGGCGGTGGTTATTGCAGCAATGAAGTGCCCCGGCAGGTATCCAGGTAGCGTATCCCGGGGGGGAGAGGAAGCTTTTTCCTTCAACTGTAAACTCCATCACACTATTTTCTGCAAAACCAAGTTTCCCCCAGGGCTGCCTGCGAGGCAGATAAACTGTACGGCCTTCATACATCGAGGTCCTGAAGGTGAGAGGAGAAGGAAGATTTCCATCTTCAAATGGATGCAAGGGATGTCTGTTATCTGTCATTGAGTGTCTTAAATTCACTATATAATGATAATGGTGCAATTGGTAATCTAACCGGACTTTATTTCCGGAGCAACTCATGTCTGCCAAATACCTTTTTTACTCACTTCTGGCCGTTTTTATCTGGGGCGGGAACACCATAGTTAACAAACTTGCTGCAGGTGCTATACCTCCGGGTATTATTGCCTTTGAGCGTTGGGTCATAGCCTTTTTAATTCTCTCACCTTTTGTGTTGAAGGATGTTGTACGCCATCGGGATGCCATACGCAGCCAAATCTGGAAGCTGGCCATTCTGGGATTGCTTGGTATGGCCATATGTCAGGGGGTTGGCTATTATGCAGCCGGATACACTTCAGCGACGAACATGGCTATTCTTCTGGCGCTCGTTCCGTTGTTTACATTACTGATCAGTACCGTGTATTTACGTGAGCTACCTTCATTCTCAACGGTTGCCGGAGTTCTGGTCTCTCTGGCTGGGATCGTTATTGTTCTTGGTAAGGGATCTCCTGCCGCGCTGTTTTCAGGAGGCGTGAGTAAAGGCGACGGCCTGATGTTGCTTGTGGTTCTGGCTCTGGCATTTTATGGCATCTTGCTAAAAAAGTGGTCCGGATCAGTACCGCCATTCGTTTCCTTATATTTGCAGATTGGTTGGGCTGTTGTTTTTCTACTTCCGGGGTATCTTCTGGAAAGCAATGCACCGTTTACACTTTCAAATATTTCAATGATTCTCTATGCAGCGATCCCCGGATCAATTATTGCCCCCTTTGTATGGATGCAAGCGGTCAGTCATCTTGGCGCTGCCAGAATAAGTATCTTCATGAATCTTATCCCTGTAATCACAGCCGCGATTGCTACAGTGTTCCTCGGTGAGCATTTACATGCATATCTGATATTTGGCGGCGGTTTGACTATTGCAGGAATCATTCTGAGCCAGAAAAGAAAGGCCAGGAAAAGATCTTCCGTAATGTAATAAATGTCGCCGGATGAAGCAAAACGATCATACTCAGCAAAGAACGGACAACAAGAGAGGCCACAATGTCTGCAGTTACTCCTAATATGCCATGGCAACTTCAGCCGGACGATTTCATTCTGTCAGGAGTCAGCCTGGAAAGATGTTCATATCAGCATTACCCCGCGATCAGAATGACAATGCCTTCCGATAAAATTCAGGATCCAGAAAGAGATATTCTGGCTGACAGGGATTTCATGGCCTGGCTACCGCTAGATTTTGGTGATGGAGAAATTGAAGCCTGGCTTGCCAGTGAACTGGTATCTGAAGCTCCTGCATACGCCAGAGGATTTATTGGTTTAACTTTTCGTATTGATACGAAAGGTCAATTCGAAAGCATCTATCTTAGGCCAATAAACAGCCAGGCGGACGACCAGGTCAGACGTAACCACAGTGTGCAATACGTCGCATTTCCTGATTTCAGATTTGATCGCCTGAGACGTGAGTCACCCGAGAAATATGAAACCTATGCTGAGCTGGAATTAGCGCGATGGATTCACATGAGAATTGTTGTCAATGGAAAACAGGCAATTCTCTATCTTGATCATGCTGATAAACCGGCCTTTATTGTCAGTGATCTTAAACTGGGAGAAGCTCAACGTGGCGGTGTGGGTGTATGGCTGGAATCAGGGACAGTGGCCTATTTCCGGGACCTTGTTATCCGTAGACAAACACAGGCACAAGACCCGATTACTGGTCGCTAGCGTTTCATAAGTAGTATTTCATCATAAAACTCGAAGCCGGTCCTACCCATCAATAGATCGGCACTCTTATCGCTTTTAGATTGAGTATCCAGGACGTCTGCTTTTGGCACAAAGCTGCCCGCAATAACCGCCACAGAGTAGAATATTGGTCCGACGAGAATAATAGCAGGTCACTATTACAGACAGGAATTTCACAACAACAAACGACAAGGCAGGCTAAAGCCTGCCTTGTACATTCTTCGCGGTAACGTTAGCTCAGTTTAAAAACGGCTACCGTCTCTTCCAGTACCTGCGACTGCTCTTTCAGCGAATGTGCCGCTGCAGAGGCTTCTTCAACCAGTGCGGCGTTTTGTTGCGTTACGGTATCCATTTGTGCAACAGCCTGGTTTATCTGCTCAATGCCCCGGCTCTGTTCACCAGTCGAGAGTGCTATTTCCGCCATTAAGCCGGAAACATGCTGAACAGTGGTGATAATTCGTTGCATGCTTTCGCCCGCCTGCGACACCCTTTCGCTCCCCAAAAGCACTTGTCTGCTGGAAGCCTCAATAAGATCCTTGATCTCCTTCGCCGCCAAAGACGAGCGTTGCGCCAGATTACGCACTTCGCTTGCCACCACAGCAAACCCACGCCCTTGTTCTCCGGCCCTTGCGGCTTCAACTGCTGCGTTCAGCGCCAGGATATTGGTCTGGAAAGCAATGTCCTCGATTAAGGAGATAATGGTGTCTATTTTGCCGGAGCTGGATTCAATCTCCTGCATCGACATCACTGCATTTGCAACAATCGTATTCCCTTCCTGCGCGGAATCGCGCATCGTTGCAGCAAGCGTGTTCGCCTGCTGGGTGTTTTCAGAGGTGTGCTTCACGGTGGAAGTCAGTTGTTCCATGCTGGCTGCGGTCTGCCCAAGCGAAGCCGCCTGCTCTTCCGTACGGGCGGAGAGATCGGTATTACCGGCAGAAATCTCTTCTGCGGCGTGCGCCACGCTCTGACTGGAAGCACGTACCTGGGTAATGATCTCGACAAGAGAAAGTCGCATCTGCTCCAGCGAGCCAAGCATCTCGCCAATCTCATCTTTCGAGCCGTTGACAACGGGAATATGCAACTCACCCGCCGCCATCTGCTGGCAATGGCGACGAGCGGTATCCAGCGGTGAAAGCACCCGACGTCTGAGCAGAATAAAGATGGCGGCAATAATCAGGGTAAACAGCAATACAAAAACGCCGATCGTCACCATGCTGTTCACAAAGCGACTCTGCGCGTCGTTGTTAAGACGCTGGGCGTATTTTTCGCGGAAAGCGAGCAGGTTATCGAGTGTGATTTCAAACTGGCGATCAAGTTGTGGGATGGTCGTACTAACCAGTTGGTTGAACCGCACGGTATCGTTGGCGCTCGCCGCATCCATCAACGGACGCAGCCCTTCATCAACATACGTTTGCCAGGCACGACGATAGGGAGCGGAAAGCGCCTCTTCACCGGCAACCGGGGGCGCAGCCTGATAGTTATTGAATGCGTCCGTGGCTTTTTGCATCACCGCTTTTGCACTCTCAAGCGACGCCTGCGTTTTCTGTTTATCGCCCAAAGAAGCATTAATCATGGCTTCCATAAGCCGCACGCGCAGGGTGCGACTGTGGTTTATCGGATCAATAACCGACAACACCACACGAATTTCTTTATTCACATTGTCCAGCGACTCGTTGCTGCGGGTCAGTGACCAGAGGTTGGACGCAGAACTGACAAGAAAAATACAGAGTAAAAGGCCGAAAACGAGAAACGAAAAACGCCTTACAGACATGTTTAATCCCTTGGATAAATTTGTTTAAAAAATGACTGCACCTTGCGTGCAGCACACAACAATAATGTTATCGACCATTTAGCATTGAGATTTAACTCAATTTTATTTATTTCCTTAAATCAAATAGTTAGATAGAATATATTATCATCAGACAATAAAATAATGACGTTCTGGTTAATTCAAAACTCTTTTTTAATACATGCACTTCAGATATCAGCATATATTTCTGATGAAACTGGCTGTGTCCACCCGGCAAATGATACGCATTACTCAGAATGAAAAAACGTTAATGCGCGGCGCTATTTATATAAAACGATGGTTCGATTTTAAGAGTTCGTAAGCGCCACTGTTTTCTGATGGTGAACACTGAAAAGAGGGTTTGACAATAATCTGATTTGTTTCTGCTAAAGAAACGAGCTGAGGTAGCGTTAATCCCGCGACTTTCTCGATCATGTCATTGCTAAGGCCGTTGCTTAGCTGGCTGACGTCACCGGGTTCGCTTGCCAGGCGTTGAACGAGTAAGAGGTATGCTAAATTTAACTGATGAATATCATGCAGAAGGTTGTCGTCTTTAATCATTTTTTGCACCAGAGATTATATCAAAACAATTCACGCCCCTCCTGGCTGGATCATCCGTCGGCCGCAATAATATATATATAGTGCAAATTAGCCATAAAAATAATGTAAAGTTATTTCAGAACGTTAAAGAATAATTAATTATCATTTCGTTAATACAATGATGACCGTTATCGCGTTACATTTACCATTGCGAATTCTTCTCTTCGCCAGGTATAACCGCTTGTAATAGTGAAGATATATCAATGAAAAAATGAAAATATATTATATTTCCAAAATAAGCGAATGCAAACCTTAAGAATAATTAAGAAATACCTGACCTGTGGGTTAACATATATTTATGCTCCCCACGTTCCTGTTTGGCAGGAAAACCAGCACGACGTGCTTTAAAGCGAAAGCGGACACACGATGTGCCCGCAAACGTTACTCATTGCCCCATTGATTGAGGAAGTTCGCCACATCATCGATACGACGCTCGTCGATACCGGCTTCCGTGGCCATCTCCTGCTGCGCATTCTCGCTGATCTCTTCGTTATTCATCAAACGGGTAATCAGCAGTTGGAAATAGCGCGCCAGCGCGTCACGTTCGGACTCGTTCACCGGCGTGGCTGACTCTGTCGAGTACTCATCCACGATGTCATAAAACTTAAGCGGTGTGTCGTTGTTCATAAGTCGTCCCCGGGGTTATAGTGGTGTCCGTTGCAGCTTGCATCGTCTGGCCTGGATAATAGCACTGTTATTTTATTTTTCTGCCATCCATTTCGGGGATAAATGCTTAAACACCGGTGGATTCGCCAGTCGGCTGAAAATTGGGTATCATCCGCTCCCACTCTCTTTGCGGGCAGCCTGATGTCTACCCTTTTCGATACCTTTATTGCCCCACCGTGCCCGGACGAGATAGAAACGCTCTATCAGGACGATCACCTGGTGCTTATCAATAAACCCACCGGGCTACTCAGCCTGTCGGGGAAAAACCCGCAAAATCTCGATTCAGTGCATCATCGCCTGGTACAGATATTCCCTGGCTGCACGCTGGTTCACCGCCTTGATTTCGGGACATCCGGGCTGATGGTGATTGCCCGCAATAAAACCATCAACGCCGCCCTGTGCCAGCAGTTCAGCCAGCGCAGCGTAAGCAAGGTGTATACCGCTCTGCTTTGCGGGCATCTGGAGGAGGACGAAGGGGTGATAGACGCGGCGATTGCCAAAGATCCGGCCTGCTTCCCGCTGATGACAATTTGCGCCATCCACGGCAAACCCGCGCGTTCCCGCTATCGGGTCATTGAACGGATTTATCGTGAGTCAGAAAACGGAACGTTACTGCCGTTGACGCGGGTACACCTAACCCCGGAGACCGGGCGAACCCATCAACTGCGCATTCACTGCCAGCGATTGGGCCACCCTATTTTGGGTTGCGATCTGTATGGTGGTCGCCTGCTACCGGGCACGGAGCAGACACCACGCTTGATGCTACATGCCAGTGAGTTGCAGTTTATTCATCCAGTCAGTAAAGCGCGGATCCACGCCCGTCATGCCAGCCCGTTCTGAAACCCGGGCGTCGTATCCGGGTATTACCACATCAAATCATCAGGCACTTTAAAATCGGCATACGGATCGTCTTCATCCTGCGCTTCCGGACTCAGTGCACTGTTTAATACGATACTGCTGGCATCCCGCTGGGCAATTTTATCCGCCACGCTTGCCGGGATAATCGCGTATTCACTCTCACCGTTGTTATCCGTCGCCAAACGCGCAATGGCGAGACGGCCATTAATCAGCTGGGTCTGCGTCTGCTTATCCACCATGATTTTTTTGATGACATTATTATCGGTGAAGTTAAAACCAATATCGCCTTTTGCAAGGGTGATGCGGTTCATTTCAATGAGCTGCTTCACCTGCGCTTTATACTCTTTCGATAACGCAGCCTGTTTTTGTTGCTCGCTTAGCTGCTTATCACGCTCAAGCTGCGCTTTTTTATTTTCTTCCACCGCTTCTCTTGCCTCACGTGCCTGAACGCGTGATTTTTTAGCGGTTCGCTGGACTTTGGCCATTTTTTTACTGGTGACCAGGCCCGCTTTGAGCATCTGCTCTTGTAAGGTGAGTTTTGTCATCGTTGTCGTTACCCGTTAAAGAATGTGGATGATGTCAGACCTTGAGCATTTTTACCGTGGCATCGATGTCTATCTCATCTTCCGAGAAGATTAACGTCGTTCCCTGAAACGTGGTGATCGCCAGTTTTTTCAGCGTGCGCATTTCGCCCGGCTGAGCGGCTGATTTCGGCCTGATGTTCCCCATCAACAAACCGACGGAGAGCACCGCATTTTCTTTGTCGATGCGGGCATCGGCAGGCACGTCTTCGCTGTAAACGAGGTAAGATTTGATCGACGTGAGCTTAATACGCTCGCCCGCGATATAGATGTGTTTACTTTCCGGGATGACTTTCACCGCATAGGCGGAGAGTCCCTTGTTGTTGGTGGTGGGTTCAAAGGTCACCGCCGCATCTTTTTTAATCAGATCAGGGTTGGCGACCTTAATCACATGAAAATAGCGATTATCGCCGTTTTCATCTTTGATAAATCCAAAGCCTTTATCTTTAAACCACGTTGTGATTGTACCGTTCATCGCCATTACCGCCTGGTTAATCGTTTATCTACTCAATTTTTGCAGCGCGCAGTGTAATGCACAATGCCTGCGCAGACCACGCCTTTACTGTCAGTCCGGACGATAAATTTCCCTGATATGTTTATTTCACGCTACATGTCCGGCATGCAGCGATCCCACGGTGCAGGATCACCGCCGAAGCGCTGTACAAGAAATTCTAACAGCAGACGCAGCGAGCGTGGCTGATGTCTTCGCAAGAGGTAAACCGGTCCATATATTTGCCCGATTTGGTAGATAATGAATTGTCTGTTTAGCAGTTTATCCTCGCTTTGCGATCCAATAAAGTGCTCACAGTAACGTCTACGATGAAGGGGTAAACACATGACAGGAGCAACAATGAATAATTTCACTTTTCCTGAACAAGCAGTGATTTACGTGATGGATGCATACTGTGGTTGGTGCTGGGGATTCTCAAAACGGATGGCAGAGTTTGAAGCGGCAAACCGACACCGGATAGCCTTCACGGTCATCAGCGGCGGTTTGTTCCTGGATGATCGTGCCGTCCCCCTGTCCTCTTATCCGTATATTCCTCAGGCGAATGAAAGAATCGCAAGCCTGACCGGAGCCGAGTTTGGTACCGGCTATAAAACACTGCTGGATAAAGGTGAAGCCGTGATGGATTCACTCGCGGCCGCAGAAGGGCTCGCAGTACTCCGTTCGTTATCGCCGGAGCGTGCTGTACACTGGGCGCATGAATTACAGGCAGCATTCTACGGCCAGGGTCTGAGTCTTTCCGATCCCGCAACCATTACCGGTATCGCGAAAGCCCATGGTTTTGATGACGCCGCCGTACTTTCTGCATTGCAGGACGGTTCCGCGATGGCACAGGCCAGACAGGATTTCGCTATTGCCCGTCAGCTCGGTGTCACGTCCTACCCAACGCTTCTCTATATTAATGACGGCGTGTTGCACCCACTCCCGGCAACCGGCACGCCTCTGGATGTTCTGAATCAGACACTGGACGCCCTGATGGGCTAACGCAAATGCGAGGCTTTTATGATCGTCACCACAACACCGCGGCTCATCGTTCGCGCCTTTACCGACAAAGACGCCGCCGAGCTCTTCGACTATCTCTCTTCGCCTCGCGCACCCTGTTTTTATGATGAGAAACTCAGCACTCTCGCCGACGCAACAGAAGAGGTTAATAAACGATCGCGAGATGCCAGCCAGTTCGCCGTGTCTCTGAAAGAGAGTGACACGCTGATTGGTCACCTGTTTGCCGAAAACAGTGAGGAGCCGGATCCGAATACCTGGTGTGTAGGCTGGCACTTTAATGCGCGCTATGAAGGCCAGGGTTTTGCCACGGAATCCACCTCAGCGTTGTTTGATTATCTGTTTAGCGAAAAAGACGCCAGACGCCTGTATGCCTATGTTGAAGACACCAATCTTGCTTCGCAGAAACTGTGCGATCGTCTCCACATGCGCCAGGAAGGCTGCTTCAGGGAGTTCGTCTCGTTTGTCACCGAAGACGGCGAGGAGAGATATGACAACACCTTCGTCTACGCCGTACTTAAAAAAGAGTGGCAGGCAAGCAATCAATAACGTGTTGGCGGAACGCCGAACATCTGGCGAAAAGCAAACGTGAAAGAGGCCGGACTGGAGTAGCCAAGATCCAGCGCAACCTGGGTGACGCTCCGGTTATTTTTGAGCATCACCACCGACTCAAGCAGCCGCACGCGTTTTTTCCACTCGCTGAACGCCACGCCGGTCTCCTTTTTAAAATGGCGCGAGAACGTGCGCACCGACATGCCGCTACAGGATGCCCACTGCTCAATGCTGTGCGCTTCACCGGGCGTCTCCTGAATCTGACGGCACACGTTCATCAGCAACGGTGAACCGGGCCACGGCACCGAAAACCCGGCATCAGGCAACTGCCTGAGCAGCGTGACTAACACGCGCACCAGTTGCGCATCGTCCCCCTCTTCGTCGTACATTTCCGGCACATGCGCCGTCGCATAGTGAATAAACTCGCGCACGAAATCGCTGACGATCACCACTTTGCTGCCGCTGTGTTCGATTGCGGCGAAGTCCGCGTCCACATACAGGCTTTCCAGCAGCACATGATGACTGGACAAAATGCTGTGCGGCACATGAGCCGGGATCCACACGCCGTAAAGAACAGGCACGACGAGGGTTTTGCCTTCAATTTCCACGCGCATACTCCCCTCGCGCGCATAGAGAAACTCCGCAAACGGGTGCTGATGTTGCTCCACGCCCGTATCGTCCGGCAGCGGATAGCTGCGAAAGTAGACCGGACGAGGCAGAGACATCAACACCGGCGCTGGCTGCCCGAAAACAGGCTGACAGGGTGGAGACACAAGCTTAGGGCACATTAAAAGCTGACCTCTATTCGATGAAGTTTGTCTTGATACCACAGCGCAGGCCGGGCGGGTTTACGGAATAATGAGCGGGCATTAAGCATATTTCACTCAGTTATGAATAATTTACCACCCGGCAATCAGGGCGATAACCTCTTTTCGCAGCAGGTTCGCTCTTCGCGCCAGGCCACCGATGGCGGGTAGATTTTCCGGCTGACCGACGAAACCGTTGAAGGAAAAATGATGGCTAACGAATGTACCGCCGTTGATATAAGTAAACCAGACCAATGGCTGCGGATCGTGCAGGAGCTGTTATCACAGGCCGGTATTGTTATTAATGGGTTTAACCCGTGGGATATCCGGGTGCATGACAAACGCTTTTTCAAACGCGTGTTACAGCAGGGCTCTCTGGGGCTCGGCGAGAGTTACATGGAGGGGTGGTGGGATTGCAAGCGTCTCGATATCTTTTTTGAGCGGCTACTGAACGCAGGCGTGGATGAGCAGCGCCCTGCCCGCCTTTATGATCTTGCCCGCATTGCCTTTGCGCGGCTGACCAACCCGCAGTCCCGCAAGCGTGCCTGGCAGGTTGGCGAGGTGCATTACGATCTCGGCAATGACCTGTTCAGCCGCATGCTCGATCCCAACATGCAGTACTCTTGCGGTTACTGGAAAGAGGCGGAAGAATTATGCGAGGCGCAGGAGCACAAACTGGCGCTGATCTGTGAAAAACTCCAGCTTAAGCCGGGAATGACACTGCTGGATATTGGCTGCGGCTGGGGCGGATTAGCGCTGTACGCCGCCCGGCATTATGGCGTCAAAGTCGACGGTATTACCATTTCGGCGGAGCAAAAAGCCTATGTGGAAATGCGTGGCCTCGGGCTGGATATCAACATCCTGCTCCAGGATTACCGCGACCTGAACAAGCAATATGACCGCATCGTCTCCGTCGGCATGTTCGAACATGTGGGGCCTAAAAACTATGCCACCTATTTTGCAACCGTGGACCGTTGCCTGAAACCGGATGGTCTTTTCCTGCTGCACTCCATCGGGTCAAATCAGACCGGGCATAACGTCGATGCCTGGATCAATAAATACATTTTTCCTAACGGTTGCCTGCCTTCGGTAAAACACATTGCCACGGCCAGCGAACCCTGGTTTGTGATGGAAGACTGGCACAACTTTGGTCCGGATTACGATAAAACATTGATGGCCTGGCATAGCCGTTTTAATGAGGCGTGGCCGCAGTTAGCCGAGAATTACTCCGCTGAATTTCGCCGCATGTTCAACTATTACCTGACGGCCTGCGCGGGCGCGTTTCGCGCCAGAAATATCCAGCTCTGGCAAATTGTCTTTAGCCGGGGCGTAACCGGTGGACTGCGCGTAGCGCGCTAACGTGGATCACCGGTTTGATCGTTCAACGCTATTCGTCAATTGCCGGACAATATCGCGCAACGCCCCTGGCAGAAGTTGTCGCCCGCATAAGCTGTTTCTTACGGCAGCGCATTACGCCACTTCCGCCAGGGTACGCAGAATTATCCTTATCGCCGGAGGGTTATAGCGCACCAAGTTGCTTCATTAACGTCAGATTATCTTCGATGTGCCAGTTTGCCGTGATTTTGCCTTTTTCCACCTGATAAATATCAGTCGCAATAAAATCGACGATCTGGCCTTTTCCTTTCAATTTCCCGAAGGTGCCGGTGAAATGCCCGCGAAAGTGAAGGTGTGATACAACGCGATCGCCGGCGATGATCATCTGTTCAACCTCGCAACGCAGATCCGGCACCGCTGTACGAAAACCTCGCGAAGCCAGGATGGCACCTTCAGGCCCTTGTTTTCGCCCTTCCGGCGGTGTTTTATCGATAAAATCCGCCGCCAGCGCCTTGCGTGCCAACGTATCATCACCGGTGTTCCAGAATGTTGCGTAACGCCGTGCCGCCGTCTCAACATCCGCCAGATGGGGTTGCGCCATACCCTGATCAATAATTAACTGTGCGGGTTGAATAAGTGCCTCATCGGCGGCGTGAGCAGCATAAGAAAGCGGCAGACACACCATGACTGCGGCACGCGTTAAATAATATTGTGGTCGTTGCATGGTTTATTCCCTGCTCCTGAGATCATTTGATTTATAGATGGGGTAATCTGTATAGCCTTTGTCATTACCGCCAAACAGCGTGGCGGGATCGTTTATTTCGTCTAACGGCAAATGGTTCTTTAGCCGATACGTTAAATCCGGGTTAGCAATAAACGGGCGACCAAAAGCCACCAGATCGGCCAGCTCTTCATTTAAAATCTGATCGGCTTTGTCCTTGGTATAATTGCCCGCGACGATAAGGGTGCCGTTAAAGGTTGCGCGTAACGCTTTACGGAACGCTAACGGTATTTGTGGCGCATCGTCCCAGTCCGCCTCTGCCAGATGGATATACGCAATGCCTTTTTTATCGCACCATGCCGCCAGCGCCAGAATCGCGTCAATCACCTGCGGATCATTCATGCCACGCTGAGTAATGAAAGGAGAAAGGCGAATGCCTGTACGCTCGCTGCCAATCGCATCGCTTATCGACGCCAGCACGTCTTGTGCAAAACGGATCCTGTTTACCAGGCTACCGCCGTATTCGTCCGTACGATGATTGGAGGTACGGCGCAAAAACTGATCGATCAGATAGCCGTTCCCGCCATGCACCTCAATGCCATCAAAGCCAGCCTCAACTGCATTGATTGCGGCCAGACGGTAATCCTCTATCACCTGCTGAATGTCTGCATGGCGCAATTCTCTGGGCTCAGTACAGTCAACCATCTGCCCTTCACCTTTCTCATTGACCACCCACACTTTGGCCTCAGAGGGCAACGCAGAAGGGGCAACAGGTTTACCGTCAGCGTGGAAACGCGCATGCGACATGCGGCCAACATGCCACAGTTGGGAAAAAATGATCCCTCCGGCGTGATGAACGGCTTGCGTCACCCGCCGCCACCCGGCAATTTGCTCTGCGGAGTGTATGCCCGGCGTCCAGGAGTATCCCTGTCCTTGCGGGGAGATTTGCGTTGCTTCCGTGATCATTAACCCTGCACTGGCGCGCTGCTGATAGTAATCGGCCATCAGTGCAGTCGGAATATTGCCCGGTTGCGACGAACGTGCACGGGTCATAGGCGCCATAACGATCCGGTTTTTCAGACTGATATGCTTCATCTGATAACGGTCAAAAAGTGAATGCTTGTCCACCGTAAACTCTCCTGTCTGCCATCAATGAAGTCACTTTACTTACCGAATTTAATTTTGATAATTGCAGTGAAAGCTGATTCTCTTTTCAGGAAATCCGAATAATGGGCAAACTCGAAGATCTGACGCTGCTGGTAGAAGTGGTGAAAGCCGGAGGGCTTTCTGCTGCGGGCCGGCGGCTGGCGCTCTCACCCGCGACAATGACCGCCAGGCTGAAAGCGATTGAAGAGCGTTACCAAACCCGTCTGTTTAATCGTTCCACGCGAGCAATCGGCTTAACGCGCGCCGGAGAAGCGTTTTTTCATGCCGCGTTGCGGGTGCTGGATGAGATGTCTTATGCAGAGTCCATTCTCACGCAGAAAGAGGGGGTCCTCAGCGGGAACATCCGTATTTCCGCACCGTCGGATTTTGGCCGGCAGTACCTGGGCCCTGCCCTGCTTGATTTCACCAGGCTGCACCCGGAGGTGAAAAGTACGCTCTATCTCAGCGAAAATGTCGTCGATCTGGTATCAAACCGTCTCGATATGAGCGTGCGCTTTGGCAATCTCCCGGACAGCAGTTTAGTCACCCGGCATATTCGGCCAAACCACAGGGTGCTGGTTGCGTCTGTAGACTACCTGCAACAGGCTGGCACACCCCAAAAAATTGAAGATTTTCATCAGCATCAATGCATTGCGATGGAATTACGCGGCATGCTGATGAATGAATGGCGGTTTGAACAACACGGAAAAGCCAGCACCGTTCGTATCACGCCCGCCCTGGTCTGTGATGATGGTGCGCTGCTCCGCCAGTGGGTACTTGCCGGTGCGGGCATTGCCGCTAAATCGTGGTGGGATGTAAAACATGATGTGGAACAAGGGCGGCTTAACGTCCTTTTTGCCGATAGCTTTATCGGTTTTAATCGACTGGATAAAAAAGATGTCGGCTTGCAGTTTGTTTACCCGCAACGGCGACTGCAACCATTGCAGATAACTGCTTTCACTGAGTTTTTCATCGACTGGCTTGAAAAAGCCTAACCGGCGTTCACTTTCTCACTGGCCTGCCTTCCACAGTGGTATCAAGCCCGCGTTTCTGCGGGCTTGTCAGTCATGCACGGGCTTACTTCCACCACACTTCCGCCTGCACGCCCACGGTGAACTGGTCGCTTTTCGCGTCGGCGAATTCAAACTGGCTGATGCCGTTATCCTGTACCTTCAGCCAGGTGCCGTAGAAGCGAATTTCCGGGCGCGAGGTCAGGATGCTGGTGTCCACTTTAAGCGCATGGTAGAGCGTGGTTTTATACCCCGACTCGTGATACGTCTCACCGGCGGTTTTATTTTTCTGATCGAACCAGGCAAGCTCCACGCCGGTCTGGTTATTGCTATCCCAGATATACGCCGGGCGCACCACTGCACGAACAGAATCGAAATCCGTGTGCGCGCCTGTGTTGTAGTCGTAAATGTCGTTCCCGTGGGCATACACCAGCGCGTGCGCCATCACCACATCCGGGCGTAAATAGTTCTCACCCTGGGAAATCACGCGGAAGGCTTTGCCGTAAGCATGCTCGCCGTAATACTGGTCGTTATAACCGAAGGTCGGGTTGGCGTCGGAAATCAGCGCGAAACCGCTGGCGATGGAGTTATCCGCCCCTTGTACGGTCAGCTCATTAAACCCGCCGCCGGTAAAGTTGTGGCGCAGGATCAGCCCGGCATGCCACGCATCTTTTACGCTGTAGTAGCTGCCGTTGTTCTCGTTTTTGCGATTGTCATCGGTTTCATTCGGCATCGCGTAGCGGCCAAAGATCTCCAGCGTCGCCTTATCCCACAGCGGAATGTCCTTGTAACGCACTTCGGCGCTGTTGGCATTCACCTGCTGGGTGTTGCCGGAAGTCGCGTAATCCACGGCGTGCGCTTTCACGTCTTCGCGGGTTAACGCCACGTTCAGCTTGCCAGGACCAAGCTGCCAGTTCTCCAGCCCAAGGCCGGAACCGGCATTGGTGCGGTGGCTTTTCCAGTCCAGCATCTGGATTTCATACACCGGCATATTGTGTTTGCCGACCCAAAAATCCGCTTCGGGCGCAAACGGCAGGAACCCTTTGGTGGTCAGGTAGATATCCGAGAACTGCAACACGTTTTCCGAGGTACTGTCGAACCAGCCCGCGTTGTATTGCTGGCCAACGTTACCGTCCAACATCACCACCGCTTTCGCCACCTTGCCGCCGGAATCGTAGACTTTTTGCGACAGTTGCAAATCAAACCAGGCGCTGTTTTCCTGGCCGAAACGCCCCAGCGAACCGATCGCATAAGACTTCGGCGCGCCACGCGTTCCCGTGGACCAGCCGGAACGGAAATAGCCGGAATATTCAAAGCCAATGTCGTTTTTCACGTACTTGCTGATATCCGCCAGCGTCACATCCTGCGCAGGCGTTGCGCCGCTGACTTTCGCGGTGCTGGTGGGTGCTGTGCTGTCGGTCGCAACGGCCGGGGTCTTATCCGCAGAGTGATGACGAGTACCGGTGGCCGCAACGGCTCCGCTGTCGGTATTTTCCGCTGGCTGGGCGAAATAGCGTTTATATTGCCGCAGCTCTTGTTTCGTCTCCTGTAATTCCTGTTTATTTGCCGCCAGCTCTTTTTCCAGTAATTCCAGTCGCTGTTCAACGGTCAACTTCGCGGCGATAGCACTATTCGATACAAGCGCTGAGGAGATTAATACTACAATCCATTTTAACTGGTGCTTTTTATTTATCGTCTTTTTATTCATAACAATAACCCTGTAGAGTAGCGTGACTGAGTAGTATTAATTCGGCAATAGCTGGCCGCCTGATGCGTTAAATTCGCATCCGGTTACCCATTAATTGCCTGACCAGTACGACGCCCGCACTGGTTATTTTTGTAATAATGAGATCGGTTATATTTTTTGCATAAGATATCCGCTAGTGAGTGACGTTTTACCCCTGGTAATAACCTGCCTTTTGCTGGCTGTGGCGGAAGCAAAAAAAAACCTGAATCATTTTTCCGGCGCTACTGCACACAGAAAAATCATTCAGGTTTTGCCCGCATCGGATACTGTCAAATACGGTTACAATCCAGTTTGTCTTGCGACAGAATACTGTCTTTTATTTTACTGACAAGCTCTGCATCTCCCCGCCTCGTTATTTTGTGAACTCGCGCAGAATTTCCACGCTATTCCCGCCAGCCCATTGCCGGAGCAACGTGTTTAAGAATCGACTCAATAACATGTGCATTATAATCAACGCCCAGTTGATTCGGCACCGTCAGCAGCAGCGTATCCGCTTCGGCAATCGCTTCATCCTGTCTCAACTGCGCAATCAATTTGTCCGGCTCTGCCGCATAGCTGCGACCAAAAATGGCGCGGGTTTTCTCATCCAGAAAACCGACTTTATCGCTATCATCACGGCTGCCGCCAAAATAGGCGCGGTCGCGGCTGTCCATCAGCGCAAAAATACTCCGGCTGACAGAGACGCGCGGCGTACGGGTATGCCCGGCTTCGGCCCAGGCATCACGGTAAGCACGGATCTGTTTTGCCTGTTGAATATGGAAAGGTTCGCCGGTTTCGTCATCTTTCAGCGTCGAGCTTTGCAGGTTCATCCCCAGTTTTGCCGCCCATACTGCTGTCGCGTTTGAGCCTGCCCCCCACCAGATGCGATCGCGCAGGCCTTCAGAATACGGTTCCGGGCGCAGCAACCCAGGCGGGTTGGGGAACATCGGTTGCGGGTTCGGTTTGGCAAAGCCTTCGCCTCGCAGCACATCCAGCAGCACCTCGGTGTGGCGGCGCGCCATATCAGACTCCGTTTCCCCTTCCGCAGGCTGGTAACCGAAGTAGCGCCAGCCATCGATCACCTGCTCCGGGGAACCCCGGCTGATGCCGAGTTGCAAGCGACCGCCGGAAATAAGATCCGCCGCGCCAGCGTCTTCCGCCATATACATCGGGTTTTCATAGCGCATATCGATAACGCCCGTACCAATTTCGATATGACGGGTTTTCGCACCAATGGCGGCTAATAAAGGAAACGGCGAACTGAGCTGACGGGCAAAATGATGCACCCTGAAATAGGCGCCGTCCGCACCTAACTCTTCGGCGGCAACGGCCAGATCGATGGATTGCAGCAACGCGTCAGCGGCCGAACGCGTTCCGGATTGCGGCGACGGCGTCCAGTGACCAAATGACAAAAATCCGATCTTCTTCATGACGTAGTTGTCCTTCTCTTCAGGGAAATAATCAGCAGAAGAGCACAGGCGACTGTGCCTGCGCGCTTCTGCTTTATGTCTCCCCTACTCTACGCATTGCGCGATACGAATAAATATCGTTTGTTTAACATAATGGTTCAAATTAATTGACTAACAGTGTGAGCAGAGCAGAAAGTAAACGGAAGCAGGAACAGGCGCAACGCCCCGAAACCTGTGAAATGTCGAACGGGTTCTGCTTTGAGGATGACGATATGACCCCCTTTCATCAACTTACCGCCACCAGTCTGGGCGGTCAGCCTGTTTCTATGGTCGACTACGCGGGTAAAGTGGTTCTGGTCGTGAATACCGCCAGCCATTGTGGCTTTACGCCACAATACGGCGGCCTTGAAGCACTCTACAAGAAATACGCCGCCCGGGGTTTGGTGGTGCTGGGTTTCCCCTGCAACCAGTTCGGTAAACAGGAGCCCGGCGGTGCCGACGACATCGCGCAGACCTGTCACATTAACTACGGTGTGAGTTTCCCGATGTTCGGGAAAGTAGACGTCAACGGAACCGCAGCACATCCGGTGTTTCGTTATCTGAAAAACGAATTGCCCGGCGTACTGGGTGGGCGGATCATGTGGAACTTCACGAAATTTCTGATCGGACGCGACGGTAAACCGCTCAAGCGTTTTGCACCGTTCACCACGCCGGAGAAAATGGAAGCCGCAATCCTTGCTGCACTGGAACGCTGAGTGATTCAGTAATTTGAACGATTCAGTTTCAGCGCACTGCCGAAAATTGATTATTCGCGGGAAGACACCTTCCGCGCTTCGCTGAAAGCAATACTGGTTTTCCCGGTGTCAGGTTTGTGCCAGGAGCGGATGTTGCGGTAATCGAGCTGTGTTAGTTAGTGAGGAACTGAAAGAAATATGATATCTTGATGCAACCTGTTGAAATAAAAGAAAGAGCACTGCACTGGGCTATCTGAAATTCAGGGGGATTTTGAGCATTCATAAATTTTATTGGCCGTTGTAATATCTGACTATTGATGCAAATCCTTTAAGGGAATGTTCAGCCCGTGTCTGAAGAAGCGCATTTTTACTTGCCCCGCATTCTTACCGCTAATCCTGTCAGCGGTAAAACGTACACTGAAGATGAGCTTCTGCAGGCATCACCGCATGTCATCATACTTGCGGAGCCCGGTGCCGGTAAAACCGAGCTAATGCATAGCCTTGCACGAAGGCTTTCGACTCAGCCGATTGAGGCTAACGCTTTTCGATATAGAACAGATAATGAATGTGGCCGTCCACTGGTGATCGACGGATTTGATGAACTGGCCAAGATAGATAAAGCCGGAATCCATCAACTGCTGGCGCAGGCTTTGAGAGCAAAACCAACCCACCTTATTGTATCTAGTCGCTCAAGTGAATGGAGCCATTCCTCGACATCTCAGTTTCGTAAGATCTTCAACGTCGCTCCGCTCGTGGTGTACCTGTGTGAATTCAGCCAAGATGAGCTGCGAATGCTCTTCCGTCATCTGCATCCAGACGAGGACTTTGATGGCTTTGTGAGAGAAGCTAAACGTTTCGGAGTCGATGTTCTGCTGTCAAACCCTCAGTTTCTTCATCTACTAGCAGCAGCCTATACAGAGAGTAATGGACATTTTTCGAGCCGGGAAGCGTTGTTTTCTCAGTCCGTCAGGTACCTGGCCCGTGAAGAGAATCTCGACATTACAGTTGATGAAGTTCCCCTGTCAGTTGATCAGAAGATAAACATCAGTGCTGAAATATTCACAAAACTGCTGTTGTCGGGGTCGGAAGGGGTTGCTACAAGCGAACCAGCCGAAACCCGTGTTTACCCCTTCATCTATTCGTTGGCTGCATCCGTTCCCTCACCGAAGGGAATACTAGCCACCAGGCTTTTCAGGCCTGGTTATCAGGCAGATCAGCATCGCCCCGTGCATAAAATCATTGCTGAGTACTCAGCCGCGGTTTATCTCACAAAACGGATTGCGGACACTGCCGATCCATTGACGCTTCGCAAGTGCCTGAGCGTAATTGCGCCAGGGCACTACGTGAGGGACGAACTCAGAGGTTTACTGGGTTGGATGGCAGCCAGTGGCGACAGCGCCATGCAGCAGAACATTATTCAACTCGATCCCTACGCCGTGCTGGCCAATGGTGATCCGTCGCGGCTTACGGTCAGCTCAAGACTTTTTCTGATCGGGCAACTTCAGAAACTTGAAAAAGACGATCCCTTTTTCCGTCGCAATGACGCCTGGCGTCGCTTTAACGTTACTGGATTTTTCACGCCGGAGGTCATTGACGCCATCAGACCGCTATTAACGCCCCAGGGTGAAGGCCATCTTAGCGGCCTGCTTTTGGAGCTTCTCCAAGGTGTTGATGAAGTTCATGCATTATCAACCACGCTATCTTCTCTGGTATGCGATAGTTCGCTCCCCCAGCACTCACGGTGGCTGGCCGCTGGATGTTTGCTTGGGCTTAAACATTATGATTTCAGGCCGGAACTGACGCTACTGCTTGGGGAAGCCACATCTGATTCTTTGCAGGTCGCGTCCGAGATTTACACCGTCGCAGGCCCTGAGACGTTTACAACCGCTGAGCTGGCCACATTCCTGCGTGCCTGTTGCGGACTGTATTCAAATCCGAATAGAGAAGATGACTACATCTCAACCGACCATTACTTTGTCGGCATCTTCATCTCCCAGCTTCCCATCACTTGCCTTGAACCTCTGCTGAACACACTTTCTGATGGGCTGACCTGTAAATGTCATAAAAAGGACTATGAATGCAATTGCCGCAACGGCATCAGCAAAATCATTGGTGAATTGCTGGATAACTACGTCGTTAATGTCGCCCGGCCATTGGATCCAGTTAGCATATGGAGATGGGTCGAAAACCTGAATTTTCATGACGCCGTTTCGGCGGACAGAAGTGAAACAGTTAAGACCCTTCAGCAGGATGCTACTCTGCGTCGAGGAATTTACCGGCACGTATTGTCCGGGCAATTTGATGCTAATGCCCTTAGAGATGCTCTGAATAACCATTTCCAAAATTCCTACCACGCCCACGCCGGTCTTTGTTTCAATGACGGCGATCGGGAATATCTGCTTAACATGGCCTATGCAGAAGAAAACGTGGAGCTCTGGCGTCTACTTTTCCCGCATCATATACGAAACCGTCAGATAGCTCGGATGCAAATTAGTACACTGAGGCAGACATGTCGCCGCCACGCTTTGAGTAAACCGCGTTTTATGCAGGTATGGGCAAGCGTGGAACGGGGTATGAAGTCACTGGGGCTACCCGATCCGAAACACACTCGTATGTCTCGCAGAATGAAACACCGCCGGGAAGCCTGGCGGGTAAAAAATCTTCAATGGATTGAATCAAATCGCGACAAGGTTTTGCAGGGAATGCAATGGGGACTTTTAGACTCCTTTGCAAAAAGACTACTGTCACAGCCTGAAACTGTCACCTCACATTTTGGTGACAGACATCTGGTTGAGCAGGCTCTAATCAATTGCTTACCGCACATTTCTTCGCATATACCCGAACTGCGTGAGCTAGCCCACCTCAACACTGAAGGGAAAACATACGGTGTGAGGTACATATTTTATGCGGCGTGTATGCTCCTGTTTGAGCAAAATAACACTCTTGCATCCCTCGATAACTCATTGCTTCGCATCCTCAGGACTGAAGCTGACTATGGTCGGGGGGAAGGTTCCCGATTAAGACATGACGCGATGATGACAGATGTGGACAGAATTTTATTCCCCACAGGTCAGGGTACAGACATTTTTCTGCGAGACTACCTTGAACCTCAGATCGAACATCCTCATCCCCCGTTGGAACTAATCATGCAGCCGTCAGTGTTTGATTCAGTCCGCGGGCAGTTTGCTGTCGAATGGCTGAGCCAGTATCAGGCACTGACTCTAAATACCGCCATCAGTCTTTTTAAGATTGCTTGCACAGAAGTTACTACAGCTGAACTTCGTTCTGTGATTACCCGACGTTGCGAGGAGATTCAGTCCTCATGGGACGACAGCACGGGTGACAACGATAGAGAGGGACTGCGTCTATTCTGGTTAATTCGGGCCTTTTATTTTTTGCCGGAGATCTCTGCGGATTATTGGCAAAGGATTATTGCCGACAAATGCAATCTGCTCAGATTTAGTTCGCTTACCAGACGTATAAATCGTGAAAACATACACCACTGGCCTTCACTAAGCGCGGAGAAATTAGGTGCGATTCTGGAGGGATTCATCGAACAGTGGCCTCTACTGCTGGCCACCTCCCAGCAGCAGAACCAACGCAACGATAATGGAGATGCGTGGCATATCATGTATGAGATTGCTGAGAGTCTGGGGGCAGCCGAGCCCTCCGAGGGGATACCAGTTGTCAGCCGGCTGTTGGATATGCCTTCTATGCGTCCTCTTGAGTCAGGTCTCAGAAGCTCGTTGGCAACACTGCAACGGGAAAGGTTGTTCAGGGACTATACACCGCCATGCGCCCACGATGTCACAGAAATACTGAACCACGATGTTGTTGTAACCATTGAAGGACTGAGAGAAACCGTTCTGTACCAACTGGGGGTGTATCAGCAGCACATTAGTAAGGGAGAGTTCAACACAATCAGGCTGTTTTATCCCAATGGGAAGCGGCTTGACGAAGAATCGTCAAGGGACGTCATTGCAGAGTGGCTTCGTAGCGCACTTCTGCCTCAAGGAATTTCTGTCGTTAAGGAGCATGAGGGAAATGATGAAAAACGCGCAGACATCTCTGCCACAAAAATGTACCGCAACAAGCGTCTTCTTTTGATGGTTGAAGTAAAGGGCCAATGGCATAGGGATATTTACACTGCAGCCTATGAGCAACTTTATGAGTTGTATTCTTTAACACCTGATGCGGGCATGCAGGGTATCTACATTGCATTGTGGTTTGGGCCACATGAGAAGGTCGCAAATGCACAGACACATGCGTTAAAGAGCGCAGAGGATCTTAAGCAGGCCATTATTGAAAAACTCCCGGTTGAGTTGCATAAGCAGATAGATGTGTTCGTACTGGACCTCTCAAAGGGATCTGTTTGATTCGGTAAGGACGTAATGAAATGCAGTTTCTGCAAGAGGACGGCTTCTGGCCGTCCAATGATCTAATTGCGCAGTGTTAAAAATGCCCGCTGCAATAAAAACTGACCTCTTTCCCTCTCCTTTAATAGCTGTTTCCTCTCAACTGAATGTGCGATGATCATATACCACCGCACGCAAATATGGGTTTAGAAGCGGCTTACAGAGGGTATATTTAATTGTGTCCATGCCACTGAAAGATTGCATATATTCAGGAAGGATGAACGTCCGCTCTTTGCTCAAGCGGCCTGTTATGCCTGCTTAAGATGAGACCTGGCGGGTCATTTTCATTATGCTGGAAAACGTGAACAGATAGCGGCGATAGCAGCCAACACCCACCCGCAGATCTGATGGTGGAAACCCACCACCACGAGGTAATCACAACTACTGTTTGTGAAGATCACGCTGCGCAAGCTGCAAAGCGAGTGTTTCGATACGCTCGGCCATTTCCCGGGTCAGCTCGGTCAACTGGGTATTTTGTCTTAGCAATTCCAGCAGTTGCGCCGACTGTTCCTCGGCGAGTATCTGGCGTTTCGTCATTGCGTCGTCCAGATCTTCGCGATGTTGAGCATCTGCCAGCGCATGCGCCTGATCTCGCTCCGCCTGCCGGGTTTGCGCCAGCAGGATCAGCGGAGCTGCATAAGCAGCCTGAATACTGAACGCCAGGTTGAGCAAAATAAAGGGATAGGGATCAAACTTCACGGCACCTGCAACGTTCAGAACAATCCACACGATCACTGCGATTGTCTGTCCTATCAGAAATATCGGCGTGCCAAAAAAACGCGCGAAGGCCTCTGCTTTTAACGCAAACCACTCGTCGCCAAACGTATGTGTAATACCCTTAAGGGGACGATATAACCGAAATTTTTTATCTGTATGCATATCAAAAAATTCCTGTGGGAGACGTTGCCAGGACCGCCGAAAGTGTTTGCCGTGGGTTCTGGTGCCCAAGCGTACGAAAATATACGCCAGGTATGTTATACGTTAGCTAAAGCGACTGCATTAAGCATACCTGCCCATTAACGCCGCCCACATTATCTCATCACCAGTATCACGTTTGCCCTTTCAGGTCATCTCGTCTGATGTTTTTCTTATGTTGGCGTAGATTCTGTGTAAGCATCCCGGTAAACCGGACCATTCTTTTTAAGAGGCCTTTCTGCATCATCAGCAAACTAAACGTCCGCTCCTCGCTGTGAGTTCAACGGGTCGATGCAACGCTATCCTTAATCAAGGGGGACGTTGCCGGGAAATCCTCATTCAGTTTGCCGCTCAGGACTGTGTTATTGGGTTATCAGCCCGCCGCCCAGTTGCTCGATCAGCAAGATATGTTGATCCAGTCTGTCGGCTTTCATTTGCACCACACTGCGATCGGATGCCAGTAACTGCTCCTGTAATGACAACACATCCAGCCACGGGCGGATGCCCGCTTTAAACTGCGCCGACACATCATCCCATGCGCTATGCGCCAGTTTATCAGCCTCTTCCGTCTGCGTGATTTGCTGCTCAAGGGACGTCATCCTGACAATAGACGTGCTGATATCGCCAATGGAAGAGATCAGCAGGCTGTTGTAATGGGCCACCGCCAGATCCCAGTCCGCGTTGCTGCTTGCCAGATCCGCCCGCCGTTTCCCGCCGTCAAAAATCGGCAATGACAGCGTAGGGCCAATATTGAAGAACTGACTGGGCGCGCCAACAAATGCATCACCCAGTAAGTTACGCGTACCGGCTTCGGCCACCAGGTTGATGTTCGGATAGAACGCCGTTTTCGCGACTTTGATTTGCTTTTCCGCCGCCTCAACGCGCCAGCGGGCGGCAACCACATCCGGCCGGCGTCCGACTAATTCCGCCGGGATCGTCGAAGGCAGCGTATCCTGCTGGACAAGCGTATTTTCGCCAGGTTTCAGATGGCGCCAATAATCCGGGCCTTTACCCACCAGCGTCGACAGTTTTATACCCGCCGTGGTGACATTTTCCTGCGCCTGTAATAACGCCGTTTGAGCATCGTTGTCGTTTGCCAGCGCCTGTTTATATTGATACTCCGGCGAAATACCGCCCTGATAAAACTGGCGCTGAATATCGCTGATTTTTTTCAGGCGATCGGCGTTGGCGGCAGCTATTTTTTCTAATTTCCACGCGGTATTCAGGTTATTCCAGGCTCGGGCGATATTTGCCGATAAACTCAGCCCTGCGGCTTGTTTATCCAGTTCGCTGGCTTTCGCATTGCCTAATGCCGCTTCCCAGGCGGCTTTTTTCCCACCCCATAAATCGAGCGCATAGCTGGTGCCCAACGAAGTTGTCCGCAGCGTACTGTAATTTTTACCTTCGAGCAGCGGGTCATCGACTTTTGCCACGCGGGAACGGGTAACGCTGGCATCCATATTGATATCCGGCAGTTGCGCCGCTCTGGCGCTCACCACGGCGGCATTGGCTTTATTGGCTCTGGCGTTGGCTTCCTGCAGGCTCGGGCTGGCAGCCAGTCCATCGCGAATCAGCGTATTTAATTGCGGATCGTTAAAACTCTCCCACCAGTTGCGCTGGGGCCATCGGGCCGGGCTCAGTTGCGCCGTCGACAACGTCTCTTTGGCCTGAAGCGTATCCGCGTTCAGTATTTTATTGCTTGTAGTTAAGCCTTCGGATGTTGCACAACTGCTTAATATCAGCGTAGCAAGAATAGAAAGGGTTACTGTTTTTCCGTGGTGATGGATTTTCATTATGCCATTGCCCTGCGCTCTGCAAACGTCATGTATTTTATCGATAATCGTTATTAATATCCTACCGTTTGCTTACACCCACAGGGATTATCTTTTAGTGCTTAAAAGATAAAAATAATATTAAAAACAACTAGCCCGGAAGAATAAAACACAAAGAAACCTCATTCTGCACATTTTGTGGAGTTTGTTTTTCAGAGTATTTCCACCGTTAATCCTATATCCTGTTTTATATATTCACTGTTATTTAAACCAGCTCTACTTGCACCACTGTTAAACACTATAAGTAATCAATAGAACCTTACAAAAAGCAAGAAAAATACAGGGTAATGTGATGACCAACTACCTAATGTAAACTTATCAGTAAAAAACAGCATGTTTTCAGTCGATGCTTGATCCTCTGCTGAACCCCTGCTTAAGTTAAATAACATCTCTCTTCCTGGAGTTATGTTCATGTCGCTGATAAAAATTAATGCCCCTCTTCTGTTTTTATTCTTCTTGCTGGTAGGGTGCGTCGCCCCCAATTATGATGCTGTTAGTGAACAACAGATCTCGTCAATCCAAAATGAGATCGATCTTAAGTTAAGCTCCTGGACCGAAGTCATCGATCGGGAGCAGAAGCCACTGTCTGAAATAAAAGAAATACAATACGCCAACAATATTGATTTCTATAATAAAGTTCAGGCTGATTTACGGAGTCTGGAAATAAGACTTTCGTTAAACAAGAATCCACAAATCAGGCAGCAACTCATTACATTCAGCCAGTCACTGAGTAAGCAGTTAACCACCTTCCAGAACGACCATAAGCAAAGAGGTTATCTCTTCAGGCCACAGATAGAAAACCAACGCAAGCTATTTAATGTGCAAATGAAATCATTACTGGCAACGCAGCAGCAGTTTAAGTCCTGAGCCACTCATTTCACTATATAACCGTGCAGGAGGATAGCAATGAGCTCAGATTGGGTGACGACCAGAAATGCCGTTCTTGATATTTTCAAAAAAGCGTTAGCTTCTGGCTGGAATACATTAAGTGATAATGCCAAAGAGCAAATCAGTGAACTGGTAGCTATTGCGCAGGATATCGATGCGAATAAAGATGAAATGGATGACAAGGCCAGAAAACAGCTTCTTGATAATCAAGCCGAAGCCGTAAAAAACGTTATACTGGCGGAAATGATTATTGCCGAGACTATTGTCATCAAGGCAATTAATGATGCCATTGATGTTATATTAAAGAATGCACCAAAGTTATTTTTATAATACACAGCCACACCACACTTATAGCCTGCCGGGTCACTGCGGCAGGCTTTCATTTATGTTACAAGCGCTCTTTTGCTGCCACACTGTCATTCAGCGGTGAGTTAATATTCACCGGCATTCCCGATCGCCGTTCCAGTTCGTCCGTTGCGCGGTTCACATTCACATCGCTCCCCTGCATCACTGCACGCAGCGCTGGTGTAATGGAGAGCGGCACTTTGTTTGTCGATTCAAATTCAGTGCGATTGCGTGACAATGGCTCGTGAACCTCAATCCAGCGGCTGCCGTCCGGCTCGGTGGTCGCTTTCACCGGTTGATCGATAATCTGCACGCGGGTGCCAACGGGTACATTGTCGAACAGGTATTTGATGTCGGCATTGCGTAACCGAATGCAGCCCTGGCTGACACGCAACCCGATACCAAAATTAGAGTTAGTGCCGTGAATGGCGTACAGCTTGCCAATATAAATGGCGTACAGCCCCATCGGGTTATCCGGCCCGGCCGGAACAAACGCTGGCAGGGTTTTACCCTGTTTGGCGTATTCACGTCGGGTATTGGGCGTCGGGCTCCAGGTCGGCCCGTCCTGTTTGCGCTCCACCGCAGTGACCCAGTTGCGCGGCGTTTCGCGCCCGGCCTGGCCGATGCCAATCGGTAAAATCTCCACCGTGTTCGTCTCTTTCGGATAATAGTAGAGGCGCATTTCCGCGACGTTCACCACAATGCCTTCGCGCACCGTGGCGGGCAAAATAATCTGCTGCGGAATGGTCAGTTGCGATCCCGCTTTCGGCAGAAAGGGATCGGCATCGGGGTTGGCTTCAAGCATATTACTCAACCCCTGACCGTATTTCGCCGCGAAAGCTTCGAGCGGCAGTGTGTTGTCATGGGGGACGGTGATAATTTGCGGGCTGCCCACCAGCCGGCTGCCTTCCGGCGGCAATGGGTAGCTCACCGCCAGCGCGGTCGGCGCAGAGAACAGCGCAATCAGGCTGCACAGCAATGTGAATCGGGGCATCATTTCCTTCCCTCAGGGCCAGCAGATATTTTTTATATCATAGCCCGCTTTATGCTTTTTCTCCCTTTTTACAGTGCGTTAACGCAATCAAAGTGCAAAACCGTAATGGGAGCCGTCCGGTAGCTCAATATCAATACGCAGTTTGCTTCCTGTCGCCTCGATGTAGCGTTTCAGCGTGGAGAGTTTAATATCCCGGCCCTGCTTTTCCATTACTGCAACGGTAGGTTGCTTAAGTCCCAGCGCTTGCGCCATTTCAATTTGCGTTTTCTGTACCCGTTCACGCAATTCGGCGAGGTGAATATTGAGCAGCATCTCCTGCGCAAGCACCTGTGCTGCGGCTACAACCTCGGGCTTTTGTTCTGTAATCAGCTGTTCCAGCGTTTTGCTCATCGCCTTACTCCCTGTTGTTGATAGTGTGCAGATGGTGACGGAACTCCCGATCTGCAGTGGGGATCATGACATCGTAAAAACGTTTTTCATGACCGGCTTTACTCCCGGCACAGAGCAGAATACCAACCCGCTGCGGGTCGAAAGCGAAGAATACCCGCAGCGGGTCGCCCCGGCTCTGTATACGCAGCTCTTTCATATTGCTGTAACGTGAACCTTTGACCGTATCGGCCCAGGGTCTGGGCAATCCGGGACCTTTCTCCCGCAGCACCATCAGTGCCGCCAGCACGCTGGCCCGATCACGCTCCCCCAACGTGCTAAACCAGTTATCAAACGTTTTTGTCATGGTTATCTGCCACACAAAGCACCTCGCAAATATAGCTCACAAACTATATAGACTCAAATCTATATTCGCATTATGTACAGCGTTGGAGACCGATGCATGCAGAGATAAATCGTCGCGGAAAGGTGACCGCAGCCTTTTTGCGCAGATAAAGCAACGTTGCAAATATTTGCGGGGAGGGATCGAAAGACAACAAAAAACCCCGCCGGAACGGGGTTTACGTTTTACAACTTAGCGTCAGGCTTTGGCGCGGCTGGCGATGATGTCGTCCGCCACGTTGCGCGGCGCTTCCGCGTAGTGGTGGAACTCCATGCTGTAGGTTGCACGCCCTTGCGACATGGACCGCAGCGTGGTGGAGTAGCCAAACATTTCGGCCAGCGGCACATCGGCGCGGATAATCTGGCTACCGAAGCGCTCTTCCATCCCCTGCACCATACCGCGGCGGGAAGAGAGGTCGCCCATAATGTTACCGGCGTACTCTTCCGGCGTTTCCACCTCAACATGCATCACCGGTTCGAGGATCGCCGGGTCCGCTTTGCGCGCGCCCTCTTTGAAACCAAAGATCGCCGCCATACGGAAAGCCATTTCCGAGGAGTCAACATCGTGATACGAACCAAACGTCAGGGTCGCTTTCACATCCACCACCGGATATCCCGCCAGCACGCCGGTGCCCATGGCTTCGCGCAAGCCTTTTTCCACTGAAGGAATATACTCGCGCGGCACCACGCCGCCTTTGGTGGCGTCTTCAAACACAAAGCCGCTACCCGGCTCCAGCGGTTCGAGGGTCAACACGACATGGCCGTACTGCCCTTTACCGCCGGACTGGCGCACAAACTTACCTTCAATGTCTTTCACCGTTTTACGCAGGGTTTCACGGTAAGTGACCTGCGGACGACCGATGTTCGCTTCCACGCCGAACTCGCGTTTCATGCGATCGACAATGATTTCCAGATGCAGCTCGCCCATCCCGGAAATGATCGTCTGCCCGGACTCCTCATCCGTGTGCAGGCGGAATGAAGGATCTTCAGACGCCAGTCGTTGCAGCGCGATCCCCATTTTTTCCTGATCCGCTTTGGTTTTCGGCTCAATCGCCAGCGAAATCACCGGCTCCGGAAACTCCATGCGCTCCAGGGTGATCACCGCATCCGGATCGCTCAACGTGTCGCCAGTGGTGACATCTTTGAGCCCTACGCAGGCGGCAATGTCTCCCGCGCGCAGTTCATCCACTTCGTGGCGATCGTTCGCGTGCATCTGCACGATACGCCCGATGCGCTCTTTTTTGCCTTTGACCGGGTTGTAAACCGCGTCGCCTTTTTTCAGCACGCCGGAATAGACGCGAATAAAGGTCAACTGGCCAACATACGGGTCGGTCATCAGTTTGAACGCCAGCGCCGAGAATGGCTCTTCATCGCTGGGATGACGCTCAGCAGGCTGGCCTTTTTCATCCACGCCCTGAATGGCCGGAATATCCAGCGGCGACGGCATCAGTTCCACCACCGCATCGAGCATGCGCTGCACCCCTTTGTTTTTAAAGGCGCTGCCGCACAGCATCGGCTGGATCTCCCCGGCAACGGTGCGTGCACGCAGCCCGGCAATAATGTCTGCTTCGTCCAGCGAACCGGTTTCCAGGTATTTATCCATCAACGCTTCATTGGCTTCCGCTGCCGCGGAGACCATTTTTTCCCGCCACTCCTGCGCGGTTGCCAGTAATGCCTCCGGCACCGGACCATAGCTAAAGGTCATGCCCTGGGTGGCGTCATCCCAGATGATTTCGCGCATTTTGATCAAATCCACCACACCGGTGAAATGCTCTTCTGCGCCAATCGGGATCACAATCGGCACCGGGTTGGCTTTCAGGCGATCGATCATCATCTGCACCACGCGGAAGAAATCTGCGCCGGGGCGGTCCATCTTGTTGACGAATGCCAGTCGCGGTACGTGGTATTTGTTGGCCTGACGCCAGACAGTTTCCGACTGCGGCTGCACACCGCCAACGGAGTCATACACCATCACCGCACCGTCGAGCACACGCATGGAGCGTTCCACTTCAATGGTGAAATCCACGTGCCCTGGGGTGTCGATAATATTGATGCGATGCGGCTCAAAGCCGCGATCCATACCCGGCCAGAAGCAGCTTACCGCCGCGGAGGTAATGGTTATCCCGCGCTCTTGCTCCTGCGCCATCCAGTCGGTTGTTGCCGCGCCATCGTGTACTTCACCCAGCTTGTGGCTCATCCCGGTGTAAAACAGGATGCGCTCAGTGGTGGTTGTTTTACCGGCATCGATATGCGCGGAGATACCGATGTTGCGATAACGTTCGAGAGGGATGGGTCGGGGCATGATGCGTCCTTAGTCTTTTTGACTGTTCGTTCGCGGCCGGAATTGGCCGCTATTCATTCACGGCACTTATCATAGTACAACTGTACGAGTATATTCGAACTATTTTTGCTATTCTAACGATTGGTTGAGCTGCAATTGACGACGTGGCTTAAACAATACAGTTTGCGTATAGTACCGGCCAGCCGCCGATACGGGCTGCTGCAAAAACCCGCAGCGCAACCGCCGACACAGGAAGATTATGATCGCTAACCACCCCGAACGTGAGCAATTTCGCCTCGAAAATGTGCTCTTTGCCCTTGGCAACCCTCTGCGGCTGGCCATTATCAGGCGGCTTGCCGACGGTAGCGAACTCAGTTGCAATGCGCTGCGCCCGCAGGACGTGGCGAAGTCCACCATGACCCATCACTGGCGTGTACTGCGCGATAGCGGCGTGGTCTGGCAACGTCCGCAAGGTCGGGAAAATATGATTTCGCTGCGCCGGGAAGACCTGGATATCTGTTTTCCCGGCTTGCTGGATACGCTGTTGCAGGTGATGCAACGCGAAGGGTAAGCGTTATTTCGTCTCCGGCAGCACAATATTGCTGCCTGCCAGCGTGCCCATGTTGTTGTAAATGGCGCAGGCGGCGTCCACCAGTTGCATCGCCAGCGCCGCGCCGCTGCCCTCACCTAAACGCATTCCCATATTGAGATACGGTTCCAGTCCTAAGTGCTCAAGCGCAATGCGCGCTCCTTTCTCAGCAGAAAGATGCGACGGGATAAGATAAGGCTTGATCTGCGGCGCAATGCGGCAGGCTGCCAGCGCCGAAGCATAAGAGAGAAAACCGTCCAGCACCACCGGCAGCCCGCAGGACGCCGCGCCAAGGATCACCCCACTCATACCCAAAAGATCGTAACCGCCAACTTTAGCCAACACCGCAAGACCATCGGCAGGATCCGGTTGGTTAACGGCAATCGCTTTACGCACGACCGCCGCTTTATGACCGAGCTGTGATTCCGGCAGATTTGCGCCGATGCCCACCACCGCTTCCGGCGCTTCGCCGGTCAGCACGCTAACAATTGCCGCCGCGGGCGTGGTGTTCGCCATCCCCAGTTCGCCCACGCCGAACAGTTTTACCCCCTGCTGCGCCAGTTCACGGGTATAACGGACGGTTTCCAGCAGCAGTTCTTCCGCCTGCTGCGCGCTCATCGCCGGGCCAGAGGCGATATTGCCGCTGCCGCGCGCCACCTTCATATTCACCACACCGGGGATGGGATCGGCGTCGATACCGACATCCAGCACATGCACTTTTGCCCCGGCCTGCGCCGCCAGCACACACACGCCGGTGGTTGCCCGGGTCATATTCGCCGCCTGGATAGCCGTGACCACGCGCGGGGAGACCGCCACGCCTTCGTGCCATACGCCATGATCCGCGCACATCACCACAATCGCTTTTTCCCCGATCTGCGGCGTGCCGTTCAGTCCTGGCATGCCCGCCAGTTGAACCGCCAGCGCTTCCAGCCGCCCCAGGCTGCCAACGGGTTTCAGTAAGCCATCAAGATGCTGCTGCGCCCGTTCCATCGCCACGTCATCGGGCGTGGGGATAGCTGCCAGTAATGCCGTCAATGTCTGCATAGTGTTTCTCATTATGTTGCGGGCTGTTTATAACAGCGCCAGAAGAAATACCAGTTCGCCAAGCTCAATAGCCGCGCCCAGCGTGTCACCGGTCTGCCCACCCAGCGTGCGTTTCAGCATCTGGCCGAGCACAAAGATAGCCACCAGGGTCACCGCCAGCGCGATAACCCCTTTCGTCCCCAACAGGCCGACGACCGCCAGCCCTGTTATCACCAGCGTGACCAGCGTATCCCGGCCGGAAACCTTGCCAATAAACAGATTCCCCAGCCCCTCTTCGCGGGCGTAGCGATGGCCGAACATCAGCAATACCGCAAAACCGCGCCCCACTGCACAGGCGGCGGCCAGCGCGGCAATCATGCTGGTGTCGCGCAGTTGCAACTCGCTGAGAGCCAGGATCTTCGCCACCAGAACAAACACCAGCGCCAGACCACCGTGGGTACCAAGGCGGCTGTCGCGCATGATCTCCAGCATCCGCTCACGTCGACGGGCGGAAAACACGCCATCGCAGGTATCCGCCAGACCATCGAGGTGAAAACCGCCGGTTAACAGCGCCAGCGCCAGCACACTAAACAGTGCCGCCAGCGGTGCACCGCACCAGGGTTGCAGCACCACCAGCACGATGCCGCTGAGCGCGCCCAACAACAGCCCGACCAGCGGAAAAGTCACAATGCCACGCACATAATCCGCTACATCCAGCCCCTGTACGCAGCGGCCCGGCACAGGCAAACGACTGATAAACGACAGCGTGGCGAAAAACAGCTTAATCATTTGATTTTGACTCCAATACCGGACACCACCAGCCAGACATGATCCGCCGCCTGCGCCAGCCGCTGATTCACGCGCCCGGCGATATCGCGAAAGTGCCGTGCCAGACGGTTTTCCGGCACAATGCCCATCCCCACTTCATTGGTCACCAGCACCACCGGCGACGGGCAAGCCGCACAGGCGGCAATCAGCGTCTCGATCTCTTGCTGCACCTGCGCTTCCAGCGCCGTGTAATCCCAGCTATCGGCATCGTCGCCTTCGCCATAAGCAAACAGTAAATTGGTCACCAGCGTCGTGATGCACTCCAGTAACACCGCTTCATTGGGGTCATTGTCAGGGGTAATAATTTCAGCGAGCTGTTGCCAGCGCTCTTCGGTGCGCCAGTGCGCCGGGCGACTGTCCCGGTGATGCTGAATACGCGCCGCCATCTCCTCATCGAAAATCTGCGAGGTGGCGATGTACAACACCCCGTCGGCGCTGGCGACCAGCGACTCGGCATGACGGCTTTTGCCGCTGCGCGCGCCGCCGGTAACAAGGGTTAACATGCTGGCTCCTGATGTTGCTGCATAATCTGATAAATACGTTTGATATCCACATGCTCACGCATGGCGCAGGCCAGCAGATCGAACTGCTGCGCTTTATAATGCGCATAACTGACGGCGGTATCCAGCGGCGGCAAGCCTTTACGCTGACGCAGGCCGTTGATGAACGCGCGGGTAAAGGCATCGCTGTCAAACAAACCGTGCAGATACGTGCCGAACACCCGCCCATCGTCGCTGACCGCGCCATCCGCCACGCGCTGCCCGGCTTTATGCAGCCACAATGCCGGGCGGCACCCGCTGTGCAGTGTGGTTTCTCCCATATGGATTTCGTAACCGCGCAAGCCAAGCCCGGCGCAGCCCGCCAGCCAGCCGGGTAACGTCTCCTGCAAACTCGCCTCCACAAGCGTTGTGGTTTTGTCACGGGCAAAACGGGTGACGGTCTCCAGCAGCCCCAGTCCCGGCAATGTCCCCAGCCCGGACTCCACCTCGTCAATGATCGTCTCGCCAAGCATCTGGTAACCGCCGCAAACGCCGATCACCGGGACACCCGCACGATGGGCATCCAGCACCGCTTTCGCCAGCCCGCTCTCACGCAGCCAGGTCAAATCGCCAAGGGTATTTTTACTGCCCGGCAGGATCACCGCATCGGCGCTGCGCAGCGCTTCCGGGGTGCGCACATAATGCACGCGCACATCCGGCTGGGCCGCCAGCGCGTTAAAATCGGTAAAGTTAGAAATGTGCGGCAACTGCACCACCGCAATATCTACCGCCCGCTCACCGGTGCGCAGGTATTTACCGCGCTGCAACGCCACGCCGTCCTCATCTTCCAGGTCAACGTCCAGCCACGGCATCACGCCGATCACCGGCACACCGGTCAGTTCTTCAATCTGTTTAATGCCGGGGGTGAGCAGCGCCACATCGCCGCGAAATTTATTGATAATCACCCCTTTAACCCGCCAGCGCTCATGCGCCTGCAACAGCGCCAGCGTGCCGTAAATCGCGGCAAACACGCCACCCCGGTCGATATCTGCCACCAGGATAACCGGGCAACCGGCCATCTCCGCCATCCCCATATTGACGATATCCCGGTCGCGTAGGTTGATCTCCGCCGGACTACCCGCCCCTTCCAGCACCAGCGCGTCATACTCCTGCGCCAGGCTTTGATACACGTCGATAATCTGCTGGCGCAGACGCGGTTTATAGTCGTGGTAGCTCACCGCGTCCATATCGGTCGCGACTTTGCCCATCAGCACCACCTGCGCCTTGCGGTCGCTGGTGGGTTTAAGCAGCACCGGGTTCATCCGCACATCGGGGAGGATACCTGCGGCCTCGGCCTGAAATATCTGCGCGCGCCCCATCTCCTGACCGTCCGGCGTAATACCCGAGTTGAGCGCCATATTTTGCGACTTAAACGGCGCGGTCTTGAGCCCATCCTGGTGAAAAATACGGCACAGCCCGGCGACCAGCACGCTTTTGCCCACATCCGAAGCGGTTCCTTGCAGCATAATGGCCTGCGTCATGACGCCTCCTTCACCGGCATCGCCCGCATACGGGCATAAAATTCATCTTCGCTTTTGCACAGCGGGAACCCCAACTCGCTGTGCAATTTAACCAGCCAGGGCTGCGTCAGCCCGGCTTCTTCAATCAGTGCCCGGCGGGCAAACACCTCGCCTGGCGCACCGTGCGTTAACAACTCGCCGCGCCGCAGCACGTACACGGCGTCGCAGATTTCATAGATTAAATCAATGTCATGGCTGGAAATCACTACATGATTTCCCTGCGCAACAATGCGCCGGATAAGGGTCAGCATCTGCGCACGCCCGGCAGGATCGAGCCCGGCAGTGGGTTCATCCAGCAGCAGGTATTTTGCCTGCAACACCAACGCACCTGCGATGGCCACGCGTTTTTTCTGCCCATGGCTCAGGCACTGAATCGGCTGATGACGAAACGACTGCGCATCCACCAGCGTCAACGCCTCCTCCACACGGCGGGCAATCTCCGCTTCCGGCACGCCGATATTGCGCAAACTGAAGGCGATATCGCTATCAATATCGGTATAGAAAATTTGCTGATCGGGATCCTGAAACACGGTAGTGACCTGCTGGCGCAGCGCCAGCAGTGCGCGTTTACTGTAATCCAGCGGTTTCCCCTGCCACTGCACCGTCCCCTTTTGCGGGCGTAAAATGCCGCTCAGGTTCATAAACAGCGTGGATTTGCCGCAGCCGTTCGCCCCCACCAGCCCGGTCACCGGCTGGCGGGAAAAGTCGAGGCTAAGCCCTTTCAGTATCGGTTCATCCTGGTAACGGAACCACAGGTTATCGGTGACCAGCATGCCACATCCTCACAGGTGAAAATCACCCTGATAAAGTTTGATATCCAGCGTGGTCGCCAGCGCTTTGTAGCGCAGCAGCACGCGGGTAAATAACAGGCTGACCAGCATCGCCAGCGAGCGGTAGCCCTGCGGCACGGTGCGGTAACCAAAACGCAGCGTCTGCGCCCGATGAATCGCCGCCGCTTCCTCCAGCAGGATAAAGATAAAGCGCCAGATGAGCAGGATCTGTTCCGTTAACAGGCGCGGCGCACGCGCACGCTTCAGCAACAAAATCAACTGCGGAAACGGCAAGTTCAGCACCAGCCAGAAGGTCGCCGACAGCGCCGCCAGGCTACGCCACAGCGTGGCGTTTGCCGCCGTCAATCCTTCCGGCAGCACGCCGAGCCAGACGTGACCCAGTGGCACGCCGAACAGCAAATGCGCAGGTTCACGGGTAACGCTGAACAGGATCGTCACGACGCCCACCAGTAAAAATCCCAGCGGGATTGCCATCCAGCGCAGCCAGCGCCACAGCGACATGCGCAGCAGCCAACAGGTGAACGCCGCGACAAAAACCAGCAAGATCCCCTGCCCGATGGGCGGCAGGGAAAAGGCCAGCGCCATCATCAGCAGCCAGCAGAAGAACTTGCGCTCCGGCGCGACCGTAGCCCAACGGCTCTGGTAGCTGAGCCGATCAAGACCGTTCGCTATCACGCTGTCTGCCTTTCATATAACCGAGAATGTAGAAAATCACCGCCGCACCTATCGAGCCTTGCAGTGTAAACAGCAGGCTTTCGATCTCGCCGCTTGCCGGTTCATACAGCGGCTGGAACCACGGCTGGTAATGCGGCGCAACGGCCTGGATCTGGCTTTCCGCTTCCCCATCGGAACCGCCATATTCGCCGCCATGGTTGATAAAGAAAGGCATGATCACCAGGGCAATCACCATCGCCAGCAGAATCAGGGTCTTTTTCATCTTAATGCTCCTGTGCGGTAATAAGCTGGCGCCGGGTAAGCTGGTCGTAGATCATCACGGTCAGCAACCCTTCAGCGATGGCAATCGGGATTTGCGTCAGGCAGAAGATGCCCATAAATTTCACCACCGACCCGGTCGCCCCGTGCTGCGGGTCCGGAAAGGCGACGCCCAGTTGCACCGACGTCACGAAATAGGTCACCAGGTCGGCGAGCATGGCGCAGAGAAACACCGCGACATCACGGCGGAACCCCGCACGGCAGGCCAGTTTCCACACCAGGTAGCCGACCACCGGGCCAATCACCGCCATCGACATGCCATTCGCGCCAAGCGTGGTCAATCCGCCGTGCGCCAGCAATAGCGCCTGGAACAGCAGCACAATCGCGCCGAGAACCGCCACCACGCCCGGACCAAACAGAATCACCGCCAGCCCCACGCCGGTCGGATGGGAACAACTGCCGGTCACCGAGGGAATCTTCAGCGCCGACAAGACAAAAATAAACGCGCCGCACAGCGCCAGCAGCACTTTCTGGTTGGTGTCGTCCGCCACGATGCGGCGCAAACGCACCAGTCCGTACCACAGGCACGGCAGGAATAGCAGCCACCAGGCCAGCGCCCACATCGGCGGCAGGAAACCTTCCATGATGTGCATGGCGAACGCCTCCTGCGGCACCACCATCAGCAACATGGCGGCGGCGAGTCCGCTGAAAGACAGCTGTTTCAGTTGTTGCACTTTCATACCCTCTCCCACTGTTTATTGACCAGGATGGTCGAAAAATAGGGCAGCGGCTGATCGTCGCTGACATCACCCAGTTGCCGCCAGCACTGCTCTCCCGGTAATGTGGCTTCCGCCATCATCAGGGCGCAATCGAGCAGGCCCGCTTCATGTAACAACGCTTTGATACGGGCAAAACGGCCATACACTTTCATCAGCACCAGGCTGTCGTGCTGCTGCAACGCCAGGCGGATGTCACTCTCCGGCGCGGTGCAGGAGATCACGGCCAGCGACTGCTGCTCCATGGCCAGCGGTGTCTGCGTGCGTGCGGCGATGGCGGCAAACGACGTCACGCCCGGGACGATCTCTACGTGTTCCGGGTGTTGCAGACGTTGCAACAAAAACACCCAGGTGCTGAATAACATCGCATCGCCAAGGGTGATAAAACCAACCTGCTTACCGGCCTGTACTTCCGCGTCCAGCGCGGCGGCAACTTCATCCCACACGGCTTCTTTTTCCGCGCTGTCGGCGCTCATCGGGAAATGGCAACAGCGCACGTCGGTCTGTTCGCCAAGGTATTCCCGCACGATGGAGAGCGCCAGGCTGTCTCCCCCTTTGCGCCCGGCCGGGGCATAGAGCACATCCAGTCTGCCGAGGATACGCGCGCCGCGCACGGTGATCAGGTCCGCCGCGCCAGGGCCGGTGCTCAGAGCGTAAAGTTTGCCACTCATGCTGCGGCCTCCAGCGTCTGCGTCAGCGCCTGTTGCAGATGGCGGACAAACATCGCCCGCACATCAGCGTTTTCCCCCAGGCCTTGTAGCCACGGTGTGGCAGCAATACCGACCCGTTCAAACTGCGTTTTCCAGGAATCGTCATCGTCAGACGCCATATCGTTAATCGCGTGATCGCCCGCCACCAGCATCAGCGGCATCAGGTGGACGGCGTTGACCCCTTCATGGCGCAACCCATCGATCAGCAAATCGATTTCCGGGTAACTCTCCACCGCGCCAACCCGCGCAGGAAAACGATGAGCGGCCATCATATGGTCGAGACAGGCATAAGCAGAAAACGCATGATGACTGGCGCCGTGGCCCATAAACACCACCCGTTCATGCGGGCCGACCTGCGGCATCTGACGGGAAAGCGCCTGCATCAGATGCAGATAATCGTCATGACTGCTGAGCAGCGGCGCGCCAATCACCAGCCGTTGAAACAGCGGACGCAGGGTCTGCACTTCGCGGACGATTTTTTCGTACTCATCGCCGTTAATGATGTGCAATGACTGGATCGCCACATCCTGGTAGCCCGCGTCGGCGAGTTTTTGCAGCGCCTGCAATGGGGTATCGATATGCAGGTTGTCGCGCTGTTTCAGTTTGCGGATGATCATGCCGGAGGTGAAGGCGCGAAACAGCGTGCGGTCCGGGCAACTGGCCGCCAGCTCGCGCTCGCAGGCAACAATATTTTTCTCACAGGTGTCGTGATAACTGGTGCCGAAGCTCACCACTAAAAGTGCTTTTTTCATTCTGTTCTCCTCACTGTGTCGCCAGCCAGCGTCGCAACCGCCGTGAAAATGCGTCCTGACTGTCCAGTCTCTCTTCGCCCACCACCACTGTCTGCGGACGGGTAATAACAATGCACGGAATGCCGGCCGCAAGTGCAGGCTCTATTTTTTCCAGGTAGCCCCCTTCCGCACCGGAGGCTTTGGTGATCATCACCTCGACCCGGTACTGGCGGTAAAAGGCTGCGTTAAATTCCGCGCTGAACGGGCCGCAGAGCGCAAAAATGTCGCCAACGCCAAAACCCAGCGCCGCGCACTGCGCCACCACGTCCGGCACCGGCAACACCCGCGCCAACAGCGTTTTACCCGGTAGCCCTGCGCGCCAGCGCGCCAGATCTTTACTGCCGGTGGTGAGCAAAATGCGCTCGCCCAGTTCACGGGCTTGCTCACAGGCTGCTTCCAGCGAGGCGACATAAAACAGCAACGGATGCGTTAAATCCGGCACCTGTTCCGGACGCTGGTAGCGGCTTAACAACACCTGCGCCTGCTCACAGGCATGGGCGATATTGCGACTTACCACATCGGCGTAAGGATGAGAGGCATCAATCACCCAGCGGGTACGATTTTGCTGCAACCAGGCCACCATCTCGCCCAACTCCAGACGGCCGCAACGCACCTGACCGCGAATATTTCCCGCCAGTTGTTGCCCGGTCGGTGTCGCCACGGACAGCGTGTAACCCACGCCCGCCGCGTCCAGTTGCTGGCAAATCTGCCGCGCATCGCTGGTTCCGCCAATCACCAGCACGTCGCCCGCCGTCACAGGCTGTAGCCTCGCGGGGTGATCATCAGTCCGTTTTGCACATAGGTGGCGCGGTTCCCGACAATCACCAGGCTGGTCATATCGACAGGTTCAAAGTCCATCGCGCCCAGCGTGGTCAGCCACTTCTCCTCTTTTTTCCGCCCGGCGGATTTCACCACGCCAACCGGGGTATCCGCGTGTTTACTGGCCGCCAGCAGTTCAAACGCTCTTGCCAGGTGGCCTTCACGACCCCGGCTGCGCGGGTTGTAGAAGCAGATAACAAAGTCCGCTTCACCGGCAGCAACAATGCGTTTTTCAATCACCGGCCACGGCGTCATCAAATCGCTGAGGCTGATGTGGCAGAAGTCATGCATTAACGGTGCGCCAAGCAATGCAGCGGCGGCGATACTGGCGGTCATGCCGGGCACCAGACGGACCTCCACATCCAGTTGCTGCTTGCCGACCAGTTCCAACACCAGCCCGGCCATGCCGTAAATCCCGGCATCGCCGCTGCTGATCAGCGCCACGTTATGCCCGGCCTGCGCCAGTTCAATCGCCGCCTGGCAGCGTTCGATCTCTTTGCACATGCCGGTTTTGATCACCTGTTTATCGCCGGTAAAGGCTTTCACCAGATGGGTGTAGGTTTTATAACCAACGACAATGTCCGCCGCTTGCAGCGCGTCGATGGCTTCCATGGTCATCATGGCTTGTGAGCCTGGGCCAATCCCGATTACCGTTAACATCAGTGTGAAACTCCCAAAGTAATAGTCACGCCCTGCTCGCGCAGGGTCTCGCCCACCAGTTGCCCCTGGCTCATCAGCCAGGCCGCCGGGCCGGAAACGCTCCCGACGCCGGCGGTTTGCCGCACAAATTCGGAGGCGGGAAAATGGTGTTCGTGCTGGCGCAGCACGTCAGCGCTGAACACTTCAAACGGCACGCGCAGGCTTTGCGCAAGCTGCACCAGCCCTCGCTCGTCTTGTTTGAGCGTAATGCTCCCCACGGCCCGCAGCGCCAGCGGGTCAAAAGCGTGTGCATGCAGTTGCCGCTGCAACAGCATCGACAACAGCGCAAACGGCGTATCCCGCCGACAGCCAATGCCCGCCACCACACGCCTGGGCACCAGCTTGAAGACCGGCAGTGAAAGCGCAGGCAACTCAGCCTGGGTCGTCACGCAGACCAGTGCATCCAGCGCCGGCAGCACCTCCAGATCCGTCACCGCAATAAACCCGCGCGTGTCGCAGCCCGCGACTTCTTCGCGCATTGCCGCGTCGCACCACAGGCCGATGCGTTTACCGCTCACCAGCATGTGGTTGATGGTCTTTACCGCCGGGCGGAACCCGTCCATCCGCGCGTCAAGCTGGCTTGCCAGCGTATCCAGCGCTGCCAGTTCGTTAACATCGGTCGCGGTGGTGATCACCGGATCGGCGTCCAGCACCCCGGCCAGGTAGCGCGCCAGCGCATTGGCACCGCCGTAGTGCCCGGAGAGCAGGCTGATCACATGCTGCCCGCGCTCATCGATCACGATCACCGCCGGATCAATAAACTTGTCATTGACCAACGGTGCGATAACGCGCACGGCGATGCCCGTCGCGCCAATAAAAATCACCGCCGAATAGTGGCTGAACGCCTCACGCAGGGTCTGTGCAAAACCACCTTCAAAGGGCGCAAACCCGTCCCTTTGCAGCTTTTCGCTGGTAAAGCAGGTCATCGGCAGCGCCGGTTTCAGGCGTTCAGCCAGCGCCATGCCGCCGGGTGTCAGGCAAAACAGCGCAATGGATTCAGGCTTTACGGTATTCATGGCTAAAGTCCGCCGCATAGAGTCGGGAGTAGTGGTACTCCTCCCCCAGAAACGCGCCCACGAGGATCAGCGCAGTTTTGCGGATCCCGGCCTCGCGCACCTTGTCGCCGATATCAGCCAGCGTGCCGCGCACGGTCTGGCTCTCCGGCCATGTCGCTTTGTAAATAACGGCGACAGGCGTGGTGTGCGGATAGCCGCCTTCAATCAAACGCTCCGCCACGCGGTGAATACGTTGTACGGAGAGGTAAATCGCCATGGAGGTCTGATGACTGGCGAACGACTCCAGTTGCTCGCGCGGCGGCACCGGCGTACGCCCTTCCAGGCGGGTGATGATCAGGCTCTGCGATACCTCCGGCACGGTGTACTCCACCCCCAGTTCCGCCGCCGCCCCCAGGAACGCACTGACACCGGGGATCACCTGCCAACGGATGCCGCGACGGGTTAGCACTTCACCCTGCTCGCGCACCGAGCCATACAGCGAGACATCACCGGTTTGCAGCCGCACCACCACTTTCCCGGCGTTTACCCCGGCTTCCATCAGATCGATAATCTGCTCAAGGTGCAGTTCAGCGCTGTCGTGGCACTCGGCATCCGCCGGGCAATACTCCAGCAGTTCGGTGTTGATCAACGATCCGGCGTAAATCACTACCTGCGCCTGTTGCAATAGCCGGTAGCCTTTGAGCGTGATCAGCTCCTTATCGCCTGGCCCCGCGCCAACAAACCAGACGGTGTGCGCCTCCACGGTGTCAGCCATGGTGTTTCTCCTTTTCGCAGGAAATCAAAAAAACGGGATTATTCGGTTTGAAGTAGTGACCACTGCCAAGCCCGGTGAGCAGGGAGACCTGGATTTGCTGACAATCCAGCGCGGCGACATGGCGGGCGGCAAGGTGCGCCAGCGCAGCATTGAGGTTTTCCTGCAGGATAAAGGTCATCACCAGTCGGCCACCGGGGTGCAGTTGCGCCAGTGACCAGTCAATCAGTTGCGTCAGGTTGCCGCCGCTGCCGCCCATAAACACCGCGTCCGCCGGTTGTTCCACAAACAGCGGTGCGACCCCGGCAACAATGGCAATGTTGCGGCAGTCAAAATGCAGGCAGTTCTCTTCCAGCAGCCCGAGCGCTGCCGGGTTACGCTCAATGGCAGTCACCCGCAGTTGTGGGTGGGCGAGCGCCGCTTCAATGCTGACGCTGCCGGTTCCGGCGCCAATATCGATCAGGTGGCGCGCCTGATGCAGCGCCAGCTTTGACAGCGCCAGCGCACGCACCGCTTCTTTGGTCATCGGTACCTTTTCGCCACGAATAAACAGCTCATCTTTCATTGAGGATCACCACCACATTCATCTCGTATTGCGCCTGAACATCCGCGGGTCGCAACCGCTGGATACGCTCGTTGTCCATGCCAAGATTCTCACCAATCACCAGCCAGCGATCGGCGGCGCCGCGGGCTATCAGCGCATCGGCAATGGCTTTTGGACCACAGCGCGCATCGGTAACCATCGCCACTTTGGGCTCGCGGGCAAGCCGGTCAAAATCCACCTCACGCCCGTGGCTGCTGGTCAGCCAGATGTCGTTCATGTCGATCCCGGTGCGCGAGCACAGATACTGCACGGCGCTGATGCCGGGGATAATCTGCAACTGTTCAATGCCAAAGTGCGCGACCAGCCGGGTGCCGATGCCGTAAAACAGCGGATCGCCGGAGGCCAGCACCACCACCCGTCGCGCCGTCTGTTGCTCCAGCCAAGCAAGCAGCGCGGAGATGTCGCTATCCAGCGCACGCACTTCACCGCGAAATGCCGGGAATTGCGCCAGATGGCGCTTACCGCCGACCAGCACATCCGCCTGCGCGACGGCCTCTAACGCCTGCGGCGTCATCAGGGCAAGATGACCCGGTCCCATACCCGCTATCGTCAGCATTGCAGCTCCCGGGCAATCGCCTCTGGCGAGCGGTTAGCGCCCAGCACTTTGTTATCGAAAGAGAACATAATGGCGTCGCACTGCGGCGGGGTTTGCGTGAAGCGCAGCATCTGCTCAATGCGCTGGCAAATCCGCCGCGCCAGATGGTCATAGAGATGGTTAAACCCGGCGGCGTCGATGTGCTCCATCGCTGCTTCGGTGGTATCGCAGTCGCTGACCGCCAGCAACAACGCGTGCGGCGCACCGAGTAGCGCAAGGTGCGCGACCAGGGTTTCCATACGCGCATCGGCAATGTGGCTGTGGGTATGAAAGATACCGGCGGCGATTTTCACCAGCTTGCCAGGGTGCCCCACCAGCACAATCTGCCGGAAGCCCATGCGCACCGCTTCTTCGATCATGTAACCCACGAAGTTACTCATCGTCACCACGAGCTCGCCGGAGACGCCCAGTTGTTCGCGAACGAAACGCTCGCCGTGGTTGCCTGGAACGAGGATCACCCGCTCCATCCCACCCGCGCGTTTTTGCTCCAGCTCCAGCGACAGCGAACGTTTCCAGCTCTCTTCCGACATCGGCGTCACGATGCCGGTGGTGCCAATAATTGAAATACCGCCAAGGATGCCAAGCCGCCCGTTGTAGGTTTTCTTCGCCCGCTCTTCCCCTTCCGGGGCGAAGATTTCCACCTCCGCGCCACGCGTCGGGCCAATCACCTCTCGCACCGCGGCTTCAATGGTCTGGCGTGGCGTGCGATTGATCGCCGCTTCGCCCACCGCGAGGCCAATGCCTTTACGGGTTACCCGCCCCACCCCTTCGCCACCGCGCAGCGTAATATCACCGCTGTCGTTTACCGTCACGCGGGCAAAAATCAGCATGCCATGCGTCGCGTCCACATCGTCGCCCCCGTCTTTGCGGATAGCCGCCATCGCCTGCTGGCCTTCAATATGCGGAGATTCCACGTTGAGACGCAGCGTGACGCCGGAGGGCGTGACAATCGACACCTGGTGAATGATGTGCTGGCGCAGCACCATCAGCGCGGCGACTTTTGCCGCCGCTGTAGCGCAGGAGCCGGTGGTGTAGCCTTTGCGTAGCGCTTTGCCGTTGTGCCACACCGGGTCGTCGAAGGCGGGCTCGCTCATTGCGCCTCCCGCAGGCTGTAGAGCAAGGCATTGATAATGGCGGCGGCGACGTTGCTGCCCCCTTTGCGACCACGGGCGGCAATCGCCGGTAAACCGCTTTCCACCAGCGCTTCTTTCGACTCTTCCGCGCCCACAAAACCGACCGGCACGCCCACCACGCCGCTGACCTGCGCCTTATGTTCGAGCAAGCGGAACAGTGCGGTGGGGGCATTGCCAAAGACAAAGATTTTTTCACCCTCTTCACCCAGCGCCAGATCCACCGCCGCCATAGAGCGGGTGATGCCGTCCGCTTTGGCTCTGCGCACCACGCGTGGGTCGGAGATATAACAACGCACCTCGCCGCCAAACTGCGCCAGCAGCGTTTTATTAATGCCGGAGAGCGCCATGGTGGTGTCGGTATAGAGGGAGCAACCGCGTGTAATCGCCCTACACAAGCTTTCCAGCGCATCCGGGGAGAAGTGCAGGATATCCAGCCAGTCGAAATCGGCGGTGGTGTGAATGACCCGTTTGATCACCGCTTCATGCAGCGGGCTGGCAAAACGGTAATCGGGACGGGTCTCATGAACGATCTCGCCGATAATGACAAAACTTTTGGCCTCAATAGCCTGCGGTTGCTGCAAGTAATCCATTTTTTCCATCCTCAGGCTCCCGCCAGTAGGTAATGCGTCAGTGCAAACAACGCCAGCGCCAGCGTGGAAGCTACCCACATCAGGCCAATGGTTCGTGGGATGTCATCCACCTCAATGGTGCGGCGTTCATCGCCAATCCAGGGTTTTTCGACGCGTTCGCCGAAGTAGTCATTCGGGCCGCCAAGACGGACGCCCAGCGCCCCGGCAACGGTGCCTTCCGGCCAGGCGCAGTTGGGACTGCTGTGATGACGTCGATCGCGAAAACCGATACGCAATGCGTTGCGGGCGTTGTAGCCGCACAACAGGGTCGCGGCGCTCAGCAGTAACCAGCTCAGCCGCGCCGGAATGAAGTTCGCCACATCGTCCAGCCGGGCGCTGACCATGCCAATGGCGCGGTATTTTTCATGCTTGTAGCCAACCATCGAGTCCAGCGTGTTGACCGCTTTATAGGCCATGGCCAGCGGCGCGCCGCCGATCAGTAAAAAGAACAGCGGCGCAATCACACCGTCGACGGTGTTTTCCGCCACGGTTTCCACCACCGCACGGGTGATCTGCGGTGGTTGCAGTTGCGCCGTGTCGCGCCCGACAATCCACGACAATTTTTCGCGGCTGTCGCTGAGCGAGCCACGGCGCAGCGCGTTTTCCACGTCCCGCGCCATATCCGCCAGGCAGCGCGTCGCCAGAGTGGTGTAGATGATCCACACCTGCACACACCAGCCCAACCACGGATGGACCGTCGTTGCCAACGTCAGCACGCCCCAGCTCACCGTCCAGGTAATGCCCACCACCAGCAACCACATCACACCGCCGCCAATGCGCAGCGTCACATCACTGTGACAACACTGGCGCACCACGCGCTGGATGTGCGTAATCAATGCGCCAATCCAGCGCACCGGGTGCGGCCAGTGCGGCGGGTCGCCAAGCAGATGATCGAGCAGAAACGCCGCACACCATGCCAGTAACGTCATAAGGCGCTCCTTGCGGCACGAAACCAGTGGTTGAGCATCTGCGGGCGTTGCCCGAAATGCAGATGCAGATAGCTGGCGAAGGTATTCCCCACCTGCCAGCCGCCCTGCCAGCGTTTCAACACCTCGCCATCGCGGGTTTTGTAGCAATCCAGCACGGCAGCATGCTGCGGGGTAAAGTCGGAGTAATGGAATTCGTGCCCCCGCAGGGTCTCGCCCGGTGCCGCGAGCAGCGTCTGTTGCGTGGCGCGGGCTTCACAGTAACCAAAGCGGGTCAGCCGTTTGCCCATCACACTGTGACCGGGGATAACATCCGCCATCGGCCAGCGGTGGCCATCGGCATCACACAGCGTGGTGCCGAGGTACATCAGACCACCGCATTCGGCATAGATCACCACACCGCGCTGGTGGGCGGCGCGGATGGCGTCACGCATCGGCTGATTGGCCGACAGTGCACGCGCATGCAGTTCCGGGTATCCCCCACCCAGCCACACCATCTGGCACGCTGGCAATGTGCGGTCATGCAATGGACTGAAACGCACAATATGGACGCCAGCACGTTCCAGCAGCAGCAGGTTATCCGGGTAGTAAAAGTTGAAGGCTTCGTCGTCCGCCAGCGCGAGCGTCAGCCCGGCCCCTTCCTGTTCTTGCTCACAGGAAGGGATATCGCCTTCCGGCAGACGGGTAATGGCGCTCAGGGCGAGCAAGCGGTGGATATCCACGGTCTGCGCCAGTCGGTCGGCAAAGTCACGCCACGGCTGCGCATCCACGATGGATTCGCGGGCAGTGACCAGCCCAAGGTGGCGTTCGGGCAGCGCCACGCCCGGCACGGTCGGCACATACCCCAGCACCGGCACCGCACAGTACTGTTCGATGGCCTGTTTCAGCAGTTGATAGTGACTGTCGCTGTTGACGCGGTTAACAATCACCCCGGCAATCGGCAACTGCGGGTCGAAATGGCAAAAGCCCATCACCGTGGCGGCAATCGACGTGGAGACCGCTTTGCCGTCCACCAGCAGGATCACCGGCACGCCAAGCTGTTTTGCCAGCCCGGCGCTGCTGCAATAGTGGGGATCGGTGCCGTAACCGTCGTACAGCCCCATCACGCCTTCGATAACGGCAACGTCAGCGGCGAGCAGATGCTGTGTAAACAGGGCATTAAGCGTGGGTTCCGGCAGCATAAAACTGTCGAGATTGCGGGAAGGAACGCCGGTAACGGCGCTGTGCCAGGCGGTGTCGATATAGTCCGGACCGACTTTAAAAGGCTGCACGTGCAGGCCGAGGCGCTGCAAAACGGTGAGCAACCCGAGCGTGACGGTGGTTTTCCCACAGCCACTGCCCGTGCCGGCAAGGATAAAGGCGCTGCGCCTGTCTGACATTCCTGAAGCCCCGTAGCGGGTGGAAAAGGTGAAGTCAGGACGCGCGTCTGCCCAGTCTGTCGACTGTACGCTTCTGAGCAACCCACTTCCCACCGAAGTTGTTGATAACTGCCCATCAGGTCGGTCTTCTGGCTTAGCGTCATCCTCGCCCGTCCTTCCCGATCCTGCGATCAGTGGTGATTACGGGGTTGTCAGCATCACAGCAGCGGGGGCTGCGGGGGATTTTCACCCCCTTCCCTGCCGCAACAGCGTGCGGCGTAACCGGATGGATTATTCATCACGGTGTGTAATTATCACCGTAATGTAGTCCCTGAATGCACTATATCGCAGCAGGGAAATAAAAACTGGTTCAGTTTATCGGGACGTAAACAATAATTTGTTGCGCTATAACAATTTATTGCTCACCCCGTTGATTAAAGCCTTATGCAGTCTTGATTCAGATGATTATTACGCCATATTCGAATAACAAAATATTGCTATCGGAAATTTAATCCCCGTCATAGTTTGCATTATTTTGCAAACGGAAGGCTTGTGGCGTCACCTGGTAAGTCTGGCGAAATACTTTGCAAAAATAGCTGGTTTGCGAAAATCCTAAATTGCGCGCAATACTGGCAATGCTCCAGTCGCTGTGGCACAGCATTTCGCGGGCGCTGGCCATACGCTGGCGGTTCACCCACGCGTTAAAGCCAATGCCCTGATATTTTTTGAATAACTTACTGAAGTAGTAAGGGCTGAGATAAACGTGCGCCGCCACGTCCTCCAGCCGCAGCTCATCGGAAAGATGCGCGTCAATGTAGCGCAGCGCTTTTTTCATTTTGCTGTCATGCGGCCCCTGGTTGCGCGGCGTATGGCTCGCGTCAGAGGATTGTTGATCTTTGATAACCACAAAATTAATCTGCTTTTTCAGGCAGTTATCAACAATAAGCTGCAACAGATCCGCCGAAGCAATAACCCGCGAGTAATCCATTTCCGGCACACTGTGGAACGCGTCCATCAGTACCGGATCAGCCTGCCAGCGGTCATCAATATTGAGAATATCCACCAGTTCCACGCCGCTGTTCTCGCGCAAACGCACCTGTCCACAGAGCACAAATCCCACCAGATGCCCGGCAATCACCAACGGAATAGAGAAGTCGGTTAATCCGGCATGGCAGCGATAGATGCAGGGCTGGTTGGATTTCGACGCTTCGAACCCGCCACAGCGATCGCTCATGCGGCAGCGATCGCTGTGCTGCGGATGCTGGCGCATACGCTGGCAAAACGGGGTGAAATTAAACAGCCCGGAGATCTCTTCGCCGTGGATATTCACCACAACAACGGCCAACCCGGTGGCTTGAGCAAAATCCTGGGCGATTTTATTAATGAGTTCCGAGTTGAGCGCACTCGCAGAAATCATGATAAAACCTCTCAGTGAATTTTAATTTATTGTTATAAACAGGCTATTTGTTTACGCGACTGATAACGTTAATAACATATATTTCATAAGATATGTCGCTAAACTGAAATCAACATAACAAAAGTCTCCCATCCCTGGGAGGCCATTTATTGCTTTCGGGAAAGCAGATCACGAAATACGTTTTAACCTTCCAGCTTGCAGCTATTACAGGGCAGATTTTTGCCAATCAGATATCGGTAGCAAGCCGCACCGCCGCAGGCGCCAATAATTGGCGCAACAATCGGAACGATAAAGTACGGGATCTCACGCCCGCCGGTGAATGCCACTTCTCCCCAACCGGCGAAAAAGACAAACAGTTTTGGCCCGAAGTCACGCGCCGGGTTCATCGCAAACCCGGTGAGCGGCCCCATGGACGCACCGATCACCGCCACCAGCACGCCAATGAGCAACGGCGCTAACGGCCCACGCGGTACGCCGTTGCCGTCATCGGTCAACGCCATGATCACGCACATCAGAATCGAGGTGATGATGACTTCCACCAGCCCCGCCTGCCAGACGTTCAGCGCCGCGGCGGGATAGGTGGTAAACAACGCCGCCAGTTGCAGGCTTTCAATGCTGCCCCGCACCAGCTGGTGCGCAGCCTCATACTCGAGAAACAGATTGCGGTACAACAGATAAGCCACTGCCGCGCCGCCAAACGCCCCGGCGATTTGCGCCACGCAGTAAGGCAGCACTTTGCGCCCCGGAAAACAGGCAAACAACCACAGCGCGATGGTGATCGCCGGGTTGAGATGCGCCCCCGAAATCCCGGCGGTCAGGTATACCGCCAGCGAAATGCCCAGGCCCCAGATAATGCAGATCTCCCACAATCCCAGCGTCGCGCCGGCGACCTTCATGGCGCAGAGGCAGCCGATCCCGAAAAACAAAAACAGCCCGGTGCCTAAAAACTCGGCGATGCATTGCGCCTTTAGCGAATCATTCATTATGTCACCTTCCAGGTAGAGTCAGACCTCACCAGCACCCCTGAAGCTGGCGGCAGAGTACAACGCCGCTCACTATAGAAATCCGCGCATGAAAAGTGTTGGCAACCTCAGGCGTAAAACCCCAAAAAAGTCGTGTCGCGATAACACTATTTTGCTCTCGCCATTTCTTTATTATCACTATTCCCGCGCATGCCAATACCGCTATTTATGGAAAACAAATAACAAATTATTGTTATTTTCCCTGCGCTGATTTACAGCCTTGCTCACAGAATCTTTCCGCACGCGCAAATAACACACCCTATTTATTTTTGTCACGCTGAAAAGTGTAAACCTGACGGAGCAATAGCAATATTTTACTATTCAATAAAATATAAAATAATCAACAATTTCAATGGTATGAATTTTATCCAGACAATTTATTCACCTGATATCGCCAGGAAGTTTTTAACGTATTTTCAAGAGAGCCATTCTTTTTCCTCGCTTATTTGTATAGTCCGACCATCAGGGCAACCTTACCGAGGTTTTTATGCAACAAGAAGCATTAGGAATGGTGGAAACCAAAGGCTTAACCGCAGCAATTGAAGCGGCGGACGCCATGGTGAAATCGGCCAATGTCGTGTTAATAGGCTACGAAAAAATAGGCTCCGGCCTGGTGACCGTTATTGTTCGCGGCGATGTTGGCGCCGTAAAAGCCGCAACCGATGCAGGTGCCGCAGCCGCCGCACAGGTGGGTGAAGTGAAAGCCGTACACGTTATCCCGCGCCCGCACACTGACGTTGAAAAAATCTTACCGAAAGGAATGAGCCAATGAGCAGCAATGAACTGGTGGAACAGATCATGGCTCAGGTGGTAGCGCGCGTATCGGCTCCCCAGGCTTCCCCCACTGCAACCCACACCAAACGAGAGACGGCTATGGCAGAAAAAAGCTGCAGTTTAACGGAGTTTGTCGGCACGGCGATTGGCGACACCGTTGGCCTGGTGATCGCCAACGTAGACAGCGCCCTGCTCGACGCAATGAAGCTGGAAAAACGCTTTCGCTCCATCGGCATTTTAGGGGCACGTACCGGCGCAGGCCCGCACATTATGGCGGCGGATGAAGCAGTCAAAGCCACCAATACCGAAGTGGTCAGCATTGAACTCCCGCGCGATACCAAAGGCGGCGCGGGTCACGGTTCGCTGATCCTGTTCGGCGGCAACGATGTCTCCGACGTAAAACGCGCGATTGAAGTGGCGCTGAAAGAGCTGGACCGCACCTTTGGCGACGTCTACGCCAACGAGGCCGGGCATATCGAGTTGCAATATACCGCCCGCGCCAGCTACGCGCTGGAAAAAGCCTTCGGCGCCCCGGTGGGCCGCTCCTGCGGGGTGATTGTCGGCGCGCCCGCATCGGTTGGCGTACTGATGGCGGATACCGCCTTGAAGTCCGCCAATGTGGAAGTGGTGGCGTACAGCTCGCCGGCAAAAGGCACCAGCTTCAGTAACGAGGCGATCCTGATCATCTCCGGCGACTCCGGCGCAGTGCGCCAGGCGGTGATTTCCGCCCGCGAAATCGGCAAAACCGTGCTCGGCACGCTCGGCGCAGAGCCGAAAAACGACCGCCCGTCCTACATCTGATAACAGAGAGGCTGTTTCATGAGATCGAAACGATTTGAAGCGCTGGCGAAACGCCCTGTTAACCAGGACGGCTTTGTGAAGGAGTGGATTGAAGAAGGCTTTATCGCTATGGAAAGCCCGAACGATCCCAAACCTTCCATCCGCATCGTCAACGGTGTGGTCACCGAGCTTGATGGCAAGTCCGCCAGCCAGTTCGACCTGATTGATCACTTCATCGCCCGCTATGGCATCAATCTGGATCGCGCCGAAGAAGTGATGGCGATGGATTCAGTCAAACTCGCCAATATGCTGTGCGATCCCAACATCAAGCGCAGCGCGATTGTGCCGCTGACCACGGCAATGACCCCGGCGAAAATTGTCGAGGTGATGTCGCACATGAACGTGGTGGAAATGATGATGGCGATGCAGAAAATGCGCGCCCGTCGCACACCGTCGCAGCAGGCACACGTCACCAACGTGAAAGACAACCCGGTGCAGATTGCCGCCGATGCCGCCGAAGGGGCGTGGCGCGGGTTTGACGAGCAGGAGACCACCGTTGCCGTTGCGCGTTATGCACCGTTTAACGCCATCGCTTTACTGGTGGGTTCCCAGGTGGGTCGCCCCGGTGTGTTAACCCAGTGTTCGCTGGAGGAAGCCACCGAGCTGAAGCTTGGCATGCTGGGTCACACCTGTTACGCAGAGACCATCTCGGTGTACGGCACCGAACCGGTCTTCACCGACGGTGACGATACCCCGTGGTCCAAAGGTTTCCTCGCTTCCTCATACGCCTCGCGCGGGTTGAAAATGCGCTTTACCTCCGGTTCCGGCTCCGAAGTGCAGATGGGCTACGCCGAAGGCAAATCGATGCTCTACCTCGAAGCACGCTGTATTTACATCACCAAAGCGGCAGGCGTTCAGGGGCTGCAAAATGGCTCGGTCAGCTGTATCGGCGTGCCGTCAGCGGTGCCGTCCGGTATCCGTGCCGTACTGGCGGAAAACCTGATCTGCTCCTCGCTGGATCTCGAATGCGCCTCCAGTAACGACCAGACCTTCACCCACTCCGATATGCGGCGTACCGCACGTTTGCTGATGCAATTCCTGCCCGGTACCGACTTTATTTCGTCCGGTTATTCCGCCGTGCCGAACTACGACAACATGTTCGCCGGCTCCAACGAAGATGCGGAAGACTTTGATGATTACAACGTCTTACAACGCGATTTGAAAGTTGACGGTGGCCTGCGCCCGGTGCGCGAAGAGGACGTGATCGCCATCCGTAATAAAGCTGCCCGCGCGTTACAAGCCGTCTTTGCCGGAATGGGCTTGCCTCCTATCACCGATGAAGAGGTGGAAGCCGCGACCTATGCCCACGGTTCAAAAGATATGCCGGAACGCAACATCGTCGAAGACATCAAGTTTGCGCAGGAGATCATCAACAAAAACCGTAACGGGCTGGAAGTGGTGAAAGCGCTGGCGCAGGGCGGCTTTAACGATGTGGCGCAGGACATGCTCAACATTCAGAAAGCCAAGCTGACCGGGGATTACCTGCACACCTCCGCCATCATCGTTGGCGACGGCCAGGTGCTGTCGGCCGTCAATGACGTCAATGATTATGCCGGTCCGGCAACAGGCTATCGCCTGCAGGGCGAACGCTGGGAAGAGATTAAAAACATCCCGGCCGCCATCGATCCGAATGAACTGGGTTAAGGGGTGAAGCATGGAAATCAATGAAAAGCTGCTGCGTCAGATTATTGAAGACGTGCTGGCAGAGATGAAAATCGGCGACAAAACCGTGTCGTTCAGCGCCCCTACTCCAGGCGCATCGGCGGCGACTGCCTCTGCGGACGGCGGCTTTCTGACCGAAATCGGCGAGGCCAAACCCGGTACGCAGCAGGATGAAGTGATCATCGCCGTCGGTCCGGCTTTTGGCCTGTCGCAGACGGTAAACATCGTCGGCTTACCGCACAAAAGCATTCTGCGCGAAGTGATTGCCGGCATCGAAGAGGAAGGCGTGAAAGCCAGGGTGATCCGCTGCTTTAAATCGTCGGACGTGGCGTTTGTCGCCGTTGAAGGCAACCGTCTGAGCGGTTCCGGAATTTCAGTCGGCATCCAGTCGAAAGGCACAACGGTTATCCACCAGCAAGGATTACCGCCCCTCTCAAACCTGGAGCTGTTCCCGCAGGCCCCGCTGCTGACGCTGGAAACTTACCGGCAGATAGGCAAAAACGCCGCGCGTTACGCCAAGCGCGAATCGCCGCAGCCGGTACCGACGCTCAATGACCAGATGGCGCGCCCGAAGTATCAGGCGAAGTCGGCCATTTTGCACATCAAAGAAACCAAATACGTCGTAACGGGCAAAAACCCGCAAGAGCTGCGCGTTGCGCTTTAAAAGGACAACACCATGAATACAGAGGCCATTGAATCGATGGTTCGTGATGTGCTTAGCCGGATGAACAGCCTGCAAGGCGCAGCGCCGAACGTGGCAGCCCCCGTCTCCGGAGGGAGCCAGCATCAGGCAAAAGTGACCGATTATCCGCTGGCGAATAAGCACCCGGAATGGGTGAAAACCGCCACCCGCAAAACGCTGGATGAACTGACGCTGGAAAACGTACTGAGCGGCAAAATCACCGCCCAGGATATGCGCATCACCCCGGAAACCCTGCGTATCCAGGCGGCTATCGCCCGCGATGCCGGGCGCGACAGGCTGGCGATGAACTTTGAACGCGCCGCTGAACTGACCGCCGTACCGGACGATCGCATTCTTGAGATTTACAACGCGTTGCGCCCTTACCGCTCAAGCAAACAGGAACTGCTGGACATCGCAGAAGACCTGGAAAGCCACTACAACGCGACGATCTGCGCAGCGTTTGTCCGTGAAGCCGCCGCGTTATATGTCGAGCGTAAAAAACTCAAAGGCGATGACTAACCGCAAGGGTGATGTATGCGTTATATAGCTGGCATTGATATTGGCAACGCCTCCACCGAAGTCGCACTCGCCCGGCTGGACGACCACGGCGCGCTGACCGTGGTGAGTAGCGCACTGGCGGAAACCACCGGCATCAAAGGTACGCTGCGCAACGTATTCGGCATTCAGGAAGCGGTGCAACGCGCAGTGGCGGCGGCCGGTCTCACGGTCAGCGATATTTCGCTTATTCGCATCAATGAAGCCACGCCGGTCATCGGTGATGTGGCGATGGAGACCATTACCGAAACCATCATCACCGAATCCACGATGATTGGTCATAACCCTAAAACGCCGGGCGGCATCGGTCTCGGCGTCGGGCTGACCATCACACCGGAAGAGCTGCTCTCCCGACCGGCGGAGCAGCCCTACATCCTGGTGGTTTCCGCCGCCTTCGATTTTGCCGACGTGGCGCGCATGGTCAATGCGGCTTCCCATGCGGGATACCGCATCAACGGCGTGATATTGCAGCGTGACGATGGCGTACTGGTGAATAACCGTCTCGACAAGCCGGTACCGATTGTCGACGAAGTCCGCTATATCGACCGCATTCCGCTCGGCATGCTGGCGGCCATCGAAGTGGCGATGCCGGGCAAAGTGATTGAAAGTCTCTCCAACCCTTACGGTATTGCCACCGTATTTTCGCTCAGCGCGGAAGAGACCAAAAACATTGTGCCGGTGGCCCGCGCATTGATTGGCAACCGCTCCGCCGTGGTGGTGAAAACCCCCTCCGGGGACGTGAAGGCGCGTTCGATTCCTGCCGGGAACATCGAACTGGTGACCCACGGCCGCACCGTGCGGGTGGATGTCGCCGCCGGGGCCGACGCGATCATGAAAGCGGTCGATGCCTGCCCCCGGCTGGACAACGTCACCGGGGAAGCCGGCACCAATATCGGCGGCATGCTGGAGCATGTGCGCCAGACCATGGCGGAACTGACCAACAAACCGAGCAGCGATGTCTACATCCAGGATCTGCTGGCCGTGGACACCGCCGTGCCGGTGAGCGTCACGGGCGGGCTGGCAGGTGAATTCTCGCTGGAGCAGGCGGTGGGTATTGCCTCGATGGTGAAATCAGATCGCTTACAGATGGCGATGATTGCGCAGGATATCGAGCAAAAACTGCATATCGACGTGCAGGTGGGCGGTGCTGAAGCAGAAGCCGCCATTCTGGGCGCGCTGACCACGCCGGGCACCACCAAACCGCTGGCGATCCTTGACCTCGGCGCAGGTTCCACCGATGCCTCAATCATTAACGCACAGGGCGACATTGTCGCCACGCATCTGGCAGGCGCCGGGGATATGGTCACCATGATCATTGCCCGTGAGCTGGGACTGGAGGATCGCTATCTGGCGGAAGAGATCAAAAAGTATCCCCTCGCCAAGGTCGAAAGCTTGTTCCACCTGCGCCATGAAGACGGCAACGTGCAGTTCTTCCCCACCCCACTGCCGCCGGAGGTGTTTGCCCGGGTTTGCGTCGTGAAACCCGACGAGCTGGTACCGCTGCCCGGCGATCTGTCGCTGGAAAAAGTCAGACTGACCCGCCGCAGCGCCAAGGAGCGCGTGTTCGTCACCAACGCCCTGCGCGCCCTGCGTCAGGTCAGCCCGACCGGCAATATCCGTGACATCCCGTTTGTGGTGCTGGTGGGTGGCTCCGCGCTGGATTTTGAAGTCCCGCAACTGGTGACCGATGCGCTCGCCCACTACCGACTGGTAGCGGGACGGGGAAACATTCGCGGCGTGGAAGGCCCACGCAATGCGGTCGCCACAGGCCTGATCCTCTCCTGGCATAAGGAGTCCCGCAATGCACGCTGAACAAAACAGCCCGGCCATTGTGATTCACGCCCATGGCGACTGCCAGACGCTGTGGCAGGAAGTGCTGTGGGGCATTGAAGAAGAGGGGATCCCGTGGCGCTGGCAACCCGCAACGGATGGCGACGTGGTGAACAGCGCATGGCAGGCGGCAAACCAGTCGGCACTGCTGGTGGGCATTGCCTGCGACAGCCAAACGTTGGTGATCCATTACCGCAATTTACCCGCATCCAGCGCGCTTTTTACGCTGATGCAACACGAAGAAAACCCGGCGCAGCGGCGTGCAGGCAGCAATGCCGCCCGGCTGGTGAAAGGGATACCGTTCCGGTAACCACCTTATCCATCTACAGGAGAATCGCAGTATGAACAACGCATTGGGACTGGTTGAAACAAAAGGCCTGGTGGGCGCAATCGAAGCCGCCGATGCCATGGTGAAGTCGGCGAACGTGCAGCTCGTGGGTTACGAAAAAATCGGCTCCGGGCTGGTTACCGTGATGGTGCGCGGGGATGTCGGTGCGGTGAAAGCCGCCGTTGACGCGGGCGCAGCCGCCGCCAGCGCCGTGGGGGAAGTGAAGTCCTGTCATGTGATCCCGCGCCCGCACAGCGACGTCGAAGCCATTTTGCCGAAATCCGCCTGACGGACGGAAGGAGTACAGCGTGAAGCAATCACTGGGTTTACTTGAAGTTAGCGGCCTGGCGCTGGCCATCAATTGCGCGGATGCCATGGCGAAAGCCGCATCCATCACGCTGTTGGGCCTGGAAAAAACCAACGGCTCAGGCTGGACGGTTATCAACATTGCCGGTGACGTGGCCTCGGTTCAATCGGCCATTGCCACCGGTGCCAGCCTGGCCGAAACGCAGGGCGGCCTGGTGGCGCAAAAAGTGATTGCGCGCCCGGCAAACGGCATTTTCCCGACCCGGCCCCGGTCAGAAGTGACCAACACGGCATCCGCGCAGACGGTGCAGGAGGCCCCCGTTACCGCAGAGCCTCTTGCTGCGGCTGAGGCTACGCAAGCACGGGTGACCTGCAATCTCTGCCTTGACCCGGCCTGTCCACGACAAAAAGGGGAGCCGCGCACACTCTGCATTCACAGCGGTCAGCGAGGTGAATAACGATGGATAAGCAGTTAGTCAAACAGGTGGTTACCCGGGTGCTGGATGAGATGCGTATGCGCCCCATTCCGTTGGGTATCTCGAACCGGCACATCCATCTCTCGCAGCAGGACTATGACCGCCTGTTTCCCGGTATGCCGGTAACAGAGAAAAAAGCCCTGTTGCAGCCGGGGCAGTTTGCCGCAGAACAGACGGTGACGCTGGCAGGCCCGAAAGGCCAGTTACACAACGTCCGGTTGCTCGGGCCGCTGCGCAGCGTCAGCCAGGTGGAAATCTCACGTACCGATGCGCGCACGCTCGGCATCACCGCGCCGCTGCGCATGTCCGGCAATCTCAGCGGAACGCCTGGCGTGAAACTGATTAGCCCGTGGGCGGAAATCGATCTGGACAGCGGGCTGATTGTCGCCCTGCGCCATATTCATATGTCGCCGCTGGATGCGCTGGTATTGCGCGTTGCCCACGGCGATACGGTCAGCGTGGTGATTGAGGGTAGCGGGCGGCGCACCCTTTTTGACGACGTGGCGGTGCGTGTTGCGCCGGATATGCGCCTCGAAATGCATATCGACACCGATGAAGCCAATGCCGCAGGCGCAGACGATCCGCACGCTGTTGCACACCTGGCGCCACGCCCATGACCGACGCGCAGATGCAACAGATAGTCGAGCTGATTGTGGCGCGATTGCAGGAGCGCTGCGGTCATACCGCCGTGCTCAGTCAGGAGCAGTTGCGCCACGCATCCGCACTCCGGCTGTTTTTGCACCATGACAGGCTACAGGTCGAATGCACGGATTTGCCCTTTCTCCGCCAGTTAGCGGAAGGCGACCGGGACAACACCGCCGTGGCGAACCTGTTTGAAGCCCTGTCGCTCGGCATGCCGGTTTGCGTCTCTCTGCCGTGCCGTTCGCTGGCGTATTTACCACTGCGGGCGCTGGCGCGCCTGCCCTGCCAGTGGCGCGATGAGCAGGGAAACGCCGTGATGTTGCATCTGAACAACGTACTCAGTTACCGGGATATCCGGGGGCTGCGCAACGGATGGCTGGTCACCGCGCGTAAGACCGTGATCACGGCGCTGGCCCGCGAGGCGGCGCTGTCGCAACACCTACAACTGGTTAAACAGGAGTAAATCATGCATCTCGCACGCGTAACAGGTTCGGTGGTGTCAACACAAAAATCCCCGTCGCTGGTGGGGAAAAAGCTGCTGCTGGTGCGCCGGGTCACGCTTGATGGCGAATTGCCGGTCAACCCACTGCAAGGTGATGAGGTGGCGGTGGATTCCGTTGGCGCGGGCGTGGGTGAACTGGTGTTGCTGAGCAGCGGCTCCAGCGCACGGCACGTTTTCAGCGGCCCGAACGAAGCCATCGATTTAGCGGTGGTGGGCATTGTCGACACGCTGGCGCGTTAAGGAGCGGAGATGGCGATTTACACCCGAACAGGCGATGCCGGAACAACCTCGCTGTTCAGTGGGCAACGGGTCAGCAAGACCCACCCACGCGTGGAAGCTTACGGCACGCTGGATGAACTGAACGCGGCGCTCAGTCTGTGCGTCTGCGCCGTGCAGTCCGACGCACTGAAGCCCTTTCTCGAAGGCGTGCAACAGCAACTGTTCTGGTTCAGTGCGGAACTGGCGAGCGAAAACGAAACACCCACGCCGTCGCAGCGTTACATCAGCACGGCGGAGATCGACGCGCTGGAACAGGCCATCGACCAGGCGATGGCACAGGTGGATGCGGTGCACGGTTTTGTTCTTCCCGGTCGCTGCGAACCCGCCGCGCGGCTGCATCTGGCCCGTACGCTTGCCCGCCGTGCCGAGCGCCGACTGGTGGAACTGGCCGGACAGGTCAACGTCCGTCAGGTGCTGTTGCGTTACATCAACCGTCTTTCCGACTGTTTATACGCGCTGGCGCGGCTGGAGGATCACCTCGCCCACCAGCAACAGATTATTACCGAGGTGGCAACCCGTTACCGCGCCGCCACCCGCACGACGACGGAGCCGACGCGCATGTCTCTCTCTTTTCATGAACTGCACCAGCTTGTCCGGGCGGCGATGACGCGTGCCAGTGCCCTTGGCGTGCCGGTGGTGATAAGCGTTGTTGATGCCCACGGCATCGGCATGCTGACCTGGCGCATGCCGGAAACGCTGCTGGTGAGCAGCACTCTGGCGCCGAAAAAAGCGTGGACCGCAGTGGCCATGAAAACCGCCACCCATCAGCTTTCAGACGCGGTGCAACCGGGCAGCGCGCTGTATGGCCTCGAAGCCCAGATGGCAGGCAACGTCGTGACCTTTGGCGGCGGGTTCCCGCTGTGGCGCGACGGCAACATTATTGGTGGTCTTGGTATCAGCGGCGGTTCCGTTGAACAGGACATGGATATTGCTCAGGCCGCACTGGCGGCGATTCACATGGGAAACGATCAATGAATACGTCAGAACTGGAAACCCTTATTCGCACCATTCTGAGCGAACAGCTTGAACCCACCCAGGCCAAAAACAGCGGTGATAAGGGCATTTTCGCCACACCGGACCAGGCCATTGAGGCGGCGCACCAGGCCTACCTGCGGTATCAGCAGTGCCCGTTAAAAACCCGCAGCGCCATTATCAGCAGCCTTCGTGAGGAGCTGGCCCCTCATCTGGCGCAGCTTGCTGAAGAGAGCGCGAGCGAAACCGGCATGGGCAATAAAGAAGACAAGTTTCTGAAAAACAGAGCCGCACTGGAAAACACCCCAGGCATTGAGGATCTCACCACCACCGCCCTGACCGGCGACGGCGGCATGGTGCTGTTCGAATACTCCCCGTTTGGCGTTATTGGCTCGGTTGCGCCGAGCACCAACCCCACGGAGACCATTATCAATAACAGCATCAGCATGCTGGCCGCGGGCAACACCGTCTACTTTAGCCCACACCCTGGCGCGAAGAATGTCTCACTGAAGCTTATCCGCATGATTGAAGAGATTGCCTTTCGCAGCACCGGCATTCGTAACCTGGTGGTGACGGTCGCCGAACCGACGTTTGAAGCCACGCAGCAAATGATGGCGCACCCGAAAATTGCCCTGCTGGCGATTACCGGCGGGCCGGGCATTGTGATGATGGGGCTGAAAAGCGGCAAAAAAGTGATTGGCGCGGGGGCCGGGAACCCACCCTGCATCGTTGATGAAACCGCCGATCTGGTTAAAGCCGCGGAAGACATCATCAACGGCGCTGCGTTTGACTACAACCTGCCCTGTATTGCCGAAAAAAGCCTGATCGTGGTTGACAGCGTGGCCGACAAACTGCTGCAACAAATGCAGGCGTTTGGCGCGCTGCGCATCACCGGCAGCGATATCGACACGCTGCGCGCGGTGTGCGTGATTGACGGTGCAGCGAACAAAAAGCTGGTCGGCAAAAGCCCGTCCGCCCTCTTACAGGCGGCCGGGTTGAGCGTGCCGCCTAAAGCGCCACGGCTGCTGATAGCCGAAGTGAACGGAAACGATCCGCTGGTCACCGCCGAACAACTGATGCCGCTTCTGCCGGTAGTGCGGGTCGCGGATTTCGACGCCGCGCTGGCACTGGCGCTGGAGGTGGAGGAAGGCCTGCACCATACGGCGGTGATGCATTCACAAAACGTGTCGCGGCTTAATCTTGCCGCCCGCCGCCTGCAAACCTCCATTTTTGTGAAAAATGGCCCGTCTTACGCCGGAATAGGCGTAGGCGGTGAAGGCTTTACCACCTTTACCATCGCCACCCCAACCGGGGAAGGCACGACCTCAGCGAAGAGTTTTGCCCGCTCGCGCCGTTGCGTGCTGACCAACGGCTTTTCGATTCGCTAAGCGGAGTCATGATGAACAGATTTTCGCTACAGACACGCCTCTACAGCGGCGCGGGAAGCTTGCAGGTGTTACAGCGCTTTCGCCACAAGCACATCTGGGTGATTTGCGATGGTTTTCTCGCGCACTCGCCGCTGCTCGCGATGCTGCGCGACGCCATTCCGCAGGATAATCAGATTAGCGTATTCAGCGATATCACCCCGGATCCGACCATTGCCACCGTGGTGGCCGGTATCGCGCATATGCAGGACTTAAAGCCTCAGGTGGTGATTGGCTTTGGCGGCGGCTCCGCGCTGGATGCCGCCAAAGCGATTGTCTGGTTCAGCAAAAAGTCGGATATCAACATTGAAACCTGCGTGGCGATCCCCACCACCAGCGGCACCGGTTCGGAAGTCACCAGCGCCTGCGTGATCAGCGATCCGGGCAAGGGCATCAAGTATCCGCTCTTCGATAACGCGCTCTACCCGGACATCGCCATTCTCGACCCGGCGCTGGTGGTCAGCGTGCCGCCCGCGATTACCGCCAATACCGGGATGGATGTATTAACCCACGCGCTGGAAGCCTGCGTATCGCCACAGGCCAGTGATTTCACCGACGCGCTGGCGGAAAAGGCTGCGCAGCTGGTGTTTCAGTATCTGCCGGTTGCGGTGCGAAAAGGCGACTGCCTGGCCACACGCGGCAAAATGCACAATGCCGCCACCCTTGCCGGTATGGCATTCAGCCAGGCAGGGCTGGGGATTAACCACGCGATTGCCCACCAGCTTGGCGGTCAGTTTCATCTGCCGCACGGGCTGGCAAACGCCCTGTTGCTGAGCGCGGTGATCCGCTTCAACGCCGCGGACGCCCGCGCCGCTAAACGCTATGCCCGTCTCGCCAAAGCCTGTCACTTCTGCCCACCCGGCGCCAATGAAATGGTCGCGGTGAACGCCCTGATCCGCCAGACAGAACAGCTTAAACAACAGTGCGGGCTACCAACTTTGAGCAGCGCGCTGGGCGCTAACGCAGCCAACTGGCGTGCGCGGATCCCGGCGATGGTGCAGGCCGCGCTGGCGGATGCCACCATGAAGACCACGCCACGCCCGGCAACCGCTGACGATGTGCGGGAGTTACTGGAGGAATTACTGTGAGCGACGCCGCGATCCTTGCCCACCCGTGGGGAGAAATGACACCCGCGACACCTGAGATGATCCGCCAGCGCGTGCGCGATGCGGGCGTCGTAGGCGCGGGCGGCGCGGGGTTCCCTACCTGGGTAAAACTGCAGGCGCAGGTGGAGATCTTTCTGGTCAATGCTGCGGAATGCGAACCGATGTTAAAAGTCGACCAGCAACTGATGCCGCAACAGGCTGCCCGTCTGGTGCGCGGCATGCTCTACGCGATGCAGGCGACGGGCGCGCGCGAAGGCATTATCGCGCTGAAAGAGAAGTACCAGGCCGCCGTTCACACCCTGACGCCGTTGCTGCCGCCGCAGGTACGGCTGCATATCCTGCCGGATGTCTACCCGGCGGGTGACGAGGTGATCACTATCTGGCTGGCGACCGGGCGTCGGGTCCCACCCACTGCGCTACCGGTCAGCGTTGGCGTGGTGGTGAACAATGTGCAGACGGTACTGAACATCGCCCGTGCGGTAGAACAGCGATACCCGGTGACCCGCCGGACACTCACCGTGAATGGTGCGGTGCGTTATCCGCTTACCGTTACCGTGCCGCTCGGCATGTCGCTGCGCGAAGTGCTGGCGCTGGCGGGCGGTACAACCGTCGACGAGCCGGGCTTTATCAATGGTGGGCCGATGATGGGCGCGCTGTTGCCGGACCTGGACCAACCGGTGAGCAAAACCACCGGCGGCCTGCTGGTGCTGCCGCGATCGCACCCGTTAATTCAGCGGCGCATGCAGGATGACCGCACGGTGCTCGCCCTGGCCCGCACGGTGTGCGAGCAGTGCCGATTGTGCACGGATTTGTGCCCGCGGCATCTGATTGGTCATGAACTGTCGCCCCACTTGCTGGTACGCGCGGTGAATTACCAGAGCGTCGCCACCCCGCAAACCGTACTCAGCGCCCTCACCTGTTCGGAGTGCAACGTCTGTGAAAGCGTTGCCTGCCCGGTGGGCATTTCGCCCATGCGCGTTAACCGTCTGCTGAAAGCAGAGTTGCGCCAGCATGGCGCGCGTTATGAAGGCCCGCTGCGCGAAGCCGATGAGATGGCGCGTTATCGCCTGATCCCGGTGAAACGGCTGATCGGCAAGCTGGCGTTGAACGCGTGGTATCAGGACGCACCGTTAAAAACTTACGACGCCCAACCAGCCCGGGTGGTTCTGCCGCTGCGCCAGCACATCGGCGCACCCGCAACCCCCTGCGTACGAAAAGGCGAAACCGTAACCCGTGGACAGTGTATTGCCAGCCTCCCAGAGGACGCACTCGGCGCCCCTATCCACGCCAGTATCGACGGCACTGTCGCGTCTGTGACGGAACAGGCCATAACCTTAGTTCGGGGATAAGCATGTCGCAGGCAATTGGAATTTTAGAACTGACCAGCATCGCAAAAGGGATGGAACTGGGGGATGTGATGCTCAAAAGCGCCAATGTGAGCTTACTGGTCAGCAAGACGTTATGCCCGGGCAAGTTTCTGCTGATGATTGGCGGTGATGTTGGCGCTGTTCAGCAGGCTATTGCCGCGGGCGACAGCAAAGCCGGTGAGATGTTGGTGGACAGCATCGTACTGCCCAATATTCACGCCAGCATCCTGCCCGCTATCAGCGGCCTTAACCCGGTGGAACAGCGCCAGGCGGTGGGCGTTGTCGAGACATGGAGCGTTGCCGCCTGCATCAGTGCAGCCGATCGCGCGGTGAAGGCTGCGAACGTGACGCTGGTGCGCGTGCATATGGCGTTCGGTATTGGCGGTAAATGTTACATGGTGGTCAGCGGGGATATTTCTGATGTGGAGAATGCGGTCACCGTGGCCAGCGACAGCGCCGGTGAGAAAGGATTACTGGTCTACCGTGCCGTGATCCCGCGTCCGCATGAAGCGATGTGGCGACAGATTGTGGAGGGCTAATGGAGACACAACACACCACTGAACGCATGATCCAGGAGTATGTGCCCGGCAAGCAGGTAACGCTGGCGCATCTTATCGCCAATCCTGGAAAGGCGCTGTATCAGAAACTGGGGCTGAGCGAAGCCGCTTCCGCCATTGGCATTCTGACCATTACCCCCAGCGAAGCGTCGATCATTGCCTGCGATATCGCCACCAAATCCGGGGCGGTCGAGATCGGTTTTATCGATCGCTTTACCGGAGCCGTGGTGCTGACCGGCGATGTCTCCGCCGTGGAATATGCGCTACGCCAGGTCACCCGCACCCTCGGCGAAATGCTCCATTTTACCGCCTGCCCGGTGACCCGGACCTGACGCCATGAAACGGATGATGCTGATTGGCCCCAGCCAGTGCGGGAAAACCTCGCTGACCCAGCGCCTGCGCGGTGAAGCGATGGATTATCAGAAAACCCAGGCGATCGTCTGGTTGCCGGAGGCCATTGATACCCCCGGCGAATATCTTGAAAACCGCTGCTTGTACAGCGCGCTGCTGACCAGCGCCTGCGAGGCGGAGGTGATTGCGCTGGTGCTGAATGCCAACGCCCCCTGGTGCCCCTTCTCACCAGGTTTCACGCTGCCGATGAACCGGCCAACGGTCGGTATTGTCACCAAAGCCGACGTGGCGAGCGACGCGCAAATCGCTCGCGCCCGTGAGTGGTTGCGGCAATCCGGCGCTCAGCAGCTTTTTATCACCAGCGCACTAACCGGAAGCGGTATTGACGAGGTGGTCGCTTTTCTTCAACACCAGGAGTCCTCATGTCACGCACCATAATGGCGATTAACGCCGGTAGCTCTTCGCTTAAGTTTCAGCTTCTTACCCTGCCTGCTGGTACCGTGCTGTGCCAGGGGTTAATTGAACGTATTGGCCTGAACGACGCGGTGTTTACCCTCAAACAAGGTGAACAGAAGTTGCAGGAAACCCGCGCCATTGCCGATCACCAGCAGGCAGCGACCCTGTTGCTGGAGGCGCTACTCGCGCACCGTATTATCCCGTCGCTGGAGGCCATCGACGGCGTGGGCCACCGCGTGGCGCACGGGGGCGAAACCTTTAAAGACTCGGTGCTGATCACCGATGCGGCGCTGGCTGAAATCGAACGACTGGCCGAACTTGCCCCGCTGCACAACCCGGTCAATGCCGCCGGTATCCGTATTTTCCGCGCGGTGCTGCCTCACACCCCGGCGGTCGCCGTGTTCGATACCGCGTTTCATCAGACGCTGGATCAAGGCGCATTTATCTACCCGTTGCCGTGGCGCTACTACCAGGAGTTGGGGATCCGCCGTTACGGTTTTCATGGCACCAGCCATAAATATGTCAGCCAGTTGCTGGCGGAGAAGCTCGGCGTACCGCTCAGCGCGCTGCGGGTGGTCTCCTGCCATCTGGGCAACGGCAGCAGTCTGTGCGCCATTAAAGGCGGGCGCTCGGTCAATACGTCGATGGGTTTTACGCCGCAATCCGGGGTGATGATGGGCACCCGCAGCGGTGATATCGATCCGTCAATTTTACCGTGGGTCGCGCAGCGGGAAGGCAAAACGCCGCAGCAACTCAACACGCTGCTGAATAACGAATCCGGCCTGCTTGGCGTCTCCGGCGTATCGCATGATTATCGCGATGTGGAGCAGGCAGCAAAAGAAGGCAACCCGCGTGCAGAACTGGCATTAACCCTGTTTGCCGGGCGCATTCGCGCCACCATCGGCAGCTACATCATGCAACTTGGCGGGATTGACGCGCTGCTGTTTACCGGCGGTATCGGTGAAAACTCCGCCCGCGCCAGAGAGGCAATTTGCCGTGACCTGCACTTCCTTGGTCTGGAGCTGGATGACGGGAAAAACCAGCGTAACGCGACCTTTATTCAGGCGGATAATGCGCTGGTCAAAGTGGCGGTGATCAACACCAATGAAGAGCTGATGATTGCCCGCGATGTGATGCGAATTGGGCTTTCTCAGGCGGCGGAGGTATCGGTATGAGCGGCAAAGTCTGGCTGGTGGGCGCCGGGCCTGGCGATCCGGGACTGATGACGGTGAAGGGGCTTGCCTGCCTGCGCGAGGCACAAGCCGTGGTTTATGACCGGCTGGTCAACCCGGTGTTGCTGGAAGAAGCGCCACCGCACTGCGAGTTCCACGATGTGGGAAAAGAGGCCAACTGCCACCCGATTCCACAGCCACAAATTAACCAGATCCTGATTGATTGCGCACGCCGGGGTCTGAAGGTGGTGCGTCTGAAAGGCGGCGATCCTTTTGTTTTCGGTCGCGGCAGCGAAGAAGCGCAGGCGCTGCGGGAAGCCGGTTTCGATTGCGAAGTGGTTCCTGGCGTGACCTCGGCTATCGGCGGGCTTGCCGCCGCGGGCATTCCGGTGACGCACCGCGATTATGCTTCCAGTTTTCACGTGGTGACCGGGCATCTGCGCGACGGTAAAGCGCCGCAACAGTGGCATACACTGGCGCAGGTACCGGGAACACTGGTGGTGCTGATGGGCATGGCGCAATTGCGGGAGATTGCCAGCGCGTTGATCGCCGGCGGAAAACCGGCCGACACGCCTGCCGCCGTAGTAATGCATGCCAGCACGCCGTTACAACAGGTGGTCAGTGCGCCGCTGGGGCAACTGGCGGATGCCAGTGAAGCGGCCGGATGCCACGCACCGGCGTTGATTGTGGTGGGGGAAGTGGTGTCGCTGCGGGAAATTCTGGCGTTCGCCGGGCCAAAGTGACACTATCCGGGCTTTCGATTTAAAGGAGCAGCGCCGTGGCGCAGGCACAATGTCCCGCATCCTGCGGTGAACTTATCCAGGGCTGGATCCTGGGCAGCGAAAAACTGGTGTCCTGCCCGGTGGACTGGTACAGCAGCGTGGAGGTCACCTCCGGCGCACCGCTGGCGGATGAGCGCCCGCTGACCCGTGCCATGATTCGGCTGCTGCTTGATCACTGGCAGTTACCGGCAAGCCTGACACACGCGTTGCGCATTGACTGCCGCTCCACCATTCCTGTCGCCAAAGGCATGGCCAGCAGTACCGCCGACATTGCCGCCACCGCCGTTGCTGCCGCCCGCCACCTTGAGCAACCGCTGAATGAGCCGACGCTGGCGAAACTGTGCGTGGCGCTGGAGCCTACCGACAGCACCCTCTTTTCCGCGCTAACGTTATTCGACCATAATGACGCAGAAACGCACATTGCCTGCAATGGCCTGCCGCAGACGGAAGTGTTGGTGCTGGAAAGCCCGTTGACGCTGACCACGGCGGATTATCATCGTCTCCCGCGCCAGCAGATTTTGCAGGATAACGCCAGGGCGCTGGATCTGGCGTGGCAAAAATTACAGCAGGCGTGCGATCGCAACGACCCTTCGCTGCTCGGCGAGGCCACCACGCTCAGCGCCATTGCCAGCCAGGCATTATTGCCGAAACCGGCGTTCAACACGCTGCTGGAGGTGGTCGAGCGCTACGGGTTGTACGGTCTGAATGTCGCCCACAGCGGCAGCGTGGTCGGACTGTTGCTCGACAGTGCAAGGCACGATGTGGATGCGGTTCGGGAGGGGTTAAAAACCCTGAAATTGCTGGCGCACTGGCCGCAAAATCATCTGCTGAAAATGGTTGCCGGGGGGATCAGGCAGGACGGTGAGAGGCGAACCTCTCACCGCTGAAGGGATTATTCCACTTTGGCGTCAACCGGCTTCAGTTCGCCCATGGATTTGAGCTTTTTGGAGATGTCGCGACGTTCTTTCGACAGCTCGGCGTTTTTGATGATGTAGTCATCAACGCGATCTTCGTAGTCGGTCTTCATGCTGGCAATGATGCCCTGGATGGCTTCAACGCTCATGCCCGGCTTGATGTAGTCGCTGAGGTTGTCCAGCAGCAGTACGCGCTTCTGGTTATCACGGATCTTCTTCTCAACGTCCTGAATTTCGCGTTGCAGTTTATTCTTGCGGCGGAACAGACGCACAAACTCCAGAACATCCTGGAATGAAGGCTTACTCGTTTCCATTTTTACACCCCTGATTATGTGAGATTCGGATTCGTTAAAGCAACGGCATGGAGGCAAACCTAACCCAAAGCCGTTGCATCTGACAATGATTTTTCCTTTTCCCTATCATAACCTCAAATGTAGCTGAATCGAAACAACCTGACAGCGGCAAGCGGTTATCTGCCGCTTATTTACGCAACGCCCGACAGATCAAATGCGACAATAATTCCAGTTGGCGCGCCAGCTCCATGCTCAACCAGACATAGCCGTGGATAGACGTTTCCGCGACAGCGTCCCCCTGGTGCTCACCACTTAATTGCCGCAGCTCGGCGACGATCTCATTCAGTTTTTCCGTATTCGCCAGCACCGGTTGCGGGTTGCCTTCATACAACGCATGGGCGATGGTCAGCAGCGTCTGCTGGGTCATCTGTTGCGTTTCCCGTAATGTGTTGGCGTTAATCATCACGAAATGGCTGGCGCGGGAGCTCCAGTGCGCATTAATTTGCAGCTCCAGCATGCACACCATATTGCGGCTGACGGTCTGGATAGCTTCGAAAATCGCTTTCTGAATGTGCGTCTCTTTGCAGGCCGGGGTTATCAGGCCGCGCATTTTTACGACGTCGCTGAGAATTTTTTGCAGATGTTTTTCCAGCCGCGGGCGCTCCACCAGGTTGCGGGAAAACCCGGCCTGGTAGACGCGGTTAAACGCGGTGACAAACCCCGCCATCTGGATGCGCCAGTGCAAAAACGCGCGCTGCGGCCAGATACCGGTAAACAGCATGGCCAGCAGTGAACCGATGATCACATCGCCGCTGCGCCAGAGTGCCGTGTGCATATCCCCGGCTGGTGCACCCACCACCACCGACAGCGTAATGCCAATCAACAAGGCCTGATACGGTTTTTTACCCAGCGCCAGCCAGCCGCAGAGAAACATCGCCGCCGCGCACCATAGCAGCATCAGCGGCAAAGAAATCAGTTCCAGCTTGAGCGCAATCAGCCCCAATGCCGCGCCAAAGATAGTCCCGCCGATGCGCTCAAAGGCACGCGGAACCACGTTGCCCCAAAAGGAGATCGGCCCCATCAGCACCACCAGCGTAATGAGCGGCCAGGTCCCTTCCGGTACGCTCAATAGCCGGATTATCAGAAACGTCAGGATAAACGCCAGCGTCACGCGCGCACCGTGTACGATGCGATAGTGGCGGTAGAGACGAATTTCAAACGGGCTAAGTGATTTGTCGCGACGCACAGCCGCTCTCCACATTCAAACGACGAAGGCGCAATTGTAGCGATATTTCTGTGGCGGAAGTCACTTTTTAAAACAAAAAAGAGGCGGGCAAACGCGCGCGACCGCCTCTTTTTCACCGCATGACCGCTTAAAGTACTTTCGGTTCCACCGGGATATGCATGTCGATGTCCCAGTAACCGTCGCTTTGCCCGTCGTTCTGGTAGACTTCAAAACAGGGACCGGCGGCAATCTGCAACGACTGGTCGCTCAGCAACTCATCGAAAAACAGATCCCAGCACTGTTCAAACTCTTCGTTGTAAACGCGGGCATGGGCGACTGCATACTGCCCACCAGGTATTTCAGTGGTGATCACCCCTTCGCTGTTAGCCGGAACCTGGAACGCACTGTCGACAGTAATGGCCACGTCGCAGCGCAGTTTTTCCGGCGGCACTTCGTCCGGGTTATCGTAATAGACGCACACCCACTCCAGCGGCTGGATCTGATTATTTTCCACCCACATCAACAACTGTTGAAAACCCTGCTTAACCTTTTCATCCCACGGCCCCACCAGATGGAAACCGGCGATACGGCGTTTTTCAAGCTGATTAACGTTGTAGCCCATGCTGCCCCCCCTACGATTACTGTTTAGACATACAGTATAGCTACTCCGTAGAGGAGTGCCACGCAGGCCAGTTCAATTATGCGAGCAGACTCGCACCCTCGCCACTCTGCCCGCGCGTCGTCAGGATTTATGGTGCAGGTAATCGCTTAAACGGGAGAACCAGCCGCCTTTGCCGACGCTATCCAGCGTCACCAGCGGCCAGTGAGCCACCACCTGATCACGGTCGTAAAGCTGGATCTCCCCCACCCGCTGATGCGCCGCCAGCGGAGCGTCCAGCTCTTTCTTGTCCAGTACGTATTTGGCTTTGATGTTCGCCAGTTCCGCTTTCGGTAGCACCATCCAGAAATCCTGATCGGTACCGACATCCACCTGCTCTTTATCGCCGTACCAGACCCGTTCGCTGCCCACTTTTTTGCCATTACGCAGCACTTCGACAGTGTCGAAATTTTGCTGGCCCCAGTGCAACAGCTTGCGCGCCTGATCTTCGCGGCCTTTCGGGCTATCGGCGCCCATGATCACCGCAATCAAACGGCGCTCGCCGTCGGTGCTGGAGGCAATCAGGTTAAACCCCGCGCCGGAGGTATGCCCGGTCTTCAGACCGTCAACATTCAGCGTCTTATCCCACAGCAGACCATTACGGTTTTGCTGCGTGATGCCGTTCCAGGTCAGGCTTTTTTCACTGTACATATGATAAAAATCCGGCTCACCGTGAATGATGGCGCGAGAAAGCACCGCCAGATCGTAGGCCGAACTGTGCTGGCCTGGGGCGTCCAGCCCGTGTACGGTTTCAAAGTGGGTGTCGCGCAGATTCAGTTTCTGCACGTAGTCATTCATCATGGTGACAAACTGCGGCTGCCCACCCGCAACATGATCCGCCAGCGCCACACAGGCATCGTTGCCGGAATCCACAATCAGACCACGGCTCAGGTCGCGCACCGTCAGGCGGTCACCGGGTTTCAGGAACATCAAAGAAGATCCGTCAAACACCGGGTTGCCTTTCGCCCAGGCATCATGGCCCACGGTGACAACATCGTCAGCGCTGATGCGGTGGCTATCAATCGCCCGGTCCACCACGTAGCCGGTCATCAGTTTGGTCAGACTCGCCGGGTTACGCTGCTGATGTTCATTGCCCGCCGTTAAGATTTGCCCGGTGGTGTAGTCCATCAATACCCAGGAACCGGCCTGAATCGCCGGAGGCTGCGGGGCAAAAGGTAAGTCGTCGGCCAGGGCGCTGTTAACACAGACCGCCAGCAAAGAAGCAGCAAACAAACGGCGTTTCAATGAAATATCCTCATAAGCATCTAAAATCGCCGTTCTTTTTACGGAACTTCGTGTGTCGTTACCTGCTTAAATTGCAATAAAATGTGACACACATCAGATTTAAGCCCCTGTTTTTGCGAAGCTGCACGGGATCTGCGCGGGTTTTTCTTCGGCACACTGCGCGGGATGGTTTACCATAGACGGCATATTTACTGACAGGATGAGCTTCTGGTGTCTGATTCCACCGCAACACCCACTTTTCTCTTTCACGATTACGAAACGTTCGGCACCAGCCCGGCGCTGGATCGTCCGGCGCAGTTCGCCGCCATCCGCACCGATGCGGATTTCAACATTATCGGCGAGCCGGAGGTGTTCTACTGTAAACCCGCCGACGACTATCTGCCGCAGCCGGAAGCGGTATTGATAACCGGTATCACTCCGCAGACAGCCCGCGCCAGAGGCGACAATGAAGCCGCTTTTGCCAAACGTATTCATGACCTGTTTACCGTGCCGAAAACCTGCGTGCTCGGTTACAACAATGTGCGCTTTGACGATGAGGTCACGCGCAACATTTTCTATCGCAACTTCTACGATCCCTATGCGTGGAGCTGGCAGAACAACAACTCGCGCTGGGACTTGCTGGATGTGATGCGCGCCTGCTATGCGCTGCGCCCGGACGGCATTGTCTGGCCGGAAAATGAGGATGGCCTGCCGAGCTTCCGCCTTGAACATCTGACCAAAGCCAACGGCATTGAACACAGCAATGCGCATGATGCGATGGCCGACGTCTATGCCACCATTGCCATGGCGCAGCTGGTCAAAGCGAAACAGCCTAAGTTATTCGATTATCTGTTCAGCCACCGCAACAAGCAGAAGCTGGCGGCGCTGGTTGATGTGCCGCAAATGAAGCCGCTGGTGCATGTCTCTGGCATGTTTGGCGCGTGGCGCGGCAATACCAGTTGGGTTGCGCCGCTGGCCTGGCACCCGGAAAACCGTAATGCGGTGATCATGGTCGACCTGGCGGGCGATATGTCGCCACTGCTGGAGCTGGATGCCGACGCGCTGCGCGAACGGCTCTACACGCCGAAAGCCGGGCTGGGCGATAACGCCGCCGTGCCGGTGAAACTGGTGCATCTGAACAAGTGCCCTGTTCTGGCGCAGGCCAATACGTTGCGTCCACAGGATGCGGAACGGCTGGGCATCAATCGCCAGCAGTGTCTCGATAATCTACAACTCTTGCGTGATAACCCGCAGGTGCGGGAAAAAGTGGTGGCGATTTTCGCCGAGGCCGAACCTTTTACGCCTTCAGAAAACGTTGATGCGCAGATCTACAACGGCTTTTTCAGCGACGCCGATCGCGCGGCAATGAAAATTCTGCTGGAAACCGATCCGCGCAATCTGCCCGCGCTGGATATCACCTTCGCCGATAACCGCATTGAGAAGCTGCTGTTTAACTACCGTGCGCGTAATTTCCCTGGCACGCTGGATGAAAACGAGCAGCAGCGCTGGCTTCAGCACCGGCGCAATGTCTTTACCCCTGAGTACCTGCAACAGTACGCCGACCAGCTACAGGCGCTGTTCCAGCAGCACGATGGCGACAGCGAAAAACAGGCGCTGCTGAAAGCGCTGTGGCAATACGCCGAAGAGATCGTGTGAGGCTATTCTCCTGACAGACAGGCATAAAAAAACCGGAGGCATGACCTCCGGTTTTTATGTGCAACAGAGTGAAACTTACTGCGCGATATCTTCGTACTGCGGCACCGGGTTACGGAAGCTGCGGGTTACGCAAGCCAGGTAAACCAGACCAATCGCGCCCCAGATAAGGCCGAGGATCATCGAACTCTGCTCCAGGTTCACCCACAACGCACCCACGGTCAGCGCACCGCATACCGGCAACACCAGGTAGTTGAAGTGATCTTTCAGCGTTTTGTTACGTTTTTCGCGGATCCAGAACTGGGAAATCACCGACAGGTTCACGAAGGTGAACGCCACCAGCGCACCGAAGTTAATCAGCGCCGTTGCGGTGACCAGGTCGAAACGGATCGCCAGCAGCGCAATCGCGCCAACCAGCAGCACGTTCCACGCCGGTGTGCGCCATTTCGGATGCACATAGCCGAAGAAACGGGTCGGGAAAACGCCGTCGCGGCCCATCACATACATCAGACGGGAAACGCCCGCATGCGCCGCCATACCGGATGCCAGTACGGTCACGCTGGAGAAAATCAGCACGCCCCACTGGAAGGTTTTACCGGCCACGTACAGCATGATTTCCGGCTGGGATGCGTCCGGATCTTTAAAGCGTGAAATGTCCGGGAAGTAGAGTTGCAGGAAGTAAGACGCGGCGATAAACACCACTCCGCCGAGCAGCGCAGTCAGGAAGATGGCGCGCGGGATCACGCGTTCTGCATCTTTCGTCTCTTCAGAAAGGGAAGAGATGCCATCAAAGCCGAGGAACGAGAAGCACAGAATTGTCGCCCCGGTGATCATCGGCACGACATGTGCGCCTTCAGACCAGAACGGACGCGAGCTTACCAGCGTACCTGCGCCTTCACCGTGTGACACACCGTAGATAATCAGGCCAACGATCACCGCAACAATCCCCATCTGCAAAATCACGATCAGGGTGTTGAAGTTTGCCACGGTCTTGATGCTGCGCAGGTTGGAGATGGTCATAAAGGCCACCAGCGCGACCACAAAGATCCACGACGGAACGGAAGGCACCAGCGCTTCGAAATAAATTTTTGCCAGCAGGATGTTGATCATCGGCATGAACAGATAGTCCAGCAGCGATGACCAGCCGACCATAAAGCCCACGGCCGGGGAGATGGATTTCTGCGCATAGGTATAAGCGGAGCCCGCTGACGGGAAGCGGCGCACCAGCTTACCGTAGCTCAGCGCAGTAAAGAGGATAGCGATAAGTGCAAACGCATACGCGGTCGCCACGTGGCCATCGGTCAGGCCAGAGACGATACCGAACGTATCGAACAGCGTCATCGGCTGCATATAGGCCAGGCCCATCATTACAACCGGAATCAGCGTAAGGGTCTTACGTAATTCCACGCGAGAGGTTTTTGGAGTAACGTTATGCGTCATGGCTTTCCCCCTGTATGGCGAGAGCCGGCGCAAAAGCAAATAATTGCCCCATTTTAGTTCTTTCCTCAGCGACAACGACTGTCGGTTTTTAAATGTGTATCTATCCGGTACGAAGCCCGGCCTCTTTTATTGAATGACGTTTTGCCTGCAAAAAAATAACCGACGTGTTTGGCGTCGGTTAATCTCTTCATTTTTTGCAGCGACATATTTTGCACCAGATTGGAGCGCGATGACAATACGATGAGACGTAACTCACTTATTTATCATCGCTAAGCGCATGATTTTTAGGCTATCGCTGAATTATTCACCGCAGCAATAGCATTATTTGTTAAAAAATGGATTCCAGCGGCATCTGCAACGGGTCCGGATAGAGATATTCAAACCCCAGTTCATTACAGATACGGCTGCCATCCACCTGTTTACCTTTGTCCTGACTGTGGGAGACGGTGAATTTCGGCGGCTCCACCCCAAGCTGGCGCGCCATCGCCGGGTAGAACGTTGCGCGCGTCGGGTGTTCCGGGGCGCAGAGATTATAAATATGGCCGCCTTTTGGCGATTGCAGCAGGAGCGTAATCGCTGCAATCACATCTTCCAGATGCACCAGGTTAACACCGTGGTCGCCGTCCGGCGCGGTTTTGCCGGCAAAAAAGCGGCCAGGATGCCGGGCCGGGCCAACCAGGCCCGCCAGCCGCAGAATGTCCACCGACGTGCCCGGCAGATTGTGCAACCAGTCTTCCAGCTCTTTCAATGTGCGTCCGCTGGCGGTGACCGGATTGCGCGGCGAGTTCTCTTTCACTACGCCGGACACATCGCCATACACCGAGGTGGAACTGGTAAAAATAATACGCGGAATGCGGTACGCCAGCGCGCTGTCGACAATCTCCTGCATCGCCTGCAGGTAGAAATCCTCGCCGGGTCCGCTACGACGCGCGGGCAGCGTAATAACCAGCGCATCCACATTCATCAGCGCATCGAGGTCATCTGGTTCGCAAACCAGCTCGGGATTGAGATTCAGCACATAGCTTTCGATCCCGCACATGCGCGCCGCTTCCACGCCGTCCTGGCGGGTTTTACTGCCGGTGACTTGCCAGCCGCGCGCCGTTAATGACAACGCTAACGGCATACCCAGCCACCCCAGACCAATAATTGCGACCTTTTTCATGCGATCCCCTGTTCTCTTGCTTCCGACCTTTCAAGGCTACGCCAGCCAGGGATAACTGACAATTCATAGAGCGTATATGAAATGATTTAAAGATAAAAAAAAGCCCTTGCCTTTGGCGACCAAAGTGGTTTAGGTTAAACGACAACATATGAATAAGCATTCATCGAGAATTTTATGACACGCGTTCAATTTAAACACCACCATCATCACCATCATCCTGACTAGTCTTTCAGGCGATGTGTGCTGGAAGACATTCAGATCTTCCAGTGGTGCATGAACGCAGAGAAAGCCCCCGGAAGATCTTCTTCCGGGGGCTTTTTTTTGAACCAAATTCAGCAGGATAAAGAGGACAACAGAATGTTAGATAACTCGCGTTTACGCATAGCTATTCAGAAATCCGGTCGCCTGAGCGAAGACTCACGCGAATTGCTGGCACGCTGCGGCATCAAGATCAACCTGCATACACAGCGACTGATCGCCCTGGCCGAAAACATGCCAATTGATATTCTGCGCGTACGCGATGACGACATCCCGGGCCTGGTGATGGACGGCGTTGTTGATCTGGGGATCATTGGCGAAAACGTACTGGAAGAGGAACTGCTGAACCGCCGTGCGCAAGGCGAAGACCCGCGCTACTTCACGCTGCGTCGCCTGGATTTCGGCGGCTGCCGCCTGTCGCTGGCGACCCCCGCCGATGAAAGCTGGAACGGCCCGGCGGCGCTGGACGGCAAACGCATCGCCACCTCTTACCCGCACCTGCTGAAACGCTATCTGGACCAGAAAGGCGTCTCCTTTAAATCCTGTCTGCTGAATGGCTCCGTTGAAGTGGCCCCGCGCGCGGGTCTGGCCGACGCGATTTGCGACCTGGTCTCCACCGGCGCGACACTTGAGGCTAACGGCCTGCGTGAAGTGGAAGTGATTTACCGCTCCAAAGCCTGTCTGATCCAGCGTGATGGTGAAATGATGGATGCCAAACAACAGCTGATCGACAAACTGCTGACCCGCATCCAGGGCGTGATTCAGGCGCGCGAATCCAAATACATCATGATGCATGCGCCGAGTGAACGTCTGGAAGAGGTGATCGCCCTGCTGCCAGGCGCTGAACGCCCGACGATTCTGCCGCTGGCGGGCGATCAGCAGCGTGTGGCGATGCATATGGTGAGCAGCGAAACCCTGTTCTGGGAAACCATGGAAAAACTGAAAGCGCTGGGCGCAAGCTCCATTCTGGTGCTGCCGATTGAGAAGATGATGGAGTAAGGCCATGAGCTTCAATACCGTAATCGACTGGAACAGCAGTAGCGAAGAGCAGCAGCGCGCCTTATTAATGCGCCCGGCGATCTCCGCGTCTGACAGCATTACCCGCACGGTGGTGGAGATCCTCGACACCGTGAAAGCCCGTGGCGATGATGCGCTGCGTGAATACAGCGCGAAATTCGACAAAACGCAGGTTGACGCGCTGAAAGTCACCGATGACGAGATCCGCGCTGCCAGCGCCCGTCTGGGCGACGATATCAAACAGGCCATGGCCGTGGCGGTGAAAAATATCGACACCTTCCACAACGCGCAGAAACTGCAAACGGTGGATGTGGAAACCCTGCCCGGCGTGCGCTGCCAGCAGGTCACCCGCCCGATTGCGTCGGTTGGTCTTTATATTCCTGGCGGTTCCGCCCCACTGTTTTCGACGGTATTGATGCTGGCGACCCCGGCGCGTATTGCCGGTTGCCAGAACGTGGTGCTCTGCTCACCGCCGCCGATTGCCGACGAAATTCTCTATGCTGCGCAGCTCTGTGGCGTGCAGGAGATCTTTAAAGTGGGCGGCGCACAGGCGATTGCGGCGCTGGCCTTTGGCACCGATTCCGTACCCAAAGTCGATAAAATCTTCGGGCCGGGCAACGCCTATGTTACCGAGGCAAAGCGCCAGGTCAGCCAGCGTCTGGATGGCGCGGCCATTGATATGCCTGCCGGTCCTTCGGAAGTCCTGGTGATCGCCGATAGCGGTGCAACGCCGGATTTTGTCGCCTCCGATTTACTGTCGCAAGCCGAACACGGCCCGGACTCACAGGTGATCCTGTTGACGCCGGACAGCACAATGGCGACCCGCGTGGCGCAAGCCGTTGATCGTCAACTGGCCGATCTGCCGCGCGCAGAGACGGCGCGCCAGGCGCTGTCCGCCAGCCGTCTGATTGTCGCGCGGGATTTAGCCCAGTGCGTCGCTATCTCGAATCAGTACGGTCCGGAACACCTGATTATTCAAACCCGCGACGCCCGTTCACTGGTGGAAAGCATCACCAGCGCCGGTTCCGTTTTCCTGGGGGACTGGTCACCGGAATCCGCCGGGGATTACGCATCCGGCACCAACCATGTGTTGCCGACCTACGGTTATACCGCCACCTGCTCCAGCCTGGGTCTGGCGGATTTCCAGAAACGCATGACGGTTCAGGAGCTTTCCCGCGAGGGTTTTGCCGCACTGGCAAGCACCATTGAAACGCTGGCGGCGGCCGAACGCCTGACCGCTCACAAAAACGCCGTCACCCTGCGCGTCAATGCGCTGAAGGAGCAAGCATGAGCATCGAAGAACTGGCGCGCAAAAATGTGCGTGAACTGACGCCGTACCAGTCGGCCCGCCGCCTTGGCGGTAAAGGCGACGTCTGGCTGAATGCGAACGAATTCCCGACGGCTGTCGCGTTCGATCTCACGCAGCAATCCCTGAACCGTTACCCGGAGTGCCAGCCGAAAGCGGTGATTGAAAACTATGCGCAGTACGCGGGCGTGAAGCCGGAGCAAGTGCTGGTCAGCCGTGGCGCGGATGAGGGTATTGAACTGCTGATCCGTGCGTTCTGCGAGCCGGGGAAAGATGCGGTGCTGTTTTGCCCGCCGACCTACGGTATGTACAGCGTCAGCGCCGAAACCTTTGGCGTTGAGTATCGCACCGTGCAGGCGCTGGAGAACTGGCAACTGGATCTACAGGGCATTGCCGACAAGCTGGACAACGTGAAAGTGGTCTATGTTTGCAGCCCGAACAACCCCACCGGGCAGATTATCAACCCGCAAGACCTGCGCGTACTGCTGGAAATGACCCGCGGTAAAGCGATTGTGGTGGCGGACGAAGCCTATATTGAGTTCTGCCCGCAGGCGACGCTGGCAGGCTGGCTGAGCGAATATCCGCACCTTGTAGTTTTGCGTACGCTGTCGAAAGCCTTTGCGCTGGCGGGTCTGCGCTGCGGTTTTACGCTGGCTAACGAAGAAGTGATCAACCTGCTGCTGAAAGTGATCGCACCGTATCCGCTGTCAACACCGGTCGCGGACATCGCGGCGCAAGCGCTCAGCCCGCAGGGTATTGTGGCGATGCGTGAACGCGTGGCGCAGATCCTCGCCGAGCGTCAGTACCTGGTCACGGCGTTAAACGAGATCCCGTGTGTTGAACAGGTCTTCGACTCCGAAACCAACTATATTCTCGTGCGCTTTACTGCATCGAGCGCGGTATTTAAATCTCTGTGGGATCAAGGCATTATCCTGAGAGACCAGAACAAGCAACCTTCTTTAAGCGGCTGCCTGCGCATCACCATCGGCACCCGTGCAGAGAGCCAGCGCGTCATTGACGCTTTACGTGCGGAGCAAGTATGAGCCAGAAGTACCTGTTTATTGACCGTGACGGAACACTGATTTCCGAGCCGCCAACCGATTACCAGGTGGATAAATTCGACAAGCTGGCGTTTGAGCCCGGGGTGATCCCGGTGCTGCTGAAGCTGCAAAAAGCGGGTTACAAACTGGTGATGATCACCAACCAGGACGGTCTGGGGACCAGCAGTTTCCCGCAGGCAGACTTCGATGGCCCGCACAATCTGATGATGCAGGTCTTCACCTCTCAGGGCGTCGAATTTGAAGAGGTACTGATTTGCCCGCACTTTCCCGGCGACGCGTGCGATTGTCGGAAACCGAAAGTGAAGCTGGTAGAACGCTGGCTGGCGGAAGGCGTGCTCGATGCAGCCAACAGTTACGTGATTGGCGATCGTGCAACGGATATCGAGCTGGCGAACAATATGGCCATTGCTGGCCTGCGTTATCACCGCGAGACACTGAACTGGGCGATGATTGGCGAACAACTCACCCGTCGCGACCGCTATGCGCACGTGGAACGTCACACCAAAGAGACGCAAATCGATGTCAAAGTGTGGCTGGATCGCGAAGGCGGCAGCAAAATTCACACTGGCGTCGGCTTCTTCGATCATATGCTGGACCAGATCGCCACGCATGGTGGCTTCCGTATGGAGATTACTGTCAAAGGCGATCTCTATATTGACGATCACCACACCGTGGAAGATACCGGTCTGGCGCTGGGTGAAGCGCTGAAACTGGCGCTCGGCGATAAGCGCGGCATTAACCGCTTCGGCTTCGTGCTGCCGATGGATGAGTGTCTGGCCCGTTGCGCGCTGGATATCTCTGGCCGTCCACACCTGGAGTACAAAGCCGAGTTTACCTATCAACGCGTAGGCGATCTGAGCACCGAAATGGTTGAACACTTTTTCCGCTCGCTTTCTTACACCATGGCCGTGACGCTGCACCTGAAAACCAAAGGCAAAAACGACCACCACCGGGTGGAAAGTCTGTTCAAAGCATTCGGTCGCACGCTGCGTCAGGCCATTCGTGTGGAAGGCGACACCCTTCCCTCCTCAAAAGGAGTGCTGTGATGAATGTGGTGATCCTTGATACCGGTTGCGCCAACCTGAATTCGGTAAAGTCAGCCATTGCCCGTCACGGCTACGATCCGCTGGTGAGCCGCGATCCGGACGTGGTTTTGCGTGCCGACAAACTCTTTCTGCCAGGCGTGGGTACTGCGCAGGCGGCGATGGATCAGTTGCGCGAACGTGAGCTGATTGAACTGGTTAAGGCCTGCACCCAGCCGGTGCTCGGCATCTGTCTTGGCATGCAGTTACTCGGGCGTTTTAGCGAAGAGAACAACGGCGTCCCGCTGTTGGGCATCATCGATCAGGATGTGCCCAAAATGAAGGATGTCGGCTTGCCGCTTCCCCATATGGGCTGGAATCAGGTCTACCCGAAGGCGGGTAACCGCCTGTTTCAGGGCATTGAGGATGGCGCGTATTTCTATTTTGTGCACAGCTACGCCATGCCGGTAAACGAGAGCACCATTGCCCGTTGTGATTATGGTGAACCCTTTACCGCAGCAATACAGAAAGACAATTTCTACGGCGTGCAATTCCACCCGGAACGCTCGGGCCGTGCAGGCGCGCAACTGCTGAAAAATTTCCTGGAGATGTGATGATTATTCCCGCATTAGATTTAATTGATGGCACCGTGGTGCGTCTCCATCAAGGGGATTATGCGCAGCAACGGGATTATGGTAATGATCCGCTGCCACGCTTGCAGGATTATGCGGCCCAGGGCGCAGAAGTCCTGCACCTGGTCGATTTGACCGGAGCGAAAGATCCGGCGCGCCGACAGATCCCTTTGCTGAAAACGCTGGTGGCGGGCGTGAATGTTCCGGTGCAGGTTGGCGGCGGCGTGCGCACCGAAGAAGACGTAGCGGCCCTGCTGGATGCCGGTGTTGCCCGCGTGGTGATCGGTTCAACGGCAGTAAAATCACCGGAGATGGTCAAAGGCTGGTTTGCCCGCTTTGGCGCGGACAAGCTGGTGCTGGCGCTGGATGTACGCATTGACGAACAGGGAACCAAACAGGTGGCTGTCAGCGGCTGGCAGGAGAACTCCGGCGTCACGCTCGAAGCGCTGGTGGAAACCTATCTTGCGGTCGGTCTGAAACATGTGTTGTGCACCGATATCTCCCGCGACGGTACGTTAGCTGGCTCCAATGTCTCGCTGTATGAGGAAATTTGCGCACGCTGGCCGCAGGTGGCGTTTCAGTCTTCCGGTGGTATCGGCGGTATTGATGATATTGCCGCTCTGCGTGGTACGGGCGTGCGCGGCGTGATTGTCGGGCGGGCGCTGCTGGAAGGTAAATTCACTGTGAAGGAGGCCATTCAATGCTGGCAAAACGGATAATCCCTTGTCTTGACGTGCGCGATGGCCAGGTGGTGAAAGGCGTGCAGTTCCGCAATCACGAAATCATTGGCGATATCGTCCCACTGGCGAAGCGTTACGCTGAAGAAGGCGCGGATGAACTGGTGTTTTACGATATTACCGCCTCCAGCGACGGTCGCGTAGTGGATAAAAGCTGGGTGTCGCGGGTCGCTGAAGTGATTGATATCCCCTTCTGCGTGGCCGGAGGCATTAAATCTGCGGATGATGCCGCGAAAATTCTCTCCTTTGGCGCAGATAAGATCTCGATTAACTCTCCGGCGCTGGCGGATCCGACGTTGATTACCCGGCTGGCGGATCGCTTTGGCGTGCAGTGTATTGTGGTGGGTATCGACACCTGGTTTGACGCCGCAACCGGTAAATACCACGTTAACCAGTATACCGGCGATGAGAGCCGTACCCGGGTAACGCAGTGGGAAACGCTGGACTGGGTGCAGGAAGTGCAAAAACGCGGCGCCGGGGAAATCGTGTTAAACATGATGAATCAGGACGGCGTGCGTAACGGTTACGATCTTGAGCAACTGAAGAAAGTGCGTGCGGTGTGCCATGTTCCGCTGATTGCTTCCGGTGGCGCCGGTACGATGGAGCACTTTCTGCAAGCCTTCCGGGATGCGGATGTCGACGGCGCGCTGGCCGCGTCGGTATTCCACAAACAAATTATCAATATTGGCGAATTGAAAACGTACCTGGCGGACCAGGGCGTGGAGATAAGGGTATGTTAACAGAGCAACAACTGGCCCAACTGGACTGGGAAAAAACCGACGGACTGCTGCCCGCCGTGGTGCAGCATGCGGTTTCTGGTGAAGTCCTGATGCTGGGATACATGAATCAGGACGCGCTGGCAAAAACGCTGGAGAGCGGCAAAGTCACCTTTTTCTCCCGCACCAAAGGCCGACTGTGGACCAAGGGCGAAACCTCCGGGCACTTCCTCAATGTGATCAGTATCGCGCCGGACTGCGACAACGATACCCTGCTGGTGCTGGTTAACCCCATCGGCCCAACCTGCCATACCGGTACGTCGAGCTGTTTTGGCGATAACAGCCATCAGTGGTTGTTCCTGTATCAACTGGAAGAGCTGTTAGCCGCGCGGAAAACCGCCGATCCGGCAAGCTCTTATACAGCAAAACTGTATGCCAGCGGCACCAAGCGTATCGCGCAGAAAGTGGGGGAAGAAGGCGTGGAAACCGCGCTGGCCGCCACGGTGAATGACCGCGAAGAGCTGGTTAACGAGGCTTCGGATCTGATGTATCACCTGTTGGTATTGCTGCAAGACCAGCAGCTTGATTTGACAACGGTGATTGAGAATTTACGCAGGCGTCATAAATAAGGTATCCGGGGGAGCCACCACGCGCTCCCTTATTTATCAGAGATAAAGCAGTTACCATTCTCTCCCGCAGCAGGTATGATCCCCCCACAGTTTTACGCATTACACGTTATGCATTCCAAACATTGAGGTTGAAGATGAAATTTCTGGTCACCGGCGCAGCCGGCTTTATCGGCTTTCACGTCTGCGGGCGTCTTCTGCAAGCGGGTCATCAGGTCGTAGGGATTGATAACCTTAATGATTACTATGAGGTCAGCCTGAAGCAGGCGCGCCTGGATTTGCTCCGTTCTCCTGCGTTCAGCTTTCACAAAATCGATCTTGCCGATCGCGAAGCCATGAGCCACCTGTTCGCCAGTGAGAAATTCGATCGCGTTATCCATTTAGCCGCGCAAGCGGGCGTACGTTATTCCCTGCAAAACCCGCATGTTTACGCCGATTCCAATCTGATTGGTCACCTCAACGTGCTGGAGGGTTGCCGCCACAATAAGGTGCAGCATCTGCTGTATGCCTCTTCCAGCTCTGTTTACGGGTTGAACCGCAAGATGCCGTTCTCCACTGATGACTCCGTGGATCATCCGGTGTCGCTATATGCCGCCACCAAAAAAGCCAATGAACTGATGTCGCACACCTATTCCCACCTTTATGGCCTGCCAACGACGGGACTGCGCTTCTTTACTGTGTATGGTCCATGGGGCCGCCCGGATATGGCGTTATTCAAGTTCACCAAAGCGATGCTGGAAGGCAAAAGCATTGACGTTTACAACTACGGGAAGATGAAGCGTGACTTCACCTACGTGGATGACATTGTCGAGGCCATTGTCCGTATGCAGGATGTGATTCCGCAGGCAAACCCGGAGTGGACCGTAGAAAGCGGTTCCCCGGCAACCAGCTCTGCGCCTTATCATATCTATAACATCGGCAACAGCTCGCCAGTGGAATTAATGGATTACATTACTGCGCTGGAAGACGCGTTGGGTATTGAAGCACAGAAAAATATGATGCCGATTCAGCCTGGCGATGTGCTGGAAACCAGCGCCGATACACAGCCGCTGTATGAAACGATTGGCTTTAAACCGCAGACATCCGTCAAAGAAGGCGTGAAGAAATTCGTCGAGTGGTATAAAGCGTACTACAACGCTTAAGAGAAACGGCCCTGACGGGCCGTTTTCGTATCAGTCATTACCAAACAAATCGCGGGTGTAGACTTTCTCTTCAACATCCGCCAGCTCTTTTGCCATGCGGTTTGAGATAATCACGTCGGATTCTTGCTTGAATGCCTCCAGGTCGCGTATCACGCGAGAGTGGAAGAACTCATCCTCTTTCATCACCGGTTCATAAATGATGACCTGCACACCTTTTGCTTTGATGCGCTTCATGATCCCCTGAATAGAAGAGGCGCGGAAGTTATCAGAACCGCTCTTCATAATCAGACGATACACGCCCACCACTTTCGGTTTGCGGGCAAGAATTGAGTCAGCAACAAAGTCTTTGCGCGTACGGTTTGCATCCACAATGGCCGAGATAATGTTGTTCGGCACCGACTGATAGTTCGCCAGCAGCTGTTTGGTGTCTTTCGGCAGGCAGTAGCCACCGTAACCAAAGGACGGGTTGTTGTAGTGGTTGCCAATACGCGGGTCGAGGCAAACGCCTTCGATAATCTGGCGGCTGTTCAGTCCCAGGCTTTCTGCATAGCTGTCCAGCTCATTAAAGTAGGCCACACGCATCGCCAGATAGGTGTTAGCAAATAATTTAATGGCTTCTGCTTCGGTGGAGTCGGTAAACAACACCTGAATATCTTTCTTGATGGCACCTTCCTGCAGCAGGGAAGCAAAACGCTCCGCACGCTCAGAACGTTCGCCAATCACGATACGCGACGGGTAAAGGTTGTCGTAAAGCGCTTTGCCTTCACGCAGGAACTCTGGCGAGAAGATAACGTTATCAATACCCAACTTTTCTTTGATGGATTCGGTAAAGCCGACCGGAATGGTGGACTTGATGATCATCACCGCTTGCGGGTTGATTTCATGCACATCGCGGATCACCGCTTCCACTGAACTGGTGTTGAAGTAGTTGGTTTTCGGATCGTAATCCGTCGGTGTAGCGATAATCACGAAATCCGCGCCGCGATAGGCATCGTGCTTGTCCGTTGTTGCACGGAAGTTCAGCGGCTTATTCTGCAAATACTCCTGGATTTCCTTATCAACGATGGGAGAAATCTTCTTGTTAAGCATATCGACTTTGTCCTTCACGATATCCAGCGCCACGACCTCATGGTGCTGCGCGATCAGGATCCCGTTCGATAGACCAACATAACCTGTTCCGGAGATTGTTATTTTCATTCGATAAGCAACTTTTGTGAGTGTATGAACCGGAGGTGGCGATACCGCCGCCACCGCTTAATATCAATAACTGTTGGGGTTTTTACCTCTTCTGTTGAGGGACTGTCAAGGCGTCAAACGGCGGGCAACATCGGCGTTTATGCGCGGTTTAGCAGGCCACAGATAGCAAAATGAAGAGGACTTCCCGTAACAGCGGCGATTCAGCGCAAAAAAAAAGCCCGGTTGCAGTAACCGGGCTTACTTTTACAGGCGACTGATTATCAGATTAATCCAGCCATTCGGTATGGAACACGCCATCTTTGTCAGTGCGTTTGTAGGTATGCGCACCAAAGTAATCACGCTGCGCCTGAATCAGGTTGGCAGGCAGGACCGCAGAGCGGTAGCTGTCGTAGTAAGCGACGGCTGCAGAGAAAGTCGGAACCGGGATACCGTTCTGTACCGCATAGGCAACAACGTCACGCAGCGCTTGCTGGTAGTCATCAGCGATTTGCTTGAAGTACGGCGCCAACAACAAGTTAGCAATGGCCGGGGTCTCCGCATAGGCGTCGGTGATTTTCTGCAGGAACTGCGCACGGATAATGCAGCCAGCACGGAAAATCTTCGCGATCTCACCGTAGTTCAGATCCCAGTTATGCTCGTCGGAAGCAGCTCGCAGTTGGGAGAAACCCTGCGCATAAGAGACGATTTTACCGAGGTACAGTGCACGGCGAACTTTCTCGATAAATTCAGCTTTGTCGCCAGCCGCTTTCGCCTGCGGACCAGACAGCACTTTAGATGCCGCAACACGCTGCTCTTTCAGCGAGGAGATGTAGCGTGCGAATACGGACTCGGTGATCAGCGACAGCGGTTCGCCCAGATCCAGCGAGCTCTGGCTGGTCCATTTGCCGGTACCTTTGTTTGCTGCTTCATCCAGAATCACATCAACCAGGTATTTACCTTCGTCATCTTTCTTGGTGAAGATATCTTTGGTGATGTCGATCAGGTAGCTGCTCAGCTCGCCAGCGTTCCACTCGCTGAAGGTTTTCGCCAGCTCTTCATTGGAGAGATTCAGGCCGCCTTTCAGCAGTGCATACGCTTCGGCAATCAGCTGCATGTCACCGTATTCAATGCCGTTGTGCACCATTTTTACATAGTGGCCTGCACCGTCCGGACCGATATAGGTCACGCACGGCTCACCATCTTCAGCAACGGCTGCGATTTTAGTCAGAATTGGGGCAACCAGTTCGTAGGCATCTTTCTGGCCGCCAGGCATGATGGACGGGCCTTTCAGCGCGCCTTCTTCACCACCAGATACCCCGGTGCCGATAAAGTTGAAGCCTTCCGCAGAGAGTTCGCGGTTACGACGAATAGTGTCCTGGAAGAACGTGTTGCCGCCATCGATAATGATGTCGCCTTTTGCCAGATAAGGTTTCAGGGACTCGATAGCTTTGTCGGTACCCTCGCCCGCTTTCACCATCAGCAGGATGCGACGCGGGGTTTCCAGAGATTCAACAAATTCTTTAACGGTGTAGTAAGGAACCAGCTTTTTGCCTGGGTTTTCGGCAACTACTTCTTCGGTTTTTTCGCGGGAGCGGTTGAAAACGGAAACGGTATAGCCACGGCTTTCGATGTTAAGCGCCAGGTTGCGCCCCATCACGGCCATACCAACAACGCCGATTTGTTGCTTGGACATTACATACTCCTGTCAGGTGTGGTTACCCTGCCGTCAACGGATCCGGCGGGTCGTAAGTGAATGGTATGTTAGCCTAAAAATGCGTAATGAACGAGAGTGTCTGGCAGGAAAAGCACAAAGCAAACACGCAGCAACCCTGCCTGATGAAAGGGGCATCACCTTCGTGTTCCATATAATTGAGAATAATTGCTTGCTATAGTAGCATCCACGCAACGTTATAACTTTAAAGCCAAATACATGTCGTCGTCGCGCAAAACTGATAATTCTATACGATATCGCCCAGAGATTGATGGAATACGAGCCATCGCCGTTGTTTCGGTTGTGTTGTATCATTTTTTCCCCCACCTGGTGCCCGGCGGGTTCATCGGTGTCGATATATTTTTTGTGATATCCGGTTACCTCATCTCATCCATTATTCTTAATAAAAGTAAAAACAACACCTTCAGTATCCTTGATTTCTATGCCAGACGTATAAAAAGGATCTTCCCTGCTCTCTCCGTGGTACTTATTACCTGTATCGTCTTTGGCTGGTTTGCCCTGCTGACCGATGAATACAGGCAGCTCGGAAAACATGTAGCCGCCAGTACGCTCTTTGCACAGAACCTCATGCTGCTCTCGGAAGCCAATTATTTTGATAACGCCAGCATAACCAAGCCACTGCTTCATTTATGGAGTCTTGGCATTGAAGAGCAGTTTTATCTGATTTGGCCAATCGTTATTTATGTTTGTACCCGCCACAAGAAAAATATAATAGCTGCAATAGCCCTTGCCGGGTTTGCTTCATTTTTCATCGGGTTGTGGTATTTGCATAAGAGTTTCACATCGGCTGCTTATTACTCGCCGGACTCGCGTGCATGGGAATTGCTGGCCGGTGCGGCGCTGGCATGGTTTCATAGCGGTAGCCGGAGCATCAGAAAAGTAACCAGACTGGATACGCTATTGGCTGCCAGCGGGTTATGCATGCTCGTTTTTGGTCTTTATTTTATTGATAAGACAAAAAATTTCCCCGGTCTGTATGCGCTAATACCGGTTGTAGCAACCTGCATGCTTATCTTTGCGCAGTCTGAAAACATTATCAGTAAGGCATTTTTATCTTCCCGTGTAATGGTCTTTGTAGGTCTGATCAGTTATCCGTTGTATCTATGGCACTGGCCGTTAATCTCATTTGCCTGGATTATTAACGGTAGCGATCCGGCAACAAACATGAAAATAGCGCTGATCTTTGTTGCATTTCTTCTGGCATGGCTGACATTCCGTATCGTTGAAAAGCCATTCAGAAAATCCAGTTATTCGCAGCGCGCTATTTTCAGTCTTGTCGCAGTACTTATCGTCACCAGTATTGCCGGTTGCACCCTCTATTTCAGACAGGGGCTACCGCAGCGTCAGAATGCTACGCTCCAGGGATACCCTGGCGATATTGGCCATGATGAATTTCATAAATATATTGCGACGCATTTTGTACTCTGTACGCCAGAAAGCATCGCTACGACAGCGCTGAAATGGAACAATTACACGCGTTGTATGCAATCAAAAGAAGGCAACAATATTGATATTGTGTTGCTGGGCGACAGCCATGCCGAACATCTCTTTATTGGTATGGCCGAGGCGCTTAAGAATAAAAATGTGGCCTTTTATATCGAAGATGGTTCACCCTTCCTGAGTAATGCTAAGTTTGCGAGACTTTACGAAGAAATATTGCGTAACCCACATATTAAAACCGTGGTGTTGACCATGTACTGGCACGGTCGTTATGGTGAAACGCCCCCGGGAAGTTCGCTTGAAAAAGAGATTGGCGCAACAGCAAAACGCTTCACCGATGCCGGGAAGAAAGTCATTTTAACTGATGATGTGGCAGACTTTCCCTTCACACCGGATAAGTGCAAAGGGCGCCGCTGGTTATCATTTAGCGATAGCACCTGTGTAATTACGCGTGCGGAGTCGGATAAACAGAAGGAGAGATATCTGCCTGAACTCCAGGAGATTGCCAGCAAAAACGTAAACGTTGAGTTGCTCGCGGAAAGGGAGTATCTGTGCGATACGACGAGCTGCAGTATGATAAAAGATGGGAAACTAATGTATCGCGACACACACCATTTGAATATTAATGGTTCACGATACATTGGGGAAAAGATTGTTGCAGACAATCCACAAGCCTTTCAGTAGAGATGCAGACGGGCTAAAATTATTTTAGCCCGTCTTATTATCAATGCTCTATTTCTTGATGCAGGGTGCGATAAATAGCTGAAAATTTATTGATAATGGCCTCGTCCGAATAATCATACCGCACTTTTTCATAAAGTCGCTCGGCAAATAACAATGCCTCATCGGTATTTTCGAAAATATGCGCAAGTGTGCCCTTCAATTCATTAGCGTCACCAGGTGTAACCAGGTATCCGTTAATATTATTTTCAACAAATTCATTACAGCCCTGAACATTTGTGGTCAGTACAGGTACGCCGCAGAATGCCGCTTCGATTAATATCCGCGGAATGCCCTCACCATACCGGGTGGGTAAAACAACCAGATCAGACTCACCGATGACATTTTCCATGTCGGTGCGATGTCCGAGCCAGTGCACATACTCACGTTTGCTTATCTGTTCGATCTCCTCCGGCGTATAAGCATTCCTCGCCTGTGAGTCATAGATACCGGCAATATTGAGCACAAAGTCCTGACGACCAATGTACAGCTTATCCAGAGCGGTAAGGAGCGTATCAAGTCCTTTATCTTTGAGTAACCTTGCAGCAAAGAGAATATGTTTCTTATCTTGCTGAAATGCATTCCGTACGGGAAAAAAGCGTTTAGGGTCTACGCCAGCACCTTCCACGAAATACAGACTCTGTGAATCAGTAATATTGTTGCGCTTGAAGAAAATCAGATCATGATTGTTTTCAAATACAAACGCACCGTGTCTCGAAGATCCTGCTATCCTGTACAGGTTCGTAACGATAGGACGGATCGTTCTGAAGAACAGTGACTCATTAGAAAATATAACACCCAATCCGGTGACACTTTTCACTACCGGACGATGAATAATCCGGCCAATAATCCCCGAATAAATATTAGGTTTGACAGTAATCGAATGGATAATATCAGGCTGAATTTTACGCGCCAGCTTCAAGATGGCGTAAAGGGTCATAAGCTCAAAAAAAGGATTAATACCACTACGTGACATTTTAATATGGTGACATTCAATGCCATTTTTTTCTAACTCACTGCTCAGGCCGGGTGTATCAAAGCAAGAAATAACAACGACTTTATATCCATTCGCGATATTCGCCATAGCGCGGTTAAACCAATGCAATTTAAAATACCAATCAGCATTTACAACATAGAGTAATACGTTATCTTTCATAAGGGCCTGTACGTCCCAGGATTCCATGTAAGAATCCCTTGGTTATATATTTGAAATGCGTATAGCGTGGCGACAAAAAAAACGTAAAAATGATTGCCTGCACAAGCGACTTAACACTTACATTCATTTTCCAGCCGACAGGCATGTATTTGCGTTTCAGTAACAAGACAACATTGCGGAAAAAATAGTAGTGCCTTATAGGAGAATGGGTCGTGATCTGCCGGCCAAACAAAATGAGTGGTTTGTCACCAATTTTATGGTCCATCCTGGCCGCTTGCGCGACCACACACACCCTTCCCTTCGCCCGCGCTCGATAACCCCACTCAATGTCAACACAGTCGATAAAAAGTTCGTTTTCCATAAGCCCAATGGTATCCAGCGCTTCAATGCTAATCAAAGAACCGGAGGCGATAATAAAATCGGCGGTAAAATACGCAGATTTAAAATCTGGAGTGACGAGCTTCAATGTCAATGCTTTCGTACAAACAAAGCGTGAAGGCGATCCGGAGTCAAGATCAAAATGAACCGGTCCCACCGCAGCAACGTTTAAGCCATCCCGGGTCGCGATGTCTCTGGCATCCAGCAAGTCTTGTACAAGCGTTGGCGATGGAACAGAGTCTTGATCGAAAAGAACGACATCACGGGATCCCCATTCCTTAGCTTTGGCAATGCCGATATTTTGTGCCTGAGCAATACCAACATTTCTACCAATATAGTGAATGACCACCTCAGATAGCGATGAAGTTAAAGAAAATTGTGAATCAGCCGGACTGTTATCAATGATTAAAACATGATCGACCTGACTGGCAAGGCATGCAGCCAGGGATAACACACGTTCCCGTTCGGGGAGATAAGTGATAATAATTGCCGAAATCATAGCCAGTACGTTTACTCAACTAAACTCGTTTTTACGCCGGTGAAAATGAATTCGTCACGGCTGCCGTCAGGTAAATCGATCCTGATTAAATCGGGAGAAACCGTGTCGTTGGCGTTCAAATAGAGTGGATTTTCGCCTTTCAATACCGGGAAATGAATGCTGTTTTGTTCAGCGTAGTCCGGCTCGTTTTTCATCAAATAGTAAGCCTGAAACTGGGTTGGCACAGGCGATGCTACGGAAAAGTGGAATGCAGCATGTGCTTGCATACTTTGTGTTTTATGAGCACCAAACACGATGTATGGATCATCACCACTCACCCGGGCGCTAAAACCATTTTCCAGCGCTGTGATCGCAACATTGTGAACAGAGACAACGCCCAGTACAGGTAACTGCCCCATATCAGCGGTAGCATTGCGCTGCACAAGGACCGGCGGAACAAGTTTTCCCAGCAGTGGCATTGAATACAGGTTAGATAATTTGCATCGTTGCTGAAACGTCTGCCGTTGTTCCATTGTCAGGCTGTACGATTCTGAATGAAAAACCCAGTTCTCCGGTGGAATAGAGACGAGCAAACCATCTCCACTGTCCTTTTCCGCAAAAAGATAATTGCAATATTCGGCAGTCCACAATGGCGAAGAAGAGAATTTAGTAGCAGGTTTACCTAATTCAAACGTTTTGCCAACTGAAAGCAGCATCGGCACCACCAAAATTACACATACAATTTTGGCAAAGACCGTTTTATCCAGAAGCATTAACAACGCAACGACAAACAGAATATTGAGCCCGAGAAAATATCTATCCGGAAAGGTTACAGTATAATCAAAAAATAATGAACTTAACCCTCTACGCATAACGACGATAGAAAGATAATAGATGCCGAACGAAGCCCAGACGAACAGAATTGCTAACAGCCTTTTATCGATAATAATTTTACCGTTATTAAAGAAACGTTTCGCCGCATAAAACATAACACCCAGCAGGCAAAGAACAACAGCAATAACAACAATGTCGTTCAGATGGTGATAGATGCTAAAAAGTACGGGGTATAACAATACTCGCGCCAGCGCAAACTCAATCAATGCAGATGCTTTGACAGGAAAATCGGCCCCCCCACTATCATGGATTGCATTACCCGATATCGCGATCATGGACGCCAATACGATCGCGACGCTAAATGCCGCCAGCGAGTAGAAATAGCGAGACTTATTTTTAAAGCCGTTATAAACACAAACTATACCAAAAATAACCTGCACACCTACCCCTACAGGCAAGGTCAGGCAGGATAGCAACGCCGTAACCATAACCACAATGGCCAGGGGTATAGATTGCTTATTCAGCAATAATGCGCTAAGCAGTAACACCTGCAATACCGGGAAAATAAAACCAAGATTAAGCAAGCGCCCATAGATTTCGTTGCCGTCTAATCCCACTGGCATCAGCACTATTGCGAGCAACAGACATACAAGGCTACTTCGGGATAATAAATTCCTGAGTGCAAAATATCCAGCCAGCACACACAGCGAAAAAAAGATATTCGATAAAATGAAATATATTAGTGGCAGATAGAAAAGATTACCATTGCAAAATAAATCAAGCAGGACTAATGCAATTTTATAAAAAACAGCAAAACCAAGGATGGGGAACACACGCGTGTGGAATGCAGTATTCCAAAAACCGTGATCAATAACTTTCCCTGTCCAGACTGCATCCTCCGCATAGACTGTTGGATACAGAATCGGGTCAAGGTTTCTCAGTGAGAACAAGAGGAACAATACAAGTAGCGATCCTACAAGAAGCAACGCTTTTTTATATGCACTATTCTGTATTTTTGCTGTCGCCATTAAGTTTTTCCAACGATATATTTTGAAGCCACGAAATTGATATATAAATTAAAGGGAGTAACGATAACCTTTGCTATGAATGCAGATGCAGTCAGTGATATAACACTTTCAAACATTCCGTGTAAAAAATAGCTTAAATACTGAATCAACACAGAGAAAGCTGCAATAACGACAACACTATAAGCGCAATAAGCTATATATCCGGCGAAAGCTTTTTGCTCAACCTTCTTATCGAACACGGCAAGTCGCGAAACCCAATAAACGAAGGTTACTGCAAGCGTCGCGCTACAGAGATTGGCGATGACAGGTTCCAGTCCCAGATAAACAAGGATGGTCATGGTCACTAAGTCAATCGACCATCCTGTTCCTGATATCACAATAAAGCGGATAGGTTTACTTTTCATGCTTAACGATAAAGACATTGGCCCGAGCGGAAGTCGCTGAATCAATCCCGACTTGAGAATCTTCTAAAGCAATACAATTAACAATATTAACGCCTAGCATATTTGCGGCAGCAAGATAGGGTTCGGCATGTGGCTTGGCATTAACCACATCATCACCACTGATAATCACATCGAAAAAAACTTCCAGTTGGTGATAGCGCAGCAGTTCCTCTACCGCCTGCCGTGAGGCCGTGGTCACAAGGCCAACAGGCGCAAACTGTTTTGAATGTGTGAGAAAATCGAGCACGTCCTGGTAAACCGACGTAAGTGAGAAAAAATCCGCATACTTACTCTTTTTGAGCTCAGCCACTGCTTTATGCGTCTCACTGTCAGCGTCAGGTAGTATTTGCGGCAAGAATCGCTTCCACGACATACCCGCATAGTTATGTTGAAAGTCTTCGGGGGTAATCTCACCACCATATTGTGCAATGGCATAGCAATATGCGGACGCGTTAGCCTTCTCGGTATCGATCAGCGTGCCATCCATATCACTCAATATCGCTTCAATCATAGCGTATTCTCAAGCTCCAGATATTCATCGATGAGCAGCAGCATGCAAGCGGTAAATGCATTTCCCGTTGCCTTATCCTTACGGAATTTATACGGAACGAGTCGTGTATAATGAATAATTTCATGCAGCATAACTTCTTTCAGGAAGTCCTGACCAAAGTTTTCAACAATCCATTGTTTGTATTTTTCATAAATAGCTGCATATTGTGAGGATCTGAAAATACTAACGGTTATCTCGTCATTTTCAACATGACAGTTAATCGAACGGTTTAGTGATTCATAACCGAGATGCAATGACTGCATCAGTTTAGCGTAATCCAGCAAGGGTGACTCGAAAAAGTTCCCAATATTAGGGTCGATAATAAACCAACCATTCTCGTGTTTCTTATCGATGATAATATTTTCGATAGTCAGGTCACCGTGAATAACGGACGTCTCTCTAAATTTGAAATCATGATTGCGTGCCGAATCATTAATCCAATCTGAAATAGCATCAAGATCTATGTTACGTCCGTTGATAACAACTTGCGACTTATCAAAAAAGATCGATGACAAGCCTTTAATATTATTAAAGTTACCAGCCATCTTGGCAGAAATGTAACTCTCAATCATCGAGTCATCAGCCAGCCCAGTATTTTTTCTGGCATGAAAATCTTTGATGGAATTCAACACTTCAGCAAGATACCCCCACGAGGTATCGAGTGATGATGAGTGGATGAATTCATAAAAATCAATAGAGGTATGGCTGTAAGGCATATCATAAATATAGCCATTATCAAGCTTCTTATCGCTTGCTACGCTTGCCAGTACAAGTTCATTGGCGTACTCACAAAGCCATTTTTTTTGCGCCTGCAATTTACCAGAGCCCAACTCAGAAGCAAATTTTCTGACATACATTGAGTTATTAAAAGAAATCAGCGCAGTTAACGCGTCTGAACCGCCATGGAAGATGCGATACAGAATAACATCATTGCCCATACCTTTTTTATAAAACTCAGAGATGAGATCAACATCGTTTCTGAAATTCCTTACAAGGAACATTTTATACTGTTCTTCAGTATAAAAAAGGTCACGTTTGTTAGGCACTGTATCATTATTAAACTCAAACCAACGCAATACTTTTCCTGGTTCAAAGCTGTATTTATTCTTAATCAAATAATAGGCAAAAATAAACAAAACCGGACTAAGAAAGAATAAAGTCAGAACAGTAAAGACTTGCGCGGAATAGACATCCTGCAGTGCATTAAATGTTGAACTGAGCGGTGTATCAAATAAAGAATAAATGAGCATCGAAGCCGAAGCCCCGGTGCATCTGGCAATCAGGTGATAACTGGCCAGGTACGCAGCCCACATCAATGCGCTATTGACGATGTAAGAAAGAAGGTTCTTTCTAAAACAGATATAGACTTCATTGAGACACCAGAAAAAATGTCTCAACGAATAAGAAATCTCATCGTTAAATATGCCAGTAAGACTGTTAAGTGCTTTTTTTACATTTTTATTTGAACCAATAAGTGAGCACAGTGCAAAAAACAGAAATACACTGACCAGCACCACCAATGATTCGGTCAGATTGAATTTGAGGTTTGAGGCCGAATTGAACCAAATCAGGATGGCACCCCAGACCAGCAAATCAAAAACACGCTCAAAGAAGACCGACGCGAAAGACAATGCAAAGCTCTGCCGCCCCAGATATGAAAAAACGCCCGCACGTACTATCTCACCAAGGCGCAATGGTACAAAAAAGTTGACAACATAGCCCAAAGAAAGTGATGTAAATTGAATGCTGCGTGCAGTGTCATCTCGTCCCGGTAAAAGATTGTTCCAGCGCTTGACACGAATAGAATGCCCGAGAATCAGAAAAAATACTGCAACTAGGAAATAAAGAACCGCTATCATTATTTAATCCTTGCTTATAGCCATTTATGGAATAATTTTTTATGTTCCGCTTCTTTTAATTCTTCTGGAGTACCGAAAGACAAATGGTTATCCAGCAAAATACCTTTTACCGTATATCCCTGGTCACACAATGTATTGTAGATACCGCTAATGAAAATTTCATTATAGCTACAATTTTGTTTATATAAAGCATAGTTTTCAGTGACCACACGCTTATTAGCAAAGATATAAGCGCCAGAAATAGCAAATCTGCTGATAACGATTTTCTCAGCAGTTTTCACTAATCGTTCATTTTCGTACAACGCGTATGAATACGCCGGCGAGTCTGACTCAAAATTACAAAGGTATGCCATAACATCACCACCAGGTGCCATCTGACTGATAAACGACGGTAGGTCCTTTATTTCGAAAGCCTGATCGCAATCGTTAAAAATAACCGGGAAGTCGTTATCAATCAACGTCAAGCCACACATGGCAGTATCCAGAGCCCCATCGGTCACCTTATCCAGAACAACAAACTTAGCTTGCGGATAAAAATGATGAACCTGCTGAATGATATCATGTTCAACAACATGCTCTTTTAAAACAACACAGATTAACTCGCTGATTTCAATGCTACGTCGTACAGACTCAATAGCCCACCAAAAAAAAGGCTTACCATCAAGTTCAACTAAAGGTTTCGGCAACGTATATCCTTGTTTAGAAAACCGACTACCTCTCCCTGCCATTGGTATCACCAGATTAATCATTTTTCTTATTCCATGTGAATTTTTCTTGCAGGGTTACATCATCAAAATCAATGGTATTATTACCAAGCGCCAATAATCCATTAACTCCTCTAAAAAGATAATTGACCGCTATTTTTAATGTGCGTGTTGCTTGCGAAAACAACTTCACATTTGATATCTGGTCATCCTCGCGCCATTCAACAGGAAAATATTTAATTTTCTGTTTTTGACTGATGGAGAATAAAAGAAGGAAGCAGTTGAACGTCAGATCGTTTGAAAATTTGACAACTCTTGAATCCGCAATAGCGGAGACTTTATAGATATTTAAGCCTGCACCCAGGTCTTTTACTACGTGGAATGAACAGACGGAGTAGATAAAATTAAATATATAATTACCAAATATTCTGAACTTTGCATATCCTTTCAGACGGGAAGCTCGACTGAAACGGCTTCCCAGACAGCAGTCGTAATTATTTATCTGACTGCTATCAATAATATCGATCAAGTCGTTAATATTGCCTTGATCGTCACCATGAAGTACCGCAATATGCGTTGCGTTGGTGCGTTGTGCATGTCGAAACGCTACTTTATGTGTTCCGCCAAGTCCAACATTCTGACTGTTAGTATAGATTCCTACATTAGGCAAACCTAACGATTGAACAGTCGCAATAGACCTTTCGACTGTGCCATCTGTACTTCTGTTGTCAATAACCAGAATCTCATGAAATTTCTTATAATTGTCATTTTCTTTGAGACTGTTTAATACTCGAGGAATTTGATCCTGACAGTTATAACATGGGATAAAAAGTACGATTTTATTTCCCGATTCCATTTATTCCCCCAGAATATTTTGAACGATGTTTTTCACAAAGCTGAACTCGGTTTCTTTTGAAAACAGATTATCTTCGTAAATGACTGTCGAAGCATTCTCATGTTCTTCACAAAGTTTTATCAAACTTTCAGCAATGGATTCAGGCGTGAAATTTGCCGGTTCTATAATATTTTTGCTTCTGGCTGACAGTTTTTTATTCGCATAACCATTACTTACGACACGAATACCAAAGCTGGCCATTTCGAGCGGAGGATAGCTTGGATGCGGTGAAAGCATCAATGACAATCCAACTGACGAGGTCGAAAGTTGGTGAATATATTGATCGAGAGTCAATTTACCTAATGACTCCAGCTTTACCCCTCTTCCCAGTTCAATATCCGCATGGCTTTCACCCGCGGAAACAATGGTCCATTGCTCTGCCTTATCATAGGCTTGAGCCCAGGCACGCAACGCCAGCACAACAATATTAAAGAGGTTGCGCTCTACGCCCGGGCGACCATAAACCAGGATTTTCCTTTCTTTATCAACAGAGGCTGCTTGTTCGCTGGCTGCCGATAACACAGGGTTAATGCGTGGTTCAAAGAAATAATGTTCATTGAAAACGTAGCCGCTATTAATGAAAAAATCTTTCAATAGCGCTGTATTAAAGACAGGAATAGTTTGTTCCGCATGAGCGTAAGTTGAATCAGCCAGGGCAAACCGCGAGGACCAGGCATAGAATCCCGGTTCATAATCCTGAATAAAGTAGATTGATTTACGTCCTTGTGTACCGAAGATTGAGCTCTGCCATGCAAGCGCTTTGAATGTGTTATAAGCGGTCCACCATGCAGTCGAAACAAAATAATCATTCTCAGCAACATTGAGTGAAGCACCACTGCGATTTCCGGCAACGACGATGCAATTTTCCGCACAATCCGCACCAGAAAGATCGGTGAGTTGCCAGTCTGAGTAGAATTGCCCTGCTTTGAGTTCAACGCTCACTTCATCAGTAACAATAATACGCGCCAGAGGAAAATCATGACGGATAGCTTCAAAAAAGCGTAGCGCTGTCGCAATACCACCGAAAACATGTTTTTCCGATAATGCGGGAACAAATAAGTTAATACGTCTGGCATCAACATTGCTTTTGACAAAATTGAATGGCGTTATCTCTGGTATGTCATAATTTGCAGGGTTACATGTGGCTGCCTTATTTGATTCATACGCATTTTTTGCAATCCTGTAAACAACCCGGTTAGACAACAACTTTTTTACTATAAAGTTAATCATAATTTGATCGTTGGTTTATTATTAAATTTATCGAGATTAATATTATAAAAAGGATCGTAAGCTTCTGTTCGGTATGGTTCGTACTTTATTCTGGAACGTAGGAAATCGCATTCTGGAACAAAGCTGCTGCGACTTTTAGATTCAAGATGGAACAGTTTCGTCTGAGCCAGATAGACGTTTTGATAACCCGCATTGTATGCCCTGATACAGAGCTCGATATCGCTGCCACAGATCTCGAACTCTTCGTCATATCCTCCAAGGCGGGTAAATACTTCACGAGATATCGCATGACATGCTCCCGTCAGAGCCAGAACATTTCGGTTCAGCGCGGGTGAAACAAACGGGCCGACATGATGCGCATTGCTCTGGCCTTTAAAGACGTGTTCTGCCCATCCGAACATACCAACAACAACCCCGGCATGCTGGATAGTGCCATCTTCATATAAGAGTTGCGGTCCAACAACACCGACGTCCGGCAACAGCGCCCATGAGGCAAGATTTTCAAGCCATTCAGGGGTGATAACCAACGTATCGTTGTTGAGGAAAATAAAAACATCGCCCTCAGCGAGGGATGCGCCATTGTTATTCAGTTTTGACCAGTTAAATGGCGAATCATCCCGCAGAACTTTACAGTTCCCTTTCGATGTTAATTCAGCAAGATAGTTGTGAGTTTGCTCTTCGACTGAACCGTTATCAATTATGATGATTTCATAATTTGTCCAGGTTGTTTTTGCGTTAATGCTATCAACGAGATCGGCAAGCAGGCTAATTTTATCTCTGATCGGTATGATCAATGATATTTTTATCTCTGGGTTGACACGGAACTTTGGCTCATAGGTAAATAAATGCTCTCCATCCGCGACCTCTATAAAATTATTCGGATAGGCCGTTTTAAAATAGTTCGTCAGCGCCATTTTACCCGCATCATGGGCATAAGGCTTGGAGTCCGCATTCATGGCCGTGGATTGCGGATGCTCGCGCCAATGATAAAGAATGCGCGGAATGTGGATAATATTCTCTGCAATAGCGCTAGCGCGCAATACAAGATCATAATCCTGAGCACCTTCAAGCCCCACGGTAAATCCGCCAATCTGATTTATCACATTTCGGGAAATACAGGTAATGTGACCAATATAGTTCTGGCTATAAAGTAATGCTGGTGACCAGTCTGGCTTGAGGAACGGTGCTTTTCGTTCACCTGTAGTAGTGACATGGTCTTCATCCGTATAAATAATATCCGGACACTGGTTATCATTAATCGCCTGTGCAAGATAATGCAACGCATTAGCATGCAACAGATCATCATGATCGAGCAAGACAATATATTGTCCGGAAGCCAACCCAAGCGCCTGATTGGTAGTATGCGAAATATGGCTATTTTTATCGTTACAGATTATCTTTACCCTGCTGTCAGTTGCGTATTTGTTAAGCATCTGAGTCAGTTCAGGGGAATTTGATGCATCATCGCAAATGCATAATTCCCAGTGGGAGTAACTTTGCGAAAATACGGAATCAATGCACTCCTGCAGATACTTAAGGTCGCTCTTATAGACGGGTAACAGAACGGAAATGAGAGGACTGTTTTCCTTAGTAAGGGATCTTGCTATTTTTTCTATTTCATACTGATTTCGTTTTTTATCATGCGCGATAAAATCCGCGTATGAAACTTCGATGTTTCCTTTGCCCAGTCTTTTTAAGCGGAAGGAAATTTTACGCAGCGTCGCAGAAAGCCCTTCTTTCCTGATCGTCCGGACAACGAGCAAAGGCGCAGCCCGCAGATTTAGCGCTTTTATCTGGCGCAGCAGATTTATCGCCAGTCGTTTAACTTTCTTTACCACTCGCACGCCAAAGCGTAATGGTTTGGTTATCTTCCACGACGTTGACGCCAGTAACTGCTGACGCGACTGGACTAAATCATCAATGACGGTTGAAATATCACTCGTGTTGCTCAACACACCAATACTAATATCAACTTTGGCATTGGCGCCCTTTAATTTTGAGCTGTCTACACGAAATATAAAAGCCGGATCGTTATGGAAGCAGTAGATAACGGCTTTATCCATATCTAGTTGACAAACTTTCGTATTCTCATCCTGGGCCTGGATGTCCGTCAACGGAATAACTTGCAGGATTTCATCTGCATGAGATTTGATAGTAATATTGAAGAGGTAGCAACACATCGGCTCTTCACACAAATCAATTCTTATTTCTTCAAAAGTGCGATCTTTCGGTAAGTCCAGACTAATAGTAGCATTTTGCTCACTATATGGAATCAGTTTTTCGATGCTATCGGCATCGCTATACATCCCATCGTGATCGCGCCAGTAAAGCTTAGCCCTGTATTTAAACTGCTTTCCGCTCTGCGGTTGTGCTTTTTTTTCAACAGTTTTAGCTTTACTCTCTGCAAATGAGCACTGCGCAACAAATTGATAGGCATTAACATCCGGGAAAATGTCAATAAGTTGATTAAGGCGACCAGCATTACTGATGTTCACATTAGCTGAAAACTCAGAATCATTATTAATGAGTCGAATATCTTTGATTATGTCAGCGTGCAGGCCTGCATTTGTTATTAATCTCTTTAGGCTCTTACGCGTAAAAAAGCGCAGATGAGTTTTATCCAAAATCCCGGTCTGTCGATAATAAAACTCACCATTAGCTAACTCAGTAATCACACCTTGATACCCGATATTTGGTACCGAGATGATGACTTTACCGGACTCTTTCAAACAAGCTATTGCATTTTTAAGCACCATCGCTGGATCATATAAATGCTCCAGAACATCTGCGAAAATAATACAATCATATTTAGTATTGAGCGTTGAAAAAATATTATTGGAATTAAGATCGGCAACTTTGACATCACGGTAAACTTGACGCGCAACAGCTGCTGCTGCGTCTTCATATTCAATACCATCGACGACACACCCTTTCTCAGAAATTAAATATTTCCCGAGGGCACCTTCATAACATCCAATATCCAGCACTTCAGAACCATCATTGATAAATGAGGATACGACAAATAACGAATCTTCGCTATTCCCTAGCTGTTCCCGGCTATATTTGTGATTATCAGTCATTTCAATCTCATTTAATCGGTTGGGGATTGGAACCATTCATGCTCTATGCAAAATACACCTTCGCCTTCATAGTCATTATAAACCGTGAATTTTTCCGCGTCGGTAATATAATCAAATCCAATTAAACTTCGGTCTCCCATGACTCCAATATCAAAACTGAATGACCCAGGGAGTAAAGGTAATACCGGGATTTTATATTCTACGGTATATATACCCTTCTTATTAGAAATTACGAAGTTATCCAGCCCTGTATTAATCCCATAAAGATATTTTCTTTCTGAAGAATATAAAGCTGCGCCAACCATCAATCCTTCAACTTCTTCATCATTAACCTGATACTCAATGGTGAGTGACAAGCTCTCACCGGTTTTGAGATAATTTGTGTTAAGTTTGGTTGAGATAATTCTTGCAGGCGTACCTTGATTCGGCTGACGGTTTTCATTGTTACTATTGTCAACATGCTGGATCTGATACATAAAATCATTGTATTGATCACAGACGTCGTTTGCTGAGCCTGAGGCACGAATTCTGCCGCCATCAATCCATAGGGCTTTATTACAGAACCGTTTAACCTGCTCTGGAGAATGCGAGACAAAAAGAATTGTCGTACCATTTTCCTTCAACGCATTCATATGCTTCAGACATTTCAACTGGAACCTGATATCCCCTACGGCCAGGGCTTCATCAACGATGAGAATATCCGGCTGAATATTCGCGGCAACAGCGAAAGCCAGCCTAACGTACATACCTGAGGAATACGTTTTCACTGGCTGACTAATAAAATCGCCGATATCTGCAAATTTAACAATGTCATCATAACGGGAGTCGATCTCATCTTTACTTAAACCAAGAATACTGGCATTCATATAGATGTTTTCTTGACCGGTAAACTCAGGATTAAAACCAGCCCCCAGTTCCAACAGCGCCGCAATGCGCCCATTAACGTTGATGCTTCCAGATGTTGGCGACAGTGTACCTGTGAGCATTTGCAGCAGCGTTGATTTGCCGGCCCCGTTTTTGCCAACGACCCCAACGGAGTCACCTCGTTCAATAACGAAATTCAGGTCTTTTAATGCCCAATGTTCTTTATAATATTTCTTTTCCTGTAAGCCTGTTGCTCTACGTAATTTATTGACTAAAGGCCCTATCAAGCGATATTTAGGATTGTCATAAATAAAATAGCATTTACTAACGTTATTGACTTCAACGGTTACATTAGATGACATCAGCAAACCCTTTTTTTAGCTTTTCGAAGCAATAATAACCCAAGGCAAGAGCAAGCAACGAGCTGCCATAGGATATCGCAACAGCTAACAAACCAGGCGTTTTACCCCAGATAACAACATCACGGGTAACTTCAATAAAATAAGCAAGCGGATTCAGCATCAATATGGGTTGCAAGGACTCGGGAAGTGCGCTTCGAGGAAAAAAGAGTGGTGACGTAAACATCAGAATCGTTGTCAACACGCCCGTTATCTGTGCCAGATCGCGTAAATAAACCCCCACCGATGAGAGAATGAGCATCATTCCGACCAATGCCATGAAATACGGAAGCCAGACGACCGGTAATAGCAGCAAGGTCAAATGTACCTGATTCATAAGCACAATACTGGCGATGATCAGAATAACCAGGCTGACTAACGCATGAAATAAACTGCTCAGTAATACTGTCACGGGCAATATTGAAAGCGGAAAAACTATTTTATTCACATAGTTAGCATTGCTCGTAATCAGTGTCACTGAACGGTTAAAACATTCCGCAAAAATATTAAATACGACCATTCCGGCAAAGAGGATTACGGCGAACGAAGCTTTGTTTCCATCGCCACCGACGCCCCATTTTGCCTTAAAAACAACAGAGAACACAAAAGTATAAATTGCCAGCATCAAAAGCGGGGTGAAGAACGACCACCCCATCCCCATTACTGAGCCTTTATATCGGCTCAGAATGTCACGCTTTGTCATCTGGTATATTAATGTTCTGTTGTTAACTAACTCTAATAGATAATTTTTCATGCAGTTATTTTGGCTTACAGTAAGATGCTATCTTTAAGTTTTTTGCCAACCTGATCTTTTGCCGACAAAATAACCAGGTCATCTTTAATAGGCCAGGTAATATTCAGGTCTGTATCTTCCCACAAGATAGAGTGCTCAGCTTGTGGATTGTAATAATCAGTACATTTATATACAAACTCAGCTTCTTCGCTGGTCACGTAAAAGCCATGAGCAAAACCTTCCGGTACCCATAGCTGGCGCTTGTTTTCCGCGGAAAGTAACACCCCAACCCACTTGCCAAACGTCGAAGAACCCTTACGGATATCGACGGCAACATCAAAAACTTCACCGCTGACGACGCGAACCAGCTTACCTTGTGTATTTTCGGTCTGGTAATGCAAACCTCGCAAAATCCCTTTTTTGGATTTTGAATGGTTATCCTGCACGAAGTTACACTTGCGTTGAGCTACTGACTCTTCAAATTTTTGCTGATTCCATGTTTCCATGAAAAAGCCGCGTTCATCGCCAAACACGGCTGGTTCGATGATTTTTACGTCAGGAATGGCTGTATCGATGACTTTCATAACTCACTTGTACTCTTTGATATTATTAAGCGCCACGCGCCAGTCTGAAGGTTTGATGCCAAATTGGCGTTCAATCTTTTGGCAATTAAGGCGGGAATTAGAAGGACGTTTCGCGCGAGTCGGATATTCACTACCGGCAATACTATGCACCAACGGCGCACGATCCAGACAGCCGTGTTCTACGGCACTGGTAAATATCGCGCGGGCAAAATCAGCCCAATTCGTATGCGGTGCGCCAGAATAATGATAAATTCCCCATTCTGGTGACAAGCCACGATCAATTTGCTCAATCATTGAAATGATGGCACTGGCGATATCACCGGCATACGTCGGCCCTCCCCATTGATCGGCAACCACATTCAATTCATTGCGCATTCCGGCAAGACGAAGCATCGTTTTTACAAAATTGCTGCCATGTTCGCCAAACACCCACGCGGTGCGCAAGATGAGATATTTGCTGGCATTCTGCGCAACGGCGTTTTCCCCGGCAAGCTTACTTTGCCCGTACACGCCTTGCGGCCCTGTCTTCATATCTTCCGTGTATTCGCCTTCGCTTTCACCATCAAAGACATAGTCAGTTGAGATATGGACCAGCACAGCACCTATTTTATCTGCCGCAATAGCCAGATATTTCGGCCCATCGGCATTGATCTGATAGGATGCCTCAACGTCATCTTCGGCCTTATCAACCGCAGTATGCGCTGCAGCATTCAGTATATAGTCAGGTTTAAATGCGGTAACCTGAGCATCCACCTGCGCGGCATCGGTAATATCAAGTTGATTACGATCCACGGCTAAAATCTCTGCTTTACCTGTTAGTTGCGCGACGAGGCAGCTACCTACCTGTCCATTACAACCAATAACCAATACGCGCATTTTTTTGCCTCTTACTTTTCACCAACAAGTGTCATCAGATATTGCCCGTAATCATTTTTCATCATTGGCTTAGCCAGTCTGATGACATCCTCGCGGGTGAGCCAATCATTGCGCCAGGCAATCTCTTCCAGACAGGCAACTTTCAGCCCTTGTACATCTTCAATGGTCTGAACAAAAGACGATGCCTGATGCAGGCTTGCGTGAGTACCGGTATCCAGCCAGGCAAAACCACGGCCCAAGAGTTCAACATTGAGCAAACCTTCATCAAGGTACATCTGGTTAATGGAGGTGATCTCCAGCTCTCCACGGTGCGAAGGTTTCACTTTCCGGGCAAATTCAACGACGCGCTGATCATAGAAGTACAAACCTGTCACCGCATAATTGGATTTGGGATGAGTGGGTTTTTCTTCAATCGATACCACTTTGTGGTTGCTATCAAATTCAACAACACCAAAACGTTCTGGATCTTTCACCTGGTAGCCGAAAACCGTTGCGCCACTCTGGCGGGAAACGATTTTTTTCAATGTATTACTGAATGACTGCCCATAGAAAATATTGTCGCCAAGCACCAAACAGCATGAATCATCACCGATGAATTTCTCACCGATGATAAATGCCTGCGCAAGCCCATCAGGGCTGGGCTGAATAGCATATTCAATATGAATGCCCAAATGACTACCATCACCGAGCATACGTACAAATGAAGCGTTGTCTTCAGGGGTAGTGATCACCAAAATATCGCGGATACCTGCAAGCATCAAAGTCGACAACGGGTAATAAATCATCGGCTTATCATAAATGGGTAACAATTGCTTCGAGACACCCAATGTGATCGGATAAAGACGGGTTCCGGAACCACCAGCAAGAACAATACCTTTCATCATCTATTCCTTAATTAATCCGCCAGTCCCAGACGTTCGCCTGCGTAGGAGCCATCCATAACACGCTGCCACCAGCCCTGGTTATGCAAGTACCAGTGAACGGTTTTGCGGATGCCGGATTCGAAAGTTTCCTGCGGAACCCAACCCAACTCATCTTTGATTTTGCTGGCGTCAATAGCATAGCGCAGGTCATGCCCCGGACGATCGGCAACATAGGTGATCAAATCAGCAAAGTGACTAATCCCCTCAGGTTTATCAGTGATCACCTCATCAAGGATGGCGCAAATCGTTTTGACCACATCGATGTTTTTGCGCTCATTATGACCGCCAATGTTGTAGGTCTCGCCGACCACGCCTTCGGTGACAACTTTATACAGCGCACGTGCGTGATCCTCTACGAACAGCCAGTCGCGGATCTGTTCACCGTTGCCGTACACCGGCAGTGGCTTGCCAGCCAGTGCACTGAGGATGATCAGCGGGATCAATTTCTCAGGGAAATGATAAGGACCGTAGTTATTCGAGCAGTTGGTTACCAACGTAGGCAACCCATAGGTGCGACGCCATGCACGCACCAGGTGATCGCTGGATGCTTTAGAGGACGAATAAGGGCTGCTCGGCGAGTAAGGCGTTTTCTCTGTAAACAGTGGCAACTCAGCGCCAGCCGGAACCTCGTCAGGATGTGGCAAATCGCCATACACTTCATCGGTAGAGATATGGTGAAAGCGGAACAGGGATTTACGTGGTTCATCCAGTTGCGACCAGTACTTGCGCGCCGTTTCCAGCAACACATAGGTGCCAATGATGTTTGTTTCGATAAAAGCGGCAGGGCCTGTGATAGAGCGATCAACATGACTTTCAGCGGCAAGGTGCATCACCGCATCCGGCTGATGCTCAGCAAAAATGCGCGCCATCGCCTCGCCATCACAAATATCAGCGCGTTCGAAAACGTAGCGCGCATTATTTTCAATTTCCGTCAGTGACTCAAGGTTGCCGGCATAGGTTAATTTATCAACATTAACCACTGCATCCTGAGTGTTATTAATAATGTGACGAACTACCGCTGAACCAATAAAACCTGCACCACCAGTGACCAGTATTTTCACGAGAATTATCCGCTCTTGCTTTTCAATGTTTTGACTTAAAAAAACCAGGAACCCAGGCCTGTCACTCGCAACCAAATTTCAGATACGCTACCGCCCCTGGCTCTACAGCTACCAGTATACTGTGTGTACGACTCGACAATTTAAAGTTGCACCAACGCCCATCGGCGACTTAATTTTGCTCACCGCCCGGCACAAAATGCTAAACGCGTATTCTCCGCTTAAACAGCGCTGGAAACAAGGAAAAATCTCATCGACATCTTAGCGTTGTATATCAATCACTACCTTTTTTAGTGATTGATTTTAATAACGAAAATAAAAGGGCAGTAAGAATATGCTGAAGACGTAATCGTCTTATCGCCACTCTTCACTGCCCTTGCGTTCGCTATTCTAAATACGCGTTTTACGATTGATTACTGCACCAGCAATTTCTTAATGCTGTCGCGGAATTTCTGCCCTTCTTTCAGGTTACGCAACCCGTAGTTTACAAACGCCTGCATGTAACCCATTTTTTTACCGCAATCATAGCTGTCACCAGTCATCAGCATCGCATCAACCGACTGTTTGTTCGCCAGTTCAGCGATAGCATCCGTCAGCTGAATACGTCCCCAGGCGCCCGGCTCGGTTTTTTCCAGCTCATGCCAGATGTCCGCAGAAAGCACATAGCGACCCACCGCCATCAGGTCAGAATCCAGCGTCTGCGGCTGATCCGGTTTTTCAATAAACTGCACGATGCGGCTCACTTTACCTTCGCTGTCCAGCGGCTCTTTGGTCTGAATAACGGAATACTCAGAAAGATCGCCTTTCATACGCTTCGCCAGCACCTGGCTACGGCCGGTCTCAGCAAAACGCGCCACCATAGCGGCAAGGTTATAGCGCAGCGGGTCGGCAGTCGCGGTATCCAGCACAATATCCGGCAGCACAACAATGAACGGATTATCACCCACGATCGGACGCGCGCACAGAATAGAGTGTCCCAGGCCCAGCGGCTGCGCCTGACGCACGTTCATAATGGTCACGCCTGGCGGGCAGATGGACTGAACTTCTGCCAGCAATTGACGCTTAACACGCTGTTCGAGCAGCGCTTCAAGCTCATAAGAGGTGTCGAAGTGGTTCTCAACGGCGTTTTTTGACGAGTGAGTCACCAGAACGATTTCTTTGATCCCTGCAGCAACAACTTCGTCGACGATGTATTGAATCATCGGCTTGTCGACGATCGGCAGCATCTCTTTAGGAATCGCTTTTGTCGCGGGGAGCATATGCATTCCCAGACCTGCTACCGGAATAACTGCTTTCAAATTAACCATTGATTTCTTCCACCTATAAATAATGGGATGAATTATAAACTTTTACCCTGCTTTAGCCAGTGGGTTCGCAGCGTGCGACAGTGAAAGATGTTACGCCGAATATCACGAGCAAGCAGTAGATGTAATCCTAACCCTGAAGCAAAGCACCAGGATTTATCGTAAAAGCCTTGCTTGCGGCCATTACGACTTTTTCGCAGGCAAGCGGAAATTCAGATTATCGGTATTCACCACGTGCTGATCGACGCGGTCGATGTCCACTGAACTTTGCCCGTTCTCATTAACCGCATGCACGTTCGCCAGGGACAGCAACGTATCCTGTTTTGCCATAAAACGCCCCCGCACATCTTTGCGTAAATCAAAGTTTAGTTTCAACGCCGGGCCCACCGATGCCTGCTGCATAACGTTGATATTGCGTAAGAAAAGATGCTGCGGCTGGTTATGCAGTTCCAGCGTGGCTTGCTGCATTTTCACGTTAGTAATCGCCACAAACGAGGTGGCATTGCCGGAGGAAATCTGGATACCGCGCAGCTTGTATTTACTGCTGGTGTTATCCTGGCGAATATCGTTTAGCTTAAAATTCTGCGGAATGGAGAGGTAGTTCCCCTTGATCACGCCATAGCCAATCAACATACCGGCGCTATTGTCCATACTGACGTTATCAATCACAAAGTTGTCGCAGCCATAAATCGCCACCGTGGCGTTATCAAGCCCCGCCTTTTTACTGAAATCCGGCGTGATGTTACGCGCTTTCACGTTACGAATAATGAAGTGCTTGCCGTTCTCCACATGCACCAGTTGGCGGCAGTTGCTGCCGGTGATATTGGCGACGACAAAGTTTTTCACCGCCTGATCCTCCGGATAGGCGTTGTCGTAAGTACTGCCCGCCAGACCAATGCCAATGCCCCAGTTGATCTTGCCGTTGGTACAGTCGATATTCTCAATCACATGGTCGGAAATCAGGATGTTGCGATCGTTGATGGCGACATTCCACTCGATGGCGTCACCCTGCAACTCACTGAAGCGACCATTGGTGATGCGCACCCCGTCAAACTGGTTATGGTAGCCCTGGCGCAGAATGCCGTAATTGGCTTTTGTCACCGTGATGTGATCAATCAGCAAATTACGCATCACCCGCTTCTCTTTGCCGCCAATATAGATCTGCATCACCGGCCCATAGCCGCTCATCGCCAGCCCTTTGATCTCGCAATCGGAACCGCGCACATCCAGCGTGATATTGTAAAAACTTCCGCCGTCCTCGCCGATAACACGGCTGCCATCCTGCAGCACCAAACGCCCACGACCATTGCCTTTCAGCGCACCACGCACCAGCAACGTTTTGCCCGGCGGAATGAAAATCCCGGTATTGATATTGTCACACACCAGCCCTGCTGGGATTTCAACCGTTTGCCCGGCGGCAAAGGCATCGTTAAGCGCCGCAGGCCAATCATTATGGTTATATTGACGAATATCGACAGTGCCATTGCCGCCAATGGCACGCGCGGCTCGGGTATGCAGGAGGGGTAATGCCGCCAGTGCTGAACTGGCGGCGAGAAAGGAGCGTCGGGTGAAGGATGTAGATGATTTGCAGGCGGTCATAAAACCTCTGTTTAAAGCGTTTGCAACAGACTTGCCAGTTGCTGGTTGATGATTTTTTGGTTGAAGTCAGCTTCGACTTTTGCGCGTGCCCGGGTCACCACCGGGGTGAGATCGCTATCCTGCATGGTACCGAAAGCGGCTAAACGCTGCGCCAGCGCTTCAGCATCCTTTTCCGGCACCAGCCAGCCGGACGCGCCAGCGTCAATCAGCTCCGGAATACCGCTGTGCACCGTCGAGACCACCGGGATCCCCACCGCCATCGCCTCCATTAGCGCGACAGGGATCCCTTCCATATCACCATCCGCGCCGGTAATGGACGGCAGCAGAAACACATCTGCTTCATCCAGTAACGCTTTGACTTCATGGCTCGGTTTAAAGCCCGGCATCTCGATCACGTCTTCTAACTGGAACTGTTCAATCAGGGTGCGCAAGCGCCGTTCCCATGGACCGATACCGAGAATGCGATACTTGAACGCCACGCCGCGCGCTTTCAGCAGACGGCAGGCTTCAATCGCCACATGCAGCCCTTTCTTCTCGGTCAGGCGGGCGACAGAGATAATTTGCAACGGGCTTCCCGGCGTTTTGACCGGTCGCAGGCTAAAGCGCGTCATGTCGACGCCCATACGCGAGACGGCGATTTTCTGCTCCGGGCAGCCCATATTTTTCAACCGGCCCGCCCATAAATCACTGATCGGCAACATCAGGTCGCCGCGCTGGAATAACCGCTGATACTCTGGCGTATAGTGGTTCAGCACGTCGCGGTGTGAGACATCAATACCATGGAAAACTGTGGCAATTTTGCCCTTCAGCACCCCAAGCTCACGCAGTTTCGCCGCCGTCACGCCAGCCGGGCCAAAATGGGCGATAAACACATCGGCAGTAAAGGCGCGAGGCGCAAGCGCACAGATAGCCGAGAGGATCAGGTTGCGCGCTTCATCGCCATAGCGCGACATATTCAGCGCTTTCCACGTCGACGGCTTCAAGCAACCCCGTGTGATTGCCTGCATGCGGTAACTCAGTTTCGCCAGTTTCCCTTCCGGCTCCGCCAGCAACCAGTGCGTTTTTTCGGCCAGCTTATACTCCGTATACGCTGCGTGGGTGTTATTCATATCGCCCTTATGCAGGGCGACAATCTCCACCTCAAAACCCATGTTAATAAAGGCGACAATCTGGTTAAGAACAAACGTTTCAGACGCTAAAGGAAACTTCAGCAAAAAGAAGCTGACTTTCATTTCTCCCCCTGCACGCGATCCAGCACCGATTTCACCATGTTCATTCCCTGCTCCCGTTCCGCGGCTACGGCGACCGACAGTCGCGCGTTAATGGCAGGCAGTTGCCCGAGGGTATCCGCCGCCATCGCCGCCAGAGAACCATCAAGCAGATGACGGATATCCACCGCCATCTCCGGCATTCCCAACTGCTGCATAATCCCGGCGGATTTGTGTTCGTAGTTGATGGCGATCGCCGGTGTGCCGAAGTTCATCGAAATAATGGCGGAGTGCAGACGCGTCCCGACGGTTAAATCGCAGGCGCCGAGGATTTTGCCCATTTCCAGATCGTTCAGTTCGTCCATCACCACGTGGTAGCGCGACGGGTCGCTGACATACTGACGTAAATTGAGCGCCACCATGCGGTCATCTTTGTTGTAACTATCAATACCGGTGCAGGTCGACAGCGCAATCACCTGATAGCCCGCATCAATAATGCGGTTGACGACGCCGGCAAAAGCCTGCTCATAGGCCTGTTGAGTGGTGTTCAGACGCTTGTCGAATGGTGCCAGTTCACGCAGCGTGATCGCCACCGTCTTCTCTTTCGCCGCCAGATCCAGCCAGTGCTGCACCGCATAACTGGCCACAAAATCGGCCTGGTGATGCTCCACCAGCCAGGCGGTATCCACGCCCTGCTCCACTTTGTCGGTGGTGATGTTGCTTTGCTTCATCAAATTAAGGCTAACGGTTTCGCGCAGGATCAGCGCCTGGCAATGGCCGAAGACATAATTGGCCAGTTGGTTGAACGGCTCGTTCTGGAACGGCCCAACACTGTGGCCGATCATATATAGCGGCTTTTTCGCCATAAACGTGCAGAGCGCATGTTCAAACTGCGGTACGCCATACAGATCAACAAAGAAGGAACCGCCGACCTGAATAATGGCGTCATAACCGGAAAGCAGGCGCACAAAATCGGTAAACCCCTGCGCAATGGCAATATTGCGCAGTTTGCCGGTATCGGTCACCCGGGAAAGCAGCACCTGGTGCTGATAACGGCGACGCAGGACTTTCTTGACCCGCCCCATCAATCCGGCGGCATTGTTGTGTTCTTTCATTTGGCTGTACAGCGGGTCGCCCATCACCGGGCGATTTAACAACCAGGACGAGCTCACCGGATAGCGGCTCATCACATCCACGTCTGCATCAGGCTCAATCAGGGCAATAGCATCCAGCAATCCGCGTAATATTGCGCTGTCACCACGGTTACCGCAGGTATGATTGCCAAGGATCAATAATTTCATAGCGACCTCTTAAAGGGGTTCAATAACGTTTCTTAGCCTGCGCGGAGCAGCGTTTTTAATTTCTCGTTACGGCAAAACTGGCGCTTCATCTCCACCACCAGCGCATTGCGCGACACCACCAGCATCAGCATGAACGCCACCACGCCCGCCGCCACCTGAATGGCCAGCATGGCGGCAAGCGGCAGATGACCGTTCAGCGCCAGCCCCAGACCGTAGCTCACCACCAGCGTCGGCAATGAGAGGTAGAACGGCAGCCACAGGCTCAAAATGTACTGGCGGTAGCTGGAGCCGAGCACCGGTTTGATCATCACGAAATAGCTCAGCACGGTATTAATGATTTGTACCAGCAGGAAGCCGAGGGTGACGCCCAGCGCGCCGCCCGTGTGCCCGCCGATAATAATGGCGGGAATAAAAAGAAACGTTTTGAAGACGTTGAATTTAAAGCTGATATCCACCCGCGCTTTCGCCATTAACAGCGAACCGATCGGGTTTCCTACCGCGCGTAGCAAACCGACGATGCACAACAGTTGCAGAATGGGAATAATGCTGCTCCATTTGTCACCGAAGACCAGCGGCACGAAGTTATTTGACACCACCATCAGTCCGAGCAGGACGGGAAAGTTGATGATCCCCACCACCGACAGCAGCTTGTAGAAGTTCAGGCGCAGCTTTTCGGTATCGTCCTGAATTTTGGCAAATGCCGGGAACAACACGCGGGTAATGATCGGGTTGAGCTTCATCGGCGGGACCACGGCCACGTTGTACGCCAGGTTGTATCCCCCGGCGACGCTGGCGCCAAGGATACGCGCCAGAACCAGCGTTGAGAGGTTGGTGTTGACGTAATTGATGATGCTGTCGGCGGTCAACCAGGCACCAAAGCGCAGGTTGGAACTCACCGACGCCAGTGAAAAATGCAGCCCCGGGCGGTAGATCTTACGGCCAAAATAGCCAAACAGCAGCGTACGCACGGCGCTGTTGACCAGATACCCGAGGATCGCCGTCATGGCGAGCGGCCAGAAAAAGGCGCTGATCACCGTAAAGCTAAAACCCGCCAGCACGGACAGCGTTTCGATCGCGCCAATTTTGTTGAACTCCAGCTCCTTTTGCATCAATGCACGGAACTGCTGGCCATGCGGGATCACCACAAAAGCCAGCGACAGCGTCCGGATAAGCGGCGCCAGGTCCGGGTTATTCAGCACATCCGCAATCACGCCGCTCAGGGAGAAGACCGCCACACACACCACAATCCCTAGCCCAACGTTCAGCCAGTAAAGCGTGGTCAGCTCAAGATGACTTATCTCTTTACGCTGAATAATGGAGTTCGCAATGCCAAAATCGGACAGCGTATCCGCCAGCGCGATAATCACCAGCGAGATCGTCAGCAGACCAAACTGGTGGTTATCGATGATGCGCGCCAGCACCGTCATCTGCACCAGCCCCAGACCAATGATGGTCAGCGTGGCCATGGCGGACCACTTTGCGCCGCTGATGGTTTTTTCTCTCAGGCTCATGACCTTTCCTTAATACGCCGCTTTGTTCACAAAGCCTTTAAAGATGGTCAGAAAAACGATTTTGATATCGAACCACAAGCTCCATTCGCGAATGTACTCCAGGTCGAATTCAATACGTTTTTCCATTTTTTCCAGCGTGTCCGTCTCACCGCGCCAGCCATTAATCTGCGCCCAGCCGGTGATCCCCGGTTTCACTTTATGACGCAGCATGTAGCCTTCAATTAACGAACGGTATTGCTCGTTATGCGCAACCGCGTGCGGGCGAGGCCCGACAATGGACATACCGCCCGTCAGCACATTGATAAACTGCGGCAATTCATCCAGCGAAGTCCGGCGCAGGAAACTGCCGACGCGGGTCACACGCGGATCATTCTGCGTTGCCTGGGTCACGACTTTGTCGTTCTCCATCACCTTCATGGAGCGGAATTTCCACACCTTGATGGGTTTACCATCCATGCCGTAGCGCGTCTGGCGAAAGATAATCGGTCCCGGAGAGCTGAGTTTGACAGCAACAGAAATGCCCAACAGCACCGGGGAAATCAGCAGCAGAATCAAAGAGGAGAGCACAATATCTTCAATGCGTTTCAGGATGCGGTTAACGCCGGACAGCGGTGTGTCATACAGCGGCACCACCGGAACACCGTTGACCTCTTCAACCCGGGAATGCAGGATATTGAAGGTAAAGACATCCGGGATCAGGATGACGGAACAGGTTGTATCCGCCAGCTGGCGCACCAGATTCTTAATACAGGCGGCATCGTTCATCGACATCGCAATGTAGACGTTATGGATTTTGCCGGACTTGGCATCATCAACCAGTTGATCGAGGTTACCTGCCCAGCCGGTGGTAATGCAGCCCGGTTGCGGATCGTGGTAAACACCGACCACATCAAAACCCAGCCACGGCTCGTTACGAAACCCCTCCAGCAGCTCCTGCCCCATCGGCATATCCCCCGCCACCGCGACGCGGCGGGTGTTATAACCCAGGTTACGCAGCCAGCCCGCGCCAAAGCGGATCACCGCACGGCTCATCATTAACCCCATGCTGGTTAACAGGTACCAGGAGAGGTAAATTTTGAAGGTATTATCAAAATCATTGCTGAACGCCAGCAGCCCCGCGCTGAAAATCAGGCTCAGCGTCCAGTTCTGCAGTAACAACGTCAGTTCGGTCATGATTTTGACGCCCCGCCAGGAGCGATAAAAATCCGTCATTCCGCCAATCATCTGGAAGACGACCAGGGTAATCAGAGCCATCATGAGATGCATATAGAAAAACGGCAGCGCATTCACTTTGCACACTACCCAAAGTCCGCCGAACATAATGGTAATGTCGGAGAAGCGCTGCACGATAGAGATTAACGATGCATTCGTTTTGGCCCGGTCGCGCTTTTTTAGATTCGTCATCGTTGTACCTGCCTGTATGTTCACTCTCCCCGACCAAGGGGAGAGGAACGCCTGATATTTACTGATTCAACAGCGCCAGAATTTCCTGCGTTCGCGCTTCCATCAGCGGCACATCCTGGCGGGACTCCACGTTGAGGCGCACAACCGGTTCCGTATTGGATGAGCGCAGGTTAAAGCGCCAGTCCGGGAACGCGATGCTGATGCCGTCCGTGCGATCGATCTCCTGCGCCCCGGCCGTGAAGTGTTGCTCGACACGGGCGATCGCCGTTGCCGGATCGGCCAGTTTGCTGTTGATTTCGCCGCTTGCCGGGAACGCCACCATGCGGTCACTGACCAGTTCCGCCAGCGTTTTGCCTTTCAGACACAGCAGTTCCGTCACCAGCAGCCATGGGATCATGCCGCTGTCGCAATAGGCAAAGTCGCGGAAATAGTGGTGCGCGCTCATCTCGCCGCCGTAAATGGCGTCTTCTTCGCGCATGCGCTCTTTAATAAACGCGTGGCCGGTTTTCGACATCACCGGCGTGCCGCCCGCGCGGCTGACAACGTCGACGGTATTCCAGGAGAGACGCGGGTCATGAATGATCTTCGCCCCCGGGTGTTTTTCGAGGAACGCTTCCGCCAGCAGGCCAACAATGTAGTAGCCCTCAATAAACTGCCCTTCACCGTCGAACAGGAAGCAGCGGTCGAAATCGCCATCAAACGCGATACCCATATCCGCGTTGTGCTCAATCACCGCATTGCGGGTATCGGCGCGGCACTCCGGCAGCAGCGGGTTAGGAATACCGTGCGGGAAGGTGCCATCCGGTTCGTTATGCACTTTGACAAAGGTTACCGGCACGTTGAGCGCCTTAAAGCGTGCCTCAATGGCGTCGATCACCGGGCCTGCCGCGCCATTACCGGAGTTAATCACCAGTTTCAGCGGTTTCAGGTTGTTGGTATCGATATACCCCAGCAGATGGTCGATGTAGGCATTACGCAGGTTGATGTGTTTATAGCTGCCGCGTTTGTCCGGGTTGACCGGAGGGAAATCATTGGCTTCCGCCAGGCGCTGCACATCGCGCAGGCCGGTGTCGCCGCTGATCGGACGCGCACCCTTACGCACCAGCTTCATACCGTTGTAATCCATCGGATTATGGCTGGCCGTCACTTCAATGCCGCCATCCACGCCAAGATGGAAGGTCGCGAAATAGATCTCTTCGGTACCGGAAAGTCCGATATCCAGTACGTTTACTCCGGCGTCCTGCAGACCTTTCGCCAGCGCCATTTTCAACGCCTCGCTGGTCTGGCGCACATCACCGCCCAGCACAATGGTCTGCGGCTTCAGGTATTCACCGTAGGCGCGGCCAATACGCCATGCAATCTCTTCATTCAGTTCTTCGCCCAGCTTTCCACGGATATCGTAAGCTTTAAAACAGGTTAATTTTTCCATCATTACCTCTTCTTCAGGCAACAGTCAGCCTTGACCGCAAAATGGCCATATATAATTGATTAATAAAAAGCTTCAGTCCGGATAACGGCTTCGTTATCCGGCAACGGACATTAAATACGCCCGTAGCGATCCTTGAATCGCACAATGTCATCCTCTTCAAGGTACGAACCGGAGCGCACCTCAATCAGATCGAGCGGAATTTTTCCCGGGTTTTCCAGGCAATGGCGCGCGCCGAGCGGGATGTAAATCGACTCGTTCTCGCCTAATAATTTGACATCATCATCAATGGTGACTTTCGCCGTACCTGCCACAACCACCCAGTGTTCTGCGCGGTGATGGTGCATCTGTACGGACAGGCCCTCGCCAGGTTTGACGGTAATTCGTTTAACCTGGTAGCGATCGCCGGAATCGATAGAGTCGTATTTCCCCCACGGGCGATAGACTTCGCGGTGGATATGGTGTTCGTGGCGTCCATCTGCTTTGATTTTTTCCACCACTTTTTTCACATCCTGCACATGATTGCGGTCAGCAATCAGCACCGCGTCTTTGGTCTGCACCACCACCAAATCTTTTACGCCGACGGTCGTCACCAGTCCGGACTCCGCATAGACATAGCTATTCTCGGTGTCATGGCTGATAACGTCGCCGTGGTGGACGTTTCCCTCCGGCGTATGCTGGCTGATTTCCCACAGCGAAGACCAGGAGCCCACGTCACTCCAGCCTGCGTCCATCGGCACCACAACCGCATCGGCGGTTCTCTCCATCACCGCGTAGTCAATCGACTCTTCCGGGCAGGCAAGAAACGCCTCTTCATCGACACGGATAAAGTCCATATCCGGGTCGGCGGCTTCCATCGCCTTTTCGCATGCGGAAAGAATGTCCGGACGGTATTTTTTCAACTCTTCCAGGAACCGACCGGCGCGGAACAGGAACATGCCGCTATTCCAGTAATATTCACCAGTGGCCACATAGCCCTGCGCGGTTTCCAGGTTCGGTTTTTCCACGAACTGCGCCACGTTGAAGGCAACCGCATCCACTTTGCCTTCGCAGACCTCGCCACGGCGGATATAGCCATAACCGGTTTCCGGCATATCAGGCACAATCCCGAAGGTCACCAGTTTGCCGCTTTCTGCATAGGGAATCGCGTTGCGAACGGATGTCCGGAAAGCGTCTTCGTTCTGAATAACGTGGTCAGCAGCCAGCACCAGCATTAACGGGTCGGCATCCGGGTTATGACGCTTAACCGCCAGCGCCGCGAGAGCGATAGCCGGCGCCGTGTTGCGCCCCGCCGGTTCCAGGATGATGTTTTCGGTCAGCTTATGCAGCTGGCGCAGTTGCTCGGCAACGATAAAACGGTGCTGTTCATTACAAATCACCACCGGGCTTTCGCAATCCACCCCGTTCAGACGACTGACGGTGGTTTGCAGCATCGTAAGATCGCCCTTCAGGCACAGGAATTGTTTAGGGTAAAGCACGCGGGACAATGGCCACAGACGGCTACCGGAGCCTCCGGCCATCACTACCGGATACAGTTGCGTTTGACTCATGATTTATCCCCATTGCCGTCGAAATTCAGGCTGCCGTGCTGCGTGTGCGCATGCTCAGGCTGAGCGGAATTTTCCGGGCTGATATCAGCAATAAATTGGCGTAACACGTTCTCTTTCTCGAGCGTGCGTTCGGCATATTCACGTGCCACCGTGTTGTTTTTGGGCAGCGCTAACGCGCGTTCAATGCCCCAGGCCAGCGCATCCACCGATTCCGGCTCCACGCAGACCGCAATACCAGGCCGCGCCAGGCATAACTGGCCAAGTTCGGTACTCTCTTCTGCGGTGATCACCGCATTGCCGCCCACGGCCAGAATGTTGGTTAACTTCGACGGCAGTACCGCATCCGCCGCGCCGCGTTTCTGGATAACCAGATGGCAATCGCCCAGGCTTAACAGCGCGGGCAGCGCGTCGTACGGCTGTAACGGGAAAAATTTCACGTTGTCCAGACCGCGTTCGCTGACCATTTTTTCCAGTCGTGCTTTACCGCCGCCCTGCCCGACAATGACAAACAACCACGGATGACTTTGCAGGCGCGCAGCGGCTTCAATTACGTTTTCCAGCCCCTGCTTCTCACCGATGTTGCCGGAATAAAGAATGATTTTTTTGTCATCCGGCAGACCGAGGTGGCGGCGTAACTGCGCGATGCTTTCTGCGTCGACATCGCGAAAACGCGCCACTTCGGACCAGTTCGGGAAGAAAATGATCTTGTCCGCTGCCACTCCTTTCTCCCGTGCTTTGTTCATCATTGAGCGGGAGATGGTGGAGACGTTATCGACGTTATGCAGGCCGCTACGTTCAAAAGCCGTTGCCAGACGCGCGACGCGACCGCTCTTGCCTTTGCCCGCCATGCCTAAGCCGAGCATCGCGTCAACTTCATAATCCTGAATATGCAACAGCGTGCGTGCGCCCGACAGCTTCGCCAGCAGGCGCATGCCCGGTGTGCAAAACAGCGTGGGCACCACGCCAATAATGCGATCCGGTTTCCAGCTACGTTGCGCCATCAGCGGGAAGAAACTGCTCAGGGCAAAGCTGCCCAGGTGCAGCAACCGCTTTAAGGTCGAGGGCTGGCGGGGGACATACAGCGGGCAACGCCACACCGTGGCGGCCCCCTGCTCTTTTCGCCAGCGCCATGCGCTGTAGTGCTCGCCGACTTTCCACTCCGGATAGTACGGAGGTGCGGTGATCACGCGCACGTCATGGCCCTGACGGGCCATCCATTCCACCATTTCGCCGGTGTACTTACCGATCCCGGTCAGCTCCGGCGAATAGTTGATGCCATAGACCAGGATTTTCATAAGCCCGGAACTCCCTGCGCATCGAGGAAATAAGCGCGGCTGTTGTCGTGCACCAGCGGATCGGCAATCAGCGACTCCGGCGTCCCCCAGCGATAATCATTGTGCTGGTCCGTCGGCAGCGCGAGCGTCTCCTCGTCCACACGTAAACGGAAACCGAGCACAATGTAGTGGGTGGAAAACGCACTACCGGAGAAGTTATCGTCATAGAAGTGCTGCCAGACGCCGTAGAACTCACCTGCCGACATCGGCAGGCGCAGCCCCAGTTCCGCCTGGGTCAGGCGCTCGAAAGCCACCGCCAGCGGTTCATCCTTTTGCACGCGTCCGCCCGGCACAAACCAGTATCCCTGGGCCGGACGGTTAGTGCGTTTACCGAGTAAAAACTCGCCGCGTGAATTCTCCACGATCAAATCGATGGAAATCAGCGGGGTGGAACGCACCACCGTGGCAAAATCTTCATGACTCAAAAACATGCCTACCCCCGGAACCGGTGCTGGTTTTCAAGGAACCACTGGTAGGTGCTGGCAAGGCCGGCTTCCAGTGAGATCTCGTGATACCAGCCAAGCTGGTGCAGGCGTGTCACATCCAGCAACTTACGCGGCGTACCATCCGGTTTCGTGGCGTCAAACACCACGCGACCTTTGTAGCCCACCACGTTGGCCATGGTTTGCGCCAGTTCGCGGATCGTGCAATCCACCCCGGTGCCGACGTTAATGTGCGACAGCATCGGTTCGGTATTTTCCAGCCACACTTCTCTCGCCAGTTCCTGAACGTGAATGCTGGCCGCGGCCATGTCGTCCACATGCAGGAATTCGCGCATTGGCGTACCGCTGCCCCACACCACCACATCCGGCGCGTTCTCTTGCGTTGCTTCATGGAAGCGTCGCAGCAGCGCAGGGATCACGTGCGAGTTGCTCGGGTGGAAGTTATCGTGCGGCCCGTACAGGTTGGTCGGCATCACTGAGCGATAGTCACGGCCATATTGACGGTTGTAGGATTCGCACAGCTTGATGCCGGCAATCTTGGCAATCGCATACGGTTCATTGGTCGGCTCCAGCGTGCCTTGCAGCAGCTCGCTCTCCGCCATCGGTTGATGCGCCAGTTTCGGGTAGATACAGGACGAACCGAGGAACAACAGTTTGTTCACGTCATGCAGGTGTGCCGCATGAATGATGTTGCTCTCAATCATCATATTTTCGTAGATGAAGTCCGCCGGGTAGGTATTGTTCGCCACAATACCGCCCACCTTCGCTGCCGCCAGGTACACCTGATCAATGCGTTCATTTGCGAAAAACGCATGCACGGCGGCGGAATCCAACAGGTTCAGCTCCTCGCGGGAACGCAGGACCAGTTCAACATCCGCACGCTGTTCAAGCTGCCGAACGATGGCTGACCCCACCATCCCGCGATGGCCAGCCACAAAAATACGTTGTTTCGTCATGCTCAGGACTCCAGCGCGATGGCAACCTCGTAACCGTGGGCCTTAAGCAGTGAGTGTTTTTTCGCTGCTTCCAGATCTTTTGCGACCATCTCGGAGACCATTTCTTGCAGAGTTGTTTCCGGTTTCCAGCCCAGACGTTCATGCGCTTTGGTCGGATCACCCAGCAGGGTTTCCACTTCAGCAGGACGGAAGTAGCGTGGGTCAACGGCAATGATCACATCACCCGGTTTCACGCCCGGTGCATCATGACCCGTCACCGACACCACAATGCCTTTCTCTTCCACGCCGGTGCCTTCAAAACGCAGTTTGATACCCAGTTGCGCAGCCGCCATTTCCACGAACTGACGTACGGAGTACTGCACGCCGGTAGCAATCACGAAATCTTCCGGTTTGTCCTGTTGCAGCATCATCCACTGCATTTTCACGTAGTCTTTCGCATGGCCCCAGTCACGCAGCGAGTCCATGTTGCCGAGATACAGGCAGGATTCGAGGCCCTGTGCGATGTTAGCGATAGCGCGGGTGATTTTGCGGGTCACGAAGGTTTCACCACGGCGCGGAGACTCGTGGTTAAACAGAATGCCGTTACAGGCGTACATGCCATAAGATTCACGGTAGTTAACGGTGATCCAGTAGGCGTACAGTTTGGCCACCGCATACGGAGAACGCGGGTAGAACGGCGTGGTTTCTTTCTGCGGGATTTCCTGCACCAGACCATACAGCTCAGAGGTGGAGGCCTGGTAGAAACGGGTTTTCTTCTCAAGGCCCAGGAAGCGAATGGCTTCCAGCAGACGCAGCGTACCCATTGCATCCACATCGGCGGTGTATTCCGGAGATTCAAAGGATACCGCCACGTGGCTCATCGCCCCCAGGTTGTACACTTCATCCGGCTGAACCTCTTGCAGGATACGGGTCAGGTTTGACGTATCGGTCAGATCACCGTAATGCAGGTGGAACTTCGGATTGCAGGTATGCGGATCCTGGTAGATGTGATCCACACGTTCGGTATTGAATGAGGAGGCGCGACGCTTAATGCCGTGGACTTCATAGCCCTTTTCCAGAAGCAGTTCCGCCAGATAAGAACCATCTTGCCCGGTTACGCCGGTGATGAGAGCGACTTTAGACATAATTTATTTTCCTCAATGTTCCCTGTTAGGGAGTTACCTTTTCAACGCGTTCGCGCGTCACCACTGCGGGATTGCCACGGCAAATCACATTTGCCGGTAGCGATTTAAAAACACTGCTGCGCGCACCGACCACCGTTCCGTCGCCGATGGTGACGCCAGGCGCGACAAACACATCCGTCGCCAGCCAGCACTTTTCACCAATCACGATAGGCGTCGCGTTAATGTCAAAATGCGCGCTCGTATAATCGTGACTGCCGGTGCACAAATAACATTTCTGTGAAACAACGGAATTTGCGCCGATAGAAATATCACCCAGCGTGTATAACACTGCGTCATCTCCTACCCAGCTGTAATCGCCTAACGTTAATTTCCATGGGTAGGTGATCCTGACCGAAGGGCGAATAACTACCCCTTTTCCTACCTTTGCGCCAAACAGACGCAATAAGAAGGCACGCCAGCGATACAGCACCTGCGGGGACCACGCGAATAATGTCGCCTGAACAGCCCACCACAGTTGAACCTTAATAGCATTGCCGCCCCGAAAGCCTTTTGGCACGGAGAATCCTTGTAAATCCTGCATCTGTTTTCCTTATATTTGAGCGCTATGCTTTGTTATATAAGGCCTTTGCTTTGCCGGTTGTTCGCAAGCGCAACATATATGACAATTGCGCCCAAAAACCCGGCACTCGCAATATTGTGCGCTGAACCTTGCGAGCATCCTGACATAATTCAAGGTTATTCGATGTGGATACGCCGCCCATTGAAAATTCAGACACCAGACCTTTCAAACGCTTAAACGGAAAACCCGCTTTAAACATTCTGGCTGCTAATGCGTAATCGGAAGAGACTTTAAATTGCAGATCGTAGGGGTATGTTTTCAGACCATTTACCGGGAAAAATATCGCCTGATGGCTGGCTGGCAAACTGTGGTAAATATACCAGCCATGTTTTGCGCTACGACGTATTTTGGTGCCATCGCCGAAATCCAGCATCGCATCGCCAATATACATCGCATGGTCTGTTTCCTCATCCAGCTGGCGAACAACATCCACAATTTCTTCATGGAAGATATCGCCGGAATTAAGGAATAACGCAAAGCGGCCCGTGGCCATATCGATGCCTTTGTTCATCGCATCGTAAATGCCTTTGTCACGCTCGCTAATGTAACGTAAGTTGTACTGACCGTTGAGATTTTTCAGAAATTCCGCAGTGCCATCCTGCGAGCCGCCATCAACGACAATCCATTCGAACTCGATATCCTGCGCTTTCGCCAGATGGGCCAGAGACTGCCAGGTCTTCACCACACCTTCATGATTGCGAAATGCAACAGTAATAACAGTTAGCAGCATTTGACCCACCTCTTTATGTTTTCACTATATTCAGCGCTTTACGCAGAATAAACGGACAAACAATTAAAAACGCATATTCCGGGCTAAAAATTGACCCCGTAAAAAACAACGATATCGGTGTAAACAGGTAAAGCTGTACACGAAAATTCTGATTATTGCCGAAGGCGCTGATCATCATTTTCCCAACTTTAAACAGGTACCACCCGGTTAGTATTACTGCGAACCATGAAAAATAAATGATCAGCAGATACAACCCATTGTCTATTGTTTTCCCGACGTCTGCACCGTTAAAGATTCCGAATGATGCGACATATTCATAAAGTGAGCCGAATCTTACTACCCCGTCGATATTGGTCAGCGAATATCCTACCATCACAAGCGGACCGATAATGCGGTAATAAGATGAAGAGCCTTCCGTTCCTAAATCACCGACACGCGTCGCGATATATGGAAAAGCAAACACAATCCCGACGATAAAGACTGCCAATGAAATAATTGCCAACGGTAACTTTTTTCGGATCGCTTCTTTGTTCAAATACTGGAAAGCCCATTCCAGCAGGTAAAACATGATAAATGTCATTACCCCTGAGAACGATCCCGAAAGTACTATCCCTGCCAAAATCATAGCATCGGTCTTCGGAGTTTTGATACCGAACTGTTTGATGCTGAGCCAAATTGAGATTAATGCCAGAGCGAAGAACGCAGGCTCGAAATATAGCGCCGTGGTTCGCTTACCGCCAAATTTGATAAAATTCAGCACGTAACTGTTGCTGTAGATGAGGTATTTCGAAATCACCTCCATCAGACTGCTGCCGCCGGTCAGGATAATCTGCGCCATTTCCAGCGCCGCCAGCATCACCACCAGCGCCACCACCGCATAGAAAAAGCGCAAAATCTTGCGGTAGTTATGCGGTGAAACGGTTTTGAAGCGGATGCTCCACACCATACCGATAATGATCACGATGTAGACAAACAGCATCGTTGAAGTCACGTATTTGCTGGCATCCAGCGACTTGCCGAAGACGTAGTTAAAGAGCGTTAATGCCGCACCGATGCTTAACGCAATCATCAACTTTTTCAGGTTGATGCGCTCAACGTAGAGCAACAGCAGTACCGGCAGAAACGTCACGATGGTCACCGGAAAGCTCTCCCCCAGGGAGACGATCTTGACGTTGACCAGCAGGTAAATCAGCGGTAGCAGGAGGTAACTACAGACCTTGATAGAATGAGACATACTCCTCCAGCATCTGTTGTCCACTGTATGCCTGACGGCTACGTGCGCGGAACGTCTCCAGGCTTTCGCCAAACACGGCCTGCGCAATCTCTGCTTTATGGCACTGCACCAGCGGCAGCACCGCGTCTTCGCTGAACGTCTGACCGCCCGATTTCTGCAACACTTCGCGAGCAGCATCGCTGTGGGTGGCAATCACCGGTACGCCGATAGAGAGCGCTTCACACAGAATCAGCGGATAGTTATCCACCCGTGATGTGAACAGCAACGCATCCATCTGATTGAGTTCACTCATCAGTTTGCGTTTATCCGTCAAAAAACCGTGGTTAACCACATTTGACGCCTCAAACGGCGAAAACTTGCCGAACGTGTGCAGCTCCACGCGGGCGTCCAGCGCCATGATGTCGCGCACCAGTTGCTGGTTGGTTTTGCCGTCATACCGCAAATCATGGGCCACAACGGCGATTTTCGGTTTCCCCTGCGTGACAGTCACCGGCGACAGCTCCGACAAAATCGCCTCGGTCGCGACATCAATCCCGTTATTGATAATGCGGCAACGTCCCGCGCCGTAGAGGCTATTAAAGGCATCCGCCACATGCTGGCTGGGGGAAATAAACTGGCAGCCCAGCGCCAGCATGTCGTTGAAAAGCTGACGCTTACCCGACACCAGCTGATGCGCACGGTCCACTTTGACTGGCGGATAATTGGCCAGGCTTGGGCATTTTTTGCACTGATCTTTCCAGCCTTCGCAGCCATCGGTAAAGGCGCAGCGCCCGGTGACGCTCCAGTGATCGTGCAACGTCCAGACAAAGGTGACGTCCGGTTTGTGGGCTTTCACCTTCTGACAAAAGGTCACGACCTCTTCCAGATTCAGCCAGTAGCTGTGCATCACATGAAAATGGAGCACCACCGGCCCTTCACTGCGGGTCACCGTGCGGTAGAGATTATTCAGATTGCCGAAAACATCACGATTAAACAGACGGAATAACGCCAGGTTAGCGATCGATGTCAGACGCGGCGTCTGTTTATACACCTGCTGATAGTCGTCGTGGCTGACGCTTTTTTTGCCGCCTTTGCCATAGCCATAAATAAAGCGAGACTGCATGCCTTTACGCAGTGCGCGCTGGTGCAGATCCAGCGCCACACCGGCAGCGCCGCCTTCAGCGAGGCGCACGTTAAACTGTAAAATATTCATTTAATTACCTTCACACGCGCCTTCTCACCCACCACCAACGCATTGTCCGGTACGCTGTCGAGCACCACGCTACCCGCGCCGATGGTGACATGGTTGCCAATGGTAATGTCGCCGATGATCACCACGTTTGCGCCCAGTTCAACGCCGTTGCCAATCACCGGGCAGGCCAGACTCTCTGCGCCGCGATTACCGATGGTGACACCGTGGCGAATCGTGAAATCGTCACCGGCGATGGTGTTTTTATTGATCACCACCGCGTAGCCATGATGAATGGTGAAACGGCGGCCGATGGTGGCTGCGGCCTGTATCTCGTAGCCGAACAGGCATTCGGTGACAAAGCGGTACAGCAGCAACACCGGGGCGGCCCACAGGTTGTTAATGACATGCTTTTTGCGCCAGACGGAGCAAAAGTGGGCGATGCGATAAGCCGCAACCATGCAGCATGGACGTAAGCTCCAGTGATTAGCGCGAAAGTCTTCCAGTCGCATTATTTCCCCCGCAGCCCGTCAGCCAGGCGCTTGCCATTACGCAGGGAAAACAGCGTTAACAACGTACGCCAGTTCATGCGCTTATTGCGGATCTGGTACAGGGTAAACAACTGGTACTTTTTACTGGCGCGGTCGAACTTGGCCTTATGCTTGCGATAAAAGTGGAAATAACCGGAAAATTTCTTTGGCGATGAGGTGATCTGCATTTCGCCGTGGTTAATGTGCAGGATCTGCGTGGCCTCTTCGATTTTCGCCGGTTCGCCGTACTCTTCCACCATGCGCAGAAAAATATCGTAATCCTGAGCGGCCTTCAGTTGCGTATCGAACAGGCTCTCTTTAAAGCGCCATGCCCAGGTAAACACCTGATTCCCGACAATATTGCGCTTGTAAAACAGCTTGCGGGAAAACGGCGATTTCGGGTACAGCGGCAGGCTGGTTGGCTGCGCGTACACTTCGCCCTGGCAGACATAATCATTGGCGTATAAAAACGCGCGCGTGTTGAGCAGATCTTTATGCGCCAGAAACACGGACAGACGATTTGGCGTCCACTCGTCGTCATCGTCAATGCCGGTGATGTACTGCCCTTTCGCCTGCAAAATCGCCTGGTTACGCACCGCGCACGCGCCGGAATTAAATGCGTTGCGCGTGTAGCTCACGCGCGGGTCGCCCAGTTCCTCGACAAATTGTTGCAGTTGCCCGAAGGTCGTGGAGCAATCATCAACAATGATCATTTCCCAGTGCGGATAATCCTGACGCAGCACCGATTTAATGGCGCGGATCGCCAGCTGCTGCCGGTTCCAGGTTGGCATATAAATGGAAATTAACGGGTTTGCTGTTGTGCTCATGATGCGATCCCTAATACGTTCAACATGCCGCTTGTGCCCTCACTCCCGCCCTCCCCTTCTTAGTTCAGGGGGAGGGCGGAGCGCATTGAGGGTAGAGGTGAGGGTCTTGTTATTTCGAATCGGATTTGTATTCGTACTCGTAGTAACCGTAATCCTGGTAGCCGGTTGCACGGCGGAAAATCGAGTTCAGGATCACGCCTTTCACTTCAATACCGTTCTGTTCGAAACGGCTCAAACTGGTCTGGATCTCTTTCAGCGTATTCACTGCATAGCGGGCAACCATCAGCGTGGTGCCGGCATGGCGGCCTACCACGGCGGCGTCCGTTACCGCGAGGATCGGCGGTGTATCGATCAGCACCAGGTCATACTGGCTGCTGGCCCATTGCAGCAGTTGTGAAAAACGCTCGCTCATCAACAGTTCTGACGGGTTCGGCGGGATCTGCCCGCGCGGCACGAGGTCAAAGTTGCTGATGGAGGTCGGTTTCGCACAGTTCTCCAGCGGCCCTTTCCCGGCCAGGACATCAGACAGACCATTAATGTTGTCGGTCCCCAGCAGCTCGTGCGTATACCCCTTACGCATATCGCAGTCGATCAGCAGTACGCGTTTATTGGTTTGGCTTATCACCGCGGCAAGGTTGGCGCAGACGAACGTTTTACCGATTGACGGGCTGACCCCGGTCATCATCAGCACATTGTTTTTCGCCTGCATCATGGCGAAGTGAAGACTGGTGCGCAGGCTGCGTATCGCTTCAATGGCCAGATCCGTAGGGTTACCCACCGCCAGCAGCTGACTCTGTTTGTAACGCTTACTGCCTTTCGCGGTTTTGGCGCTATCCCGTGCTTTTTGCCACTCCGACAGCGGAATGCTGGCATACACATTCATGCCATGCTCTTCCAGAATCTGCGGGCTTTCGATGCCACGGTTGAACAGTGAGCGCAGCAGTACAGCGACAATCGACACAATCAGGCCGAGGATGATGCTGCCAAGAATGATCAGCACTTTCTTCGGTTTCAGTACGCCCGGCTGTGTAATCGCCGGGTCCACGATGCGCACATCACCTACGGTGCTTGCTTCCGTGATCTTCAGCTCCTGTTGCTTGTTCAGCAGTTGCATATACACTTGCTGCCCGGATTCCACATCACGGGTCAAACGGACAATTTCCTGCTGCGTTTTCGGCATCGCCGTCACGCGGGTATTCAGTTTCGCTTTCTCGGTTTCCAGCACATGGCGTTTTTCCAGCAACGTGCGGTACGCCGGGTGAGCCCTGGTATAGAGTTTGGAGATTTCCGCTTCTTTAAAGGTCAACTCGTTCAACTGAGCGTCAATGTTAACCATCGAGTCGAGAACGGATTTTGCTTCCAGCGGCAGGTCAACAGAGTCCTGTTGCTGGCGATAGGCGTTGAGTTTGTTTTCCGCAATGTCCAGGTTCTGGCGCACTTCAGGTAACTGCTTGTCGAGGAAAACCAGGCTCTTCGCGGCTTCTTCCGACTTGCGCTCCACATTCTGCGCCAGGTAATTACGGGTGATGCTGTCGAGAATGGCGCGAATTTGATCGCGATCTTCCCCGGTAAAACTCAGGCTCAATACGCCCGTGTCCTTGCCGGTTTCCGTTACCGTCAGGTTGTTTTGCAGATTGTTGATCATCCCCAGCGTGGAGAATTTGGTCACGGTAAATTCGCTGTCGGTGGAGGCCTGGATTGCGCCCACCATCATGGTGACGCCCTCTTTACTCAACAACTGCCCCACTTCACCGCGAGCCTCAAAACCGCTGTCGTTGGTTAACAGGTACTGTTTCGGGCCGAGCACCTTCACCGTCCAGGTATCGTCATTCTTCCCTTTCGGTAAGGTAAAGGTGGTGACTTTTACCGTTTCATTCTGACGTCCCATCAGACGGTCCCAACCGGCGCCAAACAGTGGAAAGGTATTTTTGACCACTGAAATGTCGAGATCGAGATCGTCAACGGTTTTGCCCAGCACCATGCGTGACTGGATCAACTGAATTTCCGCTTCCGACGCGGGCGGTTTGTTCGACAGTGCGCTGTTCAGGTCCTGAACCAGCGAACTGCCGGTGTTCTGCTCGATTTGCACCAGCGAATCGGCGCTGTAAATAGGCGTCGCAAACAGGCAATACACGACGGCGATAAGCGCAAACACGGCCGTGATGCCAAGTACCCACCAGCGAGCTTCAACGATGGTGCCGAACAAACGGCCAATATCGATTTCGTCATTGCCCACCACCGGGGCGGCATGGTGCGAATGGTGTGTTTTCTCTGTCATTGTTATCCCTGCTGAGCTTGCAATGCCTGCGCCCAATGGCGGGCAGACTGATCAAGTAAGGTGTAAACGGCTTCAAAGGCCTCACGGCTTTTGCGAAACGGATCGGGAATCTCCCGTTCGTTATCCCAGTGGCCAAACAGCATGACTTTTCCACGCATTTCCGGGGCAATCTCGCACAGCGAGGCAATGTGGCGTTTTTCCATGACCAGAATCAGGTCGTATTGACGGCACATTCTTCCTGAAACCTGCCGCGCGCTATGCCCCTCCAGAGAAAGTTGATTGTCCGCCGCCACACTCACGGCGTTGGCATCGGCGCTGCGTCCTACCAGCGCCCCCAGACCCGCCGACTCCACCCGTAATGCGGGTTGGTATTTTTTCAGCAGCCGCTCTGCCGTCGGGGAACGGCAAATGTTCCCCACGCATACCACCAGAATTTTATTAAACATTGCGCATCACCATTTATGGATGGTGCTGGCCGAATCGGTCATGTAGCGAAGGCCACTGATTGTCGGCAGCAACTGGGAGATAAGACGATTCCAGCGCGCCACCGGAGCTGTTGTGACGTACACCACGTCATATGGCTGGAGTCTGAAATTCGTCGCCATCACCAGTGAAGTGGCATCCGACATATCCAGCTGGTAAATGTTGGCAATCTTGCCACCGCGACCGTTTTCGCTGGTCAGCGGACGGATCACGAACACACCACTGGCGTTGGAGGTCGTCAGATCGATACCTTCGGCCTGGCCCAGCGCTTCGGTCAGCGTCATGCCGCTGAAGTCCATTTTGAGGGTGCTCTGTTTTTTCACTTCACCCATCACGAACACTTTCAGGTCGTCATTACGCGGAACGAAAAGAATGTCACCCGGGTAGAGCAACCGGTTCTGACTCAAATCACCGTTTTGCATCAGTGCCTGCAGCGAAATGCGCTGCTCTTTCCCCTGGTGGGTCAGGATGACGTTGCGCCAGTCGGCGTTATCGGTCAGACCGCCTGCCGCGTTGACAGCATCGAGCACGGTAAGCGGTACGTTGGTGATCGCCTGTTGACCGGATTTGCCAACCTGGCCCGAGATATAGGCTTTTTGCGAGCGGAATGCGGCGATATTAACGTCCACCTGCGGGTCAGCAATGTACTGCGCTAAACGGCTGGTAATATCACTACGGATCTCGCTAAGCGTTTTGCCAACCACCTGCACGCGACCCACATAGGGGTAAAACATGGTGCCATCGGGCTGAACCCAGTTACCGGCATCGCTGGAGCTGCGGTACTGACCGGCCGGGGTCGTCAATTCCGGGTGATCCCAAACGGTGACATTCAGTACATCTCCTGGTCCTACACGATACTGGTAGGCGGCAATTTCCTGGTCCAGCGACATATTCGGCTGAGCGACATTCGGACGCGGGCGCAATTGTTCAATCAGACGCGGCGTCAATGGATAAACGTTCACCATACGGTCTAAATCAAAGTCTGCATCCTGCTGTTTTATCACATCCTTTCCCATCGTAGACATATTGCTACCGGGAAAAATTGTGCAGCCACTCATCAAGCTTATGGACACCAATAATGGCATCAATTTCGTTTTAGATTTCATCATTGATTAATTATCACTTTGGCAGAGTAATTATCCTGTGCGATTTATATAAGCGCTCAAGCTGTACACAGATTCAGAATGCAGTTAATCGCGAAGAAATATAACTGGCATCAGTCCTAAAAAGAGCTTATTCAACCACATGCGATTACAGAATAATCTGCACAGGTTGACGACTGTCGGGCACGCTACCGCCCTTGGCTTTCAGTAACCAAACCACTGATTCAACGCTAAGTTCTTGCCAGACATCCTTTTTATCCTCTTCTGACGACGACATGAGACAGGTCAGATAAAATACTGTGGGTGGTGTTTTCAGCACTGATAAACAATGCTGAAAATAACAGCGCTGGTATATTTAATGATGCACGGAGAATTGTTGCAGCTAAGCGAATAGCAGGCAAGGTAGCATCCTGTGATAAACATCTTTTTAAGAATAATATTAAGGGCAAAGTTTTCAGCTTTTAGGATTTTACGTATATTGACAAGCAAAGAATCCCGAACTACTTGTGCGAAATATCCTAATTCCTTTATTTTTCTCTAATGATTAATCACAATAACAATAAGGAAATAGAATTAAAATATATTCCAGCTCGCCGTTAAAATAAGATAAATCGCAGGCTGGCATTGCATTTTGCGCCAGCTTTATCCATGATCGCGCTGTGACAATTGTCATATCACTGAAGGTGTTACGTTAACGATGGAATGGATTGCCGATCCGTCAATATGGGCCGGACTGGTTACGCTGGTCGTAATCGAACTGGTTCTGGGTATTGATAACCTGGTTTTTATTGCAATTCTTGCGGAAAAATTACCTCCGGCGCAGCGCGATCGCGCCCGTGTCACCGGCCTGATACTCGCCATGCTGATGCGCCTGCTGTTGCTGGCCTCTATTTCGTGGCTGGTCACGCTAACCAATCCGCTGTTTACCGTCCGGGATTTAAGCTTCAGCGCCCGTGACCTGATTATGCTGGTCGGCGGCTTATTCCTGCTATTTAAAGCCACGGTAGAACTGAATGAACGGCTGGAAGGGAAAGACAGCGACAACCCTACGCAGCGTCGCGGGGCGAAATTCTGGGCTGTCGTGATACAGATAGTGGTGCTGGACGCCGTCTTCTCACTTGACTCAGTGATCACCGCCGTAGGTATGGTTGATCATCTGGCAGTGATGATGGCTGCGGTGGTTATTGCCATTTCGTTGATGCTGCTTGCCAGTAAATCCCTCACCCGCTTTGTCAATAGTCACCCGACCATTGTCATTCTCTGTTTAAGCTTCCTGCTGATGATTGGTTTTAGCCTGGTGGCGGACGGCTTCGGCTTCCATATTCCCAAAGGTTACCTGTACGCGGCAATTGGCTTCTCGGTGATGATTGAAGCGCTTAACCAGTTGGCCATCTTTAACCGTCGTCGTTTCTTGTTTGCTAATCAGACATTGCGTCAACGCACCACCGAAACCGTGATGCGCCTGTTAAGCGGTCGCAAAGAGGATGCAGAGCTGGACGCTGACACGGCCTCGATGCTGCGCGACAACGATGACAGTCAAATTTTTAACCCGCAAGAGCGGCGCATGATTGAGCGGGTGCTGAATCTTAACCAGCGTACCGTCAGCAGTATCATGACCTCCCGTCACGATATTGAGCATATCGATCTGCGCGCGCCGAAGGCGGAGATCCGCGCCCTGCTGGATAAAAATCAGCACACCCGCGTGGTGGTGACCGGCGGTGAAGATCAGGATGACCTGCTGGGCGTGGTGCACGTGATTGACCTGTTGCAGCAATCCCTGCGCGGCGAACCGCTGGATCTGAAAGCGCTGATACGCCAGCCGTTGGTGTTCCCGGAAGCGCTGCCGCTATTGCAGGCACTGGAGCAGTTCCGCAATGCGCGTACGCACTTTGCGTTCGTGGTGGATGAGTTTGGCTCAGTCGAAGGCATTGTCACTCTTAGCGACGTGATGGAAACCATCGCCGGTAATCTGCCCAACGAAGTGGAAGAGATCGATGCCCGGCATGATATTCAGAAAAACAGCGACGGAAGCTGGACCGCCAACGGCCATATGCCGCTGGAAGATCTGGTGCAGTATGTTCCCCTGCCCCTCGACGAGAAGCGTGAATACCACACCATTGCCGGCCTGCTGATGGAGTATCTGCAACGTGTGCCGAAGCCCGGCGAAGAGGTTCAGGTCGGCGACTTCCTGCTTAAAACACTGGAAGTTGAAAGCCACCGCGTGCAGAAAGTGCAGCTTATTCCACTGCAAAACGAAGACGATCTCGACTACGAGGTCTGACGCGCCGGGGTTTACCCGGCAAACGTCAGGCTTTCACAATGGCAATGCCCCGCTGAGCAAATGGCGCCAGACTGCGTTCGTCAGTCTGCGCGTCAACGACCAGCGTATTGACCAGCGAAATATCGCCAATCACCCACGGTGATGCGGTGTGCAGTTTTTCCGGCGATGCCAGTACAATCGTTTCCGCCGCACGATCCGCCATGGCCCGCTTGATGCGCGACTCTTCAAAATCGCCGGTACTCAACCCGGCGTCCACATGCACGCCCGTGACGCCCATAAAAAAGAGATCGGCGCGCACTCTGGCAATCCCTTCAAACGCCGCCGCCCCCACATTCACGATAGAGTGCTTGTACAACTGACCGCCAATCATGATCACCGTAATCAACGGGTGTTGTGCCAGTCCCACCGCGATACCCGGACTGTGCGTGACGACCGTCAGTTTCAGGTCCGGCGGGAAGAAGGTGATCAGCTCAGCGGTTGTCGTGCCGCCGTCAATCATCACCACCTGCCCTGGCGAGACCAGCTGCGCGCCTTTTTGCGCAATCCGCCGTTTGGCGTCAGATTGCAGACTCTGCCGCTCAGCAAAGGTGACAACCGCGGCTGAAGCGGGCAAAGCCCCACCGTGTACTCGCTGAAGCAGCCCCTCCGCCGCCAGTTCACGCAAATCACGCCGGATCGTATCCTCCGACACGCTAAACGCTTCGCTGAGGTTTCGGGACAACACCTGCCCCTCTTCGGCGAGACGGGTCAGAATCAATTGCTTACGTTGCGAGGTGAGCATGGTGAACTCCATTTGCACGAAATTACTTGATGATGCACGAAAGTGCACGTTATGCTGGCGATTCTACGACCTGAGGAGCAACCATGCAATCTGAACATGCACAAATACGCATTATCTCGTCAACACCGCTTTCCGAAAACTGGGGAAAACTCACCAAATACACCTTCAATTTCCGCCGACGCGACGGTGAATGGCAACGTCAGTCCCGCGAAGTCTACGACCGCGGCAACGGCGCGGTGATCCTGCTGTATAACCGCGCCAAACGCAGCGTGGTTCTGACACGGCAATTTCGTTTACCGCTGTTTGTCAGCCAGCATCACGGCTTTCTGCTGGAAGCTGCCGCCGGACTGCTGGATGCACTCGATCCTGAGGAGCGTATTAAGCACGAGGCTGAAGAGGAAACCGGCTACCGCATTGACCAGGTGCAAAAAGTGTTTGAAGCCTGGATGAGCCCGGGCTCGGTGACGGAGAGACTGCACTTCTTCATCGCCGAGTATGACGACAGTCGACGTATCAGCGAGGGCGGCGGGCTGATTGACGAAGGGGAAGATATTGAAGTGGTGGAGATGGATTTTGCCACGGCGCTGGCGGGGATCCGCAGCGGCGACATTGCCGATGGCAAAACCATTATGCTGTTACAACACCTGGCGCTGGAAGGGATCCTGTAAGACTGATGCTATAGCTGCCGGTTGGCGTTGCGTTTATCCGGCCAGGGAACCTGGCCGGAGATGCACCTACATTTTGTCGAGCAGTTTTTTCACATCTTTGCCGCTCTGGCGATCTTTATTACGGTCAGCCCAGTCATTCAGCCGACGTTTCGCTTCATCCTGCAAATGCTTACGCAGCAACTGATCGACCTGCAAACTGTAGTGAAGCGACTGCCACTGACCGTAGACAGTAAGCGGGATTGGCGTATTTTTCAGGAAATCGACCAACGCCCCGTCGCCCTGCCAGCCTTGCAGAACGCGCACGTTAAAGCGCGTATCCGTCTGCTCTTTCACCAGATCCATTTGCCCTTCGCCGGTCAGCGACAATACCGCAGAACTGCCCTGCATATTGCTGAAGGTCATTTGCCCTTCATCCAGCGCAATGTCAGTCGTGAAATCATCCAGCCGCGTGGCGGTATCATCGTTTTCCTGCGTCTGCACATCGCTGCTGCGCGCCACCGCCTGTTGGATTAACTGCTGGAAGTTCAGCCCTTCCATGCGGCTGTTTTTCAGATCGACATGCGCTTCGCCCTGCCAGTGGCGGCGGAAATTATCCGCATCAATGCGTGGACCCGAGAAATCCCCCGCCAGCGTCAGGCTGCCCGTTAGCGCAATAGGATAATTAAAGGCTTTAAGGATATTGCCGATTTCCACGTCATCCAGTCGCGGCTTGAAAACGGCCCGGGACTGCTCACCGCGCACATCCAGCGTCCCCGGCAAGGCAATGCGCCCGTTGCCCATTTTCCCTTCCAGCGTCGGGATCGTGAGCAAGCCAAGCTGGTTAGCAAATTGCCCATTGACGTCGTTAAACGTCATCCCACGCCAGCGCAGCGTCTTCGCCGTCACGCCGACCTGCGCCACAAAGCCGCGTAAGCCGTTGTACTCTGGCATATCCTGACTGTTGGCAATCACCGGTCTTGGCAACCGGTTCTGCGCCTGCTGCCCCTGTTGCTGAACATCGCTGCTGGCGGCTTCGCTGGTTTCCGGGGCCAGTAAATTATCCAGGTTCAGGGTGTCAAAATTCAAATCAAGCGCCCAGACGGGCTGAGCGGCAAAGGTCACGCTACCATTACCGGTAAAAGCGCTGTCGTTAGCGCTCAGGCTCAGGTTGCTCAGTGTGAGACGACGCTGTGCGCCCTGCCACTGCGCCTGTAAGCGCCCTTCCCCGGTAATTCCCTGCGACGGCACATCGCCGCCTTGCAGTTGCCATTTCAGGCTATCTACCACGGCATTCAGGTTGTGCGGGTAGTCCTGCGCATCGACTTTCGCACTCAGGGAAAGCGTCAAATCGCGCTGGTTGCGATTAACGCGCCCGGAGAAATCAAGAGCCGCCTGATGCTGCGCATCCTGCTCCATTTGCAGGCGAATATCGCGCACCGTTATCGGATCATCATCATCATGCTGGAACACCAGCACGCTATCCGCCACCTGCAAACCGGCAATATCCCATGACCAGCCGCGATCGTCTGCCACATCTGGCAGCGCGTTCTCTTTCGGCGCCACCGGGGCATCTTTTTGCACCGCCGCTTTGCTTTGCGGGGTCAACTGAATGATGGCTCCTTTCAGCATCACCTGTTTGACTTGCAACTGATGCGACAGCAATGGCCATAACGCCACATCAAGACGCATATTGTCGGCTTTAACCACCGCCGTTTGCGCTCCCGGGGCGGTTAAAGTCATCCGCCCGGACAGAATGCTAAGCTGCGGCCAGACGTGCCAGCGCAGCGGGCCATCAAGCTGTAACTGATAGCCGCTACGCGCCTCGACCTGGCGCACCATATACGCACGAAAATCGTTGGGATTTACCAGCAATACCAACGCCGACAGGCCGGCAACCAGCACGACCAGTAAAATCATCAGCGTGGTTAACACTCTTCTCATGGCATCCTCAGTGGGCTTACGTCACTCAGTCTTTGTCAATGCGGCTGGCGACCGCGCCTTGCTGATCGCGATACTTCGCGTCTTCGCGGCGGTTATAGGGGCGATCGGCCGGGCCCGACAGCGGCTCAAAGCTCAATGCGCCGATCAGCATGCCAGGACGCAGCGCCAGCGGCAATTTACCGGAGTTGTAAAACTCCAGCACAATACAACCCGACCAGCCAGGATCGATGCGATGCGCGGTAACGTGCACCATCAGCCCCAAACGGGCCAGCGACGAACGACCATCCAGCCAGCCGACCAAATCCGCAGGCAAGGTAACGGACTCATAGGTTACCGCCAGCGCCAGCTCGCCGGGATGCAGGTAAAACGCCTCTCCGTCGGCGAGCACGATCTCGTCGCTCATCACGCGATCAAGCGCAGCGCTGACTTCGTGTTTTGGGCCGCTTAAATCAATAAATGCCGCCGTATGGCCACTGAATGTGCGGAATTTGTTGCCAAGGCGGACATCCACCGTAGCGCCATTAATACGCTCTACCGGGGGACGCGGGGTAATAGCAAGACGGCCTTGATCCAACCAGGCTTCAATATCGCGGTCACAAAGACGCATGGCACATTCTCCTTTTGGTGCGATATCCCCCTGAAGATTCCTCAGGGGGCAGCGGTTAATACTGAGTGTTACAGCCTAACATGTATTATTCAAAAAATTGGCTGATTTTGGCTTTCAGGATATCAATGGCGATGCGGTTTTTGCCCCCGCGCGGCACGATGATATCGGCGTACTGCTTGGAAGGTTCAATAAACTGCAGGAACATCGGACGTACGGTTTTTTGATACTGCGCCATCACCGAGTCCATCGAACGCCCACGCTCATTCACGTCGCGCTTAATACGGCGCATCAGGCAGATATCCAGTGGGGTATCAACAAAGATAGAGAAGTTCATTTCACCGCGCAGGCGCGAATCGGTCAGCAGCAGGATCCCTTCCAGGATGATGACTTTTTTCGGTTCGATGAGGATCGTTTCAGCGGTGCGGGTATGTTCTACATAGCTGTAAACGGGCAACTCAATGGCTTCGCCGCGTTTAATGGATTGTAAATGCTGGAATAACAGACTGTGATCCATCGCGCTGGGATGGTCATAGTTGGTTTTTACGCGCTCTTCCATCGACAAATGGCTTTGATCTTTGTAGTAACTGTCTTCCGGAATAACGCCAATATGTTCATCACCAACCTGTTCGCGCAGTTCGCGATAAAGCGTACTGGCAATGAGACTTTTACCTGAAGCGGATGCGCCGGCGATGCCGATAATGACGCACTGATGGGACTTATCAGTCATAAATTTAGCGACCTGATTAACCTGGATGTAAAGGAAGGACGACGCCAAAGCGTCAAACGCGGCAATTATAGGGATTTCGTGGTCGCGATACCAGTCGAATACGCGCAGGAGGGATGGCGCTCGCAAAGTGGTTTATTTTTGCTTTTCCCGCTGACTATTCGCAAATTAAAACGCTCACAAATGAAGCGTGACGCGCCTTTTTTCTACGGACTAAGTAATTAATAACACTATGATGTCAAATTATGAGCGCCCGCCATAGGAATTGTAAATTGTTTGTACTAGCATAATCCGAAATTCAAATTTATACGTCCGGACTCCGTTCCCGACGGCACAGGGTTTGCGGACTAAGCGGTAAATGAAGAAACACTACCAGCGCGTTTTGGTTACCACTCCATATCCTGGACTGCGACTCATCAGTTTAGGGCTGCTTTCTTTTATCTTTACCCTGTTCTCGCTGGAGCTGATTCGTTTTGGCACCGCCATCGCCCCGCTGTGGTTACCCACCGCTATTATGACCGTGGCGTTTTATCGTCACGCCGGGCGAATGTGGCCCGGTATCGCGCTCGCCTGTACGCTGGGCAATGTCGCTGCGACAATTTTTCTGTTTTCCCCCGACTTTGTCGATCTCCGCTATACCGCCATCAACATTGTGGAAGCAGTGATCGGCGCGATACTGCTGCGTAAACTGCTGCCCTGGTATAACCCATTACAGAATCTCAACGACTGGGTGCGTCTGGCTATTGGCAGCGCGCTCATTCCCCCGCTGATCGGCGGTCTGCTGGCCTGCATCGTGGTGCCGGGCGACAATCTCCTGCGCACCTTCCTGGTATGGGTACTGTCGGAGTCGATTGGCGCGCTGGCGCTGGTGCCGCTGGGCCTGCTGTTTAAAGCGCACTATTTATTGCGCCACCGTAAACCGCAACTGCTGCTGGAGACCCTCGCCACCCTGGTGGTGACGCTGGCGCTAAGCTGGCTGGCGCTGCATTATCTGCCCTGGCCCTTCACCGCAGTGATCGTCCTGTTGATGTGGAGCGCAGTGCGCCTGCCGCGCGTAGAAGCGTTTTTGGTCTTCCTCTGCACCGTGATGATGGTTTCGCTGATCATCGCCCTGAACCCCGTTCTCATTAAGGGTGCAGGCAATGGGGTAATGATGAATGCGCCCTGGTTACCGTTCCTGATGATCTTACTGCCCGTGAACGTCATGACCATGGTGATGTATGCCTTCCGCGCTGAACGCAAGCATATCACCGAGAGCGAAGAGCGTTTTCGCAACGCCATGGAGTACGCCACCATCGGTATGGCGCTGGTGGGGACCGATGGGCAATGGCTACAGGCGAACAAAGCGCTGTGCCAATTCCTCGGCTACAGCCAGGACGAGCTGCGCTTAATGAACTTTCAACAGCTCACCTGGCCGGAAGATCTCAATGCCGACCTTGAACAGCTTGGACAACTGGCGCGCGGTGAAATCTCCAGCTACTCCATGGAGAAGCGCTATTACACCCGCAATGGCGATTTAGTCTGGGCGCTGCTTGCCGTTTCTGTGGTACGGCACGCTGACGGTACGCCGCTCTACTATATCGTCCAGATTGAAGACATTAACGATCTCAAACAGACCGAATGGGTCAACAAACGCCTGATGGAACGTATTACCCTGGCGAATGAAGCGGGGGGAATCGGCATCTGGGAGTGGGAACTGGAGCCGGACATCATCAGTTGGGATAAGCGGATGTTCGAAATGTATGAAGTCCCTTCGCACATCAAACCCACCTGGCAACTCTGGTATGAGCGCATCCTGCCGGAAGACCGGGCGGAAACCGAGCGCGTTATCCGTGATTCGCTGGTCGCACGTATCGCCTTTAAGCTGGAGTTTCGTATCAGCGTAAAAGGCGGCATACGCCATATCCGCACCCTGGCGAACCGCGTTCTGGGTAAAAGCGGCGACGTTGAACGCCTGCTTGGCGTCAATATGGATATGACCGAGGTCAAGCAGCTTAACGATGCGCTGTTTCAGGAGAAAGAGCGCCTGCATATCACGCTCGATTCCATCGGCGAAGCGGTGCTCTGTACCGATGTGGAGATGAACGTCACCTTTATGAACCCGGTGGCAGAGAAAATGAGCGGCTGGTCGCAGGAACAGGCGATGGGGCAGCCGCTGCTGACCGTTCTGCGCATCACCTTTGGCAGCAACGGCCCGGTGATGGAGAATATTCACAGCGGCGATATGTCACGTTCGGATATCGAGCAGGATGTGGTACTGCATTGTCGAACAGGTGGTAACTTCGATATTCATTACAGCATTACGCCACTGAGCACGCTGGACGGGCAAAATATCGGCTCGGTGCTGGTTATTCAGGACGTGACCGAATCACGTAAGATGCTGCGTCAGCTCAGCTACAGCGCATCACACGACGCCCTCACCCATCTGGCGAACCGGGTCAGTTTCGAAAACCACCTGAAACGCCTGCTGGTGACCGTGCAGGAGTTCCGCCAGCGTCACGCGCTGGTCTTTATCGATCTCGATCGTTTTAAAGCGGTCAACGACAGTGCCGGGCACGCGGCCGGTGACGCGCTGCTGCGCGAGATTTCATCGCTGATGCTCAGCATGTTGCGTTCCACCGATATTCTTGCCCGCCTTGGCGGTGATGAGTTTGGTCTGCTGCTTCCTGACGCGAACATTGAGAGCGCACGGTATATTGCCGGGCGCATTGTTGAATCCATCAACGAGTATCGCTTTGTATGGGAAGGGCGCGAGCACCGTATTGGCGCCAGTTCCGGCATCACCCTCATTGACGACACCAATCATCAACTGACTGATGTGATGTCGCAGGCGGATATCGCCCTTTATGCGTCGAAGAATAACGGTCGCGGCATGGTGACGGTGTACGAGCCGCAGCAAGGCATGCAGCCCCATGAACGCAGCATGATGTCGCTGGATGAGCAGTGGCGGATGATCAAAGACAACCATCTGCTGCTGATTGCCCGCGGCGTGGCGTCTCCGCGCGTGCCGGAATCCTGTAACTTCTGGCTTATCTCCCTGCGTTTATGGACCAGTGAGGGCGATGTCATGGAAGAACACGCCTTCCGCTCCGGCTTAAATGAGCCTGAGTTGATCCGCGCCCTCGATCGCCGGGTCTTTCACGAATTTTTCCGTAATCATGCGACCGCCGTTGCCGGTAAAGGTCTTGGTATCGCCCTGCCCCTTTCCGTCGCCGGGTTGAGCAGTACCCCGCTGGTGGACGAATTACTCGATTTGCTGGCGCGCGGGCCGATGCCAGGACGCCTGTTGCATCTGGTGATCCATGCCGATGTGTTAATGCGTGAAGGTGCAACCATCGTGGATAATCTGAAACGTCTGCGCCATGCAGGCTGCCGGATTATCCTCAGCCATGTTGGTCATGACCTGGAAGTCTTTAACTACCTCACGCCGCACATGGCCGACTACCTGCTGCTGGAGCCGGAACTGGTGACCAATGTCCACGGTAATCTGATGGATGAAATGATGGTGACCATTATTCAGGGGCATGCCCAGCGTCTTGGCCTGAAGAGCATTGCCGGCCCGACCAGCCAGCCGCTGATGATGGACACCTTGTCCGGCATCGGTATTGATATGATTTACGGCGATATTATCTCGCAGGCGCAGCCGTTGGATTTGCTGCTGAATACCAGTTATTTCGCGATAAATTAATGCGCTGAACGACGCAATCTTATCGTCTCGCCGGGGAAAATAAGGGGTCTTGCCTCAGGCCGTTTGAGCATGACCGGAGGCAAAATGGCCAGAAAACAGCCTTACTCTTTCAACGGTTCCCAGCCCTCTGTATACCAGATATGCAGCAACGCATACGACCGCCACGGCTGCCAGCGTTCGGCATAACGGCGGGTTTGTGCAGGCGTCATCCCGGCAAACCGTTGCTTGATCAGGTAATCGTCCGGCAGAAAAATGTCCGTCGCCTGCCAGCCGCGCAGAGCAAAATAGCTGGCGGTCCAGCGCCCGATGCCGGGAAACGTTTGCAGCATCTTCACCCCTTGTTCCACATCTTCTGGCGGGGTCAGCGGCAACAGCCCCTCGCAGGCGGACTGAGCGAGAAAAATTAACGCCTGCGCACGCTTCAGTGGCATACCCAGCGCTTTCAGATCCTGCGGATCGGCGTTTGCCAGTTGCTGCGCCGTCGGGAAACAGATGAAGCCCGGCGCGTCCGCCAGCGGGTCGCCGTAACGTTGCGCGACTTTTGCCGTCAGCCTCGCCGCCATCGCTACGCTAACCAGTTGCCCCAGAATCGCCCGTACGCCTTGTTCAAAGGGATCCATACATCCCGGCAAGCGCAAACCAGGGCGCGCCTCGCCCAGTTCCCCCAGTGCAGCGCCGATTGCCTGCGGATCGCACTGCAAATCAAACAAACAGGCCAGCCGTTGCAAACAGTGTTCCGCCACCGGCTGCAATCCATCGCTTAGCGTAACCGTTAAGGTCGCCGTCGCATCATCCGGTTCGGCGGTGATCACACCGCGATGCCCGGCACAGGCGTAGGACCGCACGTAGCGCCCATCACAAATCTCCTCGACGCCCGCCACCGCACGCGCCCCTAAAAATCCCAACATCCACGCCCAGTCATAAGGCGGCTGCCAGCGCAATTTATACATAGTGACTCCTGACGATTGACGCTAACAGCATAAACAACTCAGGCAATCTCCGCCTTGCTTTCATATTCCGGTTGTCGCCCGCCGCGCATTCGGCTAAAGTCGCCCCCCTTCTTCACTGGCATGGGGATAAAAACGTGTTTGCAGGTGACAACAGGTTTACGAAAATATCCACGCAGTGAATCCTATATTTTGATGTAATATGCTAATTATTTACTGATTCTCGAAACAAAAATGCCTGCATATTGATCTATGCAGGCGTTTACTAGAAATAGAGTTATAACATTAGACTAAAGCATTATTTTTATATTTAATAACCTGTTGATTAGTTCTTACCGGGTAGTTATTAAAACTTTTGCTAACTCTACCCTCAACCCTTTTAATCCTGAGATTAACATATGCGTCAGAGTTAACTTTAGAACCTATTATTCCAAAAATAGATTTAACAGTTAAAAACTTATCTTCATAATTATCACAAACAAACAGCAACAAATCTAAATTTTTTGGATCAATGAATTTCTTAGTCTCATTACTAAGTTTATCGTATAGTTTTGCATAGTTTTTCTTTTCACGTAATTCATAAGCATAATGTTTTAGTTTAGGTGTCGGCAATTCAGAAACATCAGTCTTTTTGAACTGTTCAAAAGTTTCAATTAGATATTTAACACGTGTAATCAAGCTAATAACTTCACGAGTCGAACTAACCGACTTTAGAGTTGGCAATGCGTGAACATGCCAGGTAGGTTTTTGACCTTCATTCTTTTCAGGGTAAAGAACATCAATATTCACCGCCCAATTATTCGTACGTTGTGCAGATTCAATAAATCGCAAAACACAATCCGGCATAGTTTTCTCGACAACATCAACTATTTTTCTAATAGCGATTAAGTTAGCTCTTAAATCCGAAAGTTCATTTGATACTATATCCGCATTATTTTTATACCTTTGTAGCTCGTTAACATACTCCCTGCGGGTTAATTCAGTTCGGATACGCTTAGTTTCCAAACTGAACCGTGAATCAGCCATAAAATAGGTTTGAGCACAATGTCCACCAATCAGAGCTTCGACACCATCAACTGTAACACCTAACCAACCAGTCATATGATTCTTATGACAGAATCCTTTTTTTGTTTTTACCTGACAACAAACATTCTCATCGAGTTCATAATAGCCAACTAACTCTTTGAAATTTTCAGGACTTATCTCTTGTTTAGGGGAGAATGATTTTCGTTTTGCTATCTCGAAAAATTTGGAAAAGAACTCATTTTTATCAGACATCAACTTCTCCTATGATGAAGAAACTGGTTAGATGAACAGCACTGAGTAAACATACACCCCTACACTCAATGAATCAATAGTTACAATGATTAATTAATGATCATCACACAATATATGGTAGGCAATCTAAAAAAATAACACACAATGCATGTCTACTGGCTTCCAATACCTTTCTGACGAAAATGAGGGAGGATCAACTAGTGATTGCCCCTATCAAGGGATAATCAATCATGTGGATAAATACTCCGAAGCCACTTATCACCATCTAAAATTTACTGTCTGCTGAAGGAATTTTCGCCGCAAAGGTAAACAGCGTCTGCCTGTGCGTAATCCAGTACCGTTGGCTACGCCTGAAGCATTAAACCAGAGCTGGTCCGTTGATTTCATGCACAACTCTCTGATTTGCGGTCGTCTTTTTCTTACGTTCAATGTCGTTGATGATTTTAATCGTGAGGCGGTGTCGATTGAAATAGACCTGAATCTGCCAGCCCAGCGAGTACGACAGGATCGCAGCCAACCGGGGGATATCCCGTCATGCTTCGCATGGATAATGGCCCGGAATTTATCTCTCTGATGCTTGCTGAATGGGCAGAGAAACATGCCGTAAAACTGGGATTATCAGGCCAAGCAAACCAACGCAGAATGCTTTTATAGAACGCTTTAACCGAACATATCGAACAGAAATACTCGATTTTTATCTGTTCAGAACACAGAATGAAGTACGGTGAGTAACGAAAAAATGCTTGCCGGAATATAACTGCGAACGTCCACATGAATCACTGAACAATCTGACACCGCAGGAATACCGACTACAACATTATCTGGCCGGGATCTCAAAAAATGCATGGAACTAAAACGGGTCTATTTACAAAATGTTCTCAATCAACTGAGCATGTTACAACAGCGAAATAATGGGATTTGTTCGGATGCTATCAGGTTCACACCGCACCCACTCCTTCAACAAACCTCCCCATTGTAGGGAGCGTGAAAATAGTGTTTACTTGAATATGTTTATACCAGTAAAGTATTCAAATGATTTTTATTAGGGTATACCAATGTACATATCAAAAAATGTTGATTACTTTGAGAAATTATTGAATAAACGCAGATCATATTTTAATTGTTTAAAAGTTGATAACGAGGACTTAAAAAAAATAGCTATTGCTTTCGATAAAGCACATGATATTAGAAAGTTTGAAATTAATCTATATTGGCAGCGTTCTACGTTTATCCTGGGATTTTTGTCTATACTTGCAATTACTTTAGCATATTGCTTTTCTACCTACCTAGACAAAGACTCTTCTGAAAACACCAAATTCATTTTGTTACTTACCGCAACTGCCATTTCTATGTTGGGCTTCATTATGAGTATGATATGGAAAAGAATAATTAGAGCGAGTAAGTACTGGCAGAATAATTGGGAGTATCATATAAATGTTTTAGAGCCTTATGTTTCAGGGAATTTGCACAAAATTCATTTTTACATGAAAAAAGGTCATAATCGCTATTCTATACATGACTCTATATTATCAATAGCAAATAGAATAGCAGTTTTATGGTTTCTAGTATTTTTAGCTGGCTCATTCTTGATTTCAAATAACATGTTCGAATTTTATGTCATTGCCGATATTAAGAAAGAAACCATTTATTTATTTTTCTCCCCAGTATTAATTATGTACTGTATTTTCGAGTTATTGAGTCAAGTTACTCAATTAATTAAAGACATTCTTAAAAAAGATGAACTTCGCATTTCATCAAAAGATTTTAAAATTACCCTTGATAAAGTTGATTTCTCATCTCACACGGAAAGATAAAATGTTCAAAAAAAAGTGGAATGCTTGTTTATTAACGACAGTTATGGCATTGCTAATTGTTGCAATCTTGATACTTATAAAGATTCTTTTTAGGGATGTTAAGGGGTTCGAATGGGGATCTGTTAGTGATTGGTTGAGTGCTCTGGCAAACGTAACTATGGCTGTAGCAGCTGTATACGCTGCGAAGAAATGGTTTAATCAAAAAAAATACGAACTTGCACACTCCTTAGCCAGAGATTTGACGTTTACTCTTTATGAAATACAAAATCTGTTACACGCATTTCAAGCAAACGTTATTATTTTTACTGCTTCCCCAACATCTAAAACTGATATGGCAGAGATTAAATTTTACATAGATAAGATCTGTGCATTAATATCTAAAAAAGAAAAAATACTTTTTGATTTAAAAAGATTAAAATGGAACTTAAAATATGAGTTTACTGATATAAATTACTTACCTCCGAGTATCGATTTTGAAACTTACTATTGCCAAGCGGAAGTCTCATATTCTATGTATGAATATGCGAACACTTCAGGTGAAGAGTTAGAATATGACATTCATCAAATCACCCCTCTAATAATACAATATGATGATACCATTACTAAATTTCTTCATGTCGTAATCCCCTATGAAGATTATTTTGATATAAGCAAGTGAATATTTCCAAAATTTCAAAAGTACTCAAACCAAAAGCGGCGAGAGTACTTTATAGAAATGAGGTTTTAACTGTTGGCTTGAAACTTTCTAAGTACTCAGCGTATGAGCAAGAACAGTACAGTAGCGTAGATAAGTACCATACGATTAAAGCAATGAACCTTACGGGATCAGCATCAGCTTCATATGACTTCATATAAAACCTGTTATCATGGTGTGATTAATTCATCTGCGTAAAGTATATATTACATGTTTGTAGGTTTTGACTACGGTACCGCGAACTGCTCGGTAGCCGTGATGCGCGATGGCGCACCGCAATTATTGACCATGGAAAATAACAGCTCGCTGTTGCCGTCCATGTTGTGCGCACCCACGCGCGAAGCCGTTAGCGAATGGCTGTACCGCCATCATCAGGTTCCGGCAACGGGAAGCGAAACCCAGGCGCTGCTGCGTCGGGCGGTGAGCTTTAACCGCGAGGAAGATATTGAGGTCGCCGCCAACAGCGTGCAGTTCGGTCTGGCGTCACTACGCCAGTACGTGAGCGATCCGCAAGAGGTGTACTTTGTTAAATCACCGAAATCGTTCCTCGGCGCCAGCGGTCTGAAGCCGCAGCAGATTGCCCTGTTCGAAGATCTGGTCTGCGCCATGATGCTGCATATTCGCCAGCAGGCGGAGTCACAGCTACCGCAGGCGATTGATCAGGCGGTGATCGGTCGCCCGATTAACTTCCAGGGGCTGGGGGGCGATGAAGCAAACGCACAAGCGCAGGGGATCCTTGAACGTGCGGCAAAACGCGCCGGTTTCCGGGATGTGGTGTTTCAGTACGAGCCGGTTGCCGCAGGGCTGGATTTTGAAGCGACGCTGAGCACGGAAAAACGCGTGCTGGTAGTAGATATCGGCGGCGGCACCACCGACTGCTCGCTGCTGTTGATGGGACCGCAATGGCGCGAGAAGCAAGAGCGCGCCGCCAGCCTGCTCGGTCACAGCGGTTGCCGCGTCGGCGGTAACGATCTCGACATCGCGCTGGCATTTAAAAACCTGATGCCATTACTCGGCATGGGCGGGCAAACAGAGAAAGGCATCGCGCTGCCGATCCTCCCCTGGTGGAACGCCGTCGCCATCAACGATGTCCCGGCGCAAACCGAGTTCTACAGCGCAGCCAATGGTCGTTTGCTTAACGATCTGCTGCGTGATGCCCTCGATGCCGACAAAGTCGCCTTACTGCTGAAAGTCTGGCGTCAGCGTCTGAGCTATCGCCTGGTACGCAGCGCGGAGGAGAGCAAAATCGCCCTCTCCGAACAGCCGCAAACCCTCGCGCAGTTGCCGTTTATCAGCGACAACCTGGCCGCGGCAATCAGCCAGCAGGGGCTGGAAGCGGCGCTCAGCCAGCCGTTACAGCGTATTCTGGAGCAGGTGCAACTGGCGCTGGAGAGCGGTCAGGAGACACCGGAGGTGATTTATCTCACCGGCGGTAGCGCCCGTTCGCCAATTATCAAAAAAGCGCTGGCGGAAACCCTGCCGGGTATCCCGATCGCCGGGGGCGACGACTTCGGTTCCGTTACCGCCGGTCTCGCACGTTGGGCGCAGGTATTGTTCCGTTAATCTTCTGCCGGGTGTCCCTCACCCGGCATTATTTTCTCCGCCATAATCGCCTTATCGCAAATTACCATTCCTGACAAACGTTTCCAGACAGTGTTTCATTTTTCCTCCATTTTTCTACGGCATACCGTTACTAAACTAGTATTATTCCGGCAACGGTTTTCAGGATGAGATACGCATTACGATGAAAGGCAGTGTTACGTTTCGCCGCGCAATTGTCGCGGCCGTGGTCATCGCGGCGATCGGCGCCGCCTGGTATCACTTCAGTCATAAAGACGCCTCTTCCACCGCGACCGGGCAAGCCGCTTCCCAGGAACCGGGTCCCGGCGGACCGGGTGGCGGACCTGGCGGCGGCGGACGTCACGGTATGCGTGGCGGAGCATTGCCGCCCGTGCAGGCGGCTGTCGCCACGACAGAGTCTGTGCCGCGTTATCTCTCCGGCCTTGGCACCATTACCGCCGTGAACACCGTAACGGTGCGCAGCCGCGTCAGCGGTCAGTTGCTGGCCCTTCACTTTCAGGAAGGTCAGCAGGTGAAAGCGGGCGACCTGCTGGCGGAAATCGATCCGAGTGAATTCAAGGTCGCGCTGGCACAAGCGCAGGGCCAACTGGCGAAAGATAAAGCCACGCTGGCGAATGCCCGTCGCGATCTCGCCCGTTACCAACAACTGGTGAAAACCAGCCTCGTCTCCCGCCAGGATCTTGATGCACAGCAAGCGCTGGTCAGCGAGTCCGAAGGGACGGTAAAAGCCGATGAAGCGTCTGTCGCCAGTGCGCAGCTTCAGCTCGACTGGAGCCGCATTACCGCGCCCATCTCCGGTCGTGTCGGTTTAAAACAGGTGGATATCGGCAACCAGATCACCAGCAGCGACACCACCGGCATTGTGGTGTTGACGCAAACACACCCGATAGATCTGGTCTTTACGCTGCCGGAAAGCGATATCGCCACCGTGGTGCAGGCGCAAAAAGCCGGACAATCACTGGCCGTCGAAGCCTGGGATCGCACCAACAAACAGAAGTTGAGTACCGGCGCGCTGCTCAGTCTGGATAACCAGATTGATACCACCACCGGCACCATCAAGCTTAAAGCGCGCTTTAACAATCAGGATGACGCGCTGTTCCCGAACCAGTTCGTCAACGCCCGGATGCTGGTCGCCACCGAGCAGAATGCCGTGGTGATCCCGGCCGCCGCCCTGCAAATGGGTAATGAAGGCAACTTCGTCTGGGTGCTGAACGACAAAAGCCAGGTCAGCAAACACATTGTCACACCGGGTATTCAGGACAGCCAGAAGGTGGTCATTGCCGCCGGGTTATCCGCCGGGGATCGCGTGGTTACTGACGGTATCGACCGCCTGACCGAAGGCGCAAAAGTAGAAGTAGTAGAGGCAAAAAGCGCACAGGAGATGCCGGCGAAACGTGAACATCCGGCCAAAGGAGCGCAGTCCTGATGCAACTGCTCCCGCCAGGCAGAACGGGCGGCCCTTCCCGCCTGTTTATTATGCGTCCTGTCGCCACCACGCTTCTGATGGTGGCGATCCTGCTTGCCGGTATTATCGGTTATCGCTTTCTGCCGGTTTCCGCCTTACCGGAAGTGGATTACCCCACCATTCAGGTCGTCACCCTCTACCCTGGCGCCAGCCCGGATGTGATGACGTCGGCGGTCACCGCCCCGCTTGAGCGCCAGTTCGGCCAGATGTCCGGCCTGAAACAGATGGCCTCGCAGAGCTCGGGCGGCGCGTCGGTGGTTACGCTGCAATTCCAGTTAACCCTGCCGCTGGACGTGGCCGAGCAGGAAGTGCAGGCGGCGATCAATGCCGCCAACAGCCTGCTGCCGACGGACTTACCTAACCCACCGGTGTACAGCAAGGTGAATCCGGCGGATCCGCCAATTATGACGCTGGCGGTCACCTCTTCCGCAATGCCAATGACCCAGGTGGAAGATATGGTGGAAACCCGGGTCGCCCAAAAAATTTCCCAGGTGTCTGGCGTCGGTCTGGTGACGCTGTCCGGCGGTCAGCGCCCGGCGGTACGCGTTAAGCTGAATGCACAAGCGGTTGCGGCGCTCGGGCTGACCAGCGAAACCATCCGTACCGCTATCAGCAATGCGAACGTCAACTCGGCGAAAGGCAGTCTGGACGGTCCGGCCCGTGCGGTCACGCTGTCTGCCAACGATCAAATGCAGTCGGCGCAAGAGTATCGCCAGTTGATCATTGCCTACCAGAACGGCGCGCCAATCCGCCTGGGCGATATCGCCACCGTTGAACAGGGCGCGGAAAATAGCTGGCTGGGCGCGTGGGCCAATAAGCAGCAGGCGATTGTGATGAACGTCCAGCGTCAGCCGGGCGCCAACATCATTAATACCGCAGATAGCATCCGCACACTGCTGCCGCAACTGACCGAAAGCCTGCCGAAGTCGGTGACCGTTAAGGTGCTATCTGACCGCACCACCAACATTCGCGCGTCGGTAAGCGATACGCAGTTTGAACTGATGCTGGCGATTGCGCTGGTGGTGATGATCATCTATCTGTTCCTGCGAAATATTCCCGCCACCATTATTCCGGGTGTCGCCGTTCCGCTGTCGCTGGTGGGCACATTTGCCGCGATGGTGTTTCTTGATTTCTCCATCAATAACCTGACGCTGATGGCGCTAACCATCGCCACGGGGTTTGTGGTGGATGATGCCATCGTGGTGATTGAGAACATCTCGCGCTATATCGAGAAAGGCGAAAAACCGCTGGCCGCCGCGTTGAAAGGGGCGGGTGAGATTGGCTTTACCATTATCTCCCTCACCTTTTCACTGATTGCAGTGCTGATCCCGCTGCTGTTTATGGGCGATATCGTCGGCCGCCTGTTCCGCGAGTTCGCCGTTACGCTGGCGATAGCGATCCTGATCTCCGCCATTGTCTCTCTGACGCTGACGCCCATGATGTGCGCCCGCATGCTGAGCGCCGAGTCTCTGCGTAAGCAGAACCGCTTTTCTCGTGCATCGGAACGTTTCTTTGAGCGCGTGATAGCCGGTTACGGGCGTTTGCTGAGCAAAGTGCTGAACCACCCGTGGCTGACGTTGAGCGTGGCAATCGGTACGTTGCTGCTGTCCGTGATGCTGTGGATTGTGATCCCGAAAGGCTTCTTCCCGGTGCAGGATAACGGCATCATCCAGGGAACCTTACAAGCCCCGCAGTCGGCCTCGTTTGCCAGCATGGCGGAACGCCAGCGCCAGGTGGCGGATGTGATTCTGCGCGATCCGGCGGTGGAAAGTCTGACCTCGTTTGTTGGCGTCGATGGCACAAACCCCTCGCTGAACAGCGCGCGTCTGCAAATCAACCTCAAGCCGCTGGATGAGCGTGACGACCGCGTTCAGCCGGTGATCGAACGGTTGCAACAGGCCGTAGCCAACGTACCGGGCGTGTCGCTTTACCTGCAACCGATCCAGGATTTGACCATCGACACGCAGGTTAGCCGCACGCAATATCAGTTCACGCTCCAGGCAAACTCGCTGGATGCCCTCAGTACCTGGGTGCCGCAACTGGTCAGCAAACTCCAGGCGTTGCCGCAGCTTTCTGATGTCAGCAGCGACTGGCAGGACAAAGGGCTGGTGGCGTATGTCAACGTTGACCGCGACAGCGCCAGCCGTCTGGGCATCACCATGTCGGATGTGGACAATGCACTGTACAACGCCTTTGGTCAGCGATTGATTTCAACCATTTACACCCAGGCGAATCAGTATCGCGTGGTGCTGGAACACGATACCGCGCAAACGCCAGGCCTGTCGGCGCTGGATAACGTACGCCTCACCAGTACCGATGGCGGTGTGGTGCCCCTCTCGTCGATTGCGAAAGTCGAGCAGCGCTATGCCCCGCTGAGTATCAACCACCTGGATCAATTCCCCTCCACGACCATCTCCTTTAACGTCGCGGACGGTTATTCGCTGGGAGATGCGGTGCAGGCGGTGATGGAGAGTGAAAAAACCCTCAACTTCCCGACCTCGATCACCACACAGTTCCAGGGAAGTACGCTGGCGTTCCAGGCCGCGCTTGGCAGTACCGTCTGGCTGATTGTGGCCGCCGTGGCGGCGATGTACATCGTGCTCGGCGTACTGTATGAGAGCTTTATTCACCCCATTACGATTCTGTCGACACTGCCCACAGCGGGCGTGGGCGCACTGCTGGCGTTGCTGATTGCCGGGAGCGAGCTGGATGTGATTGCCATCATCGGCATCATTCTGTTGATCGGGATTGTGAAGAAAAACGCCATCATGATGATCGACTTTGCCCTCGCCGCCGAACGCGAAGAGGGGATGTCGCCGCGCGATGCCATTTTCCAGGCCTGCCTGCTGCGTTTTCGCCCGATTCTGATGACCACGCTGGCCGCCCTGCTGGGTGCGCTGCCTTTGATGCTGAGTACCGGTGTTGGCGCGGAGTTACGCCGCCCGCTGGGGATTGGCATGGTCGGCGGGCTGCTGGTCAGCCAGGTGCTGACGCTGTTCACCACGCCGGTTATCTACCTGCTGTTTGACCGACTGGCATTGTGGGCAAAACAGCGTTTCCCCCGGCATGAGGAGGAGGCGTAAGTGAAGTTTTTCGCCCTCTTCATTTACCGCCCGGTGGCGACGATCCTGATCTCACTGGCCATCACCCTGTGCGGCATACTCGGCTTCCGGTTGTTGCCGGTCGCCCCGCTGCCGCAGGTAGATTTTCCGGTGATCATGGTCAGCGCATCGCTCTCCGGGGCATCGCCGGAAACCATGGCGTCATCGATCGCCACCCCGCTGGAACGCTCGCTCGGGCGCATTGCCGGGGTCAGCGAAATGACCTCCACCAGCTCGCTGGGCAGTACGCGTATTATTCTGGAGTTTAACTTCGACCGTGATATCAACGGTGCCGCGCGCGATGTGCAAGCGGCGATAAACGCAGCGCAAAGTTTGCTGCCAAGCGGTATGTCAAGCCGACCGACCTATCGCAAGGCTAACCCGTCCGATGCGCCGATTATGATCCTGACGCTAACGTCGGACACCTATTCGCAGGGCGAGCTGTACGATTTTGCCTCCACGCAACTGGCGCAAACCATCGCGCAGATTCAGGGTGTGGGGGATGTGGACGTTGGCGGGAGTTCCCTGCCTGCGGTGCGCGTTGGGTTGAACCCGCAGGCGCTGTTTAACCAGGGCGTATCGCTGGATTCCGTTCGCACCGCTATCAGCAACGCCAACGTGCGGCGACCGCAAGGTGCGGTGGAAGATACCGCGCACCGCTGGCAGGTACAAACCAACGATGCGTTGAAAACCGCCGCCGAATACCGACCGTTGATCATTCATTACAAAAACGGCTCGGCGGTGCGTTTAAGCGATGTCGCAACGGTCAACGATTCGGTGCAGGATGTTCGCAACGCCGGGATGACCAACGCCAAGCCGGCGATTTTGCTGATGATCCGCAAATTACCGGAAGCCAATATCATCGAAACCGTGGACAGCATTCGCGCTCGCTTACCCGGTTTGCAAAAGACCATTCCGGCGGCCATCGATTTACAAATCGCCCAGGATCGCTCCCCCACTATCCGCGCCTCGCTGGCGGAAGTGGAGCAGACCTTAGTGATCTCTGTGGCACTGGTGATCCTTGTGGTGTTCCTGTTCCTGCGCTCCGGCAGAGCGACGCTGATCCCGGCGGTGGCCGTGCCGGTTTCGCTGATCGGCACGTTTGCCGCTATGTACCTGTGCGGATTCAGCCTCAATAACCTGTCACTGATGGCACTGACCATTGCCACCGGTTTTGTGGTGGATGACGCGATTGTGGTGCTGGAGAATATCTCGCGGCACCTTGAAGCGGGAACAAAACCGCTTCAGGCTGCGCTTCAGGGGACACGGGAAGTGGGCTTTACCGTTCTCTCCATGAGCGTCTCGCTGGTGGCGGTGTTCCTGCCGTTGCTGCTGATGGCCGGTTTACCCGGTCGACTGTTACGGGAGTTCGCCGTCACGCTGTCCGTGGCGATTGGCATTTCGCTGGCCATCTCCCTGACATTAACGCCGATGATGTGCGGCTGGTTGCTGAAGAGCCATAAACCTCGCGAACGCACCCGCGAACGTGGCGTAGGCCGCCTGTTGATTGCGCTGCAACAGCAGTATGCGCGCTCGTTGAAATGGGTGCTTAACCATGCCCGCCTCGTCGGCCTGGTGCTGCTTGCCACCATCGCGCTGAATATCTGGATGTACATCACCATACCCAAAACCTTCTTCCCGGAGCAAGACACCGGCGTGCTGATGGGCGGCATCCAGGCGGATCAGAGCATCTCCTTCCAGGCGATGCGCGTGAAGTTGCAGGATTTTATGAAAATCATCCGCGACGATCCGGCAGTGGATAATGTCACCGGCTTTACCGGCGGCTCGCGGGTAAACAGCGGCATGATGTTTATTACGCTGAAATCCCGCGGTGTGCGCCATGAAACCGCCCAGCAGGTGATTGATCGCCTGCGCGGCAAACTGGCGAAAGAGCCGGGCGCCAGCCTGTTTTTAGTGGCCGTGCAGGACATTCGCGTTGGCGGTCGGCAGGCGAACGCCAGTTACCAGTACTCGCTGCTGTCGGATGATCTCAGCGCCCTGCGTGAGTGGGAGCCGAAGATCCGTAAAGCCCTCGCCGCCCTGCCGCAACTGGCAGACGTCAACTCCGATCAGCAGGATAACGGGGCAGAGATGAACCTGGTTTACGATCGCGCCACCATGTCGCGTCTCGGGATCAGCGTCGAAGAGACCAACAGCCTGCTGAATAACGCCTTCGGCCAGCGGCAGATTTCGACTATCTACCAGCCGTTAAACCAGTACAAAGTGGTGATGGAAGTCGATCCGCGTTACACCCAGGACGTTAGCGCACTGGATAAAATGTATGTGATTAACAGCGAGGGCAAATCGATCCCGCTCTCCTACTTCGCCCACTGGCTTCCGGCCAACGCGCCGCTGTCGGTGAATCATCAGGGTTTATCCGCCGCGTCGACCATCGCCTTTAACCTGCCGACCGGGTCGTCGTTATCGGAAGCCAGCGATGCGATCAACCGCGCAATGACCCAACTGGGCGTGCCGTCAACCGTGCGCGGGAGTTTTGCCGGTACCGCGCAGATCTTCCAGCAAACCATGAACTCACAGGTGATCCTGATTCTGGCGGCGATTGCGACGGTCTATATCGTGTTGGGGATCCTCTACGAAAGCTATGTGCATCCGCTGACCATTCTCTCAACACTGCCTTCGGCGGGCGTGGGCGCGTTGCTGGCGCTGGAGCTGTTTAACGCGCCCTTTAGCTTAATTGCGCTTATCGGCATTATGTTGTTGATCGGGATTGTGAAGAAAAATGCCATTATGATGGTCGACTTCGCCCTTGAAGCGCAGCGTCAGGGTAACCTTAGCGCAGAAGACGCTATCTTCCAGGCCTGTTTGTTGCGTTTTCGCCCCATCATGATGACGACGCTGGCGGCGCTGTTTGGCGCGCTGCCGCTGGTTATCTCCGGCGGAGACGGTTCCGAATTGCGTCAGCCTCTCGGTATCACTATCGTGGGCGGTCTGGTGATGAGCCAGTTGCTGACCCTGTACACAACGCCGGTGGTCTATCTGTTCTTTGACCGTCTGCGCATGCGTTTTAGCCGTAAAGAGAGAGAGCCAGTTAGTGAATGAATGAACTACCCAAAAACATCCGCTGGCAACTATGGATCGTCGCCTTTGGCTTTTTTATGCAGTCGCTGGATACCACTATTGTGAACACCGCCCTCCCCTCGATGGCGAAAAGTCTGGGGGAGAGTCCGCTGCATATGCATATGGTGGTGGTGTCCTATGTGCTGACGGTAGCCGTCATGCTACCGGCCAGCGGCTGGCTGGCGGATCGGGTAGGCGTGCGCAACATCTTTTTTATCGCCATTGTGCTGTTTACGACCGGCTCACTGTTTTGCGCGCAGGCTTCCACGCTGGACCAACTGGTTATGGCCCGCGTACTGCAAGGGGTTGGCGGCGCGATGATGGTGCCGGTCGGCAGGCTGACGGTGATGAAAATCGTCCCGCGCGATCACTATATGGCGGCGATGACCTTTGTCACGCTACCGGGGCAGATTGGCCCGCTGGTTGGCCCGGCGCTGGGTGGGATTCTGGTGGAGTATGCCTCCTGGCACTGGATCTTCCTGATTAATCTGCCGGTGGGGATCATCGGGGCTATCGCCACCCTGAGCCTGATGCCGAACTACACCCTGCAAACCCGCCGCTTTGATATGGTGGGATTTGTGCTGTTGGCCTGCGGCATGGCGACGCTGACGCTGGCGCTCGACGGGCATAAAGGTCTGGGGCTGTCGCCGTGGATGTTGGGCCTGCTGGTAGGCGTTGGCGCGGTAGCGCTTATTACCTATCTGCTGCATGCAAAAGGCAACGATGGCGCATTGTTTAACCTGCGCCTGTTCCGCACACCTTCGTTCTCGCTCGGGCTATCGGGCAGTTTCGCCGGGCGTATAGGTAGCGGCATGCTGCCGTTTATGACACCGGTATTTTTGCAAATCGGCCTCGGGTTTTCGCCTTTTCACGCCGGGTTAATGATGATCCCGATGGTGCTGGGCAGCATGGGCATGAAACGCATTGTCGTGCAGGTGGTGAACCGGTTCGGTTACCGCCGGGTGCTGGTCTGCTCCACGCTGGGCCTTGCCTTGATAAGCCTGCTGTTTATGACCACCGCCCTGCTGGGCTGGTACTACGTGCTACCGGTGGTGCTGTTCTGCCAGGGGATGATCAACTCCATGCGTTTCTCCTCAATGAATACCCTGACGCTGAAAGATCTGCCGGATGAGCTGGCCAGCAGCGGCAACAGTCTGCTGTCGATGGTGATGCAACTGTCGATGAGTATCGGCGTGACCGTTGCCGGGTTGCTGTTGGGCTTATTTGGTTCGCAGCATTTGTCGGCGGACAGCGGCGTGGCGCACCACGTTTTTCTTTACGCTTACTTCAGTATGGCGGTGGTGATTGCACTTCCGGCGTTACTCTTTGCCCGCGTCCCGGATGATGCCAGCAAGAACGTCGTCATTGCCCGTCGCAAAAGGAGAGAATCATGACATTCTGGCGGCCGGGCATCACGGCCAAGCTGTTTCTGGCAATTTTAACCACTTGCATTGTGTTGCTCATCACCATGCATTGGGCGGTGCGCATCAGCTTCGAACGCGGCTTTATCGACTATATCAAGCGCGGTAACGAGCAGCGTTTGCAGATGCTGAGCGACTCGCTGGCCGAACAATATGCCCAGAATGGTAGCTGGCAGTTTTTGCGCAATAACGATCGGGTCATTTTTCAGATCCTGCGCTCGTTCGAAAGAGATAATGAGCACGAAGACGACCGCGCTGGCGGGCCGGGTCGTAATAATGGCGGGCCTGGCATGGATCACGAAATGCCCCCCCGCCCCGACGATGAACCGGAGCGAGAACCGGGCCCACCAGGTCCACCGGGAGGGCCGCCAGGCATGCCGCCGCACGGCTGGCGCACCCAGTTCTGGGTGGTTGATCAACAATCCCAGGTGCTGGTGGGGCCACGCTCACCGGTGCCGGAGGATGGCACACGCCGGGCGATTGTGGTGAATAACCAACCGGTCGGCTGGGTGATTGCTTCACCGATTGAGCGCCTGACGCGCAATACCGATATTAATTTTGACCGCCAACAACGGCGCACCAGCTGGCTGATTGTCGGGCTTGCCACCTTGCTGGCCGCTATCGCGACCTTCCCGCTGGCCAGGGGCTTGCTGGCACCGGTCAAACGGCTGGTCGAAGGGACGCATAAGCTGGCTTCCGGGGATTTCACCACCCGTGTCACCCCCGGTAGCCATGATGAATTAGGCCGGCTGGCGCGGGACTTTAACCAGCTCGCCAGCACGCTGGAAAAAAACCAGCAGATGCGCCGCGATTTTATGGCGGACATCTCCCATGAACTGCGAACACCGCTGGCGGTATTGCGCGGCGAGCTGGAAGCGATCCAGGACGGCGTACGGCAATTCACCCCGGAGTCGGTGGCATCCTTGCAGGCGGAGGTCGGCACGCTCACCAAACTGGTGGACGACCTGCACCAGCTTTCGATGTCCGATGAAGGCGCGCTGGCGTATCAGCGCACGCCGGTGGATGTGATTACGCTGCTGGAGATTGCAGCAGGCGCATTCCGCGAGCGTTTCGCCAGCCGCAACCTGACCCTGTCGCTTGAAGCACCGGCGCGCGCCACGGTCTTTGGCGATCCCGATCGTCTGATGCAGCTCTTCAATAACCTGCTGGAAAACAGCCTGCGCTATACCGACAGCGGCGGCCGTACGCATATTCAGGCCACCACCGAGGATGGCAAGCTGGTAATGCGTTTTGCCGACAGCGCCCCCGGTGTGAACGATGAGCAACTTAAGCGTCTGTTTGAGCGCTTTTATCGCACTGAGGGTTCACGCAACCGCGCCAGCGGCGGTTCAGGTCTGGGGCTGGCTATCTGTTTGAATATTGTGGAAGCGCACGGTGGCGCTATCCATGCCGCGCACTCGCCTTTTGGCGGGGTTAGCATTACAGTTGAACTACCGCTTGAACGCGAAAAATCGAGAGACGTATGACTGAGTTACCGATTGACGAAAACACGCCGCGCATTCTGATCGTGGAAGATGAACCCAAGCTTGGGCAGTTGTTGATCGATTACCTGCGGGCGGCAAGCTACGCGCCAACGCTGATCAATCACGGCGACCAGGTGCTTCCTTATGTTCGACAGACGCCGCCGGATTTGATCCTGCTCGACTTGATGCTGCCCGGTACAGACGGCCTGACACTGTGCCGTGAAATTCGCCGTTTCTCCAATGTGCCCATCATTATGGTGACAGCGAAAATCGAAGAGATTGACCGCCTGCTGGGGCTGGAAATTGGCGCGGATGACTATATCTGCAAACCGTACAGCCCACGTGAAGTGGTAGCCCGGGTGAAAACCATTCTGCGTCGCTGCAAGCCGCAGCGTGAACTGCAAGCAATGGACGACGAAAGCCCGCTGATTGTCGATGAGGGGCGTTTCCAGGCAAGCTGGCACAACAAGTTGCTGGATCTGACGCCCGCTGAGTTCCGCTTGCTGAAAACCCTCTCCAGCGAACCGGGTAAGGTCTTCTCCCGCGAACAGTTGCTTAATCACCTGTACGATGACTACCGCGTAGTGACCGACCGTACGATCGATAGCCATATCAAAAACCTGCGCCGCAAACTGGAAGCGCTGGATGAAGAACAGTCCTTTATCCGCGCGGTCTATGGCGTGGGCTATCGCTGGGAAGCGGATGCCTGCAAACTGGCGTAACCGCGAGTGTCGGGCGGGCTTAACCGCCCGACACTCGCTTATTTGCGCGCCAGTGCTGTAAACGCTTCTTTAATTGCGCCCCATCAGCTCTCTCTCCACAGCAAACCGGCTGACCGTGCCGCTTCCCCCGTCTGCCCCATCTTTACTGGTAGGGTATTTGCCCGCGAACAATTTCCTTACCCTCTGTATGATGACAACCGCGAAAATGACTGTTTGATAACAACGGATCAGGCGGCTAATAGCGTCGTCAATAAAAGGTAAAGGATGATGAGGAAATATGGTTACGGCGCGCTGGCGCTGCTGTTTGCCGCGTTTGGCTGCCAGGCGGAGATCACCGAGGCGCAAATCGCCGCCGACTGCGCCAAAATCAACGATTACGCCAGACAGGGCAATCAATTCTATCAGGCCAAAAACTACGCCAAAGCGAGGGAGGCGTTCATTCAGCAAACCGCGTGGCTTGAACAGTGTGAATACGGCGGAAATCAGCCCAATGAGGTACTGATAGCCACCGCTTACAATAACGTGGCGCTGACGTTTATCCGCCAGGGCGAATACCGCAAAGCGCAAGCCTGGCTGCAAATCATGCCGGACGATCAGAAGTCGCAATATAACCTTTCGCGTATTCAGGACAAGCTACTCGCGCTGCCAAAACCGACGTCCGCCGCTGGCGAATACTGGCAATATGCCGGGCGTGGTGAGTGGGAAGTACTGACCCTGAAAGCAGAAGGCAATGACCGCTATCAGGCCGACTGGGCGGGTTACGCGTTCGGTCTTATGGGACTCTATTACGGGCCAAATATCGGTGAATTCTCGGAGAAAGTGACCTTCAAACAGAATAAAGGCGACATCAACCTGCACGACGATGAAGATATTGCGCACTGCACCATTTCGCTGACGCTGTCGGCAGACAAGCAAACACTAAATGCAAAAACCGATGCCGATGACCCGATGAACTGCGGTTTTGGTCATAACGTCAGCGCCGACGGTAAATACTTACGCGTGGATTGACGCACAGGTTTACTCCCCCTCCCCCCGGCGCTACAATTCCCGCCCTGAAATCAGGGGAACTCCCCTGCAGCCTCACCCCGGTGAGGCTATCTGACCTGTCATCAGAATGAGACCATCATGTTTAAACCGGAACTCCTTTCCCCGGCGGGAACGCTGAAAAATATGCGTTACGCTTTCGCTTACGGCGCGGACGCCGTTTATGCTGGCCAGCCGCGTTACTCACTGCGGGTGCGCAATAACGAATTCAACCACGAAAACCTGCAAATCGGCATTAACGAAGCCCATGCGCTGGGCAAGCAGTTTTACGTGGTGGTGAATATCGCCCCGCACAACGCCAAGCTGAAAACGTTCATCCGCGACTTAAAACCGGTGGTGGATATGGGGCCGGATGCGCTGATTATGTCCGATCCGGGGCTTATCATGCTGGTACGAGAACATTTCCCGCAGATGCCGATCCACCTCTCCGTTCAGGCGAACGCCGTGAACTGGGCGACGGTAAAATTCTGGCAGCAGATGGGCCTGACGCGTGTGATCCTCTCCCGCGAACTGTCGCTGGAAGAAATTGAAGAGATCCGCACCCAGGTGCCGGAAATGGAAATCGAGATTTTTGTTCACGGCGCGCTGTGCATGGCCTACTCCGGCCGCTGCCTGCTCTCAGGTTATATCAACAAGCGCGATCCGAACCAGGGCACCTGCACCAATGCCTGCCGCTGGGAATACAACGTGCAGGAAGGCAAAGAAGACGCTATCGGTAATATCGTGCATGTTCACGAACCGATCCCGGTGCAGAACATTGAACCGACGCTGGGTGTCGGCGCGCCCACTGACAAAGTGTTTATGATTGAGGAAGCGCAGCGTCCGGGCGAGTATATGACCGCCTTTGAAGACGAGCATGGCACCTACATCATGAACTCCAAAGATCTGCGCGCCATTGCCCACGTTGAGCGCCTGACCAAAATGGGCGTGCACTCGCTGAAAATCGAAGGCCGCACCAAGTCGTTCTATTACTGCGCCCGTACTGCGCAGGTCTACCGTAAAGCCATTGACGACGCTGCCGCCGGGAAACCGTTCGACACCTCGCTGCTGGAAACGCTGGAAGGTCTGGCGCACCGTGGCTATACCGAAGGTTTTCTGCGCCGCCACACCCACGATGACTACCAGAACTACGAATACGGCTACTCCGTCTCCGAGCGCCAGCAGTTTGTCGGTGAGTTCACCGGCGAGCGCAAAGGCCATCTCGCCGCGGTTGCGGTGAAAAACAAGTTCTCCGTTGGCGACAGCCTGGAACTGATGACGCCGCAAGGCAACGTTAACTTCACGCTGGAACAGATGGAAAACGCCAAAGGCGAAGCGATGCCGGTGGCACCCGGCGACGGTTATACCGTCTGGCTGCCGGTACCGGAAGATATGGCGCTGGAATATGCTCTGTTAATGCGCAATTTTGATGGTCAGTCAACGCGAAATCCGCACGCCTGAGCAGCGTCCTGGATAGTTAAGCACGGTTATTTATTGCAGGATAAGATTCTTAGAATCGGATCACATACCGTTGCGGTTAATATGGGTATTATCCACCTCGCTGAAAAACATAACCCATAAATGCTAGCTGTACCAGGAACCACCTCCTTAGCCTGTGTAATCTCCCTTACGCAGGCTGATTTTTTTTCTCCATTATTCCGCTTTTCCTCCGCATCCCCGTTTCCTGACATACACTTTGCTGATGTTGTTCAGCCAGGGTGAAAAAGGATGCATGAATTTCCCACAAGCTTATTGATCCTCAACGGTAAAAGCGCCGGTGACGAAACGCTGCGCGAAGCGATAACGCTGCTGCGCAATGAAGGTATGGCTATTCAGGTGCGGGTGACCTGGGAAAAAGGCGATGCCGCACGTTACGTGAAAGAGGCGCAGCAGCTCGGCGTCGCAACGGTGATCGCGGGTGGCGGCGACGGGACCATTAACGAAGTGGCCACCGCTCTGGTGGAATGCGCAGGGGAGCATGTTCCGGCATTGGGCATTTTACCGCTCGGCACCGCCAATGATTTTGCTACCAGCGCCGCCATTCCGGACGCGCTGGACAAAGCATTGCAGCTGGCGATTGTCGGCAAAGCGGTGCCGGTGGATATCGCCAGGGTTAACGATAAAACCTGCTTTATCAATATGGCGACCGGCGGCTTTGGCACCCGCATTACCAGCGAAACACCGGAAAAACTCAAAGCCGCCCTCGGGGGTGTCTCCTATCTGATCCACGGTCTGATGCGCATAGACATGCTGAAAGCGGATCGCTGCGAAATTCGTGGCGACAATTTTCACTGGCAGGGCGATGCGCTGGTGATTGGCATCGGCAATGGTCGCCAGGCAGGTGGCGGGCAGCAGCTTTGCCCACAGGCGCTGATTAACGATGGGTTATTGCAACTGCGTATTTTTACCGGCGATGAGCTCCTGCCTGCGCTGTTCACCACGTTAACGCAACCGGATGATAATCCGCATATTGTTGACGGAAAATCGGCCTGGTTTGAGGTGAAGGCCCCCCACGAACTGACCTTTAATCTCGACGGTGAACCGCTGCGCGGGGAGCATTTCCGCATTGAAGTGCTCCCCGGCGCCTTGCAGTGCCGGTTACCGCCGGATTGCCCGTTATTGCGCTAGCGGGCGTTTTCAGGCCGGAGGGTGGCAGCGCCAGTCCGGCCTGACGGATCATCAATACGCCGCCACTTCCCGCGCCATTTCGCGGCTGTACTGCTGACTGGCGTTCACCAGCATCTGCGTATACGCCGTTTGCGCCGCGCCGCTGACCAGCGCATCCACCGTGAGCGTTTCGAGGATTTTGCCATACTGCATCACCGCCACTTTCTGGCACAAATGAGCAATGACCCCCAGATCGTGCGTCACCATCAGGTAGGTCAGTTGCGACTCCTGATGCAGCGCCGCCAGCAGATTGAGGATCTCCGCCTGCACGGACACATCTAATGCCGACGTTGGCTCATCCAGCAGCAGTACACGCGGTTCGAGGATCAATGCCCGGGCAATAGCCACACGCTGGCGCTGCCCGCCGGACAGTTGATGCGGGTAACGATCGCGAAAAGCACGACTTAACCCCACCTTATCCAGCAGTGTGTTGATCCGCCGGTCTCTGTCATGAATGCCGTGGATTTGCAGCGGCTCTTCAAGAATATCGCCAATGGTATGCCGCGGGTGCAGCGAGCCATAGGGATCCTGAAAAACCATCTGCACCAGTCGGCAACGCGGCGGGCTGAGACGCTTTTCCAGCGGCTGCTGATTAATCGCCAGCGCCCCTTCCCAATGCGTGAACAGCCCGGCCAGACACTTCAGCACCGTGGTCTTACCCGAACCGGACTCTCCCACCAGGCCGTAAATCTCCCCCTGTTGCACCGAGAAGCTGACATCGCTGAGTACCTGGTTACGCTTTTCCCCTTCCCCGAACGCCAGGTTGAGATTTTGCACAGTAATCATCTTACCCTCCTTACTCGCCCAGCCAGCTGGCCTGGCGCTGCAACACGGGCAGCACCGGACGGCGGTTGTGAATTTCCGGCAGAGAGTGAATCAGCCCCTGCGTGTACGGGTGTTGGGCGTTATCCAGATCGTTCGCCGCAATGGATTCCACGACGCGCCCGGCGTACATCACCAGCACGCGGTCGCAAAAGCTGCGTACCAGATTGATATCATGGCTGATAAAAATCAGCCCCAGCCCGCGTGATTTCACCAGATCGTCAAGCAACCCCAGTACCTGCAAACGCACGGACACATCCAGCGCCGAGGTGGGTTCATCGGCAATCACCAGTTCCGGGTCGGTGATCAGCATCATCGCAATCATGATACGTTGCCCCTGGCCGCCGGAGATCTCGTGAGGATAGAGGTGATATACACGCTCCGGCTGACGAATACGCACCACATCCAGCATTTCCAGTACCTTCGCTTTCGCCTCGGCTTTTTTCCCCGGGTGATGCGTCAACCAGGCTTCCGCAATCTGATCGCCCACGCAGACCACCGGATTCAGCGAATATTTTGGATCCTGCATAATCATCGAGATGCGTTTGCCGCGCACGCTGCGCATGTGCGCTTCGTCCACCTTCAGCAAATCCACGTCGCCAAACTGCATGGCATCCGCGCGAATGCGCGCTTTGGCCGGATGCAGACGCAACAGCGCGCGCCCGACGGTGGACTTGCCGGAACCCGACTCGCCGACAATCGCCAGTTTTTCCTGGCCGAGGGTAAAAGAGACGCCGCGCACCGCATGGGTGATCGCGCCTCCGTTGACAAAATCAACATGCAGATTGCGCACATCGAGAAGCGGTGCATTATTCGCTGCGAGGATCGAGGATGTCACGTAAGCCGTCTCCCAAGAAGTTAAACGCCAGGCTGTTGATCAAAATCGCCAGCCCCGGAATGGTCACTACCCACCAGCACTCCATCATGTACGTCCGTCCGCTGGAGATCATCGCGCCCCACTCCGGTTCCGGGGGTTGCGCGCCAAGGCCTAAAAAGCCGAGCCCCGCGGCGGTCAAAATGATCCCGGCCATGTTCATGGTGATGCGGATAATCACCGACGGCAAACACAGCGGCACAATGTGACGCCACAGCACCCGCAGTGGGGAAGCCCCCTGTAAGCGCACCGCGGAAATAAAGTCAGCCTGACGCAAAGAGAGCGTCTCCGCCCGCGCCAGACGCGCAATCGGCGGCCAGGCGGTTAACGTAATAGCAATCACCACATGCTCAAGACCAGGGCCAAGTGCGGCGACAAACGCCAGCGCCAGCACCAGGCTCGGGAAAGAGATAAAAATGTCGGTCACGCGCATCAATACCATATCGACTTTGCCGCCAAAGTACCCGGCGCTCACGCCCAGCAGCAGTCCCAGAGGCCCGACGGTGACCGAGACCAGCAGCACGATATAGAGCGTGATGCGCGAGCCATAGACCAGGCGGCTGAAGATGTCGCGGCCAAACTCGTCGGTGCCGAACCAGTGCGCCGCATTCGGCGGAGAGAGCGCGCTGTCCAGGTCCTGCACCAGCGGGTTATAGGGCGCAATCCACGGCGCAAAAATCGCCACCATCAACAACAGCAAGATGATGCTGCCGCCAATCGCCGTGAGCGGGTTACGCGCCATCTTGCCGAGGAAACCCGCCGCGCGCCCCACTCCCCGTTTGAGCCGCAGGGTGCGTTCGTGGCGGGCTGAGGAAACCGGCGTATCAAAAGAGACCGTCATGATTTCGTCCTCGGATCAAAGAGTTGATACAGCATGTCGGAGAGCAAATTGAGCAGCACAAAAATCACCCCTACCAGCAGCACGCAGCCCATCACCGCATTCATATCGCCAAGCAGTAAACTGCCGGTAAGGTAGGAGCCGAACCCCGGCCACGAGAAGACCGTTTCGATCAGTACCGCCCCCTCCAGCAGCGAGCCGTACGCCAGCGCCACCACCGTTAACAACTGCACGAGAATGTTGCGAAAGGCGTGATTCCAGATCACCTGCCGCTCGGTCAGCCCCTTCACCCGCGCGGTGATAATGAACTCCTGCGACAGTTGCGCCAGCATAAAGCTGCGGGTCATGCGGCTGATGTAAGCCAGTGAGTGGAAGCCAAGCAGCGATGCCGGAAGCACCAGATGATTTAACGCATTCCAGAACACCTGCCCGTTGCCTGCCAGCAGCGCATCGACGGTAATCAGCCCGGTGCGGTGCGCTACAACGCCATCCAGCCCCAGATCCAACCGCCCTGCACCGCCCACCCAACCGAGCCAGGCATAAAACAGCAACAACCCCATCATGCCGACCCAGAAGATAGGAGTGGAGTAACCGGCCAGGCTGATAATGCGCACCACATAGTCAGAAAGCGAGTTCCGACGAGCGGCAGCCAGTACACCCAGTGGAATACCTAACCCGGCACCGACGATAATCGCCATCGTCGCCAGCTCCAGCGTCGCCGGAAAAACGCGCACGATATCGTCCATCACCGGTTTGCCGGTCAGTAGCGCATTGCCCAAATCCCCATGCAGCAGGTTGTTCAGGTAGATACCAAACTGGGTCATCAGCGATTTATCAAACCCCAGTTGCTGGTAAACCTGCTGGTAGGTGCTGTGATCGGCATCCGGGCCGACAATGGCCAGCACCGGATCGATAGGCATCACACGACCGATAAAAAAGGTCAGTAACAGCAACCCGAACAGGGTGACGATCACCTGGGTCAACCGTTTCGACACACGTCTGGCCCGCGAACCGGGCGCAAGCAGCAGCGTACTCATCCTTTCTCTCCTCCGCTGACGGTGGTTTTGTACACTTCACGCAGGAAGGTGGTGGCGGAAGGGTGCGACTGGAAGTTTTTCACTTCGTTACGCACCACCACGGAATCCACCATCTGCGATAGCGGGATCAGCGCCGGGATCAACTGGTCATAACGCACCTGAATTTGCTGGTAATCGGCTTTCTGCTTCTGCGGATCGCGCTCCAGCAAGGCGTTATCGATCATCTCATTGAGCGGCTTATCGTAAAAACTGGTGCGCCAGCCCTGGAAGTTGGTCAGGCGGGCTTCGTCGCTGTTGTCCGGGTTATAGACCAGCGCACGCAGGCTGGAGTGCGGATGGGGCTCGACCCCGCTGCCACCGCGACCGACCAGCATGTCGAATTTACGTTCACGCATCGCGCCGTAAATCTGGTTGCCGGTACCGGTCACGATTTTGGCGTTGATACCGGCCTGCATCAGCGTCGACTGCACCGCAATGGCGATATTGAGAAACGGTTGATCGGCGAGTACGCGTAACGTGGTGTCAAAACCGTTCGGATAACCGGCTTCCACCAGCAGTTTTTTCGCCCGCGGAATATCCAGCCGGTAGCCAGGATCCGGCAGTGTTGATGGCATCCCGGCTTTGATCGGGCGCTGGTGCAGGACGCCATAGCCCGGCATCAGCGCTTTATTGATGCCCTGGTAGTCAATCAGGTAACGCACCGCTTCGCGCACTTTCGGGTTGGCAAAGTGCGGCTCTTTCATGCTCATCGCCACGTAATAGACCGTGCCCTTTTGCACCGCCTCGACGGTTACGTTGGGATCTTTACGCAGCGCATTGATGTCGGACACCGCCATATTGTTAGCGACATCCAGATCGCCTTTGGCCAGCATCAGGCGCAGGGTTTGCGACTCCTGGAAGTGGCGCAGTACCACGCGGTTAAGTTTCGGCTCTTCGCGCCAGTAATGCGGATTGCGCTTCATACGCAGCACATCTTTCGCCTGCCAGGTTTCCAGCATAAAAGGGCCGGAACCGGCTTCGTTGGTGGTCAGCCAGCGGTTGCCCCAATCATTATTCACCTCGTGCGCCTGCACCGTTTTGCTGTCCAGCACACCCAGGTTGCCCAGCGCCCCCAGCGAGTAAATCACCAGTTGCGGATCGTTGGCTTTCGGCAGGCGGATTTGCACGGTGTACGCATCCGGCGCGGAGACCTGCTCATCAATATTCTTTTTGCTGAAGCCGTAAGATTTCCACACCGAGGCCTGGGCAAGATTGAGATGCAGCAGGCGGCGCATCGACCACACCACATCCTCTGCGGTCAGCGGATTGCCGGAATGAAAGCGGACGTTGTTGCGCAAATGGAAGGTCAGGGTTTTGCCATCCGGGCTGATATCCCAGGACTCCGCCAGCGCGGGTTTGACGTTGGTCAGCTCGTTGGCATCCAGTTCGACCAGCGAGTCATACAGATTGACCACAATCCCGACCACTTCGTTACCGGTCATGGCTGCCGGATCGAGGGTGAGCAGGTTGTTCATGTTCATGCCGATGATGAGCTGGTCGGGCGGCGTCGCAGCGCGTGCCGCCCCACTCCCCATCATCAGCGAGAGCGCGAGTAAACACGCTCCGGCGAGGGAGGATTTTTTCATCTGTGTATACCGTTTGTAGGGTACGTTTTGCCGGATGGCGGCTTGCGCCTCCTCCGGCCTACGCGGCCCGAAAGTCAGTGCTCCCGGGCATTTATTATTTTTTATCAGTCGTGACTGAGGGTATTGGCTTCGATATACGCAAAATTAATGTCTTCGCCGAGCCCCGGACGCTGCGGCAAATGGACAAAACCGTCTTCATCCATCGGGTCGACAATCGTGTTGAGATACGCCGCCGGTTGATCGTAATCCAGGAATGGGTGCAGCAAACCGCGTTCATACCAGCGGCAATTACGGATCGCGCCTATCACCGCGAGGCTTGCCGCACCATTGCCGTGAACTTCACAGTCCATTCCGAACGATTCCGCCAGATTTGCCACTTTCAGCGTGGGCGAAATCCCGCCGACGCCATTGGCCCCGGCGCGCAGGATGTCACAAGCGCCCGCTTTAACCCAATCAGCGCGGCTGTGATGCTTACCACCCAGGCTTTCCGGTCCGATAATCGGAATCGACAGATTTTCCGCCAGCCAGACGTACGACGACATGCTCTCTTCTTCCATCGGCTCTTCGAACCAGGCGAAGTTGAGTTTTTCCAGCTCTTTGCCGATGTACAGCGCGTCGGTACGGCTGTACCAGTGATAACCATCAATCATTAAATCGATATCCGGCCCGACCGCTTCGCGCACCGCGGCGCAGGCTTTCACGTCCATTTTCGGATTAGGCGCGAATTTAACGGGCGGCATCCAGGTGTGCAGTTTGATGGCTTTATAGCCGCGCGCCACCAGCGTTTCGGCAAACGCTGCGTACTCTTCCGGGGTGGAGAGACCGCCTTCCAGCTCGTCGCCGCACATGGTGCTGCCATAGGCCGGGACTTTATCGCGGTAGCCGCCGAGCAGTTTATACACCGGCATATTGAGTTTGCGACCAATCAGATCCCACAGCGCCTGTTCGACGAACGACAGCGCGCGTTCGGTCAATTGATGGGCGCTACCGCGCTGCCAGTGCACCAAATCCTGCCAGATGCGTTCGCGGTTAAATGGATCCTGGCCCACCATCACTTTGCGGAAAAAGGCATTAAGCACAAAGGGACGCACAACTTCCGGCGGTGCAAACGCATACCCTTTGCTGCCATCGTCTGCGGTAATCGTCAGCATCGCCATTTTCGCCTGGCTTTCCGGCCCCGGATGCGAGTGCCCGGCGCTGTCGGAAACCCGTCGCGTGGGATGCTGAAAGACGGTGACGTTTACAGATTCAATTTTCATTGCATGTCCTTGGTGTTTTTGAAAAGCCGTTTCATAACAGAATATATGCACAAAAATGCGTCGCATCCTCGGACAATTTCCGCTAAGCATTGGCCATTTTTTGGGCATGCGCACGACAATGCGTGACAGTTTTCACAAAAGGTTTCGGAAGTGTGATGGAGATCGGGAAGAGGGTTTTAGTGAAGTGAAACTATGTTTTATATTTATACCCCCTCTCATTGAGAGGGGATAATTGTCATCAGGCAATCGTCACTTTGTCATCCAGGTAGACATCCTGCACGGCGTTAATCAGCTTCACGCCGTCCGTCATGCTTTTCTTGAAGGCTTTGCGACCGAGGATCAGGCCCATGCCGCCGGCGCGTTTATTTATAACCGCAGTGCGCACGGCGTCGCTGAGATCGGTGTCGCCTCCCGCTGCGCCACCGGAGTTAATCAGCCCGGCGCGGCCCATATAGCAGTTCGCCAGTTGGTAACGGACCAGGTCAATGGGGTTGTCGCTGGTCAGCTTGCTGTAGACGCGCTCATCGGTGTAACCGAAGTTCACCGCCTTATAGCCGCCGTTATTTTCCGCCATTTTCTGCTTCACGATATCCGCGCCGATGGTCGCAGCGATATGGTTCGCCTGGCCGGTTAAGTCAGCGGACACATGGTAATCCACGCCCTCTTTTTTGAAGGCGGAGTTGCGCAGGTAAGCCCACAATACGGTGACCATTCCCAGCTCATGCGCGCGCTCAAACGCCGCCGAGATCTCTTCAATCTGTCGGCGCGATTCCAGCGAACCAAAATAGATGGTCGCCCCAACCGCCACCGCCCCCATGTTGAACGCCTGTTCCACACTGGCGTACAGCGTCTGGTCGTATTCCGTGGGATAGCTGAGGGTTTCGTTGTGGTTAAGTTTCACCAGGAAAGGAATGCGGTGCGCATAACGACGGGAGACCGAAGCCAGCACGCCGTAGGTGGACGCGACGCAGTTACAGCCCGCTTCGATCGCCAGCTCAACGATGTTTTTCGGATCGAAATAGAGCGGGTTCGCCGCAAACGAGGCGCCCGCTGAGTGTTCGATCCCCTGGTCTACCGGCAAAATTGACAGATACCCGGTACCGGCCAGACGCCCGTGGTTGTAAAGCGTCTGCATATTACGCAGCACTGCAGGCGGGCGGTTGTTGTCCACCATCACGCGATCAACATAATCGTTTCCTGGCAGATAGAGCTGGTCGGCGGGGATGGTCATACAACGGTGTTGCAGAAGGCTGTCGGCGTCTTTGCCAAGTAGCTGCACGATATCAGTCATAGCTATGCTCCCGTAAACTTCGCGCAAGGCGAAATGGATTGTCCTTACCCGACTTTCGCCGGGCAGAGATAATCCTGGTCTTCATGCGCGCAATTTTCCACCGCCGACGCTTTTTTTCAGCATAATCTGCTGGCACGTTTCGTATGGAGGTTTACCACCACTGATGGAAATGGTGCACCGGCCCGATGCCGTGTCCCACCTCCAGCGAGTCCGCCTGCGCCAGCGCCGCGGTTAGCCAGTTTTTCGCATCTGTCACGGTCGCTGCCCAGTCGTTATGACGTGGGCGCAACGCCGCCAGTGCGGCAGAGAGCGTACATCCCGTACCGTGGGTGTTTTTCGTTGCCACGCGTGGCGTCGTAAAGCGCTGTGCACCATCGCGGGTGAAGAGCCAGTCCGGGCTCTCTGCATCATCCAGATGCCCGCCTTTTATCAATACCGCTTCGCAGCCTAATGCCAGCAACGCTTCCCCCTGCGCATGCATCTCTTTTTCTGTCCGGGCATGCGGGGCATCCAGCAGCGCGGCGGCTTCCGGTAAATTGGGTGTAATAAGTGAAACCTGCGGCAGTAAATGCTGACGCAGCGCCGACACCGCCGATGGCGATAACAACGGGTCGCCGCTCTTGGCGAGCATGACGGTGTCCAGCACCACATTGCGCACCCGGTAGCGTTGCAGGCGTTCCGCCACTGCTTCAACGATGTCGGTCTCCGCCAGCATGCCAATTTTAGTGGTATCAATGCGTACATCACTCAGTACGGAATCGAGCTGTGCGGCGACAAAATCCGGTTCAATGCGATAGACCGACTGTACCCCACGGGTGTTCTGCGCCACCAGTGCGGTGATCACCGAACAGCCATAAGCGCCTAAAGCGGAAAAGGTCTTCAGGTCAGCCTGGATCCCGGCCCCGCCGCTGGGGTCGGTTCCGGCAATGGTTAAGGCGTTGATCCGTTTCATTGCTGCCCCTCCCCGTTCATCGCATACAGCGCATCGAGAAATTCAGCCACAAAACTGCCCGGTCCGGTGCTCTTCGTCACCGCCAGACCGCCCGCCTGCGCCATAAAGGCACAAGCGGCAGCCACATTGACCAGCCGGTCGCCTTCCAGCGCACAACTGGCCGCCACCACCGCCGACAAGGCACAACCGGTGCCAACCACACGCGTCATCAGCACATCACCGCCGGTGACCATCAGGGTGCGCTCGCCATCCGTGATGTAATCCACCTCCCCGGTCACGGCCACAATCGCACCGGTTTGCCGTGCAAGCGTTTGTGCAGCGGGTAGCGCCGTGCTGGCGGTATCGGTCGTGTCAACACCGCGCCCGCCTGCACTCATCCCGGCCAGCGCCAGGATCTCCGAGGCGTTACCGCGAATGGCGGCGGGTTGCAACGTAAGAAGCTGTTGGCAGAACTGCGTGCGGAAGGTCAGCGCGCCGACAGCAACGGGATCCAGTGTCCAGGGCGTGCCCGCCGCTCGCGCGCCGTCAATCGCCGCACGCATCGCATCGGCGCGTTCACGGGTTAACGTCCCAACGTTAATCAATAACGCATCGGCAATGGCGCTAAATTGCTGCGCTTCTTCGGGTTCAATCACCATCGCGGGCGACGCGCCCAGCGCTAACAACACGTTGGCAGTAAAGGTTTGCACAACGTCATTGGTCATGCAGTGTACAAGAGGAGAACGGCGGCGGAATTGCTGTAACGCATGCGCAGTTTGCGCACGATCAAGCAGGTCAGGTTGCATAAATTCGCTCCTGCCCGGCGTGAAGAAGGGATGCCGGGCAGGCATCTGACTTCCCTACGCTGGCATTATCCAGATCAGGTGGTACGGGTATTTCTCAGCCTTCACAAGGAAGGGCACCCCGAGTCATTTACTCTAAAATCAAAAAATTGCGATTAACGTCCCGTTAATCCCTGTTCAGGATCATGCCAGCGGGAAGCCAAAGACACAACCCTTAAAAATGCGCTGTGTCCCAACTTGTGTCCCAAATATGTCCCAAAATCAGAGGTTAAGGATGGCTGTCTGGGTAAATCGGCGGTAACATAACCCGCAAATCTACAGGGAGTTTTATGTTATGCAGATTTGCAGGATGGATTACAACGACGTATCCGCAGACGGGAGACGGCTTAAACTTCATGTTTACGGTGTCGGAACGTTTCCAGTGTTTTCGGGGATAGCACCAGTAACCAACATCGCAGAGTGTGCATTTATACGAAATGCGGCTTTGCCTGTCGGCACTTACTGGATCGTTGATGCCCCGTCCGGGAGTATTGCCAATCAGGTCGAGCGATTTGTTAAGGATTTCAGGAATGGAACAAATCACGATGAGTGGTTTGGATTGTTCAATGCCTCCACAATGAGTGATCACGTTTTCGTTAATGGCGTTGACAGAGGATCTTTCCGGCTTCACCCGTTGCGCCCAAATGGTGAGGGGGAGTCGTGGGGATGCATAACTTTCTATAACATTCCTGATTTCCAGTTAGTCAGAACCTCATTACTTGCACGTAAAAAAGTTCGAGTGCCAGGAGGTAAAGGATTAATGGCATATGGGCGTATAGACGTAACAGGGCGGACTGATTATGCGTCATGCAAATTTAACAATTAACATACTGATCGGTTTGCTCTGCTTTGTGGCTTCATTCTTTATCGTGCTGTTCCCTCTGGGCGGACTGGTCGATTATTTGTCTCAAATCAGTAATGATTTTCTGAACCGCACCGGGTTGGGATTTGCTGATGGCGAAGCTGATCCATCGTTTCTTTGGGTGCTGCTCCTACTCATGCTCGTTGTTACTGCGCTGTTGATGTTCATTATTCAGAAAGTACGGCGAAAATATCAGTAGCCAAACATAAGTCAAAGGGACAGTGCGTCCCGGTCAGCAGATAAAGCGGCAGCGAAGATGTGCATCCGGCGACAGCGATACGCTCATCGCCCACGGCAGGTTGCAGTAGCGAAATCAGTGACGGATCTGCGCGAGTTGCTCTTCGCCGAGGCCTGTCATTTCCATCACCACGTTGCGATCGAGGCCATTCTGAAGCATGGTGCGGGCAATCCGTAGCGCTTCTTCCTTGCGCCCCTTCTCAATACCGCGCTGCTCTCCAAGCTGAATACCTTTTTCGATGCCTTTCTCAATACCTTTCTCAATGCCTTTTTGTTCTAGCTGTTGCGCGATAGTCATCAGTTGATCCTCATGCTGTGGCACCCGCTGCGCCAGTTCACGGACAAAGGCTTCTGCGTCGGATGTTTCGCCAGCCTGTACGAGGTAGTTTATCAGTGAAACCAATTGCTGTCCTGTCATGTATTCGGTCAGTAAGAGCGTGGCAAGCTTGTCCAGCAATTCACTGAGGTCACGCTGATGGATGTGTTTTTGCAACAATGTCAGTGCCGCAATACTGCGGTGATTCATGATCTCGTCATCCGGGATCACCGTCACATCCACCAGCGGGAAATCACGACTATAGAGTATTTCCGCCACCGAAGGTAAATCAAACAGTTGCAACCAGTTGGTTGAGTAGGGATACGGGCTACGTTTACCGGTATAGAATAATACCGGGATAACCAGAGGCAGTTTTTTATGCCCGGTATCCAGGTGCCGTTGCATGGCCGCAACAGCATAACGAAGCAGCCGGAATGCCATGCATTGATCCGGAGTTGATTGATGCTCAATCAGGACATGCACATACCCCTCTCCCGCGACGGTCTTCAGACTGTAGAGCACATCACTGTAATAGGGGCGTAAGCTCTCCTCAACAAAACTTCCTGACTCCAGCTTCAAGGTTCGAAGATCGCAGAGAACCCGCAGATGTTCCGGTAAATGCAACATCATAAAATCCCGGGCCGTCTCCGGGTTTGTCAGAAACTGCTTAAACACAGCATCATGCGGGGTCGGCGTGCCGTTTTTCCCTCGCTTGCTTTTCTTGTTGGACATGTTCTGGCCTTTGCCTCTCTGGCGCTAACGTTACGCTCCTGAATAGCACCAGAGGCAAGGCATGTACACACAACACATTCCTAAAAACCAAGTAAAAACAATGAGATTACGCTTTCCTTTTACTTCAACAACTGATGCGCAATTGCCTGCAACTGCTGGGCAATCGCCTGCAAATTAGTTCCCTGTCCCTGCGGCGTACCGGTGGAGTGGCGCACGATCAATCGGGCGGGCAAAACAGATGAACTGCGCGTGGTATCGCTATACCCGCTGTCGAGCAGGCGGCGCACCGCTTCTTTACCCTGTAAATCAAGATCCAGCGAAACGGTGGTCAGCGCCGGGTAGAAAAAGGAACTTTCATAGGTATCGTCATACCCCACCACTGACTTCTCACCGGGGATCGCCACCTGATGCTGATGAAACGCGCTGAGCACACCCAATGCCATCTGATCGTTGCCCACCAGCACTGCGGTAAAATTGGGTGTCTCCCGCAACATTTGCAACGCACCGGCGTAGCCGCTTTGCGCATCCCAGTTGCCGTGAAACACCGTCACCGGCTTCAGGCCATAGCTGTTAAGTGTTTCGACCCAGCTTTTCAGACGCAATTTTGCTGAGACCGATGACGCAGGCCCTGCCAGCAGCGCAATCTCCCGGTGCCCTAAATCGTACAGATGTTTGACGCTGGCGCGTGTGCCGTCTGCCGGGTTAAACGAAACGTTAAACACCGAACTGTAGGGATCGACATCAAGGAACAGACAAACAATGTCATCGTTCTCAGCCGCGATATGCTGCGCCTGCTCGGTTTCTAACGGCACGTTAATAATGACTTTATCCACCAGCTGCGACTTCAGCTCATTGATCGCAGATTGAATGTCATGATTGACGTTCTCATCAATCATTGAGATCAGTACCTGATAACCATCCATATTGGCGTAACGTTTTACCGCTGCCGCCACCTGCGAAGGGGCGTGTAACGCCAGAGAAGTGGTCACCAGTCCGATGGTCTGACTCTGCTTGCCCACCAGTTGCTGAGCAAGACGATTGGGTACGTAACGCAGCAGCTCAATGGATTTCTCCACCTTGAGACGCGTGGCTTCGGATACATTGGCAGATTTGTTGAGTACCCTGGACACCGTCTGGTAGGAGACCCCCGCATGGCGGGCAACATCCTCTAATGTGGCACTTTTAGACTTCATGGTCCGGTTCCTTATGTTGTTATGCGCCAATTGTAACAGGGGCCATCTAAAAAAACGCTCACCACACTTTCACCCTCATATAAACCACCACAAAAGTATCACGCTCACAATACACAACCTCCTTAATGAATTCGCTATTGGTAACAAAAAAGACTGATTTATTTGCAGTTAATCACACATTCGTGATTGTTAGTTTGCCTGTTTTTACATTTAGGCATTTTATGACATCGTTTATGTGAACGTAATACAAAACAATAAGAGGAATGATATGAACACTACGCTACGCACTCTGACCCTTGCGTTAGCCACTGCGCTGACTTCACCTTCACTGCTGGCAGCCTCTTCTGTGCCGATCGACTTTCACGGTTACCTGCGCGGCGGCGTAGGCGTGTCGGGCGATGGCGGCATGGTGGAGTGGCAAAAAAACAAGCTCGGTCGCCTCGGTAACGAAGCCGATACTTACGGCGAAGTCGAACTGGGCTCGGAAGTGTATAAAAAAGACGAGGTGAGCTTTTATCTCGATACCATGGTCAGCATGGTCTCCGACGGCTCTAACGACAGCGAAACCACCTTTGGCGATGATGCCCAATTTGGTTTGCGCCAGTTAAATCTGCAAATTAAGGGGCTGATCCCCGGCGATCCCAACGCGGTGATTTGGGGCGGTAAACGCTACTATCAGCGCCACGATCTGCACATCATTGATACCAAATACTGGAACATCTCCGGTTCCGGCGCCGGTATCGAGAACTACAGTGTCGGCCCAGGCGCGGTCTCTTTCGCCTGGATCCGTGGGGACGCCAACGATGTGGACTACCGCGTCGATGACGACAACAACGTCAACATCAACTATCTCGATCTGCGCTACGCAGGCTGGAAACCGTGGTCTGGCGCATGGACCGAATTTGGTGTCGATTACGCCATGCCCAACCCCACCAACAAACAAAAAACGTACGGTGGACTGTACGATGCTGACAACGGCGTCATGGTCACCGGCGAGATCAGTCAGGACATGTTCGGCGGTTATAACAAACTGGTACTGCAATACGCCAACAAAGGGCTGGCGCAGAATATGGTCTCCCAGGGCGGTGGCTGGTATGACATGTGGCACTATGTGAACGACGCCAGCGGTTACCGCGTGATCAACACCGGTCTGATTCCGATTACAGACAAATTCTCGTTGAACCACGTGCTGACCTATGGCGCGGCGAATGACATCACCGAATACACCGACAAAACCCGTCTGGTGTCGCTGGTCGGGCGTGCGCAGTATCAACTGACTAACTATGTGCGTTTGATTGGCGAAGTCGGTAGCTTCTACCAAAAAGATGACTACAAAAACGGCACGCACTATAAACAAAGTGGTGAGAAATACACCTTTGCCGTGGGTCTGGCGGATGGCCCGGAATTTATGTCACGTCCGGAACTGCGTGTTTTTGCCTCGTATTTAAACGATTCCGAAGACGGGAAATCATTTGAAGACGGAACAAAAAATAATACGTGGAATTTTGGCGTACAAGTTGAAGCCTGGTGGTAAACAGACATCATCCGTCGCGTTATCTTTTTGTTCGCTGCCACTGTTACTTTGACTATTTACTTCAGTAATCGTCTGGAGAGTGATAGCTGTGCCGCCACAATATAACGCGAATGATTTTATGTCATCGCGCTGAACATCATTATTTACGTTATCTCTAAAACTGAGTGATATTGCCATTGCTTTCTTTTATTTCGGGATACCCATTACGGGTATCCCTTTTTTTATCTCTTAACGCGCAGAGAAATGGTCATCCAGTAATTTACGTAGCGCATCGGATTGTTTACCAAATATCGCATGCACCTGTTGACCGAGAATAATCACTCCCAACGCGCCCTCATTTTGCAGCGCCTGTGAGTCAACAATTGCCAGATTCTTTACCGTCACCCGCAGACGGGTAATACAGGCATCCACCTGTTCAATATTCTCCGCCCCGCCAAACGCCTGCGCCAGGCGCTGAATTTTTAGCAGCTCATCGGTACTGACCGGCGTTGCCGGTTGCGGATGAGAGAAGTAGTGCAGAAAGGATTTAAGGCTCACCATCATCGTCTCCTGATAATCAGCAGATAAAAAAACGCCTGCCCGAATGGGCAGGCGCACAGACAACACTTACGCGTTACGGCTAACAACACGGCAGTCCCATGGCGTCAGCGTCATGGCACCGCTGGCCGGGGAGGCCGACAGACAATCCTGATAACCCGGCGGCAGGGTGATACTTTGCGGCTGGGCGCTAAAGTTCTGGATAAACACAAACGTGGTTTCACCATCGGTACGCGCCGTCGCCACTATCCCTGGCGGCAGATCCACTGCCAGGGCGCGCGGCAACGCCAGTTCCTCGATGAGCGCAGAGAAGAAGTCGCGCTGAAACGCGAGATCGTTGCGCGACGCCACGTGCCAGGCCTTGCCTTTCCCGACATGATTCACCGTCACGGCCGGGCGTCCGGTATAGAAATCATCACGGTAGGTTGCCAGCGCCTGGGCGTTTTCAGTGTGGATAAGCTCACAGAGATGACGCACCTGATAAGGCCCCTGGAGTCCGGCCTGATTGCCCGCCAGCCCTTGCACCAGGTTGCGTTCCCCCTCGGCCAGACAGTCAATCTCTTCCGCCCAAATGCCCAGCAGCTTACGCAGTGGTCCCGGAAAGCCCCCGAGATAACAGAGGTCAGATTCATTCACGATCCCGGTCCAGTACGAGGTCACCAGATGCCCGCCGCTGGCGACAAACGCCTCGGCGCGCTGTGCGAACCCCTCACGCACCATGTACAGCATCGGTGCAATCACCAGTTGATAACGGCTCAGATCCGCATCGGCGTTAATCACATCCACCGCGATGCCCTGTTCCCAGAAGGGACGGTAATGTTCATTGACCGTCTTCTCATACTCCATACCGCAATTGCGCGGGCCTTCAGCACCATCCAGCGCCCAGCGGTTCTGCTGGTCAAAGATGATCGCCACCCGCGCCTCCGTGCGGCAACCCATCACCGGCGTCAGTGTGTTAAGTATCTCGCCGAGCGCGCAGACTTCACGCCCCACGCGGGTATCGAGATGCCCGACATGATCAACGACCGCGCCGTGGAATTTCTCCACCGAACCGCGACTTTTCCGCCACTGGAAGTACTGCACCGAATCGGCGCCATGCGCCACCGCCTGCAATGATGACAAAATATGCATGCCCGGTTTTTTGAGCTTACTGGTGGGCTGCCAGTTAGTGACGCTCGGCGTTGACTCCATCAACACAAACGGTTTGCCCCCTTTCAGGGTGCGCATCATGTCGTGATACATCGCGGTATAGCAGGCAAGCTGAGTCTCATCTTTATCCCGGTGCCACATCGGGTAGCTGTCCCAAGAGATAAAATCGAGCGGTTCAGCAAGCTGCCAGTAATCGTAATCGTAGAAATACTCCATAAAGTTGGTGGTCACCGGCAACGCGGCGTTCGCGGCTTTCAGCGGTGCAATTTCATGGCGACAGAAGTCGGTAACCTGTGCGGTATTAAAGCGCCGCCAGTCAAGGTTCAGACCGTGAATTGACACCTCGCCTTGTGGTGACGGCGACTGGATCTGCGACCAGTCGCTATAGGTATGGCTCCAGAAATCGCTCCACCAGGCGTGATTGAGGTTCTCCAGCGTCTGGTAGCGGGCTTTCAGCCAGTCGCGGAATCGCTGCTGGCATAATGAACAGTGACATTCGCCGCCGTACTCATTGGAAATATGCCAGCCGAGCACCGCCGGGTGTTGCGCATAACGCTCCGCCAACAGCGTGTTGATTTTGAAAGTTTTATCCCGGTAAACCGGGGAACTCATACAGTGATTATGTCGCCCGCCATGCAGCGCAGACACGCGATCGCGCCCAACGCGCAGGACTTCCGGGTACTGTTGCGACATCCATGCCGGGCGCGCGCCGCTTGGCGTCGCCAGAAATACGTGGATCCCCGCCGCATATAATTTCTCCATAATGGTATCCAGCCAGGCGAAATTAAATACCCCTTCCTGCGGTTCGAGTTTTGACCAGCTAAATATACCCACAGACATCACATTGCATTTTGCCTGCTGCATCATGGCAATGTCTTTATCAATAATATCGGGATAGTTTTCCCACTGCTCCGGATTATAGTCCGCGCCGTGCAATAGCGAGACGACCTTCGGGCTTAAAGGCGCAAATTTATTCATATTAAATATCCTGGAAATGACCACACCACATTAATTAAAGACGTGTACCGACGGCAGTACTTTTCCCTGGCAATCAAAAAGCGCCTGATTTTCGCGCGCGTTGCCTTCTTTCCACTTGTCGTTGATATATTTCATTCCTGCCTGCGTGGCCCAGCTATTTCCGGGAACCGCAATCCACGTTGGCTCCCAATAAAAAACACCTTTACCGCGCTGGCCCTGAACATTAATGACCGACTGCATTAAATCGTGGATAAAGTCATATTGCCCCTGCACCGTGCCCGGATAACCACCGTCTTTCTCTTCCTTTGCCTGGAAGCTGTTTTCTGCGTTATCGCAATTGGCCAGCGTGTAGCCATAGGCCGCTTCCACCACAATCACATCTTTGTTGTAGCGTTTGCTGATGTCGTCCATGTTGGCTTGCAGCGCGCTGATGGGGCCGTTCCAGTAGGTGTACATCGACAGACCAATCACATCGAACGGCACGTTACGTTTGGTGATTTCATCAAACCACCAGCGGAAGGTGTCATTTTTGGTGCCTTCCGCCAGGTGCAGCATGATTTTCACCTGCTCACCGTTTTTCAGGTTCTCTCTGAGCCCGCCGATCGCCGCGTTCAGCAAGCCCGCCAGCCGATCAAACTCGCCGCCGCCCTGCCCCCAGCTTTTGCCTTCCGGCCACAGCATGCCGCTGTTGATCTCATTGCCAATTTGCACCATATCCGGCAGCACGCCCTCCTGCTTAAAGCGGGCGATGGTGTCGCGGGTATAGTCATGAATCGCTGTTTTCAACTGCGGGTAATCCATTTTTTCCCAGGCTTTTGGCTTGAACTGTTTGCCCGGGTCAGTCCAGAAATCGCTGTAGTGAAAGTCGAGCAGCAGCTTCATTCCCTGCGCTTTCGCCCGTTTTGCCAGCGCAAGCGTGGTGGCGAGATCGTTATCACCGCCGCCGTAAGCCTGCCCTTGCGCATCGTTGGGATCGAGCCACAGACGCAGGCGGACATAGTTCACGCCATTGGCTTTCAGGATGGCGATCGCGTCTTGCTGCTGGTTGTTAGCGTTGTAAAATTTCGCCCCGTGCTTTTCCGCATCCAGCAGCGTGGAAATATCCGCCCCTTTAATAAAATCCGCGGGCATGTTGGTAAACGTGCGTGTTGTCAGGGTATCGGCGGCAACGAGGCTTGCGGAAAAACTGCAAAGACATGCCGCAAGCAGAGCGGGTGTAAATCGTTTCATGTGCTTATCCTTTGGTACTGCCGGAGGTCAGGCCGGAGACGAAGTATTTTTGTAATGCCAGATAGAGGATCGCCACCGGCACGGCGATCAGCACCGCTCCTGCCGCATAGGTGGTGTAGCTGGCGCCCATTTTTTGCGCCACCAGGTTATAAAGCCCGATCGGCAGCGTGAATTTGTCCGGGGTGCGTAAAATGGTGCTGGAGAGGATGAAATCGCCCAGCGGCCCGGTGAAAGAGAACAGTGCCACCACCGCCACAATCGGCTTCGACAGCGGCATGATGATCTCGATAAAGATGCGGAAATTACTCGCGCCATCCATGCGCGCGGATTCATCCAAATCGCGCGGGATGGCATCAAGGTAGCCCTTCATCAGATACGTATTCATTGGGATCATGCCGGCGACGTAGATCAGCACCAGCGCCATATGGCTGTTGATCAATCCAAGTAACTGTGACAGCACAAAAATGGCAATCAGCGCGGAGAATTGCGGGATCATCTGCAATAACAGAAACAGCATCAGCCCGTTTTGCCGCCCCTTAAAGCGGAAACGGGAAAATGCATAAGCGGTGAAGCTGACGCTGATTAATGTCAGCACCATGGTCAGCAGGCTGATCTTCATCGAATTCCAGTACCAGGTCATGTAGTTCACCTGGCCGTTAAACAGGTCGGCATAGTGCTGGAACGACAGGTTTTCCGGAATGATCGACGTACTGAGCAGGCTGTTGCCCGCGTTAAGCGACGCCCCCACCGTCCAGACCAGCGGGTAGATAATCAGCAGCGACACCAGCGCGATCACCAGCCAGGAGAGCGTCAGGCGGATCCACTTCTCACGGCGGATGCTTTGTGATTTAGCCATTTTTCTTCCCTTATGCCATGTCATCATTTTTGAAGGATTTGGTGGCGCGGAACTGCCACAACGCCACGCCGACGACAAAAATCGACAGCAGAATGGTGATGGTCGCCGCAATGGCATACTGCGAAGAGGACATCGTCAGTTTGTAGATCCACGACACCAGAATGTCTGTCCCGCCCGCGTTCGCGCCTGCCACCGCCGGACCGCCGTTGTTGAACAGATAAATGATGTTGAAGTTATTAAAGTTGAAGGTGTACTGCGTAATGATGATCGGCGCGATGGAGTACAGAACCAGCGGCAGCGTAATGGTGCGCAGCCGCGTCCAGGTTCCGGCCCCGTCCATTTTCGCCGCTTCATACAAATCGTCCGGAATGGCCTGCAAAACGCCCGTGGTCATGGCAAACACAAACGGAAAGCCCAGCCAGGTCTGCATCATAATCAGCGCCGTTTTCGTCCAGAACGGGTCCGTTAACCAGGCCTTTGGCGCAATGCCAAAGAACGCGAGAATGGCGTTGTTAATCACCCCGAAGGTGTCGTTAAACATCCCGGCAAACACCAGAATGGTGACAAACCCCGGCACCGCCCACGGCAGAATAAAAATGGTGCGCACCAGCGGCTTAAAGCGCAGATCTTTCTGGTTAACGAGGATCGCCAGCAGAACGCCAACGGTGCACTGCAAGGTGGTGGCTAGCAATGTCCACACCACCGTCCATTGCAGCACATCCAGGAAGGTGGAGCGCCAGATAGAGAGCGTGAAAATGTTGATGAAGTTCTTAAACGCCACCCAATCCACCAGTTTTGCCGGGGGCGTGTGGTAGAGGTTGTAGTTGGTGAAGGCGATGGCAAAACCAAACAGGATCGGGAAAATAACCACAAAAACCAGCAGGATAAAGCCGGGGGTGATCATCAAATAGGGGAATCCCTCACTCAGCAACAGTTGATACTGTTTGCGTACGCTGTTCAGCGGCTTGCCTTCATCACGCTTCTTGCCATTCAGCCAGGCGTCGCGCAGCGAGAGGTACCAGACCGTCAGGCCAAACGCGATCACCAGCACGCTGATAATGCCTTCCGCCAGCAGAAAGATAGAGTTATCGCGCGGGACTTCTTCGCCAAGGGTGTATAACCCCCACAATCCTTCCCGCAGAAAATCGTAAAATGTGCCCATAAAACTGGCCAGCAGCACCAGGAAGATCGCTCCCTTCAGCCACTGACGATGATAGAACTGGCCAAAACCCGGCGCGATAGCCAACAGCAGCCCGCACCACGCATGACGCCCTGCGCCGCGCGCTTTGGCAAAATTTTCGCTGGGACTGATAATCACGTACGACTCCTTTTCACAAACGGGAGGCGGCCCTCCCGTTCTGTTACCACAAGCGGTTACTGGTTACTGGCCTGCATGGCTTCGACTTGCATATGGATCTGTTTGGTCGCGGCATCGAGCGCGGCCTGCGGCGCTTGTTTGCCGGTAAGACTCAGCTCCAGCGCGGCGTTCGCCGGTCCCCACACTTCGCCCATTTCCGGGATGCCCGGCATTGCCGTCGCCCGCGCCGCCTGAACGGCAACCGCGCTAGCTTTCTCATCGTTTTTGATAACCGGATCGTCAATCATCGCTTTTTGCGCCGGGATCTCACGGGTGGCGATATAGCGGGTTTTCACGTACTGCGGCTGGTTAATAAATTCGAGAAATTGTTGGGCCAACGCTTTGTCTTTGCTCCAGGTGGAGACGACATAACCTTTCACGCCAAGGAAAGAGCTCATCGGTTTGCCGTCCGGCAGGTTGGGCAACGGCGCAACGCCGTAGTTAATGCCCGCAGCCTCATACGGCTGGAAAGCCCACGGGCCGTTAATGACCGCGGCGGCTTTTTTCTCGGTAAACAGGGAATCAATGGCGTTCAGGCCGTTATCACCGAGAATGCCCGATGGGAACACGCCCTCACTGTAGAATTTTTTCAGGAAGGTCACCGCTTCCACCGCGCCCGGTTTGTTCAGGCCGATATCCTGCGGGTTGTAGCCGCCTTTGTCGTTTTTACCGAACAGGTAACCGCCCATTGGACCGACCGCGCCCCAGCTGTAATAGATCTGGTCAAATTTCGCCAACAGGCCGTATTTATTCTGTTCACGCTGTTTTTTCGAGTAGTCGAGCCATTGCGTGAGGTTATCGAGCGGTTTGTCGATAAGCTCTTTGTTGTAAATCAGCACCAGCGTTTCCACGGCCTTGGGAACGCCGTATAAGGTGTTGTCCAGACGGAAGGCGTTAATGGACGCGGGCGTAAACGCGTCGGCTTTTTCTTTATCAAGAGTCAGGGGCGTCAGCAGCCCTTGCACCACTGCGCCGCCCAACTGGTCATTCGGGATCACCAGCACATCCGGACCGATACCGGCCGGGCCATCGAGGCGCAATTTTTCCAGTTGCTGTGCATAAGGCATCTCCTGCACGTTCACTTTAACGTCATACTTTTGTTCAAAATCGCGCACGGCATCCTGGATGCCGACCGATTTTTTGATGTCTTCCCAGACGTTAAGCTGCCGGGTCGCCGCCTGTGCCGGCAGGCTGATTGACTGCGCCACAGCGAACGCGGAGAGGATCAGTGCAGTAAGGGTGTTCTTTTTCATTATCAACCTCATGTCAAGGTATAACAATTTTGTGGTTTTTATTCCGCAATATCAGGCAACCCATCACAGAGATCACCTGATATTGCTGGGCTTTAAACGCATTCACGCGCCTTATTGAATTTGTTATACGCTACGCTTCACGACGAAATAAAACGAGAATTAACTGCGAGTTGTGTGACCGTCATTCCAGAAATGAAAATTCGATATAGGGTGCAAAAATGCTGGAAGTTATAGTCAGAGCATGAGTTTTAGCGGTTTACCGGCGTTATCGAAAAATTGTTATACGTAAAACAAAATGTTCGAAAACAGGCCTGAAGACCGCCCATCACGGCTACTAATTTTGGGGAACGTTGATGTCCAATATACAACTGAGGAATGTCACCAAACGGTTTGGCGACACAGTGACGCTGAACAATGTGAATCTGTCGATTGAAGATGGCGAGTTCGCCGTGTTTGTCGGCCCCTCCGGCTGTGGTAAGTCCACCATGCTGCGCATGATTGCCGGTCTGGAAGAGGTCAGCGAAGGCGAGGTGCTGATTGGCGACGAAGTGATGAACGACATCGCACCGGCTCACCGTGGGGTATCGATGGTGTTCCAGTCTTATGCTCTCTACCCGCATATGACGGTGGCGGAAAATATGGGCTACGGTCTGAAAGTGAATAAGGTGCCGAAAGAGGAGATCCGTCGCCAGGTGGAGATGGTGGCGAAAACCCTGCAACTGGGACATCTGCTGGACAGAAAACCGAAGCAGCTTTCTGGCGGCCAGCGCCAGCGCGTTGCCATTGGCCGCGCCATCGTGCGCAACCCACGGGTATTTATGTTCGATGAACCCTTGTCGAACCTCGATGCTGAACTGCGCGTGGAGATGCGTTTGCATATCGCCCGCCTGCATCAGGAGCTGAAAACCACCATGGTGTATGTGACCCATGACCAGGTGGAAGCGATGACGCTGGCAGACAAAATCGTGGTGATGAACTACGGCAATGTCGAGCAGATGGGTTCGCCGATGTCGCTGTACTACAACCCGAAAAACAAATTTGTCGCCGGATTCATCGGATCGCCAAAAATGAACTTCCTGCCTGCAACCGTCAATCACTGGCAGCCGGGAGAAGTGAGCGTAACGCTGGCGCAGGGGCATCAGTTAACCCTCGGGATCACCACCACGCCGCTGCAGGCGGGCGCAGCCGTTACGCTGGGCATCCGCCCGGAACATCTCTCGACGGACGTCACGCGCGGCACGCCACTGGCGTTTCAGTGTGAAGTGGTTGAGCGTCTGGGCAACAACACGTATCTGTTCGGTCAGTGCTATGGCCACGACAATATCAAGATCCTGCTGCCAGGCGATGTCCATTTCCGCCCATGGCAGCAAATTACGCTCGCCTTCGACAGCCAGCACTGCATGATTTTTGACGATCAGGATCAGCGCGTCAGCGCCGATATCCCGGTGCCCCATCATGATTAGCAGGTCGAACACGGTAAAGCCTACACCCTGATTTTCTCTTTTGGCGGATAAGTGCTGCTCCGTTTTGCGGGTTTTTCATCAGTAAGGGGTTGTCTACCCTTATCGGTATCAACAGAAACCCTGTGTTAACGGAGCATGTATGAAAGCTATCGCCATTACCCACGCTGCCCGGCACGGCAGCAACCTGGATTTCCTCACCGACATCGACCTGCCGCAACCTGAGGCCCACGGTCACGACCTGCTGATTGAAGTACGGGCCGTGTCCGTAAACCCGGTCGATACCAAAGTTCGCGCCAGTTTCAACGCCGATACGCCACGCGTACTGGGCTGGGACGCCGTGGGTGTGGTGAAAGCGGTGGGCGAGGCCGTGACCCTTTTTCAGCCAGGAGATGAAGTCTGGTACGCCGGAGCGCTGACCCGGCCGGGCAGTAATAGTGAATACCAACTGGTGGATGAACGTATTGCAGCGCTGAAACCGAAAACGCTGGATAACGCCTCAGCCGCCGCCCTGCCCTTAACTGCCATTACGGCCTGGGAGTTGCTGTTCGATCGTCTGGGCGTGCAGGAAAAGGGTAACGAAGGCGACGTGTTATTGATTGTTGGCGCGGCGGGCGGGGTCGGATCGATCCTTACGCAACTGGCGCGTAAGCTGACACGCCTGACGGTGATTGGCACCGCGTCGCGACCTGCCAGCCAGCAGTGGGTGAAAGCGCGCGGCGCGCATTATGTGATTGATCACAGCAAACCGCTGACGGAAGAGCTGGCACGTATTGGCGTCAAACAGGTTAGCCATGTCGCCAGCCTGACAAACACCGAGGATCACTACCAGCAATTGATTAACGCGCTGCAACCTCAGGGCAAGCTGGCGCTGATTGACGACCCGCAAAGCCTTGACGCGCTGCCGCTGAAAGTCAAAAGCATTTCACTGCACTGGGAGTTTATGTTCACCCGTTCCATGTTCACCACGGCGGACATCATTGCCCAGCATCAGTTGCTGACCCGCGTGGCAACGTTGATTGATGAGGGCGTGTTAAAAACCACCCTTGGCGAACACTTTGGCACGATTAACGCCGCAAACCTGCGTAAAGCCCATGCACTGCTCGAAAGCCAGCGGGCGGTGGGTAAAATCGTGCTGGAAGGCTTTGACAACTGATCCTTTGCCAGGATTATTCTCAAACGTTACAAGCGGATAGCGAAAACCGGTGTCCGCTTTTCCTGCTTTCTCCTGGGTTTGCTTACACTTTTTACCAAAGCGTTATTTTTTCGTGGTTGCTCAGTCGTCAGTTAACAGCAATGATGACCTGCTAATTTATGCAACTACGTGAAATGGATAAGAACAACCTGGAGAGAGTATGCGTAAAACAAAAATGATGCTTCTGGGCGCGCTGTTGGCAACCGCCAGTTCCGCATTTGCCGCACCGCAAACAGCCACTGCTACAGGGCCGCAATCGTACGAGATTAACGAATTCGTCGCTGACTTCACGAAATTCCACATTGGCGATGTGGTGCCGGAAATGTACCGCAGCCAGGAGTACAACATCAAACAGTGGCAGTTACGTAACCTGCCCGCCCCTGACGCTGGCAGCCACTGGACCTATATGGGCGGTAACTATGTGCTGATTACCGACGCTGACGGTAAAATTCTCAAAGCCTATAACGGCGACATCTTCTACCACCGCTAAGTAAGGAACGCCTGTGATTATCCGCCGCTGGCAGGAAAGCGATCGGCCGTTTTTACGCACCCTCTATCTGCGCGCCCGAAAAAACAGCTGGACGTGGCTCGATGCCAGTGCGTGGCGGCTGGAAGAATTCGATGCCGTCACCCTTGGTGAAGCGATTTGGGTGGCGGAAGAGGAAGGTCACCGGATGGGATTCGCCTCGGTCTACGAGAACGATAATTTCCTGCACAATCTTTTTGTGGATCCGGACTTTCAGGGAAAAGGCGTGGGTAGCGCGTTACTCACGCATGCGCAGTCAACGTTTACCCACACCGGGGCGCTGAAGTGTTTGTCGCTTAACGAAGGGGCGCTGAAATTCTATCAGCGCCACGGCTGGCATGTCGAAGCACAGGGCGTCTCACCGCAAGGGGACTATTTGCTGATGCACTATGTGCTGACGCGGTGATCGCCGCCGGATAGATTTACCCTGCCTGCACCTGATGTGTATCTCCAGGCCTGATGTGCGTCGCGCCATCAGGCCTCTATTTTTTACACGGCGCGGAAAGCGATATCGCCAGGGATCACTTCACCCTGCCAGTACAACTGTGCGGCAACGCGCCCGGCAAGCTGGCGGTACAGCGCGGTGAACTCGCTGTCCGGGCGGCTGACCACCGTCGGCGTGCCTTTGTCGAGATCTTCACGCAACGTGATGTGCAGCGGCAACTGGCCTAACAGCTGCGTATGGTATTGCTGTGCCAGCTTCTCTGCGCCGCCGGTGCCGAAAATCGGCTCATGGTGACCGCAGTGACTGCAAATATGCACGCTCATGTTTTCCACGATGCCCAACACCGGCACCTCGACCTTCTCAAACATGACGATGCCTTTTTTGGCATCAATCAGCGCGATATCCTGCGGCGTGGTCACCACCAGCGCACCCGTCACCGGAATGTTCTGCGCCAGCGTCAACTGGATGTCGCCAGTACCTGGCGGCATATCCAGCACCAGATAGTCCAGATCCGGCCACATGGACTCCTGCAACAGTTGCAGCAGCGCCTTGCTGGCCATCGGGCCGCGCCAGACCATGGCGTTATCGTCGGTCACCAGATAACCGATCGAGTTGGTCGCCAGCCCGTGCGCCATGATCGGCGCCATATGCGTACCGTCTGGCGAAGTGGGGCGCTGATCTTCCGCACCCAGCATCACCGGAATGGACGGCCCGTAAATATCGGCGTCGAGGATACCGACTTTCGCCCCTTCCGCCGCCAGCGCCAGCGCCAGGTTAACCGCCGTCGACGACTTCCCTACCCCACCTTTGCCAGAACTGACGGCAATGATGTTCTTCACACCGTTAACGCCCGGCTGATTTTTCACGCGTTTTAAGGTGGCGATGTTGTAAGAGAGTTTCCAGTCGATGGCGTGCGCACCGGTAATGCGCAGCAGCTCCGCGCTACATTGCGCCTGCAATTCGCCAAACGCGCTGCGCCAGACAAACGGCATAACCAGCTCGATATGCAGGGTCTCATCCAGCCAGGCGACATGGTGCAGCGCTTTCAGCGCGGTGAGATTGTGCTTCAGGGTTGGGTGCTGAAAATTAGCCAGCGTCCCGGCGACCATCGCACGCAAGGCTTCCGGGGATTTGGCCTGGGATTGCGAACTCATCCCGACTCCTTTGTAGTTGTTCTGAAAACGACATTGTAGCTACCCAGTTTACCCTGGGGGTAATAATTATTCATTTACGGATAAATGCCCTTATCGCTTGGCGCAGTAATTCCCCTTTTGGTACTATCGATACCCCTTTTTCTCAAGAAGATGTAATGCCTACTATGACTCAAGTCGCGAAGAAAATTCTGGTAACGTGCGCATTGCCGTACGCCAACGGCTCCATCCACCTCGGCCATATGCTGGAGCACATCCAGGCTGATGTCTGGGTCCGTTACCAGCGAATGCGCGGCCATCAGGTCAATTTCATCTGCGCGGACGATGCGCACGGTACGCCGATCATGCTGAAAGCACAGCAGCTTGGCATCACGCCGGAGCAGATGATTGCCGAAATGAGTCAGGAGCATCAGACCGATTTCGCTGGCTTCGACATCAGCTACGACAACTATCACTCCACGCACAGCGACGAGAACCGCGAGCTGTCGGAGCTGATTTACACGCGCCTGAAAGAGAACGGTTTTATTAAAAACCGCATCATCTCTCAGCTTTACGATCCGGAAAAAGGCATGTTCCTGCCGGACCGTTTTGTGAAAGGTACCTGCCCGAAATGTAAATCTCCGGATCAGTACGGCGATAACTGCGAAGTGTGTGGCGCGACCTACAGCCCGACCGAGCTTATCGAACCGAAATCCGTGGTCTCCGGCGCTACCCCGGTGATGCGTGACTCTGAACACTTCTTCTTTGATCTGCCCTCGTTCAGCGAAATGCTGCAGGCATGGACCCGCAGCGGCGCGCTGCAGGAGCAAGTGGCGAACAAAATGCAGGAGTGGTTCGAATCCGGCCTGCAACAGTGGGATATCTCCCGCGATGCGCCCTACTTCGGTTTCGAAATCCCGAATGCACCGGGCAAATATTTCTACGTCTGGCTGGACGCGCCAATCGGCTACATGGGATCGTTCAAAAACCTGTGCGACAAACGCGGTGACACCACCAGCTTTGACGAGTACTGGAAAAAAGAGTCCGACGCCGAGCTGTATCACTTTATCGGTAAAGACATCGTTTATTTCCACAGCCTGTTCTGGCCTGCGATGCTGGAAGGCAGCGGTTTCCGTAAACCGACCAACCTGTTCGTCCACGGTTATGTGACGGTGAATGGCGCGAAGATGTCCAAATCCCGCGGCACCTTTATCAAAGCCAGCACCTGGCTGAACCACTTCGATGCCGACAGCCTGCGCTACTACTACACCGCGAAGCTCTCGTCACGCATTGATGATATTGACCTGAACCTGGAAGATTTTATCCAGCGCGTGAACGCCGATATCGTTAACAAAGTGGTGAACCTCGCCTCCCGTAACGCTGGCTTTATCGCCAAGCGTTTTGACGGCGTGCTGGCGGCTGAACTGGCGGATCCGCAACTGTACAAAACCTTTACCGATGCCGCAGCCACCATTGGCGAAGCATGGGAAAGTCGCGAGTTTGGTAAAGCGGTGCGCGAAATTATGGCGCTGGCGGATGTGGCGAACCGTTATGTCGATGAGCAGGCTCCGTGGGTGGTGGCAAAACAGGAAGGCCGCGATGCCGACCTGCAGGCCATCTGCTCAATGGGCATCAACCTGTTCCGCGTGTTGCTGACTTACCTGAAGCCGGTACTGCCGTCGCTGGCGGAGCGTGCGGAAGCGTTCCTGAACACCACGCTGGAGTGGGATGCCATTGCCCAGCCGCTGCTGAGCCACAAAGTGAATGCGTTTAAAGCACTGTATAACCGCATTGAGATGAAACAGGTGGAAGCACTGGTGGAAGCCTCTAAAGAGGAAGTGAAAGCGGCTGCCGCTCCGGCGACCGGCGAACTGGCGGATAACCCAATTCAGGAGACCATCAGTTTTGATGATTTCGCCAAAGTCGATCTGCGCGTAGCGCTGATTGAGAACGCCGAATTCGTTGAAGGCTCCGATAAGCTGTTGCGCCTGACGCTGGATCTGGACGGTGAAAAACGCAATGTCTTCTCCGGTATTCGCTCTGCGTACCCGGACCCGGCTGCGCTGATTGGTCGCCTGACGGTGATGGTCGCCAACCTCGCTCCGCGTAAAATGCGCTTTGGCATCTCCGAAGGAATGGTGATGGCAGCAGGTCCTGGCGGGAAAGATATCTTCCTGTTAAGCCCGGACAGCGGCGCAAAAGCAGGCCAGCAGGTCAAATAAGTCAAAAAGGCGCTGATATCAGCGCCTTTTTTCTATACTGAACAGACTCAATGAGACACAGGGGAACATCGTGAAATTCAGTCAACTTATTGCTGCACTCTTTTCTGTCGCGTTGCTGCTCGGCCTGAGTGGTTGTGAGGAAAAAGAGCAGAGTAAATCCTTTCAGTGGTCCGGGCAGGGTACAGAAATGACGCTGACCTATTACTATAAAGATGACAAAGTCCTGCGCCAGACGGCAAACAATAAGTTTGACTACGCCGCCGTCGGTGTGAAAAGCAAAGAAGAGGCAAAAAGCATCCTCGGCCCTGTCAGCCAGAAATACCAGAACATAAAAGGCATCACGGAAAAGGTGGATTACCAGGACACCTACGCGCTGGAAACGCTGAATGTGGATTACAGCACGGTGAATTTTGCCGATTTGAACGCCCTGCAGGGTGCGGAATTCACCGGCGAGGTGAAAGACGGCATCAGCATGAAAAAGTCAGAAGCGTTGTTGAAAGCGCGCGGCTTTAAAGAGGTGAAATAAGCGGCATTGCCCGATGACGCTCACAGGGCCTGCAACAGGTGCCTGCGCAGGCCGGATAAGGCTCAGCCGCTATCCGGCCTGTTTGCGTTAATTCTGTGGCTTTTGCCCTTTCGCCGCCAGGCCGCGCAGGAAGTAGCGCAAAAACTGGTCGCCGCATTCGCGGAAATTCTTATGCTCCGGCGCGCGCATCATGGCGGTGATTTCCGGCATCGAGACGCGGAATTGCTGTGCAGTGAGGATCGCCAGAATATCGTCTGTCTTTAATGAAAACGCGATGCGCAGCTTCTTCAGCACGATATTGTTATTCAGCTTACGCTCGGCAACCAGCGGTGGCGCACTCTCATCCTTCCCGCGTTTTTCGTAGATTAGGCCGTTCAGAAAAGCGGACAACACAATATCCGGACACGGTTGATAACCCGCTTCGTCCTCTTTGCGCAGCCAGGGGGCTAACTGTTCGACGGTGACGGGCGTGTCCGCCAGCGCCAGGATCCGCACCAGTGCAGCATTGTCCACTTGCAGGGTGTAACGCAGGCTGCGCAGGATATCGTTATTAAGCATGTTGTTTCCCGGAAATGATGAACCAGCGCGCAGTTTAGGCATCGCGCAGGAATTTACAACCCCAGCGCCTCTTTTAAATTTTTCAGATAGCGGCGACTTACCGGCACCGTCAGGCCATCGCGCAGCAATAATTCCGCCTGCCCGTTATCTTCAAGACGAATTTCTTTCAGGTGCGCCAGATTCACCAGATACTGACGATGACAGCGGATCAGCGGCGTACGGCTCTCCAGCGTGCGCAAAGTCAGCTCGGTAAACCCCTCTTTGCCTTCATGGCTGGTCACATACACCCCGCTCATCCGGCTGCTGACAAACGCCACCTCCTCCATCTGTAACAGCCAGATGCGGCTATGCCCGGTGCAGGGAATAAACTTCAGCGCGTCCTGATTTTCCGGCAATACGGAAACATCCTGTTCATTACGCTCCTGGCGCAGACGGGTGAGCGTTTTCTCCAGCCGGCGCGCTTCGATGGGTTTGAGCAGATAATCAAACGCGTGCTCTTCAAAGGCCTGCACCGCGTATTCATCAAAGGCGGTCAGAAACACCACATAAGGCCGGTTTTCCGGATCCAGCATGCCGACCATTTCCAGCCCGCTGATGCGCGGCATCTGAATATCCAGAAACAGGACGTCCGGGCGCAGCTTATGCACCGCGCCAATCGCTTCAACCGCATTGCTGCACTCGCCAACAATCTCTATATCACTCTCTTCCTGGAGCAGAATACGCAGGTTTTCCCGGGCCAGCGGTTCGTCATCAACAATCAGCACTTTTAACATGCGTGTTCCTCCAGCGGGAGTCGTAAGGTAATGCGGGTAAAGATGTCCGGCTCACAGGCGATAGTTATCCCGCACTCGTTACCGTAACGGGCGCGTAAGCGCTTATCCACCAGGCTCATGCCCAACCCACTGGCGTCGCCCTTCGGCTGGTACAAACCCGCGTTATCTTCAATCGCCAGCAGCAGATGTTGCCCTTCGAGACTGGCGTTGATTGAGATTTCGCCGACGCCAAGCAGTTGTGAAGTGCCGTGTTTGATGGCGTTTTCCACGATCGGTTGCAGGGTAAAGGCGGGCAGATGCAGATGCGCGAGCGTTTCGGGCACGTGCAACTGCACCTGTAAACGCGACTGGAAACGCGCTTTTTCAATTTGCAGATACGCGTTCACATGCTCGATTTCGTCCGCCAGCGTGACAATCTCCGATGGCCGCTTCAGGTTTTTGCGAAAAAAGGTCGACAGATACTGCACCAGCAACCCGGCCTGATCGCTATCGCGGCGGATCACCGCCTTCAGCGTATTCAGCGCGTTAAATAAGAAATGCGGGTTAACCTGTGCGTGCAGCAGTTTGATTTCTGACTGGGTAAGCAGCGCTTTCTGACGTTCATACTGCCCGGCCAGGATCTGCGCCGACAACAACTGGGCAATACCTTCCCCTAACGTGCGGTTGATGGAGCTGAAGAGACGATTCTTCGCCTCATACAATTTAATGGTGCCCACCACGCGCTGGTTCTCACCGCGCAAGGGGATCACCAGCGTCGAGCCTAATTTGCAGTGGGGGTGCAGCGAGCAGCGGTACGGCACTTCGTTACCGTCGGCATAAACCACCTCCCCTGTCTCGATCGCGCGTTGCGTCCACACCGAGGAGATTGGCCGCCCGGGCAGATGGTGATCGTCACCGATGCCGGTAAACGCCAGCAATTTTTCGCGATCGGTGATCGCCACTGCGCCGATTTCCAGCTCTTTATACAGCACCTGCGCCACTTTCATGCTGTTCACTTCATTAAAGCCCTGGCGCAAAAAACCTTCTGTTGAGGCGGCGACTTTCAACGCAGTGGCGGAAAATGCCGAGGTGTATTTTTCAAACATGGCGCGCTTATCCAACAGGATGCGCATAAACAGCGCGGCGCCCACGGTATTGGTCACCATCATCGGCGCGGCGATGCTCTGCACCAGGTGCAGCGCGCTGTCGAACGGCCGGGCAATCAACAGAATAATCAGCATCTGTATCAGCTCCGCCACGCAGGTCACCGCACCTGCGGTAAACGGGCTAAACACCAGATCGGTGCGCCCGCGCTTGATCAGAATGCTGTGCATCAGGCCGCCGAGCAGCCCTTCAACAAAGGTAGAGATCATACAGCTGAGCGCCGTCATGCCGCCCATCGAGTAGCGATGCAGACCGCCGGTTAACCCCACCAGGCCGCCAACCAGCGGGCCGCCGAGCAGACCGCCCATCACCGCGCCAATCGCACGGGTATTGGCGATAGAGTCTTCAATGTGCAGACCAAAATAGGTGCCGAGAATGCAAAAAATGGAGAAGGTGACATAGCACAACAGCTTGTGCGGCAGACGTACCGTGACCTGCATCAGCGGAATAAACAGACGCGTTTTGCTCATCAGCCAGGCGATGACTAAAAACACGCACATTTGCTGGAGCAGTAACAACACCAGATTGAACTCGTACATACCCGCCAAACCACATCAACCGAAAGCGCGTAACATACAGGGAGTCGCTGCGCGTTTCTTTGAAGCTTTCCAAAAAAATGCCAAATCGTGCTCAATATCACAAAGTCATCCAACGGAATAAACCCATAACGCAAATTTTCAACCCCAAGCCCGGCCGCGATAAACAGCAGCTACAGTTAGTGTGGGGAGAGTGCAGGCAAAGGTGAAACCATGGCGCTTTACACGATCGGCGAAGTGGCAGTGTTGTGTGATATTAACCCCGTGACGCTGCGCGCCTGGCAGCGGCGATACGGATTATTAAAACCCCAACGCACGGATGGCGGGCACCGTCTGTTTACTGACGCGGATATTGACCGTATCCGGGAAATCCAACGCTGGATAGACACCGGCGTCCAGGTCAGTAAAGTACGCTCACTGCTGTATAACGAAACGGAAGAGGCACATAACGGCTGGCGCGCCCAGCAGGAAACCGGGCTGCACTATTTGCAGGAGGGCAACCTTAACCGGCTGCATGTATGGATCAAAGAGCGCGCCCGCGACTACCCCGCCCGGACGCTAAACACCTGGCTGTTCGCTCCGTTACGCCGCCGTCTGCAAAGCGCACAACCCGCATTGCTGGGTCTGCTGGATGGCGCGCTGATCAACCATATCTCCGTTTGTCTGGCATCGGCGCGGAAAAAAAACGATAAACACGCGCTGGTGATCGGCTGGAATATTCAGGACACCACACAGCTGTGGCTGGAGGGCTGGATGGCAAGCCAACAGGGCTGGCGGGTGGATGTGCTGCCCCATTCACTGCCGCAGGTACGCCCGGAGATGTTCGAGGGCCAGACATTGTTAGTCTGGTGCGGCGAGACGCCATCCGCCACGCAGCAGCAACAGCTACTGGCATGGCGCGACGCCGGTCATACGGTCTACCTTCTCGGTATTTAATGTTTTATCAACAACCCGGCTCCCTTTATACTACGCGTCTTAACAAAAGGAGCAAAAAATGAAGCCTGGTAAAATTCTCGTCATCACCCTTTTTCTGCTGATGGCGATCGGCGGGATCAGCGGCGTGATGCTGGCGGGTTATTCGTTTATTGTACGTGGCGGTGCCGGTTAAGCAGGCTCGCCAGCCGCTCGAACCCTCTGTCGACAATCACCGCCGCCAGCGCGACCAGCACGGCGCCTTGCACGACGTACGCCGTGTTAAACCCGCTCAGCCCGATAATGATCGGCGTACCGAGCGTGCTGGCTCCCACCGTTGAGGCAATGGTCGCGGTGCCGATATTAATGATCACCGACGTTCTCACCCCGGCAATGATCACCGGCGCCGCCAGCGGTAACTCCACCTTCCACAAACGCTGCGCGCCGCTCATGCCCATGCCCTGCGCCACGCTTTGCACACCGTCGGGAACGGCGGCAATGCCTGCCAGCGTGCCCTGCAAAATCGGCAGTACGCCATACAGCACCAGCGCAATGATCGCCGGTTCTTTGCCAAAGCCCATGACCGGCACCGCAATGGCCAGCACCGCCACGGGCGGGAAGGTTTGCCCTACCGCCGCGATGGTCTCCGCCAGTGGGCGAAACTCACGCCCGGCCGGGCGCGTCACCGCGACAGCCACCCCAACGCCCATCACAATGGCGATCACGCTCGAGACCGCCACCAGCGAGAAATGTGCGGCGGTAAGCGCCAGAAAACTCTCCTGCAAATAGACCGGACGCGGCAACTGCGGGAACAGCGCGCTAAATATCCCGGCGCTGTGTGGTAACCAGAGCAGCAACGCAACAAACAACGCCACCAGCCATAACAACGGATCACGCAGGTACGTCACCGGAGGCCTCCACACGCAGCAGATCGCGAAAATGCAGCGTACCGCAGTGTTGCCCCTGCGCATCGCAGACGGGTAACACATCGCACTGCCGGGCAACAAAGGCCGACAACGCCTCGCGCAGTGACATATCGTCACGCAGCGGTTCACCGTCCACCGGCGGCTCGTGTCGCAAATAGTCGCGCACCTGGCGTAGCGACAACAGGCGCACGCCCAGCTCGCTGCGACCAAAGAATTCACGCACAAAATCGTTACGCGGCGCGGTCAGCATGTCCAGCGGCGTCCCCTGCTGCACCACTTCGCCGTTATCCATTAACACCAGATGATCGGCCAGTTGCAGCGCCTCATCAATGTCATGGGTCACCAACACGATGGTGCGCCCAAGCAGACGGTGAATCCGCACCATCTCCTGTTGTAAGGCCGCGCGCGTCACCGGATCCAACGCGCCAAACGGCTCGTCCATTAATAACACTTCCGGATCCGCCGCCAGCGCTCTGGCCACACCGACCCGCTGCTGTTGCCCGCCGGAAAGCTGATGCGGGAAACGTTCGCGCAACGACGGCTCCAGCCCCAGCAGCGCCATCAGCTCATCCACGCGGGCATTACTTTTGCTCCGCGACCATTTTTGCAAATGCAGCACGGTGGCGATGTTTTGCGCCACCGTCCAGTGCGGAAACAGGCCAATCGACTGAATGGCGTACCCCATACGGCGGCGAAGCGTAAGAACAGGCTGCTGGCGAATATCCTCTCCGGCAAACAGAATGGTTCCTTCGTCGTGCTCCACCAGCCGGTTAATCATCTTCAGCGTGGTGGACTTTCCTGAACCCGAAGTGCCAATCAGCACGGAAAACGCACCGGTTTTAAAGTGCAAATTAAGATGGCTCACCGCCCGCTGCCCGGCGAAAATTTTACTGACGTTGTTAAACTCAATCATGGCTGTTTCACCTTCAGCAGCGCTAACCCTAATCCGAACAACGCATCCACGACAACCGCCAGTGCAATCACCGGAATAACCCCCAGTAGCACCAGATCCAGCGCACTGCTCAGCAGCCCCTGGAAAACCAGCGCGCCAAACCCGCCTGCGCCAATCAACGCGGCGATCACCGCCATTCCCACAGTCTGCACAGAGACCACCCTCATGCTACGCAGCAACAGCGGCAACGCCAGCGGCACGCGCACATGCCAGAAGCGCTGGCGGGCGCTCATGCCCATTGCACTGGCGCTTTCCAGCACCTCTTGCGGCACCTGGTTCAGCCCCGCCACCACACCGCGCACCATCGGCAACAGCGCATAGAGAATCAGTGCAATCAGGGCGGGGGTCATGCCCGTTCCGGCAATACCGAAACGCGACAACCACGGGAAATGCAGCACCAGCCCGGCGAGCGGCGCAATCAGCAGACCAAACAGCGCGACTGAGGGAACAGTCTGGATAACATTGAGGATGGCGAACACCGGCCCCTGGCGCAGCGGGTGGCGGTAGCACCACAAACCAATGGCAAAGCCGATCGCCAGCGCAGGCAACAGCGTGCCCAGCAGCAGCGTCAGGTGTTGTGCCAGTGCATCGTTGAACACATCCTGGCGGTTCGCGTATTCACGCAGCAGTGAGAGATTATCCAGCTCGCCGCTGAGCAGCAGAAAAAGCGGTAGCGCCCAAATCTGAGCATGCAGCAGCCAGCGCCAGACCGGATGCGCGGCAAAACGTCGAATGGCGTCGCTACAGACCAGCAACGCCAGCGCCAGCCACAGCCACAACCCGCTGCCGGGCGAGGTGCGGGCCAGCGCACTGCCGTTTTGCGCAAGATCCGTCGCCGCGCGGCCTGCGCTCCAGACCAGCAGCCAGACCAGCACTTCCGCCAACAGCAGCGTCGCTATCTGCGCGCCCCGCCCCGGCACAAAACTGAATACCAGCAGCAGGCACGGCAGCAGCAACCACAGCGCCGAAAAAAGCTGCCACAATGCACGACTTTCGCCGGAGACCAGACGGTTGGGCGCATAGTTAATAAACGGCAGCCCGGTCGCCGCCAGCGCCAGTATCCCCAACAGCAACAGCACGCGGTTATGGCAGCGTAATGATCCCTCCATCACGCGGCTTATTTCACCAGGCCTTTTTCTTTCAGATAATCCGCTGCCACTTTCTTCGCATCCAGCCCTTCAACGGCAATGCTGGCGTTCAGTTTTTGCAGTGTTTTCTCATCCAGGCTGGCAAAAACAGGCTTCAGCCACGCATCCAGTTGCGGATACGCTTTCAGTACGGCTTCGCGCACGACCGGTGTCGGGGCATAGATGGGCTGCACGCCTTTCGGATCGCTCAGCGTTTGCAGCCCCAGTGCCGCAACCGGACCGTCGGTGCCGTACGCCATTGCCGCATTCACTCCGGACGTTTGCTGGGCTGCCGCTTTAATCGTCACCGCCGTATCGCCACCGGCCAGCGACAACAGTTGATCCTGCTTGAGGGTGAAGTTGTAGGCTTTTTCAAACGCAGGTAGCGCATCGGTACGCTCAATAAATTCCGCCGACGCCGCCAGTTTGAATACACCGCCCGCTTTCAGGTAGCGGCTGAGATCCTCAAGGGAAGTGAGGTTATTTTTCTGCGCCACATCCTGGCGCACCGCAATGGTCCAGGTGTTGTTGGCAGGCGCAGGCGTCAGCCATACCAGCTTGTTCTGCTCAGCATCGAGCTTTTTCACTTTCTCGTAGCCCTGCTGCGCGTTTTTCCACGCGCTGTCGTTCTCATCTTTGAAGAAAAACGCGCCGTTACCGGTGTACTCCGGGTAGATATCCAGCGCACCTGAGGTGATCGCCCCGCGGACCACCGGCGTGGTGCCAAGCTGGACTTTATTGACTGTTTTTACGCCATGACTTTCCAGTACCTGCAAAATGATATTGCCCAGCAGCGCGCCTTCGGTATCGATTTTAGAACCGACTTTAATGGGCTCCGCCGCCTGCAAAGGTAAGCTCACGCTGGCTATCAGCGCCAGTGAACAGGCAATCTTCTTCGTGATTGTCATTGTCTTTTCCTCAGTTTTACTGCCTTTTTCAGCAGTTTGAGAAAAAAGCGTAGCTGAAAAATAGCGGCTTTGTCGCGTTAACAATTTAAACGATAAAGGAATAAGGTATAGCGAAGACAATCGGGCCGGTTTCCCGGCCCGAAAGGGATTAGCGGAGTTCGAACTCACCCTGTTTAACACGGGCGGAGTCAACGCCGATAAAGACATTAAATTTGCCAGGTTCCGCGTCGTATTTCATGCGCTGGTTCCAGAACTTCAGCGCGTCAACATCAATCGGGAAGCTGACGGTTTTGGTTTCACCCGGTTTCAGGTTCACCTTGTCAAAACCACGCAGTTGTTTCACCGGGCGGCTCATGGAGGCTGTCACATCCTGCACATACATTTGCAGCACGGTTTGACCTTCACGTTTACCGGTGTTCGTCACCTGCACGCTGGCCGTTACTTTGCCGCTGCGCGTCAGAGTCGGCGCAGACATTTTCACATCGGAAACGCTAAAGGTGGTGTAACTCAGACCATAACCAAACGGATACAGCGGGCCGTTGGCTTCGTCGAAGTAACGGGAGGTGTATTTGTTTGGCTTATCGGCATCGTACGGACGACCGGTATTGAGGTGGCTGTAATAGACCGGGATCTGCCCGACCGAGCGCGGGAAGGACATGGGCAACTTCCCGGACGGGTTGTAATCGCCAAACAGCACATCAGCAATCGCGTTACCACCTTCCGTACCGGCAAACCAGGTTTCGAGGATCGCATCCGCTTGCTGATCTTCTTTGACCAGCGCCAGCGGGCGACCATTCATCAGCACCAGCACCAGCGGTTTACCGGTGGCTTTCAGCGCGGCGATCAAATCTTTCTGACTCTGCGGAATGGTGATATCGGTGCGGCTGGAGGCTTCATGCGCCATCCCCTGCGCTTCACCCACAACAGCCACCACGACATCCGATTTCTGCGCTGCCGCCACGGCTTCATCGATCATTGCTTTCGGCGAACGGGGGTCGACCGCCACTGCCGGTTCATACAAATTAAGGAAGTTAACAATGTCTTTGTCGTTGGTAATGTTCGCGCCTTTGGCGTAAACCACGTTGCCTTTGCCCGCCAGCGCATTACGGATGCCGGTGAGCACGGTAACGGATTGATCGGCCACGCCTGCCGCAGACCAGCTTCCCATTGAGTCACGCTTGCTGTCCGCCAGCGGCCCAATCACCGCCACGGTACCGGACTTTTTCAGCGGCAGAGTGTCGAGGCGGTTTTTCAACAGCACCAGACTTTCCCGCGTCACTTCACGCGCTTCTTTACGATGTAAACGGCTCTCAGCATTGGTGTCTTGCGGATCGCTCTCTTTCGGGCCGAGGTGGCTGTAGGGATCGTTAAACAACCCCATATCGTATTTCACGTTCAGTACATGGCGGGTCGCATCATCCAACTCCGCCATGGTCACTTTGCCGGATTTTACCAGCCCAGGCAGATACTTGCTGTAGTACTCATCGCTCATGCTCATATTGATGCCGGACTTCAGCGCCACGCGCACGGCGTCTTCCGGATCGGCAGCGGTGCCGTGTTTAATCAGCTCTTTGATTGCGCCGTGGTCGGAAATGGTGATGCCCTTAAAGCCCCACTCATCGCGCAGCAGATCTTTCAGCAGCCAGGCGTCCGAAGAAGCTGGCGTGCCGTTGAGCGAGTTAAGCGCCACCATCACCCCGCCGCTGCCGGCATCCAGCGCCGCTTTATAGGGGGGCATATAGTCGTTGAACAGACGCTGCGGGCTCATGTCCACGGTGTTGTACTCTTTGCCGCCTTCCACTGCGCCATACGCCGCGAAGTGCTTGACGCTGGTCATCACCGAGTAGCGGTCCGCCGGGCTTTTGCCCTGCATCGCTTCGACCATCGTGCGACCCATGGTTTCCGTCAGATAAGTATCTTCACCGAACCCTTCGGAGACGCGCCCCCAGCGCGGATCGCGGGAAACGTCCACCATCGGCGCCCAGGTCATGTTCAGGCCGTCATCAGCGGCTTCATAGGCCGACACCCGGCCAACGGTTCTCACCGCTTCAAGGTTAAAACTGGAGGCCAGACCGAGGCTAATCGGGAACACGGTGCGCTGACCGTGAACCACATCGTAGGCGAAAAAGAGTGGAATTTTCAGACGGCTAAGCTGCAGCGCCTGATCCTGCATGGCGCGGATATCCTGGCGGGTGACGGTGTTAAAAATGGCGCCAACCTGGCTCACTTTGATCATGTCGCGAATCGCCTCTTTTGGGTTATCCGGACCAACGCTAATCAGGCGTAGCTGACCAATTTTTTCATCAACAGTCATTTTTTTGAGCAAGTCGGTGACAAACGCATCCCTTGCTTCCGGCGTCAGCGGATGGTTGCCAAACATCTCATCCGCCAGTGCGGGTTGCAGCGCAAGGCTCACGGCGACACCTACAGAACATAGCCATTTCATGTCGTTTTACTCTCTTGTATTTTCACCCAAAACCGCGGAGCGGGCCGCGAAAGCACGCAGTGTGACATAATCCTGGCGCATCTTGCAGAGTTGGACGCTGATTTTTATGCAAATTCATTCCCCCGTTCGCTTTCCAGGACTACTATCAATAAGCCTGAAAAGTCATGTTTAGCCACAAGGAGGGGAACATGTCACACGAAAATAATGCCTTTATACACGAACTTAAACGGCTGGTTGGCGCATCTCACCTGCTCACCGAACCGGCAAAAACCGCCCGTTACCGCAAAGGGTTCCGCTCAGGTCAAGGCGACGCGCTGGCGGTGGTCTTTCCCGGCACGCTGGTAGAACTCTGGCGAGTGCTACAGGCTTGTGTTCGCGCCGATAAAATCATCCTGATGCAGGCGGCGAACACCGGCCTTACCGAAGGGTCCACCCCCAACGGCAACGATTACGACCGCGATATCGTCATTATCAGCACCCTACGTCTGGATAAGTTGCATCTGCTGGACAACGGTCAACAGGTGCTGGCGTACCCCGGCACCACCCTTTATTCGCTGGAAAAAGCGCTGAAACCGCTGGGCCGCGAACCGCACTCGGTGATTGGTTCATCCTGTATCGGCGCATCGGTGATCGGCGGGATCTGCAATAACTCCGGCGGTTCCCTGGTGCAACGCGGACCGGCCTATACCGAAATGTCGCTGTTCGCGCGCATTGATGAGCAGGGCAAATTGCAACTGGTGAATCATCTGGGGATTGAGTTAGGTCAGTCGCCGGAAGCGATCCTCAGCAAACTCGATGATGATCGTATTACTGATGCCGATGTGCACCACGACCAGCGCCACGGGTACGATCATGATTACGTCACCCGCGTACGCGACATCGAAGCGGATTCCCCGGCGCGCTATAACGCCGACCCCGATCGGCTGTTTGAATCCTCCGGTTGCGCAGGAAAACTGGCAGTGTTCGCCGTTCGCCTGGATACCTTCCTGGCGGAATCCAACCAGCAGGTGTTCTATATCGGCACCAACCAGACCGAAGTGCTTACGGAGATCCGCCGTCACATCCTGGCGAACTTTACGCATCTGCCGATCGCCGGGGAGTATATGCACCGGGATATCTACGATATTGCCGAACAGTACAGCAAAGACACCTTCCTGATGATCGACAAGCTCGGCACCGATAAAATGCCGTTCTTCTTCACCCTGAAGGGGCGTACGGATGCGTTTCTGGAAAAATCTCCGCTCTTTAAGCCGCATTTTGTCGACCGTTCACTGCAAAAGATCACCCGCTTATTCCCGTCGCACCTGCCGCCGCGCATGAAAGAGTGGCGCAATAAATACGAACACCATCTGCTGTTGAAGATGTCCGGTGACGGTATTGCCGAAGCGCAAAGCTGGTTAAACGACTACTTCGCGACCGCCGAGGGGGCATTTTTTGTTTGTACGCCGGAGGAAGGCAGCAAAGCGTTTTTACACCGTTTTGCCGCAGCGGGCGCCGCTATCCGTTACCAGGCGGTGCATGCCGATGAGGTGGAGGATATTCTGCCGCTGGACATTGCCCTCCGACGTAACGATACCGAGTGGTTTGAGCATCTTCCGCCGGAAATCGACAGCCAGCTGGTGCATAAGCTCTACTACGGACACTTTTTGTGCCACGTTTTCCACCAGGATTACATCGTCAAAAAAGGGGTGGATGCGCATGCGCTCAAAGAGCAGATGCTGGCGCTGCTGCGAGAACGCGGGGCGCAATACCCTGCGGAACATAACGTCGGTCATCTGTATGAAGCCACAGAAACGCTAAAACGTTTCTATCAGGATAACGACCCGACAAACAGCATGAACCCCGGAATCGGGAAAACCAGCAAGCGTAAATTCTGGCAGGAAGGCGAAGCGGCTGACACGGCGCAGAACCACTGACGAAATAACCGCACCGCGCACTGTATTGTGTGCTCCGTTCGTACTAGAGTAGCGAAAGCCATAGAAACGTTTCTATGGCTCTCTGCTTTGAAGGAGCACACCTGCCATGTCTGCTGTTGATGTCTTATCCGGTCCTGCGATAGAAGTGCGCGACGCCTGCCCTGAAGACGTTCACGCTATTGCTTCCCTCTATGCCTGGCACGTGCTACATGGCCGCGCCTCCTTCGAAGAAGTCCCGCCCACCATTGATGACATGCGTAGCCGCATGAACAAGGTTGCCAAAGACGGTCTGCCGTGGCTGGTCGCCCTCTACCATGGCATTGTGGTCGGCTACAGTTATGCCAGTTTCTACCGCCCTCGCGAGGCCTATCGCTACACGCTTGAAGAGTCTATTTATGTCGATGCCAGTATGATTGGGCGCGGCATTGGGAGTACGCTGATGGGCGCGCTCATCGCCCGTTGCGAAGCCGGGCCGTGGCGGCAGATGATTGCGGTGATCGGCGATGGCAACAATAATACCGGCTCGTTGCGCCTGCATAAAAAGTACGGGTTTGAGCTGGCCGGGCAACTGCGCAGCGTCGGCTATAAAAAAGGGGACTGGCGGGATACGTTGATTATGCAGCGCCCACTCAACGACGGTGACTGGACGCTGCCGGAATAATTAATCGTTTTGCGCGGTCTGCGCGTCGTCATCGGCCGGGTTTTGCGCCATTTGCGCCGCTTTCTGGCGCTTATAGCTTAACGCGGAAGCCGGTACCGGCTGCGCTTTCCCGGTTTCAATCCAGGTCCGTAGACGGCTGGCGTCTGCAAAGTGTGTGAACTTCCCAAACGCATCCATCACCACCAGCGCCACCGATTTGTTATTGATGACGGTACGCATCACCAGGCAGTGTCCTGCCGCATTGGTAAAGCCGGTTTTCGTCAGCTGAATATTCCAGTTATCGCGATAGACCAGATGGTTGGTATTGCGGAACGGCAGCGTATACGCCGGGTTTGCAAAGGTCGCCATCTCTTCACGCGTGGTGCTCAGTTGCCCCAGTAGCGGATATTGTTTGGTCGCGATCAGCAGTTTGGTCAAATCCCGCGCGGTAGAAACGTTGTGGATCGACAACCCGGTCGGCTCAACAAAATGGGTATTGCTCATGCCGAGCGCTTTCGCTTTGGCGTTCATCGCCGCAATAAAGGCGTTATAGCCGCCCGGATAGTGGTGCGCCAGGCTTGCCGCCGCACGGTTTTCCGATGACATCAGCGCCAGCAGCAGCATATTTTTACGGCTGATTTCGCTGTTCAAACGCACGCGGGAGTAAATCCCTTTCATTTCCGGCGTCTGGCTGATGTCCACCGTGAGTTTCTCATCAAGCGGCAGTCGCGCATCCAGCACCACCATCGCCGTCATCAGTTTGGTGATGGAGGCAATAGGACGCACCAGATCGGGATGGCTGGAATAGATAACTTGATTGGTTTGCAGATCGACAATCATCGCGCTGCCTGAAGCAATCTCAGGTTGTGCGGCAACAGTCGGGGTAGTCGTTTTCGCAACAGCAAACGGCGCCACAGGCGCAGCCAATAATAAGGCCAGGCTTAATAAGGAGACTCGAAATTTCTGCATGATGAGACTTCTGAAGATTATTCACGCACGTTATTACGCACACCGCGTCTGTTAGCCGGAGCAATAGCAGAGCTGGCTTTGGCATAATAGCCGCCATGCAGGGTTGTCGCCAGAGGATAATCATTGCGAGAGATTGCGTTGCCGGCTTTTACACCAGCAACGCAAGATTCAGAGAACAGGTATCAGAACAACCGGTAGCCGTAACCCCACAGGATCACCGTTAGCGCCAGCAAAACTTCCAGCACCAGTACGCCGATCGCCAGCGTTGAACTGGAAAAGCTCAGCCCCTCTTCCTTGTTGATACTCAGGAATGTCGGGATACCGACATAGAGCAGATAACCGGTGTAGAACAGCGCCACCGTCCCCACCAGCACGCACAGCCATACCAGCGGGTAAAGCGCCACAATACCGCTGAGAAACAGCGGCGTCGCCACATAGCCGGCAAACACCATACAGCGCCCCAGTGACGGCCGTTGCGGGTAGCTGCGCGCCATCCACCAGATCACGCGCCCCATCACCGCTACGCCCGCCAGCATCAGGGCATAGAACAGCACAGCCAGAGAGAAACCGGTCACCAATGACAACGTCACGACACTGTTCTCACCGAAATTCCAGCCGATTTGCGTGGTGCCAATAAAGGCGCAAATCACCGGAATTGCCGCCATGATTAATACATGGTGAGTGTAGTGATGCGAAATGGTTTCGTTTTCACCTCTGATAACCTGCATTTCACGATCGGGATGGGAAAGAAGTCCCCAGACATGGTTCATAACGCCCCCTTGCTGAATGCCCGGACATCGACACTTTCAGTATAATTCACTATTTCGCTTATTTTATGTACAACTCAAAAAATGCCGCCGCAGGCAAAGTACTCTCTTCTTCCGGCAAGAGCGTGATATCGGGTGTATGCTTACAGGCGTTTTACCGGGAGGACGTAAACACAATGGATATCAATCATCTGATTAGCCAGTATGGCTACGCCGCACTGGTTATTGGCAGCGTTGCCGAAGGAGAAACCATTACCCTGCTGGGCGGGGTAGCAGCGCATCAGGGGTTACTGCGTTTCCCGCTGGTGGTGCTGTCTGTTGCGCTGGGGGGGATGATTGGCGACCAGTTGCTCTATTTGCTGGGCAGGCGTTATGGCATGAAGATCCTGCGGCGTTTTTCCCGCCACCGCGCGAAGATCCATCAGGCGCAAACATTAATCCGTCGTCATCCTTACCTGTTTGTGATTGGTTCGCGATTTATGTACGGCTTTCGCATTATCGGCCCGCTATTAATTGGCACCAGCCATCTGCGACCAAAAATTTTCCTGCCGCTGAACATCATTGGCGCTATCGTTTGGGCGCTCCTCTTCACCACGCTGGGGTATGTTGGCGGCGAGGTGATTGGTCCGTGGCTGCACCAGTTCGACCAGCATGTGAAACGCTGGATTTGGCTGATCCTCGCAGTGGTACTGGTGTTGTGCCTGCGTGGCTGGCTCCGGCATCGTCGGAAAAAACGCCAGAGCCGCTCCGCTGAGGAGGACTAGCCGGTTTTCGGTTTAAATTGCGGGTTCGCCAGCATAAAGCCGCCATCGATAATCATCGATTGACCGGTGGTGTAGCTGGCGTCGTCAGAGCAGAGCCAGGCAACCATACTGGCAATCTCCTGGGTTCTGCCCGGTCGCGCCAGCGGAATGTCGGGCATTGAACCCGGTGTGGCATCTTCATCACGCATGTTGTTCATCGGCGTGGCTATCGCGCCGGGTGCGACGGCATTGACCAGGATGTTGTACTCAATCAGCTCCAGCGCCATGGATTTTGTTAACCCGCCCAGCGCATGTTTGGCCGCAGTATAAGCGCTGGCTTCCGGCAACGGCGTGTGCTCATGTACCGAGGTAATGTTCACAATACGTCCTCCCTGCCCCTGATTAACCATCTGCCGGGCGGCGATTTGTGAGCAAAGAAACGCGCCATCAACATCCACGGTGAAAATGGTGCGCCACTCTTCAAATGTCACATCAAGAAACGGCGCTTTGCTCATGGCTCCGGCGTTATTCACTAACGCGTCGATACGCCCGAAGCGGGCAATCAGCGAATCAATCGCCTGTGCTCCCTGCGGTAACTGACTGAGATCGAGCTGGATGGTTTCCGCACGCCGCCCCCGTTTTTCAACGTCCCGTGCTGTTTCTTTGGCGCCTTGTTCATCGGAATGCCAGGTGATACCGATATCAAACCCCTGCTCCGCCAGCATCAGCGCACATTGCTTGCCGATACCGGAATCTGCTGCAGTAACAATCGCGACTTTCGTTGCAGACATGTTTCACCCTCCGGTTAACTTATGAACAGCTAAGTATAGAAAAAAGGCAGAATGCTGAGAGATTGCCTAAGCTTTGCACTACCTGAACAGCCGGAAGGACGAGGAAAATGTTAAAGATTTTACTTTGGGTGATCCTGATTATCTTCTTGATTGGTCTGTTGGTGGTGACGGGCGTGTTTAAGATGATTTTTTGAGGGTAAACCGGGTGCGCTCATGCACACCCGGTCGTGCAGGCTATTTGCCCTGCGCACTGTAATTGATCGGCACCCAGCGGTATCCCTCTTCGGCTTTCATCACTTTACCAATGCCGGGGAAGGCAATGTGCGCCGCCGCTATCCAGTCACCTTCACGCGCAGCCTGGGCCAGCACTTTCTCCCGCGTCGCCACCGCCTGCTGGCGATTGACGTCAAAATGGATAGCCACCTCAGGCTGAGGTAACTGCACCGGGTGCGCGTGAATGATATCGCCCCACAACAGCAGCGTTTTACCCGCGTGGCTGACACGGTAGATCACGCTGCCGGGTGTATGACCGGCGGCGGGAATAGCATCAATGCCGGGCATAATCTGCACCGGCGCACGGAAAGGGCTGAGCTTACCGGCATCTATCACCGGACGCAGCGAACGCTCAGACTCGGCGAAAGTATGGCGTTGCCCCTCTTCCACCTCGCGTTGATGCGCGGGGTTGAGCCAGAAATCCACATCGCGCTGATCCACGCGCACGGTGGCATTCGGGAAGACGGGTTTGCCCTCGCGCTGTACACCGCCGGAGTGATCGGCATGGATATGGGTCAATAACACAGTATCAATGGCATTCGGATCGATACCTGCTGCCCGCAGGTTCTCCGGCAGGTGACCGCCCGCGCCGCCAAATAATGGCCCGGCGCCAGCATCCACCAGGATCAGTTGCTTACCGGTGTTGATCACAAATGCGTTGATGGACGTTTCTGCGTTTACCGGCAGGTTTGCCTGCGCCATCCGCGCTTTCAGCTTTTCCGGCGTAATCGGGGTGAGCAATTTATCAAACGGCACGGCCACGGTGCCGTCGGAAACCGCAGTGATTTGCCAGTCGCCCAACGCCATACGGTAGTAACCCGGTGCCTGCGCCTGTTGCGTCGACAGCGGCGTCGCGAGCGCGCTGAGGCTTGCGCCAGAGACCAGCAGCGCCAGTAATAATGGATAATGTTTCATTGCCTGCTCCGATAGTTTCAGTTGCGCCAGTATCCCGCCGCCGCTACTATCACTCCAATTGATTGGAGCAATAATGACTATCAAAGAGAATGATTTCCGTAAGATCGACCTTAATCTGTTGATCGCCTTTGCAGTGCTGTTTCGTGAACAGAGCGTCTCAGCGGCGGCGGATAAACTGCACCTGGGTCAGCCCGCGGTAAGCGGTGTGCTGTCGCGCCTGCGCACCCTGTTCGACGATCCCTTGTTTATCCGCAGTGGTCATCGCATGCAACCCACCGCCCGCGCGGAAGAACTGCATACCGGGTTGTTACCTCTGCTGGAACAATTGCAGAGCACGCTGTTTCAGCAAGCGGCGTTCGATCCGCGCACGGTCACTGTGACGCTGACGCTCGGCATGGCTGACTGGGTTGAGATGTGGCTGATGCCGACGCTGATCCCGGCGTTACAGCAGGCCGCACCGGGTATGCGCCTGAATGTGGTCGCCAGCGATCCGTTTAGCGATGCCACGCGACTGGAAGGCGGGGAAATGGATATGGCAATAAGCGTCGCCACGGCAGGACCACGCTGGCTGGAACGGGAAGTCCTGACGACCATGTCGTTTGTCACGCTCTGGCATCCGCAGCAGTTAACGTTAACCACGCCGCTGGATATCGACAGCTTTGCCGCACAACCCCATCTGATGGTCAGCTACCGGGAAGCCACCGGCAGCCATTTTGATACACTGCTGGCTAAAACCGGCCACCAGCGTCGTATCCATTACACGACGCCGCATTTCGCTGCGCTGCCGGGTTTGCTGGAGACGATGCCTGCGCTGGCTACGGTGCCCTCAGGCCTGGCCGCAGAATGGCAGCGTACACGCGGTCTGATGGCAAGTCCGGTGCCGCTGGAGACGGAGCCGGTAGAGGTGGCGCTACTGTGGCACCAGCGTCACAGTAGCGATCCGGCAGTGATGTGGCTGAAAACCTTTATCGCCGGATTGCTGATGTAACAATATTGCCCGGCGCATCAGACACCGGGCATATTCCGCTTACTTCAGGCTTTCCCCATTGCTGGTGATCACATCGCGGTACCAGTAAAAACTTTTCTTGCGACTGCGCGCCAGCGTACCGTTGCCGCAGTCATCACGATCGACATAGATAAAACCATAGCGTTTGGAGATTTCGGCTTTCGACGCGCTCACCAGGTCGATCGGCCCCCAACTGGTGTAGCCCATCACCTCAACGCCGTCCTCAATCGCCTCGCGCACCTGCACCAGATGATCGTTCAGGTAGTCGATACGGTAGTCGTCGTTAATGCTGCCATCCGCTTCAACGTTGTCTTTCGCGCCAAGCCCGTTTTCCACGATAAACAGCGGCTTCTGCCAGCGATCCCACAGCATATTCAGCAGAGTGCGCAAACCGATGGGATCGATCTGCCAGCCCCATTCGGAACTTGCCAGGTGCGGGTTCTGCACCATGCTGAGAATGTTGCCGCGCGCTTTCTGATTCAGCTCTTCGTCCGTAGTGACACAACCGGTCATGTAGTAGCTGAAGGAGATAAAATCGATGGTCGATTTTAGCGCGTCGCGGTCGGCATCCGTGATCTCAATGCTGATGCCGTTGTCGCGGAAGTAGCGCAGCATATAACCCGGATACGCGCCACGGCACTGAACGTCGCCAAAGAACTCCCAGCTACGGTTCTGCTGCAGCGTTTCGAAAATATCCTCCGGCTTGCAGGTCAGCGGGTACATCAGGCCGCCCAACAGCATGTTGCCGATTTTCGCGTCCGGGATAATGTCATGGCAGGCTTTTACCGCCAGCGCACTGGCGACCAACTGATGATGAATGGCCTGGAAGACTTCTGCTTTGCTGCTGTTTTCCGGCAAACCCACACCGGTCAGCGGCGCATGCAATGACATGTTGATTTCGTTAAAGGTCAGCCACAGCTTGACCTTGTGTTGATAACGGGTGAACACCGTACGCGCATAGCGTTCAAAAAAGGCGATGGTTTTACGATTGCCCCAGCCACCATACTGTTTCACCAGCCCCCACGGCATTTCGTAGTGAGAGAGTGTGACCAGCGGCGTAATGCTATGTTTCGCTAATTCATCAAACAGCTTGTCATAAAAGGCCAACCCGGCTTCATTCGGCGTGCTTTCATCGCCATTGGGAAAGATACGCGTCCAGGCGATTGACACGCGCAGGCAGCTAAACCCCATCTCGGCAAACAGCGCAATATCTTCCGGATAGCGATGATAAAAGTCGATGGCGACATCTTTCAGGGCGCTGTCGCCCGGCACACGTTCAACCACATCGCCGAATACCCCTTTCGGCTGCACGTCGGAGGTGGAAAGTCCCTTCCCGTCTTCCAGATACGCGCCTTCGACCTGATTTGCGGCAATCGCGCCGCCCCATAAGAATGTTTTCGGAAACGATTTCATTACTGGCTCCTTTGATTAGCGGGCAACCGCCAGCAGCGGCATCCCGGCTTGAACTGAGGTTGACGCAACGGTGCTGACGCCACCGAAGCTGTCGCTGTTACTGATAATAATCGGCGTGGCAAGATCGAACCCGGCGGCGATTATCGCAGCGCGGTCGAACTCCAGCAGCAGGTCGCCCGGCTGCACTTTGTCCCCTACCCGGACATGAGCGGTGAAGGGTTTTCCGTCCAGCTTGACCGTGTCGATGCCGACATGAATCAGCATTTCAATGCCGCTGTCGCTGAGCAGACCAATCGCATGTTTGGTTTCAAACAATGAGGCGACTTCCCCGGCGAACGGTGCAATCACTCGCCCCTCCTGCGGAATGATGGCCACGCCCTGGCCTAACAGACCGCTGGCGAAGGTGCTGTCCGGCACCTGGTCCAGCGCCAGCACGGTGCCGCTCATCGGCGCAAGCAGTGCGTTATCATCCGTGGCGGCGACCATCAGCGGCTTATCGCTTTCGGCGGACGCCTGCGGCAACCCGGCAATAAACGTCAGCACGCAGGACAACACCAGTGCGATGACGCTGCCGAGGATCCCGCCCCACAAGGTCGCATCTACACCGCCAGGCGGAATCATCTGCGCAAACGTGAAGATATTCCCGAAACCGAAAGAGTAGACATGGGTACCGCTAAAGCCGACGATCGCGCCGCCCAACGCCCCGGCCGCACAACCGAAAATAAAGGGACGACGCAGCGGTAATGTCAGACCGTAAACGGCCGGTTCAGTGATGCCGAAGATGCCCGCCGCAATTGAGGAGCCCGCCAGCGCTTTTTGCCGCCCGTCGCGGGTACGCAGGAAGATGCCCATCGTTGCCCCCACCTGACCGAATACCGCCGGCAGCAGGATCGGCAACATCGTGTCCTGACCAAATACCGCAATGTTATTGATCATCAACGGCACCAGCCCCCAGTGCAGACCGAAAATCACGCAAACCTGCCACAGCGCGCCCAGCGCTGCGCCTGCCGCCCACGGCGCCAGCATGTAGATGGTCTGATAACCAAAGGCCAGCATCTGACTCAGCCAGGTCGCCACCGGGCCGATGATCAAAAATGTCAGCGGTACGGTGATGGCGATGCACAGCAGTGGCGCAATAAAGTTTTTGACGGCGGAGTGTAAAAAGCGATTCCCCTGTTTCTCCAGCCAGCAGCTTACCCAGGCGGCAAGAATAATCGGGATTACAGAGCCGCTGTAGTTCAGAAACGTCACGGGGATACCGAGAAAGCTTTCACTGACTGCATCAGCCCCCTGACTGGCGTTAAAGGCACTGAGCATCAGCGGATGCGTTAATGCGCCACCAATCACCATGGTGACAAAAGGATTGCCGCCAAATTTCTTTCCGGCGGTATAGCCCAGCACCAATGGCAGGAAGAAAAAGAGCGCGTCACTGGCGGCGAACCAGATTTTGTACGTTCCGCTTTCAGCGGTGAGCCAGCCGCATACCAACGCCAGCGACAGCAGCCCTTTGAGGATCCCCGACGCGGCCAGAATGCCAATAAATGGCGTAAAAATGCCGGAGACAATGTCGATCAATCGCCCGAACAGGTTGCCCTTCTCTTCGGAGGTCGCCGCGGGCGTGTCGTCCGTCAGCCCGGCTTCGTCGCGCACCGCCTGCCAGACATCGTGGACATGGTTGCCGATCACCACCTGAAACTGCCCACCGCTTTCGACGACCATGATCACGCCGGGATTGGCTTTCAACCCTTCGGCATCGGCTTTTTTCATCTCTTTTAATTTAAAGCGCAACCGCGTAGCGCAGTGCACCAGACTGTTGATGTTTTCCTTTCCACCAACGTGGCTCAGAATCTCTTTCGCCAGCGCTTGATATTCCATGCTGTGTTCCTTGCTTCATGCCCGAGGGCGGTGACTGAGTAAAAAAAAACCTGAGACCGGCGCCTCGCGGTGCCGAACTCAGGTTTTGCCTGCGTTGTATCACGCAGTAACAATCCAGGTAATGCCAGAACGCGAGGCGTAGCCTTAGCGCCGATCTTTTCTCACTCGCTCAATATGGATGGCGAGAAACATAATTTCCTCAGTGGTCAACTCACGCTGATAGGTGCTGACCAGATGACGAGCCACCTTTTCCGCACACTGCCATGCCAGGCTGTAGTTCTCTTTGACCGCCTGGTGCAGGGAGAGATCGTCGTCTTCCACTACCGTGCGGCTCAGCATACGCTGAGAGAAAAACTTCAGATGCGTCACAAAGCGGTGATAGCTAAGGGATTCCTCATCATATTCCTGCTTTAACTGGTACTTCACGATATGCAGAATCTCCTGCATCACTTTGGTGATATGCATCACCTCCGGCATTTCGCTGTTCAGTTGCGCGGTCACCAGATGCAGGGCAATAAAACCGGCCTCATCTTCTTCTAACTCCACCCCAAGGCGTTTGGCGAGGATCGCCCGCGCTTCCTGACCCAACTGAAACTCTTTGGGGTAGAGACGCTTAATCTCCCACAACAGCACATTGCGGATCACCGCCCCTTTTTTCTGCCGCTCAATGGCAAAAAAACAGTGATCGGTCAGGGTGATGTAAAGACTCTCCTGCAACTTGCCGAGCCGCTCGCGCGCCAGTTCGATAATGCGATCGCAGGCAGTCATCACCTCCAGCGGGATCTGACTCAGCAGTTCACCAAGACGACGCACCAGCTCATCGCTTTGCAGCGCAAACACCTTTTCGATACAGCGTTCATCCAGTTGATCGCCGGGACGTTTCTGAAAGGCGATTCCTCTGCCCATCACCACCTGCTCGCGTTGGTGCTCGTCCAGCACCACCACAACGTTGTTGTTTAATACTTTGGCGATCTTCATCACGACCCCAGAAACAAAAAAACCTGATCTCCGACAGAAGCCAGATAATCAGGTTTAGCCTGCTTTCGCAGTAACAATCCACCTGAGCACTCTACCAGCTTCCCTACGCCGAACAACGAGACAAAAAACAAACTGTGATCGTCGTCTCAGCCAGGCGCTTAACGAAAAAGCGCTTTGTATTGTGATTCATACTGCGGCGCATTCCACTCGCCGTCCAACAGCGTCCAGGTGATATAGCCCTTATTCAACCAGCCGGTATCGGTGTCTGCTTCTGTTGGCTCCAGCACTTTCTCGCTCATCATCTGCTGTGCGCGACCATCATTGAGTAATTTGTAGTAGTGCTGCGGCGCGGGGAAACGCTCGTTGCCGATGTACTTCTCCCCCTTGATGGTGTTTTTCGCCAGTGGCGGGTAGTTAATACTGAGCCCGGACCCCACAGGCAATACAGGCTGTCCCGGTTGCCACTTGCTGTGCAGCGTGTCCACCAGTGAAACCAGGTAGTCAACGGAGTCCGGCCAATATTGGTGTGTGCTGGGCCAGCCGGCTTTCATCTCTTCGGCTGTAAACAGATAGCCAATGCTGGCGGCAATGGCCGGATAGCCATAACGCACCGCACGGGCCGCTGCGCCGACGGTACCGGAATTGAGTTGCGCCACCCCGGTGTTCGGACCGTCGTTAACGCCGGAGATCACCAGGTCCGGCGGTGTGTCTCTCAGCACGCCAAGCAGACCGAAATCCAGTGAATCTGCGGGTGTACCGGGGAAGCAATAGCGTTTTTCCGCTACCTTCTTCACATCAAAAATCATGTTGGGCTTAAAGGTGATTGCCGAACCAATACCGCTCTGATTGGTTGCGGGCGCCACCATCCATACGTCGTACCCTTTGGCGGCAAGTTTCTCCTGCAAAGAGGTGGTACCCACCGATTCACACCCGTCGTCGTTAACCAACAGAATGCGCATCGCCTGTTCAGCAGCCTGCGAATGCGCCGCGGTGAGCGAAGTGAGTAGCAATGCCAGCAATGTTTTATTCATCCTTATTTTCCTTTTATTAATGCAGACCAAATTTGTATTCCATTGTCACGCCGCCACCGATCCCTTTCGAACGGTGAAATGTCCGCTTATCGTCCGTCAGCCACGGTTTTCCATTCACCAGCTTCCAGCTATAACTCGGGCCAAATCCGGCAAACAGAGAGAAACCTGCAATACTTTTCGGCGTCCATGAAACATATCCGCCGTATTCCCACTGCGTTAATGCCGTCGTTTGATATTGTGCTCCATAGCCATAATTGCCATAGACCCCGACGGTTAATTCCGGCGACAGTCGATATTTCCCATATAAATACAACATCTGCTCGCCATCGTTGACATAATCATTCCCTTCACCATCCGCCGGACTATTAAATGCGCCGCGGGTATTTTTCCCCATATGCCAGTAAAAATTTCCCAGACCATTTTCAAGACGGGCTTTTGTTTTTGACCAGGCTATTCCGGATTCAATCTGCTGATACTGATAACCCAGTAGTGCGAAAAAATGTTGAGCGTCATGCGTAAAACCGCGAGCGCCCTCCCATTCATCCAGGCCGCGATTGTAATACCAGGCACTGCGCAATAAGAGGTTTTCTTTTTCGCCGAGCGGTACGGTAAATTGCGTCTCCAGTCCCTGGCGCAACAGATAATGATGACTCTCACCGGCAACCCAGGTCATACGGGCATATTTCGTTGGGCTCCAGCTCATTTCTCCGGTGACAATATAATCGATGAGTTTATTACTCTTCAGCGTATAAAAACCGCGCTTTTCCGGTTCATCGCGTTCGGAAAAACGCGTGACCCAGGCGCCGCGAGCCGACCACGTCCCCCAACCCGTTTCTGCGCGAATGCCCTGCCAGGTACTGGGGGCTACGCGACTGCGGGTGACGTTGAGCACGCCAAACTTATACAACTGTTGCCAACCGGCAAACAGCCTGGCGTAGGCATCCCCCTCTTCCCATTTCAGCTTTGCATAGAGCTGACCGATCTTGGTGAACCCTTCCGCATGACCGTTTTTATCGCGCAGCAGATCTCTACCGGCGAAGTCATCGTTGGCGTAAAGTTTGGCCACGCTGTACCAGGATGCATCAACACCGACAGTCTCCTGGTACCAGCCGCTTTGGTAATCCAGTAACGCCCCTTGCGCCCAGGCATTTTGTTTACCGATACCGGCCTGCTCTTGCTGATCGTTGGTGCTCAACATCCAGACATTTTTCAGCGTGACCGTAAACTGACTATCTTCAAGAAATCCCTGGGTGGCGACAGGAACGGCATTAGCGGAAATTGCTGCGCAACTCCAGCCGGAAATAAAAAATAAAGGTAACGTTAATTTAAATAGAGTCATACTGTTTATTCCATTTTATATTCAAACCACAGGAATACCGTCGAATTACTTTCGACACCTGTGACTAATCAGTATTTATTTAAATGGTTCGCGTAAACGTTTCTATTAATCAGACCATTAAAAAACAAAAAACCCAAACCCATAATTCGATAAACAATGAATTATGATGTTTAGGTTTTGCCTGTATAACAGTAACAATCCTGATGTGCTGCGCGGATATAAATAACACGCTACACACCAACCTACCAGAGGCTTATTTTATAAATCAGCAGAAACGTGATTTAGCTCGCGAGAAATTGCCGCTGCAATTGCAACAGACGTTTTACAGGTTCGAATAATAGAAAATAAATCCCCGGCTTCTATATATTCTTTACGTAAATAACCCAACCACTGTTTAATACGTGCGACATGATATAAGCCCGTATCGCCCTGTTTTTCCAACTGGGCATATTGCGCCAATAAAGCAACAACTTGCGGCCACGGCATGCGAGGCTCGTTGAACTTAATCACCCGGCTGAGGTTGGGTACATTCAATGCGCCGCGCCCAATCATTACCGCATCGCACCCGGTGACCGCCATGCAATCCTGCGCGCTTTGCCAGTCCCAGATTTCACCGTTGGCGACCACGGGAATCGATAGTCGCTGGCGGATTTCACGGATGGCCTGCCAGTTAATACGCTCTGCTTTATAGCCATCTTCTTTGGTGCGGCCATGCACCACCAGCTCTGTCGCACCGGCCTGTTGCACCGCATCGGCAATCTCAAACTGCCGCGCGGGACTGTCCCATCCCAGGCGCACTTTTACCGTGACCGGCAGGTGAACAGGAACGGCTTCACGCATCGCTTTCGCACCGCGATAAATCAGCTCAGGATCTTTCAACAGCGTCGCGCCGCCGCCGCTACCGTTAACCAGTTTTGACGGACAACCGCAGTTCAGATCCACGCCCCATGACCCGAGTTCAACCGCGCGGGCCGCGTTTTCCGCCAGCCACTGCGGGTATTGCCCCAGGAGCTGTACGCGCACCAGCGTGCCGGAAGGTGTACGGCTTTGTCGGTGCAGTTCAGGGCAGATTTTATAGAAGGATTTTACCGGCAGCAGTTGATCCACCACCCGCAAAAACTCGGTGATGCAATGATCGTAATCGTTAACCCCGGTCAGCAGCTCGCGCACCAGCGAATCGAGCACACCTTCCATTGGCGCCAGTAATACACGCATAAATCACCCCAAAAAAATGAGGCGCCATAGTAGCGTCTCTGTCACGGTGTGGAAAGTGCCTTTATCGGGCGGAAAAACTACACTTGCCGGTAGCCCGCGGGGAAAATCTTGTGGGAATGCATAACGTTCCAGAATGGAATGTTTGGTATGCTCACAATTCATGATGTGATCAGTAGCACGTTTTTAGCTTTAATTGTATGATGAATGCGTTTCAGCAAGGGCTTTCACCATGAGTAAATCATTGAATATTATCTGGCAATATCTGCGTGCTTTTGTACTTATCTACGCCTGCCTGTACGCAGGGATCTATATCGCATCCCTTCTGCCCATCACCATTCCCGGCAGCATTATCGGTATGCTGATCATGTTCGTACTGCTGGCGCTACAAATCCTGCCCGCGAAGTGGGTCAATCCGGGCTGCTATCTATTGATCCGTTATATGGCGCTGCTGTTTGTGCCTATCGGGGTTGGCGTAATGCAGTATTACGACCTGCTGCGCGCGCAATTCGGTCCGATTATTGTTTCCTGTGCGGTCAGTACGGTGATTGTATTTCTGGTGGTGAGCTGGAGCACCCATCTGGCGCATGGCGAACGTAAAATCGCCGGGCAAGAAGGTAATAAAGAATGATGACGTATATTTGGTGGTCGTTGCCACTGACGCTGGCGGTCTTTTTCGCCGCCCGTAAACTTGCCGCGCGTTTCAAAATGCCGCTGCTGAACCCGTTGCTTGTCGCCATGGTGGTGATAATCCCCGTCCTGCTGCTAACCGGTATCCCTTACGATCACTACTTTCAGGGCAGCAAAATCCTCAACGACTTGCTACAACCTGCAGTGGTCGCGCTGGCGTTTCCTCTTTACGAGCAGTTGCACCAGATCCGCGCGCGCTGGAAATCCATTATCACCATCTGCTTTTGCGGCAGCCTGGTGGCGATGATTTCCGGTACCGCCATCGCCCTGCTGATGGGCGCAACGCCGGAAATCGCCGCGTCGGTGTTGCCGAAATCGGTCACCACACCGATTGCGATGGCCGTGGGCGGCAGCATCGGCGGCATTCCCGCCATCAGCGCCGTCTGCGTGATTTTCGTTGGTGTGCTGGGAGCCGTCTTCGGTCATACCTTTCTCAATCTTATGCGCATACAGACCAAATCCGCCCGCGGGCTGGCGATGGGCACGGCTTCACATGCGCTGGGCACCGCGCGCTGCGCCGAAGTGGATTATCAGGAAGGGGCATTCAGTTCGCTGGCATTGGTGATCTGCGGAATTATTACCTCACTGGTGGCACCATTTCTGTTTCCGTTGATCGTTGCGGTACTTCGTTAAACTTTGCGATTGGTCGCGCATTTTTAATTTCAGTTTCATAAGTTGCACACATAGTGTGAGTAAAATCACACATAATCACGATATTGCCCCGTAAACTACGGTTCCAATACACGATTATGAGGCAACGCCATGCATTCACGTTTTCACACTGCGTTTTCCGGGCTGGCGGGAGATTTGCAAACCGCGCTGGCGCCTCTGCTGGCGGATGAGCACTTCCCCGCTATGCTGAGCGCGGAGCAGGTGGCGACTTTGCGTAGCGCCACCGGCATGGATGATGATGCGCTGGCCTTTGCGCTGTTACCGCTTGCTGCGGCCTGTGCCCGCACCGATTTATCGCATTTCAATGTTGGCGCGATTGCCCGTGGCGTCAGCGGCATCTGGTACTTTGGCGCCAATATGGAGTTCCGCGGCGCAACGATGCAACAAACCGTGCACGCCGAGCAGAGCGCCATCAGCCATGCCTGGTTACGCGGCGAAAAAGCCCTCTCTTCCGTCACCGTGAACTACACCCCCTGCGGGCATTGCCGCCAGTTTATGAATGAACTGAACAGCGGACTGAGTTTACGCATTAACCTGCCGGGACGCGCGCCCCATACGCTGGGCGATTATCTGCCGGACGCTTTTGGCCCAAAAGATCTGGAGATCAAAACCTTATTGATGGACGAGCAGAACCACGGTTTTGCCGTGAGCGGAGAACCATTAGCGCAAGCGGCCATCAGCGCAGCGAACCGCAGCCACTCCCCTTACACGCATTCCCCCTCCGGGGTTGCGCTCGAATGTCGTGATGGGCGTATTTTCTGCGGCAGCTATGCGGAAAACGCCGCTTTCAACCCGACACTGCCGCCGTTGCAGGGGGCGCTAAACCTGCTCAACCTGAGTGGTTTTGATTACGCAGACATTCAACGCGCGCTGCTCGCAGAACGCGCCGATGCGCCGCTCACGCAGTGGGATGCGACCGTCGCCACGCTGCGCGCATTGGGCTGCCAGCATACCGATCGCATACTGCTGGCATAATCTCCATTACTGCGGGTTCACGCCCGCAGTGATGAAAAAGCCCGCAATTGAACCTCCGTTTCTTGCGCTTGCCGGACGGGTAAAGTAGCCTGAGTTAAATTTCAATCCTGTACCGAGTCTCCTGCATGTTAAAGCGTTTGCTATACAGCCTGTTAGTCCTGATCGGCTTACTGCTGTTAACAGCGCTTGGTCTCGATCGCTGGATGAGCTGGAAAACCTCGCCCTATATCTACGACGACTTACAGGATCTGCCCTGGCGGCAGGTAGGCGTTGTGCTCGGCACCGCGAAGTACTACCGCACTGGCGTTATCAATCAATATTACCGTTACCGTATTCAGGGCGCGCTGAACGCCTATAACAGCGGCAAGGTCAACTATCTGTTGCTCAGCGGCGATAACGCGTTGCAGAGCTATAATGAGCCGATGACCATGCGTAAAGATCTGATTGCCGCTGGCGTCGATCCCTCCGACATCGTGCTCGACTATGCCGGTTTTCGCACCCTCGATTCGATTGTCCGCACGCGTAAAGTCTTTGATACCAACGATTTCATCATTATCACCCAGCGTTTCCACTGTGAGCGCGCGCTATTTATCGCCCAGCATATGGGGATCCAGGCGCAGTGTTACGCTGTGCCATCGCCAAAAGATATGTGGAGCGTTCGGGTGCGGGAATTCGGTGCGCGGCTCGGCACCATCGCGGATCTGTACATGTTCAAGCGCGAGCCACGTTTTTTAGGCCCGCTGGTTCCCATTCCGTCATTGCAGGAAGTTCCGGATAATGCGCAAGGTTACCCGGCCGTCACTGCCGGGCAACTGTTTGAGATGCAAAAGAAAGGGAAAAACTGATCCGGCGTCAGTACGCCGACACATTGCGATTTGCGTTCTTCACGGGTCTGATAAGGGTAAAATCCCGTGCCTTAAACGCGCGGTGATCGATAACCTCCTCCTCATTCCTGTCGAGCGTCCATAAGCCGCTCAGCGCATTAAACGAGAATATCGTCTCCCCCTCCGGCGTTTCGACAAGGTACTCCCCGGTTTTCAAATACCCCGCCGAGCAGTGAATACGGGCTGGTGCTGCGTTCTTCATTTTGAATTCGATTTTGCGAAAGCCGGTAGGCACCGTGCAAAAACAGTAAAACGGCAGGAATGTGACCTTGATATCACCGGGGGTGGCAACCACTTCGCCATCACGCAGTAATTCAATGCCCTTAAGGTAGAAATTCACATGTTCGGTTTTTTCGTGCGGAAGGTGATCAACTTTAAAATACACAACATTCATAGGCGCCCCTCTGAGCTGCAGATACTAATTTCAGAGATTTATCTTTCAAGCGTAAGTACCTGCGGAGCGGAAGGCATTCAGAATAGACTTAATTGTTAATGCGGCGGTCAGTTGCACACGCGTCAGGACGAATATTTGCAAGAGGGAAAACTACCGCGCAGGGCACAAAAGAGTCTCAACAGCGACTGCGCGTAGTCTCTCGGTTGCATGTCAGGCGACTTTGTCTTCACACCGGTGCAAACTGCGCTCCAGGTCGTAGATCAGGCTTTTGACCATTTCCGGCGTCAGGCTAAAAAATTGCGAATCAAAGGTTGTCGCGCCAGGTCCATAGGGCGACGTACTGTAGCCAAATTTGACTACCACACCATTCAAATCTTCCACCGGCCCAACTTGCCAGCCGATAACAGGAAAAGCAGGAAACACGAATTCTTTGTCCATCAGAATTGCCTCATTAATGCTGTGCCTTATTTGAGCGTAGCATCGAAGCGGAAAATTTAACAAATTTGTTTAGACAAAGTTTTTTCGCACCCGCCCCATCCATGACGTATTAATGACAGGCATAAAAAAAGCCCGCTGAAACAGCGGGCTTGTTGAATATGACACGCTTATTTCTTACGCGCGTATTTCAGGGAATCCAGCGCCACGGCAAAGATGATGATGCCGCCCTTGATGATGTACTGCCAGTACGGGTTAATACCGATATAGGTCAGACCGTAGTTGATAACGGTGAAGATAATCACACCGGTCACCACGCCCAGTACGGTACCCACGCCGCCGCTGAAGGAAACGCCGCCCACCACACAAGCCGCGATAGCATCCAGCTCATACATAAAGCCGAGGTTGTTGGTTGCAGAACCGATACGGCCCGCTTCCAGCATACCGCCGAAGGCATAGAACACACCGGACAGCGCATAAATCATCAGCAGGTTCAGCGCCACGTTCACGCCGGACACTTTCGCCGCTTCCGGGTTACCACCGATAGCGAAAATATTTTTGCCAAAGCGGGTTTTATTCCACAGGATCCAGACAAAGGCGACGGCAATTAACGCATAGAAGGTGATATACGACAGGCGGAAACTGCCCAGCGCAATAAAGCCCTGCGTAAAGGTAGAGAAACCGCTGTCGAAGCCGGAAATCGGCGACGCGCCTACAAAGTCGTAGTACAGGGAGTTAATACCGTAAACGATAATCATCGTACCCAGCGTGGTGATAAACGGCGTTACGTTCAGGTAAGCAATAACGATACCGTTCACCAGCCCGATAATCGCGCCAATGGCGCAAACAATCAGGATCACCACCGGAATCGGCATGGTGGCCATATCGGGGAAGACTTTATTGGCGTTTTCCATTGATTGCAGCAGTGTTGCGGCAACCACCGCAGCAAGGCCCACCTGGCGCCCGGCGGAAAGGTCAGTACCCTGTGTAACAATCAGTCCCGCCACGCCCAGCGCGATAATAATACGCACCGAAGATTGGGTCAGAATGTTACTTAAGTTCAGCAGACTTAAGAATGTGGGATCCTGGAAAATAATAATGGCCAGTAACACTAAAAGAACAACATAAATGCCGCCGTCTTTCAGATAAGTGAGAAAAGTTTTTTTATTTAACGCACTCATGAGGAGCCCCTGATCTTAAAGGTGCAAAGACGCAAGACGGAGAATTTCGTTTTGCGTTGTGGTTTTAGTGTCAACAATCCCGGAAACGAGGCCATTGCTCATTACCAGAATACGGTCAGTGATGCCTAACAGCTCAGGCATTTCAGAGGAAATAATAATGATCCCCTTATTCTTTTTCGCCAATTCGGCAATCAACTGATAAATTTCAAATTTCGCGCCAACGTCAATACCACGTGTTGGTTCATCGAGCATTAATATTTCTGGCTGGGTTAATAACCAGCGACCAATAATCACTTTCTGTTGGTTACCACCAGACAGTGAACCAATTTGCGTACGGTGTCCTGGTGTTTTCACACGCATCGAGTCGATAACCCACTGGGTATCACTCTTCATACGGCTATTATCCAGCAGACCGACTTTGTTTTTGTAATTCTGAATATTGGAAATCAGTGAGTTGAAACCAATATCGAGGTAAGCGTAAATACCGGTTGAACGGCGTTCTTCGGTTACCAGAGCAAAGCCATTATTAATCGCTTCATTCGCATTATGATTATTAATCAGCTTGCCATGCAGTTTAATGGTACCGGCGGATTTCTCGCGGATACCAAACAGCGTCTCGACAATATCAGTACGTTTTGCGCCAACCAGACCGGCGATACCGAGGATTTCGCCCTTGCGCAAATCAAAGGAGACATCGCGAATAGACGGTTGACGCAGCGAGGTCAGGTTACGCACTTCAAGGATCGTTTCGCCCGGCTCGTTATGCTTGTCCGGGAAGCGCTGGTTCAGCGAACGCCCTACCATCATGGCGATGATCTTATCCATATCCAGTCCTTCCAGCGGCTGAGTGGCAATCCACTGGCCGTCACGCAGGATGGTTATTTCATCGCAAAGCTGGAATATCTCTTCCATTTTATGAGAGATATAAACAATACCGCAGCCGCGATCTTTCAGCTTACGGATAATTTTAAACAGATGATTGACTTCTTTTTCCGTCAATGACGACGTCGGTTCATCCATAATAACGATCTTGGCGTCATAGGAGAACGCTTTCGCAATTTCAATCATCTGCATTTGCGAAACAGATAATGTGCCCACGCGTGCTCGCGGGTCAATATCGATATCCAGCTCATCAAAGATAGCTTTCGTATCGCGGTACATTTTATCCTGATCGACAAACACGCCTTTAGTGGGATAACGCCCCAACCACATGTTATCCATCACGGAACGTTGCAGCACCAGGTTAAGTTCCTGGTGAACCATTGAGATACCATTTTCCAGTGCTTCTTTAGCCGAATGGAAATCGATCTCTTTCCCCTGAAAAAGGATGCTGCCGGAATCTTTTTGATAGATCCCAAAAAGACATTTTAATAACGTTGATTTACCCGCACCGTTCTCACCCATTAATGCATGAATGGAATGAGGACGAACTTTTAAATTGACATTATCGAGTGCCTTTACGCCTGGAAAAGACTTGTTGATATTGCTCATTTCCAACAAGAATTCACCTGACGACTGAGTATTATTGCTGACCATAATTGTACCTTGTTGGCCTGGCATATCATGTTGTTATAAAAGGGCGTATTTTTTAATACGCCCTGTGAAAACAGACTAGCTAAATATTATTTACCAGCAATCTGAGCGAGGTTGTCTTTATCTACACCAACGTAAGGAATACGAACAACTTTGTTTTCGATTTTCCAGTTGGTGCCATCGGCCGCGCCTTTACCTTCGGCGAGGTTTTTCGCCAGATCGAAGCTGGCTTTCGCCTGGTTGTTGGCATCGTTCAGTACGGTACCCGCCATTGCGCCGGATTTAACCAGAGCCAGGGCTTCAGGCAGCGCATCTACGCCAAATACCGGAATTGAGCTCTTGTTGTGCGCTTTCAGCGCTTCAACAGCACCCATTGCCATGGCGTCGTTGTTGGCGATAACCACTTCAATTTTGTTTGCGTTCGGGCCGGAGAGCCAGGCGTCCATTTTGTCTTTCGCCTGAGCGGTATCCCACATTGCGGTATCTAACGCCAGTTGCTGGGTTTTGATGCCTTTATCGTTCAGCTCTTTGATAACGTAAGTGGTGCGCGCTTCCGCATCCGGATGGCCCGGTTCACCCTTCAGCAGTACAAACTGGATCTGGCCGTCTTTGTTCAGGTCCCAGCCCTGGTTTGCCGCCCAGTGTTTGGCGATCAGGTCACCCTGAATCACACCGGATTCTTTAGAGTCGGTACCGACGTAGTACGCTTTGTCATAGCTATCCAGCGCTTTACGGGAAGGTTCTTTGTTGAAGAACACCACTGGCACATTCTGACCACGGGCTTTCTCAATAACGGTGCCTGCAGCAGCCGGGTCAACCAGGTTGATGGCCAGCGCTTTCACGCCTTTCGCCAGCAGAACGTCAATCTGGTCATTCTGTTTGGATTGGTCATTCTGGGAGTCGTTCATCAGCAGCTGAACATTCGGCGCTTCTTTGGCATCTTTCTCAATCGCCTTACGCACAACGGACATAAAATTGTCGTCATACTTATAGATGGTCACACCAATGCGGGTATCCGCTGCGTGTGCGGCTGCGCCGAAAAGCATGCTTGCCATTACAGCAGACAGAGTCAACACCTTCTTATTCATGGTATCTCCGGTTTTTTATATGCAGGGTAGTTCTTGTGAAAAATGCTCGGTGGGAAGTATGTTATTGAAACGTTACTTTCGACCGAAGTTCACTCTAAAAAATCCATTCGTCCGTGTACGGTAACGCTCCAAAAATTCGCTTTCTTCGATGTGTCAGCGCAGCTATGCGCTGTTAAAGTGAATAATCACCGTTACATCGTGTTTCAGCTTCTAAGACGCTGACATCATAGTCAGCGCCTTGTTAAGATACTGTGAATTTACTCACAGATTGAAAACGGTTACATCCACGAACATTATAAGTTAGTGATCGAAGCCACAGTTTGTCGGCCGGTCACCGAATGGCGGCGCACCAGCGTGGGCATAAAGCAGTGAGATTCCTGCGGATCCAGCTTTCCTGCGGCCCCCAGCAGCGCCAGCTCGGTCGCGAGGCGCGCCATCGACGCCACCGGATAGCGCACGGTGGTGAGCTGTGGGTCGGTGTAGCGCGCAATCGGGATATCATCGAAACCAATCAATGACAAATGCTGTGGCACCGCAATGCCGTTATCTTTCAGCGCAGTCAGCGCCCCGGCAGCCATGCTGTCGTTGTAGGCAAACACCGCCGTGAGCTGCAAATTGCGCCCCAGCAGTTCAACCATCGCCGCTTCTCCGCCCTGCATATCCGGCGAGCCGGTGCCAACCCAGCTATCCGGCGCAGCTATCCCCTGCTCTTCCAGGGCGCGGAACCAGCCTTCGCGGCGCAAATCGTTATCTTCAATATGGTGACTGGAAGCCAGATAGCCGATGCGCTGATGACCATGGTTGAGCAACATACGCGTCGCCATCATCGCGCCGCTGATGTTATCCAGACAGACGCAGCGATGGGCATAACCCGGCACCAGACGGTTGATCAACACCATGCCCGGCACCTGATCCATAAAGCCAATCAGCTCTTCATCACTTAACGCTTTCGAGTGAACAATCAATGCGTTACAACGCTGGCGAATCAGAACCTCAATGGAATGACGCTCTTTTTCCGCCTCGTGGTAACTGTTGCCAATCAGCACATACTTTTGATGTTGCTGGGCCACGGTGTCTACCGCCTTCACCAGTGCGCCGAAGAAGGCGTCGGACACATCCATCACCACCACGCCGATGGTATCGCTGACCTGCGTGGCAAGCGCCTGCGCGTTGGCATTCGGGCGATAGCCAAGTTGAGCGACCGCCTTCATCACCGTTTCACGCGTATCCTGGCTTACCAGCGCGCTGTTATTCAGCACGCGGGAAACCGTCGCGACAGAGACGCCCGCCTGACGGGCAACGTCACGAATGGTGATCATTTTTACTCACCTTTACTGGATTGCGGCAGTTCACAGTCACCCCCTGGGTTAAGTAAGGAGGCTATTCTGTCAGTCGGCGGGAGATTGCTGCGTGAGTGACATCACATGAATGGAAACGGTTACATCCGTTTTGTTAACGATTGTGATCCAGATCGTTATCTGGATGTTCGCGCTAATGCTGTCCCCGCAGCACGCGCGGTGAATTGCCGCCACAACCACTCCATCGGCCCCTGACGAAAATGCTTAAGCCAGAAGAGAGAAAACAGAATGTTGGCAGCCCATACCGGCGGAACAAAGGCCAGCAACTGGAGACGGTCGAACTTCATAAATAAGCCGAAGTGATTAAACAAGGTAATGCAAATCACCGTTTGCAGCAGGTAGTTGCTTAATGCCATGCGGCCAACGCAGGCGATCGCATTGGCCCATTTGCTGGCGCCAATCTGCGGCCAGAAGCCATACGCCAGCGCGGCATAACCTATGGCCTGAAACGGCGCGCTCAGTTCGCGCGGTGCCTGCAAAATAAAGGCGCACCAGCGATATGACCAGCCAAGCTGCCACTGCGCGACAATCGCAGGCAGGTTAATCAGCATACCCAGCGTAATCAGTAGCGCGCCAACGCGCCGGTAATGCCGCAGGCTGAATTGCCCTTTCAGCCAACCGCTGCGCATCAGCGCTGCCCCCAGCAGCATCAATCCCGCCAGTTGCCAGCCATACTGCGCGCCGAGCGCCAGCAACGCATTGGATAACATGTCCGCCCGGTTGCTGATCGCTTCTATCATGCTGCCGCTGGTTTTCCACCAGACTTCATATTGCAGGTTCGCCGCATCCGGCAACCAGGAGCGGTTTGGCTCACTGCCAGAAATACCGCCCAGCAACAGCAGCACCACAATGCCCATCAGATAGAGCACAACGCCGGTATTGAACATCGTCTTCACACTTTGCGCATCACGCACCATGCGCCAGGCAATCAACCCCACCAGCCCGTAAGCCAGAAGAATATCGCCATCCCAGAAAAAGAGAGCGTGAATAAAGCCCAGCAAGACCAGCAAGGTCAGCCGCGACTGGATCCAGCGTTTACCGCGCGGCAGCAGCATTTGCAAACCCGCACCAAATAAGAGGGCAAACAGCGAAAGGAATTTTACCTGCGCGAAGAGATCGAGCAACGCCCAGGTCCAGGCGTCACGTTGCGTGATCTCGCCATACCAGGCAGGGTTGGTATAGGCCGCCTTTGGTAACCCAAAGGCGGTGATATTCAGAAGCAGGATCCCAAGAATGGCGATGCCACGAACAAAATCCAGCGTGACATTCCGTTCCATGTCTCCGGCTCCCCGATAATCAGTTATGGTGGCGAACAGCGCGCAGGAACTCCTGGCGGGTATTCTGGCTCGATTTGAACAAACCGCCCAGAGAGGTGGTGGTGGTGGCGCTGGTGGCATCGCGGATGCCGCGCGCTTTCACACAATAATGCACTGCATCAATGGATACCGCCACATTATTGGTGCCAAGCAAGGTTTGCAGCGCTGTAAGGATCTGCTGCGTTAAGCGTTCCTGCACCTGCGGACGCTGGGCAAAGAACTGCACAATGCGGTTAATTTTTGATAAACCAATCACCGACTCTTTCGGGATATACGCAACTGTCGCTTTCCCGTCGATGGTCACGAAGTGGTGCTCGCAGGTGCTGGTCAGCGTAATATCGCGTACCGTGACCATCTCATCCACTTTCATTTTGTTTTCAATCACGGTGATCTTCGGGAAGTTGGCGTAATCAAGGCCGGAGAAGATCTCATCGACATACATTTTGGCAATGCGATGCGGCGTTTCCATCAGGCTGTCATCATTCAGATCGAGGTTAAGCAGTTGCATAATCTCGGTCATATGGCCGGCAATCAGACGCTTGCGGGTTTCGTTGTCCGTTTCACGGACCGGCGGACGCAGCGGTGTTTCCAGGCCGCGGGCGACTAAAGCCTCATGGACGAGAGCCGCTTCTTTACTGAGTGATGACATTTTTTATTCTCCTGCAGGTGTGGCGTGCTTCGCCTTTAGCGCAGGCGAAGTGAACGATCATTGTGCGTGAGGTCGCGCACATAATCCAGTCCTGACGCCGATAATTATTGAAATTCCGCCGACTTTCTGGGTGTCGGTTTCCACACCAGAACACCGCCAATCAGCAGGGCTAACGCCGCCACCCCAAGCGCCGGTTCAAGGCGTTGCGTCAGCCAGGTCGAGAGCGCCGACGTCATCGGCCCCACCAGTTGCCCCAACGCATAACCGGTGGTCAGCAACCCGGCCATATAGCGGGTGTGATCGGGGGCGAGTTCCCGTCCGTACAACAGCGACAACTGTACCGCACAGAGAAAACCACCGCCCACCAGCAGCGCGCCAATGACCAGACCGCTCATCCCAGGCAGCAGCCATGCCGCCAGCACGCCAGCACCCTGTAACCACAGGACGATCGCCAGACGTTGATAGCTGTGGCCCACATGACGCAGCAAGATGCTTAACGTAATTCCCACCACCGATGCCGCGCCAAATACCGGCCAGACAAACTGGGCGAATATACTGCCAGGAAAACGCAGCGCCGCCATTTGCGACAGAAATGTCGCTGGCAAAATATAACCAAATCCGGCAAGGCTATAGCTCCATACCAGACGCTTGAGATCCGGCGTCAGGTGCAGCGGCTGCGCTTTTACGCCAGGCCGGTGCCACTCACCCGGTCGCGGCAGATAACGCGCGATAAACGTCACCAGTAACAGCGCCAGCACGCCATAGACCTGCCATGCGGATGCCGCCGTCAGCCCTTTGGCCTGGATCGCCACCGCCAGCAGACCGCTCAATGCGATACCCGCGCCTGGCCCGGCAAACACTGCGGCGCTCAAGCCCGGCCGCCCGGCCTGCGCCAGACGATCGTTGGTCCAGGCGGCGATCAGCACCATCGCCCAGCCGCTCATTGCGCCGATCACCAGCCGTAACGCACCGTGCAGCAGCGCGTTATCGGCAATCGATGACAAGAACGTCAGCGCCACCGCGCCGCCAATGCCAGCATACAGGCGCAGTTCAATATGATGCCTGGCGCGCATCGCATCCCACGCACCCAGCAGATAACCGAGATAGTTGATGGCGGCGACCAGCCCGGCGCTGGTCAACGTGAGCTGGCCATCGCGGATCATTAACGGCACCTGCGGCGTAAAGGCAAAACGCCCGATTCCCATCGCCACCACCAGCACAATAAACCCGCAAAGCGCAACTTTGCGTGCCATGAGCACCTCGTTTGTTAAAGTAAAGTTATGTTTATGATGCAATATGTGGCATTTATGCGGAAGTGAAAGTTACTCACAGGGCAATGAATAATCTGTATTATTATGGATGTCCCCCATCCTAACCCCCGAATTAACTGAGGAGCCCTGCATGGAATTGCTCGAAGAGCACCGCTGTTTTGAAGGCTGGCAACAGCGCTGGCGCCACGACTCCGCCGTACTCAACTGTACGATGACCTTTAGCATCTTTTTACCGCCGCAGCGTACGGCGACAGCGCCGCCCGTCCTGTACTGGCTCTCCGGCCTGACCTGCAATGATGAGAATTTCACCACCAAAGCCGGTGCGCAACGCGTAGCAGCAGAGCTGGGCATTGTGCTGGTGATGCCGGACACCAGCCCGCGCGGCGACGAGGTGGCCGATGCCGACAGCTACGATTTAGGCAAAGGCGCCGGGTTCTACCTCAACGCCACGCAGCAGCCGTGGGCTGCACATTACCGGATGTATGACTATCTGCGAGATGAGCTGCCGGCGCTGATCGCTGCGGAATTTAAGGTCAGTTCACGTTGTGCGATCAGCGGGCACTCTATGGGCGGCCACGGCGCACTGATCATGGCGCTGAAAAACCCCGGTCGTTACACCAGCGTTTCTGCGTTTGCGCCTATCGTTAACCCGTTGCAGGTACCATGGGGGCAAAAAGCGTTTGCGGCCTACCTTGGGGAAGACAGCGAACAGTGGCGTGCCTGGGACAGTTGCGTACTGATGCTGGAAAGTGGCGAGGCGGATGCCATCCCAACGCTGATTGATCAGGGCGATAACGATCAGTTCCTCGCCGATCAACTGCAACCGGCACGGCTGGCGGAAGCCGCGCGGCAAAAATCCTGGCCGCTGACGTTACGTATTCAGTCCGGTTACGATCACAGCTATTACTTTATTGCGTCGTTTATTGAAGATCATCTGCGCTTCCATGCGCAGTATTTGCTGAAGTGATCTCAGCCCCGGCGGCTTCCCACCGCCGGGTTTGCCCGTCAGAAGCGGTAATCGACGGCCATAAAGTAGCGACGGCCTTCTTCATTGAAGCTGTAGTCGTCGCGGTTCAGATCTTTATCACCCAGGTTCAGCACGCCGGAGCGCAGTTTCACGTTCTTGCTCGCCTGCCAGGCACCGCCCACGTTCCAGATAACATAACCGCCAGGCGTCATGCCCTGCGATACGGTACGTTTTTCACCGCTATAGTTTGCGGAGAGATAGAACGACCAGTCCTGCGTCGCTTGCCAGTCCAGCGTACCATTGGCGGTGTGATACGGCAGATCCTGCAACGGTTTATTGCCACCGCCGCTGAGATCGCGACCATCGTTATAGGTGTAGTTCAGCGTCACTTTCCATGCCTCGCCCAACGGCACTTTCAGTTCGGTTTCCAGCCCCTGGATCCGCGCTTTATTGACGTTGTAGTAACGGAATACCGGCACCAGTCTGCCGTTAGCATTACGTTCAAAGCCAACGAAGTTGGCGTAACCCGGAGCCTCAGTCAGGCTGGCGGTGCGACTGATATTGATCATGTCCTCAATGTTATTCTGGAAGGCGGTCACGCTGCCCTGAACCCCTTCCAGCCATCCCTCTTCGCCGTTGTAGTAAAGGCCCAGTTCAAAACTTTCGCTGGTTTCCGGTTTCAGTTCCGGGCTGCCCACCACGCGGCAACTGCCACGACAAGAGTTGGTCGCCCAGTCCGGGCTGAGCTGCAACAGTGACGGAGCCTTAAATGCCGTCGCCCAGCCGCCTTTGACCGTGACGGTATCGGTGGCGCTGTAGACCAGGTAAGCACGCGGGCTCCAGTGATCGCCATAGGTATCATGATCGTCCATGCGCACGCCGGTGGTGAGCGCCAGCGGCTCAACAATGCGCCACTCATCTTCCACAAACAGCGCGTACTGGTTAGTTGAGGTTTCGCTGCTGCTTCCCCCTGTCAGGTTGACCGGATCCTGTAATTTGTCGTGCCGCCACTCACCGCCAACGGTGACCAACTGATTGATAGCGCCAAGCGGAAGCACATACTTGCCATCGACGGTGGTGTTTTGCGAACGGATCGGGCTGCTGTTGCCAGGGTTTTTATTGTCGATCGTCTCACCGTAGAATTTCAGTTCACTGTTGCCGACGCCCCAGCGGCCGTTATGCGCCAGTGAGTAGTTCTGCCTGTCGAGGCGGTTTTTATTCAGCGAGTCGGAATTCCGGTCCTGGCGATCGTAGCCATAACCGGCGGTAAAATCGTGATCCGCCGTCGGCGTCCAGGCGAACTCAACGTTGCCGTCACGGCTGGTGAAGCCCTCCATGCGCGGCGTAAGGCCGCTGGCATCGGTCTGCGAAGGTTGCTGCTGATCTTTCTCGCGCTTCGCCACACTGCCGTATGCTTTCAGCCCCAGCACGCCATCAATCAGCGGGCCGCTGGTGTAGAACTGACCATTCCAGCTATCGCCCCGATCCCGGTGCTCCTGGACAGTGCTGTCAGCGGTCACGCTGCCGGTCCAGCTCTGGCCGATTTTTTTGGTGATGATATTCACCACGCCGCCAAGAGCATCGGAACCATACAGAGAAGACATCGGCCCACGCACCACTTCAATACGCTCAATCGCTTCCACCGGGATCCAGTTGAGGTCGAAATCGTTGTGGCGGAATACCGCATTGCGGGAGTTGACGCGTTTGCCGTCAATCAGGATCAAGGTGTAGCTGCTGTCGAGACCGCGCAAACTGACACCTTTACGGTTATCCCCTTCATTGGTGAGCTGTACGCCAGGCACCTCTTTCAGCACATCTTTCAGGTTTTGCACCGGTTTACGCTGGAGGTCTTGTTGCGTAATGACGCTGATACTGGCGGGGGCATCTTTCAGGTTCTGTTCGCTGGCTGACGCGGTCACCACCAACGTTTCACCACTCTCTACGGCAGCCATCGCTGGCAGCGCCAGGGAGAGTGCGGACGCGCAGAGGCCTCCCCGGACGATGGGATTCAAGGTAAACATTCCGTAACTCCATGAGGTAACTACAAAAAATTGCTAAAAATACTGCTCACATGCAATAAACCGCGCCCCATTACATTGACGGGGCGGCGGTGTGTCAGGGGTATTCTGGCGCTGAAAAAACAGGCTGATACCTTGTTATTCAGTAAGTTACATTAATGTAAACGATAATTATTATCAATTTTAGAAATTCAAAGTTATGTAAATTGTTACAACGTCAGGCGAGACAGGCAGGCAAAAAAAAGCCCTCCGGACAGAGGGCTAAAGAGTGAATTTACTTGGTAAAGCGTTCCGGGAACTCCATTTCGCTGTAACGCACGAAACGGGTGCCTTTAGAGAATTTGTAACCGAGCCAGATAACCAGGAACAGCGGAATACCGATATAGGTCGCCGTGACCGCTCCCCAGTCAATGGTATCAGCAAGAAACGCCTGATAGTTCTGCCCCAGAGTGATGATCAGGCACAACACGAAGGCGAAGATCGGCCCGATCGGGAAGAAACCGGAGCGGTACGGCAGATTATCCAGTGAATGGCCCTGCGCAACGTAACCACGGCGGAAACGGTAGTGGCTGATGGCAATACCCAGCCAGGCGATAAAGCCGGTCATACCGGAGGTATTGAGTAACCACAGGTACACCGTCTGATTACCGAACATCGAGGTCAGGAAGCACAACGCAGCAATCACCGTGGTGGCATACAGCGCATTACGCGGCACACCGCCTTTCGACAGTTTGGCGAAGATGCGCGGCGCTTTGCCGTCACAGGCCAGCGTGTAAAGCATACGCGTGGAGGCATACATGCCGGAGTTACCCGCCGACAGTACCGCCGTCAGGATCACCGCATTCATCACCGCCGCCGCAGAGAGCAGGCCCGCATGCTCGAACACCAGGGTGAACGGGCTCACGCTGATGTCTTTCACATCATTGCGCAGCAGGCTCGGGTCGGTGTAAGGAATAATCAGGCTGATGATCAGGATCGCAAACACATAAAACAGCAGGATACGCCAGAACACCTGACGCACCGCGCGCGGAATATTCTTTTCCGGATCTTCCGATTCACCCGCTGCGATACCAATCAGTTCCGTCCCCTGGAAGGAGAAGCCGACAATCATCGCCACGCCAATCATCGCCGATAAACCACCAGCAAACGGCGCATCACCAATGGCCCAGTTACTCCAGCCCGCCGGTTTTTCCCCCTGGAAAATACCGACAATCATCATCACGCCAACGATGATAAAGATAATCACCGTCGCCACTTTAATCAGCGAGAACCAGTATTCCGCTTCACCAAACCCTTTTACGGAGATGTAGTTCAGCAGGAAAATCACCGCCAGGAACAGCGCACTCCAGATCCAGCCAGGCGTGTCCGGGAACCACCAGGTCATCACCAGTTGCGACGCCACCAGGTCAACGGCGATGGTCACCGCCCAGTTGTACCAGTAGTTCCAGCCCAGCGCGAAGCCAAAGCCTTCTTCCACATACTTCTGACCGTAGGTCGAGAATGAGCCGGAGACCGGCATAAACGCGGCGAGTTCGCCAAGGCTGGTCATCAGGAAGTAAACCATCAAACCAATAAGAATATAGGAGAACAGCGCGCCACCCGGGCCCGCTGAAGAAATGGTCGCCCCGGATGCGACAAACAACCCTGTGCCGATTGAACCGCCAATCGCGATCATCGTCAGGTGACGCGCCTTCAGTTCACGACGCAGCGTGGGCGCTTGTGTGGTTTTTGTTTCGGAAACCATAAGAAAAAGCTATCCATCCAAAAAATGAGGCGCGATTGTAGCAAACGAAACGGAGCCCTTCTGGCATAAAACGTCTGTTATTAGAGACCTTCATGATAGGCAGCGAATTATAAGTAAAGCAGTGAATGGATGATGTTACGAGGGTGTAAGCACGCTCCCGCAGGGCTGCGGGAGCGGGGGATCAATTCAGACCACGAACCGAGGCGATAAACTGTTGGAGTTCCGGCGTACGGGGTTGCGTAAAGAAGGACTTACTCTCCCCCTGCTCCCAGACTTTGCCCTGATGCATAAACACCACGCGGTCGCCCACTTCACGGGCGAAATTCATTTCATGCGTGACGAGGATCAGCGTCATCCCTTCGGCAGCAAGCTGCTCGAGCACGCGCAGCACCTCGCCGACCAGTTCCGGATCCAGCGCAGAGGTAATTTCATCGCACAGCAAGACTTTCGGTTTCATCGCCAACGCACGGGCAATCGCCACACGCTGCTGTTGCCCGCCCGAGAGGTTCGCAGGGTAGTAATCAATACGCTCGCCCAGCCCTACTTTTTCCAGCATTTCAGTGGCCAGCTTACGGCACTCATCGGCAGGCAATTTCAGTACCCGGCGCGGTGCCAGCATCACATTCTCCAGCGCGGTCATATGCGGAAACAGGTTGAAGCTTTGAAAAACCATGCCCACAGAACGGCTGATTTCCCGCGCCTGAGATTCTCTGTCGGTGACCGTCATACCGCCGAGCTTAATGCTGCCATCCTGGTAACCTTCCAGCCCATTCATACAACGTAATAATGTGCTTTTGCCAGATCCGCTGCGGCCAATAATCGACACCACTTCGCCCATTTCGATATCCAGGCTTACGCCTTTTAATACGTGGTTGTCGCCATAATATTTCTGAACATCATTAATGGTGATGAGCGGCATGGAATTTTTTCTCCAGATAACGGCTGTAGCGCGACAGCGGATAACACAGCAGGAAGTAGCCCAGTGCGACCAGGCCAAAGACTTTAAACGGGGCAAAGGTCACGTTATTCAGCATCGTCCCGGCTTTGGTTAACTCAACAAAGCCGATGATAGATGCCAGCGCCGTACCCTTGATCACCTGCACAGAAAAGCCCACCGTGGGCGCAATGGCAATGCGTATTGCCTGTGGTGCAACCACGCGAAATAACGTCTGCCCGAAGCTTAATCCCAGGCAGCGGCAAGCTTCCCACTGCCCTTTTGGCAGGGCTTTGATACTGCCGTACCAGATATCAAGCAGAAACGCGCTGGTAAACAACGTGAGCGCCAGCGTAGCGGCGGTCCATGCGCTTACATCGATACCGAACAGCGCCAGACCGAAAAAAGCGAGGAACAGCTGCATCAGCAACGGCGTGCCCTGAAACAGCGCGGCATAACCGCTGATCAGGCGTTTTGGCCAACCCCAGCGGCTAATGCGCAATACCAGCAGCGGCAGCGTGACCAGCGTGCCGCACAGAAACGCAATCAGCGACAGCAGCACCGTCCAGCGCGCCGCCAGCAGCAGATTGCGCAGAATATCCCAGTCGGTAAAGGTACTCATCAGCCCTCGCTCCCTAACCATTTACGGCCAATCGCCAGCAACACCTGGCGCATCAGCAGTGAAAGCGCCAGATACAGCAATGTGGTGACGAAATAGACTTCAAAACTTAAAAACGTGCGCGACTGGATCAGGTTGGCCATAAACGTCAGTTCTTCATAAGAGACTTGCGAGACCACCGATGAACCGAGCATCACGATAATGCACTGGCTGACCAGCGCCGGGTAAATGCGCTTCAGGGAGGGCGGCAGGATCACCCGCAAAAATGTCTGGGATTTGTTCAGCCCCAGCACACGCGCTGCTTCCCACTGCCCTTTCGGCGTGACCTGGATCCCGGCGCGAATAATCTCCGTGCTATACGCGCCGAGGTTAACCAGCATGGCGATCAGCGCCGCTTCCCCGGCGGTCAGCTTCACCCCAAGGCTGGGTAAGCCAAACACAATAAAGAACAGTTGCACCACAAACGGCGTATTGCGGATCAACTCCACATACGCGCCCCATAGCGTGCTCAGCAGGCCGGGTTTTCCACTGCGCAGGGCCGCGCCGACAATCCCCAGCGACACACCGCCTACCGTCGCCAGCGCGGTGAGCGTCAGGGTGGTCCACAATCCGGCCAGCAGCTCCGGCCAGAAAGGCCAGAGCGCAGCGAAATCAAGCGAGGTCGTCATGCGTTTATGCGCCGAAGTTGGCCGGTAACGGTGCCTGCATCCATTTCTGCGACAGGGTGTTCAGTGAGCCATCTTTCAGCGCCTGATCCACCAGCTTGTCGACTTCAGCTTTCAGCGCCGGTTCGTTTTTCATCAGCCCGATGTAGCACGGCGAGTCTTTCAGCATAAACTGGCTGACCGGGGCTTTTTGCGGGTTCTGACGCGCGATAGCGGCAACGACCACGTTCCCGGTGGCGAGGTACTGAACCTGCCCGGACATGTACGCCGACAGCGTGGTGTTGTTGTCTTCGTAGCGTTTCACGTCCGCGTCTTTCGGGGCGATATCGGTCAATACCATATCTTCAACCGCGCCGCGGGTCACGCCGATGGATTTGCCGCTCAATGCTTTCGCATCAGGCAATGTGGCCTCCTTCGGACCAAATACTCCCAGGAAGAACGGTGCGTACGCCCGGCTGAAGTCGATCACTTTTTCGCGTTCGGCGTTTTTCCCAAGACTTGAGATAACCAGATCGACTTTGTTCGTTTGCAGGTAAGGAACGCGGTTAGCGCTGGTGACCGGCACCAGTTGCAGTTTTACTTTCATGCCTTTCGCCAGGTATTCCGCCATATCAATGTCGTAACCCTGGGGTTTCAGATCCGTGCCCACCGAGCCAAACGGCGGAAAATCCTGCGGTACGGCGACGCGCAATACGCCGCGTTTCTGAATATCCTGCAACTGATCCGCCAGCGCCTGCCCGGCGCATGTCATCATTAATGCCGCACCGGCTGCCGCCATCATCCACTTTTTCATCGTCAACACCTCATCGCTCATGAAACAAAAGATTCTTTGAATCACTTTCTGCAACTAATGTGCCAACGCGATATATCGCGCTCAGCGCGCGTAATTCGTGGAGTTTCAGGATGAATCGATAGTTTCATCGCTGCGTCTGCTCCCTGAAACGGTGCAGACGCATGATGATGGTGCAATCAGATGGCGCAGTAGCGAATAAAGCGGTTCAGCGCACTGGAAAGGTGTTTTTGCCGGTGATGAATGCGCCACAAGGTGCGCACCAAGCGGGGGAGCGGGATCGGGACTTCCACCAGCGTGCCAGTGTCCAGCTGTTCAGCAATAACCCGACGGGAGAGACAACTGATGCCCAGACCGTGGCGAACCGCGTGCTTAATGGCTTCGGAATTGCCCAGCTCCATGCCGAGATGAAACTGCGGCAAATGCGACAGCAGTAAATAGTCGACAATTTCACGCGTGCCGGATCCACGTTCACGCAGGATCCACGGCGCTGCGGCCAGTCGCTCCAGCGTGACCTCGCTCTGCAACAGCGGTGCGGAAGGGGGAGCGAATACCACCAGCTCATCCTCAAGCCAGGGTTCAGCAATGATTTCCGCGGTGTGGCACGGCCCTTCAATCAGGCCGATGTCCACGCGAAAATCCGCCACGGCGTTGATCACATCCTGACTGTTGCCTACGCTCAGCTCCAGCGGTAACTCAGGAAAATCCCGACGGTAGCGGGCAATTACTTCAGGCAGAATGTAATTGCCAATGGTGCTACTGGCAAACACGCGCAGCGCGCCATTGTCTTCACGAAAGAGTTGCTCTATTTCCGTTGCCTGCTCCAGCGCCGCCAGCGCTTTGGGATAGAGCAGCCGACCGTGCTCATTGACCACCAGTCGTTTACCGACGCGATCGAATAACTGCACGCCCAACTGGCCTTCCAGGTCGGTGAGCGCTGCGCTTACCGCCGATTGGGAGAGCGCCAGCCTCTGTGAAGCCTGGGTGGTGGAGCCGCTTTTCAGCACTTCAGCAAAGACTTCAAGCTGACGCAAAGTAATATGCATAGAGAGGTCACTTACCACTTATAAAGATTGATTATAAATATATAATCAATTTTACCTTTAAACCAGTCCGCCGTACCCTTTTCGCTATTGAAAGGAGAAGGTTATGACAGAAATCACACTACACACTGCGCGCCATCCTGCATGGCGCTTCGCCCCCGGACTGCTGCTCAGCATGCTTATCACCGGCGCGGCTCTCTGGCTCGGCCACTTTCCGGCAATTGCCGGCATCGGTTTCAGTGCACTGACGCTGGCGATCCTGCTCGGCATGGTCGTGGGCAATACGCTTTACCCTCACCTGCATCGTTCATGCGATAGCGGCGTGTTGTTCGCCAAGCAGCATCTGCTGCGGTTGGGTATTATTCTTTATGGCTTCCGTCTGACTTTTTCGCAAATCGCAGAGGTCGGCGTCAGCGGGATCGTCATCGATGTGCTGACGCTGTCCGGTACCTTTTTACTGGCCTGCGTGCTGGGGCAACGTCTCTTCGGGCTGGATAAAAAAACCAGCTGGCTTATTGGCGCGGGCAGCAGTATCTGCGGTGCAGCGGCCGTGCTGGCAACGGAACCGGTGGTGAAGGCCGAGTCCAGCAAAGTGACGGTTGCCGTCGCCACGGTGGTGATATTCGGGACGCTGGCGATCTTTATCTACCCGGCGCTTTATCCCCTGCTGGCGCATTGGTTCAGCCCGGAAACTTACGGGATCTGGATAGGTTCCACGGTGCACGAAGTCGCGCAGGTCGTCGCCGCCGGGCATGCTATCAGCCCGGAAGCGGAAAATGCGGCGGTGATCGCCAAAATGCTGCGGGTTATGATGCTGGCCCCCTTTTTATTGTTGCTGGCGGCCCGCGTTAAACAACTCAGCCCGCACACCGGCGAAGCGAAAAGTAAACTCACGATCCCGTGGTTTGCGCTGGGCTTTGTTGCTGTCGCCTGTTTTAACTCATTTCACCTGCTCCCCTCCGCGCTAATCCAGGCGCTAAACACACTGGATACCTTACTGCTGGCGATGGCGATGGCGGCGCTGGGGCTGACCACTCACATCAGCGCACTGAAAAACGCCGGGGCGAAACCGCTGGCATTGGGGCTGGTGCTGTTTATCTGGTTGATCGTTGGCGGCGGCGCGATAAACCTGGCTGTTCACCATCTGATGGCATAAACCACTACATCCCTTTCCTGCAGACCCGCTATGATGGTTTCTTTCCCCTGGCGGGTTTTAAGGAGTTTTTATGAAATACATTGGTGCGCATGTGAGCGCCTCAGGTGGAGTGGCGAATGCCGCCATCCGCGCCGCCGAAATCGACGCGACCGCGTTTGCGCTCTTTACCAAGAATCAGCGCCAGTGGCGCGCTGCGCCGCTGAGTACAGAAACCATTGATGAGTTCAAAGCCGCCTGCGAAAAATACCATTTCAAACCGGGCCAGATCCTGCCGCACGACAGCTACCTGATAAACCTTGGGCACCCGGTCGCCGATGCGCTGGAAAAATCCCGTGACGCGTTTATTGATGAGCTGACGCGCTGCCAGCAACTGGGGCTGACGTTGCTGAACTTCCACCCTGGCAGCCACCTGATGCAGATCCCGGAAGAGGAGTGTCTGGTGCGGATTGCCGAGTCGATCAACATCGCGCTGGCGCAAACCGAAGGCGTCACCGCCGTGATCGAAAACACCGCAGGCCAGGGCAGTAATCTGGGCTTCCGCTTTGAACATCTGGCAGCCATCATTGATGGCGTGGAAGACAAATCCCGCGTTGGCGTCTGCATTGATACCTGCCATGCTTTTGCCGCCGGGTATGATTTACGCACTGCGAAAGCCACCGCCGAGACGTTTGCTGAATTCGACCGCGTGGTGGGTTTCAACTATCTGCGTGGAATGCATCTGAATGATGCGAAAAGCACCTTCGGCAGTCGTGTTGACCGCCATCACTCGCTCGGCGAGGGCAATATCGGCCACGATGCGTTTCGCTGGATTATGCAAGACAGCCGTTTTGACGGTATTCCCCTGATTCTGGAAACCATTAACCCGGATATCTGGGCAGAAGAGATCGCCTGGCTGAAAGCGCAACAAACCGCCGACGCCGCAGCATAAAAAAAGGGCCGCAAGCGCGGCCCTTCTGATATCCCTGGTACTGACACTGTATTACGCAGCTTTTGCGACCACTGCTTCTGTTTCCGGACGTTTCAGGAAGGCATACACCAGACCCGCCAGCAGCGTACCTGCAACGATAGAGAGCAGGTAGCCCACCACCGGGGTAATCGCACCCGGGATCAGCAGGACGAACAGACCACCGTGCGGCGCCATCAGTTTCGCGCCAATCGCCATCGAGATAGCGCCAGTCAGCGCACCACCGGCGATACAGCACGGGATAACGCGCATCGGGTCACGGGCGGCAAACGGAATCGCACCTTCAGAGATAAAGCACAGACCGAGAACCAGTGCGGCTTTACCACCTTCACGCTGACCTTTGTCGAACTTGTTGCGTGCAACCAGAGTCGCCAGACCCATTGCCAGCGGCGGCACCATACCGGCAGCCATAATCGCCGCCATCGGTGCGTAAGTCTGGGTACTCAGCAGGCCGACACCAAATGCGTACGCCGCTTTGTTCACCGGGCCGCCCATGTCGGTACACATCATACCGCCGAGGATTGCGCCCAGCAGGACTGCGTTAGCCGTGCCCATGGTTTGCAGCCAGGAGGTCAAACCTGCGAGGATTTTCGCAACCGGCGTACCGATCAGGTAGATCATCGCCAGACCGACAATCAGGCTGGAGAACAACGGAATGATCAGAATCGGTTTCAGCGCTTCCATACTCGGCGGCAGCTTGACGTTTTTGCTGATGGCTTTCGCAATGTAACCTGCGAGGAAGCCGGCAATAATACCGCCAATAAAGCCGGAACCGGTGCTCACTGCCAGCATGCCGCCGATAAGACCCGGCGTCAGACCTGGACGGTCAGCAATGGAGAACGCGATGTAACCTGCCAGCACCGGCACCATCAGGGCGAATGCAGAACCCCCACCGATTTTCATCAGCGCGGCCGCCAGCGTACCTTCTTCTTTAAACGCCGTGATACCAAAGGCGAACGAGAGGGCAATCAACAACCCACCCGCCACCACCATCGGCAGCATGTAGGAGACGCCCGTCAGCAGATGGCGGTATGCGCCAGCGCTCTCTTGTTTAGTTTCTGTTGCTTCAGCCTGCGCTTTGCCGGTCGGTTGGTACGTTTTGGCTTCCGCTACGGCTTTGTCCAGTTCCTGGGCTGTTTTCTTCAGCGCCAGGCCGGTAGTGGTGCGGTACATCGGTTTACCCGCGAATTTCGCCAGGTCCACTTCGATATCTGCCGCCACAATCACCAGATCGGCTTGCGCCACTTCTTCCGGCGTAATGGCGTTGCCCGCACCGACGGAACCACGGGTTTCCACTTTCACCCACCAGCCGCGTTTTTTCGCTTCGGTTTCGATCGCTTCCGCCGCCATAAAGGTGTGCGCTACCCCTGTCGGACAGGCAGTAATAGCTACAATGCGTTTTGGACCATTGGTGGCCGCCACAGTAGCGGCCACCGGTGCTGTGTAGGGCTTCGCGTGATTTTTCGCTTCGCTCAGGAACAGCTCAGGGTGCGCCACTGCGCGATTAATATCGCCCAGCCAGACTTTTTTCCCACTCAGTGCACTGTCATTCGGCACCTGGCTGCCCAAAACGATAGCCAGTTCCGCTTCGCCAGGGTTATCGATGAATTGCAGATTTGCGCTCTGCGCAGCCGCGCCCAGCAAGGTCTTCGCCATATAAGCGCGAGCCTGCCCAAGTTCGGAATCTATTATCAGCAGCGTTTTCATTATGCCTCTCCTGCTGTTAGTTGAAGGGTTTTAAGTCAACTCGCGCCATCATCGCGGCTAACTGGGTACGATCGGTAATACCTACGTTACTCTGACTGACCGCCAGTGCAGCAACAGCAGTGGCCAGGCGTAACGTATGTTCACTGGATTCACGCATCAGCAGACCATAAATCAGACCACCGACCATCGAATCCCCTGCGCCAACGGTGCTTACCACTTCCATTGACGGCGGTTTGGCGATCCATTCGCCCGAAGCGTTAACCCACAACGCCCCTTCTGCTCCCAGAGAGATCACCACATGGGCGATACCCTGTTCGCGAAGCCCATGAGCGGCTTCAATGACATCCTTCAATTCCGGCAACTTACGACCCGCCCAGATTTCCAGTTCACGGCGGTTCGGTTTCACCAGCCACGGCGCGGCTTTCAAACCGGCCACCAGCGCTTCGCGGCTGCTGTCAAAAATAATGCATGGGCACTGGCTACGCAGGCGCGTCATCCAGTCGGTAAAGGCCTCCGGGCTGACGCCAGACGGCAGACTGCCGCTCACGCAGACCATATCGAACTGACCCAGCCAGGTCAGCGAGTCGGCAACAAAACGTTCCCAGTCGGTCGGCGTCACTTCAAAACCGGAGAAATTCAGGTCAGTGACTTCGCCATCTTTTTCCGTCAGCTTGACGTTGATGCGGGTACGCCCCTGCACCACCTGGAAACGGTTGGCAATGCCCAGCTCGCTGAACAACTGCTGGAATCCGTCCTGGTTATCTTTGCCAAGGAAACCGCCAACGGTCACGTCGATGCCGAGATCTTTCAGCACTTTCGCAACGTTGATGCCTTTACCGGCGGCGTGCAGGCCCGTCGTACGGACCAGGTTCACTTCACCGCGTTCAATTTCAGGGGTATACCCCACCAGATCATAGGCCGGATTAAGCGTAATGGTAGCAACACGTCTGCTCATTTATGCGCCCTCTCCCAAACCTGCGGCAATTGCTTCGCCAATCGCTTTCAGCGCTTGTTCAGCATCATCCCCTTGTGCAGTGAAACGCAGGCGGTGACCTTTCTTCACGCCCAGCGCAACCACTTTCATCAGGCTGCGACCATTAGCCGGTTTCCCGGTACCGTCCAGGTTGGCAACGGTGATTTCACTGTTAAATTGTTTGATGGTGTTCACCAGCATGGTGCCCGGACGGGCATGCAGACCGTGTTCATTGCGGACAACAAACTCTGCGCTCAACAGATCGTCGGCAATCGCATCATCGCTGGTCAGCAGCGCCAGCAGCGTCGCGGCGTCAGCATTCAACAGATGTTCAGCTTTCTTGCTCAGCAGCAGATCGCTCAGGCGCTTCAGCACCGCGACCGGCTGTTCGTCTGCCATCGCAACGCTGACCAGCACCGCAGCCTGCTCACCATTCACGTCAAACGGCGCAGCGGCGCGGCTTACAGCAACAGCGCTCAGCAGGTTGCCTTCAGCACTGTCGTTCAGCCAGATGCCCTGACCAAGGTTCAGCGGTTGTTCATTGATAGCGCGGGTAACATACGCTGCGTCTACCGCACCGGCTTCTTTCAGACGTGCGGCGTTCAGCGCCTGCAAAGTCACCAGATCGCTGGCAACGACATCGAGGGTCAGCGTTTCAATATCCAGCTTCAGCGAAGCGCTCTGTTTTTCACCCATCAGCAACGCACGCAGCTCTTCAGCAGTGGTTGCAGATTGCAGCTGCGCGGCCACGGAGTCATCGCTCAGCACGTGTGTCAGCTGACGCAGCAGGCCCAGGTGTTCATCAGAACTGGCGGCAATACCGATAGCAACATACGCGACCTGTCCTTCGCTCCACAGGATGCCCTGCGGGAACTGGAACACTTTTACGCCGGTTTTCAGCACCTGATCACGGGTATCCGTGGTGCCGTGTGGAATCGCGATGCCGTTGCCTAAATAGGTGGAAGTTTGCTGCTCGCGCGCCAGCATGCCGTTGACGTAGCCGTCAGCAACGTTGCCTGCTTCTGCCAGCGCAGCCGCGATCTGGCGGATGGCCTCTTCTTTATTGCCGGCCTGCTGACCGGGATGGATGTCCTGAACGGATAACTGGAACATGTGACCCTCTCCTGCTGAAATTGAATCGTTTCAGCTAACTTGAGAAATGATGCGTCACCGCCCTGGTTCAGACATTACGCGATGACGCTGAAACGTTTCAATGAGTCTTCACCTTTTTACTTCAGCAATCAAGAAATCTCTGAATTTTCGTTGCAAAATTTAGAGGTACAGCACATTTCACCGTTGGCTGATGCAAATTTGCTGAAGCCGTTTTTGCCTTCAGCACGTAAACGTCAGCACCGGTCAGCTTTAATAACGTCGGTTGAAATAACGGCTTGCTTTTTCACGGCAATCGCACCTTAGGATCTGTGTTTTTATCCCGTAGCGGCGTACACTCCGCGTCTGCCAATTGGATCTCAGAGTAAAATGCAAAACTCCCCCGCCGCCGCCCGACCTGGCGCGTTTGATTTCACATCGACGGCGTTTTTGATTGTCGCGTTCCTGACCGGTATTGCCGGCGCCTTGCAAACGCCGACGCTCAGCCTGTTTTTAACCAATGAAGTGCATGTCCGTCCGGCTATGGTGGGGTTCTTCTTCACCGGCAGCGCGGTGATTGGCATTCTGGTCAGCCAGTTACTGGCCGGGCGCTCCGACCGCAAAGGCGATCGCAAGACGCTGATCGTTTTCTGCTGCCTGCTCGGCGTGCTGGCCTGCGGGCTGTTCGCCTGGAATCGCAATTACTTTATCCTGCTGTTTGTGGGCGTCTTTCTGAGCAGCTTTGGTTCCACGGCTAACCCACAGATGTTCGCCCTGGCGCGGGAGCATGCGGATAACACCGGGCGGGAAGCGGTGATGTTCAGCTCCATTTTGCGTGCGCAGGTATCGCTGGCGTGGGTAATTGGCCCGCCGCTGGCGTACGCGCTGGCGATGGGATTTGGTTTTACGGTGATGTATTTATGCGCTGCTGTCGCGTTCATTGCCTGTGCGGCGATGGTGTGGCTGTTCCTGCCCAGTATGCGTAAAGTTCCGCAGCCAACGTCGGCAGTGCTGGAAGCGCCGCGGACACATCGTCGTGATGCGCTGCTGCTGTTTGTGATCTGTACCCTGATGTGGGGCACCAATAGTCTTTACATCATCAATATGCCGCTGTTTATCATTGATGAGCTGCATCTCCCGGAGAAACTGGCAGGGGTGATGATGGGAACCGCCGCCGGGCTGGAAATCCCCACCATGCTGATTGCCGGTTATTACGCTAAACGCTATGGCAAGCGCTTTTTGATGCGCGTCAGCGCCGTGGCGGGTACCTGTTTCTACCTCGGGATGCTGACAGTGCATACCCCGGCCATCCTGTTAGCTTTACAGTTGCTGAACGCCATCTATATTGGCATTCTCGCCGGGATTGGCATGCTCTATTTCCAGGATTTAATGCCGGGTCAGGCCGGTTCTGCGACGACCCTTTATACTAATACTACGCGCGTAGGCTGGATCATCGCCGGTTCACTGGCGGGCGTGGTGGCGGAAATCTGGAGTTATCATGCAGTGTTCTGGATTGCGCTGGCGATGGCCCTGTTGACGCAAGTATGCCTGGCGCGAATCAAAGACGTTTAAGGCGCGGTCTGGCGTTCCAGATCGAGCAGATAAATCATGGCGTCAGCACGACTCTGCCCGCACATCTCACGGCCAGGTTGCAGGCCTGAGCACACTTTCGGGCGCAGCGGCGAGCCAAAGATTTTACAGCGCTGTTGCGCGTCGAGTTGCACGCACGGGGTGTTGGCCGGTTTGCCGTTGGGCATGCCGGGGATCGGGCTACTGATGGACGGGGCAGTACAGCAAGCTCCGCAGTCCGGGCGGCATTCCATAATGGCTCTCTTTCATTTATTACGCGTCGGAGTGGCGCGAACAGGCGCACGCTACCATCTTTTACTGATGGAATGCAAAACTCGCCAATTCCACTTGCCTGAAAAGGCCCTCGCGAGTACTTTGTCGCGATATTTTCGTGATTTTCATTTTACAGGACCCTTGCAATGCCAAGAGCGAACGAAATTAAAAAAGGTATGGTGCTGAATTACAATGGCAAACTGCTGATTGTAAAAGATATTGATATTCAGTCACCCAGCGCCCGCGGCGCAGCAACGCTGTACAAAATGCGCTTCTCTGATGTCCGTACCGGGCTGAAAGTAGAAGAGCGTTTTAAAGGCGACGATATCCTTGATACCGTGACCCTGAACCGTCGTTTTGTCGACTTCTCGTATGTTGACGGCAACGAATACGTGTTTATGGATAAAGAAGACTATACCCCGTATACCTTCAACAAAGATCAGATTGAAGAAGAGTTGCAGTTTATTCCGGAAGGCGGCATGCCGGATATGCAGGTTCTGCTGTGGGATGGCCAGTTGCTGGCGCTGGAACTGCCGCAAACTGTCGATCTGGAAATCGTTGAAACGGCTCCGGGTATTAAAGGCGCATCTGCCAGCTCCCGCACCAAACCCGCCACGCTGAACACAGGCCTGGTGGTACAGGTTCCGGAATACCTGACCACGGGTGAGAAAATCCGTATCCATATCGAAGAGCGCCGCTATATGGGCCGCGCCGACTGATAAGTAACGCAGTAAAAAAGCCACTTCAATGAAGTGGCTTTTTCTTTTACCTGCTGACGGCGTTTACCCGCCAGGGATGCTTACAGCAAATCGCGGAACAGGGTTTTCTTCAGTGCCAGTTCAACACCGCGCACTTCCGCCATCCCTTTCAGACGACCAATCGCCGAGTAGCCTGGATTCGTTTTCTTACGCAGATCGTCAAGCATTTGGTGACCATGATCCGGACGGAACGGAATAGGACGCAGATCGCCCGCTTTCTTACGACGCTGCTCTTCACTCAGGATCGCAGCAACAACCGACACCATATCCACATCGCCCTGCAAATGCGCCGCTTCATGGAAGGTTTTCGGGTTGTCTTCACGGCAGGTTGAACGCAGATGCGTAAAGTGAATGCGATCGCCAAACATCTCGATCATCCGCACCAGGTCGTTATCCGCACGCACACCGTATGAGCCTGTGCACATGGTAAAGCCGTTGTTGATGCTGTTGACCGCGTCTTTCAGCCACTGCATATCTTCAATCGTGGAAACAATGCGCGGCAGGCCGAGGATCGGACGCGGCGGATCGTCCGGGTGCACCGCCATGCGGACCCCCACTTCCTGTGCCACAGGGACAATAGCCCGCAGGAAATACGCCATATTTTCACGCAACTGCGCTTTATCAATACCGTCGTATTCCGCGAGACGCGCGTGGAACTGCGCCAGCGTGTAGCCCTCTTCCGCCCCCGGCAAACCCGCGATAATGTTACGCGTCAGTTTTTCCACTTCCGCTTCGCTCATCGCGTTAAAGTAGGCCTGCGCCTGGCGCTGCTCTTCATCGCTGTAATCCGCTTCCGCGCCTTTACGCTTCAGGATATGCATTTCAAACGCGGCAAACGCAATCTGATCAAAACGCAGCGCTTTGGAGCCGTCCGGCAGTTGATATTCCAGGTCGGTACGCGTCCAGTCGAGGATCGGCATAAAGTTGTAGCACACGGTATCAATACCGCAGGCCGCCAGGTTGCGAATGCTCTGCTGGTAGTTAGCAATCCAGGTGTCGTACTGCCCGGTATGGGTTTTAATATCCTCATGTACCGGGATACTTTCCACGACTGACCAGACCAGCCCTTTCTCCGCCAGCAGCGCCTGACGCGCTTTGATCTCCTCCACCGGCCAGACCTGGCCGTTAGGGATATGGTGCAGCGCAGTGACTACGCCTGTAGCGCCCGCCTGACGCACGTCATCAAGAGATACCGGATCGTTCGGTCCATACCAACGCCAGGTTTGTTCCATCGCCTTACCCTCTAAAGTTGTTATACCAATACACATAACCGCATGACGACTACCATACATGTTTAATCAGAAGGGTCAAACTCTCCCGCAGCAATGATTGATCCAGCTCACATTCCCCGGATAATTACGGCATACCAATTCTTTTTGCTGTCATATAACTTTACACTGCTCATTGTTAATTATTGGTTAATCAGGTGTATATAGATGAAGACAATTGCCTCGATAACGCTTCCCGCTGCCGTCCAGCAACCCCAGTATGATCGTACGAAGCTGCGTTCGCGTATTGTGCACTTCGGTTTTGGCGCATTTCACCGCGCGCATCAGGCGCTGTTAACCAACCGTGTACTGAATGCCCGGGGCGGTGACTGGGGCATCTGTGAAATCAGCTTGTTTAGCGGTGATGTGTTAATGACGCAGCTGCGCGCGCAGGATCATCTGTATACGGTGCTGGAAAAAGGCGCGGACGGTAACCAGCCGATTATTGTTGGCGCGGTGAGCGAATGCCTGAATGCAAAACTCGATTCACTGGCGGCAATTATTGAAAAGTTTTGTGAACCGCAGGTCGCCATTGTTTCACTGACGATCACCGAAAAAGGCTATTGCATTGACCCTGCCAGCGGCAAGCTGGATTTACGCCAGCCGCGCATTGAACATGACCTGCAACATCCCGACGAGCCGCACTCTGCACCAGGCATTCTGGTTGAAGCCCTGCACCGCCGTCGCCAGCGTGGGCTGGGGCCGTTTACCGTCCTCTCTTGTGACAATATTCCTGATAATGGTCACGTGGTGAAAAATGCCGTGCTGGGTATGGCGCAGGCCCGTTCGCCGGAACTGGCGCAGTGGATCGCGGAACACGTGAGCTTCCCGGCAACCATGGTAGACCGAATTGTACCGGCGGCAACGGAAGCATCGCTGGCAGAAATCAGTACAATACTGGGCGTTGAGGATCCCTGCGCAATCAGTTGCGAACCCTTTATTCAGTGGGTCATTGAAGATAATTTCGTGGCCGGGCGGCCGGAGTGGGAAGCGGCGGGCGTGCAGTTAGTCCAGGATGTACAACCCTGGGAACAGATGAAATTACGTATGCTTAACGGCAGTCATTCATTCCTGGCGTATCTTGGCTATCTTGCCGGGTTCGCCCATATTAACGAGTGTATGCAGGACAGCGCGTTTCGCAGCGCTGCGCGACGGTTGATGCTTGAGGAACAGGCGCCAACACTGCGGATAACCGGGGTTGATCTCACCGCCTACGCCGACAGTCTGATCGCGCGTTTCGCTAACCCGGCGTTACAACACCGTACCTGGCAAATCGCCATGGATGGAAGCCAGAAGCTGCCGCAACGTATGCTGGACGGCATTCGCATGCATTTACAACGGGAAAGTCACTGGCCGCTGTTGGCATTGGGGATAGCAGGCTGGATGCATTATGTTAGCGGCGTTGATGATGCTGGTAACATGATTGATGTTCGCGACCCACTGGTGGATAAAATTCGCGCCATCGTCGACACCAGCAGTGAAGCGGAACGCGTCACCGCATTACTCACGCTGCAAGAAATCTTTGGCGCTGACCTGCCGCAAAACCCGGTATTTGTCGATGCCATTACCGACGCATGGCGCAACATCGCCGCCAACGGCGCGCATGGCGCAGTGAAATCCTTGCTCAATACTTAACATTTACTGCTATTACTGCGGGCGATACGTGCTTTACATCGCCCGTGCCCTTCTCTTTTTCTTTTTTTTTCGCCAGGATCCCTTCAACATGCAATTTTGTTGATCTAGGGAGTTTCCGTGACAAAAACCAACCTCATTACCGGCTTCCTTGGCAGTGGCAAAACCACGTCAATACTGCATTTACTGGCCAACAAAGATCCGCAGGAAAAATGGGCAGTGCTGGTGAATGAATTTGGCGAAGTCGGTATTGATGGCGCTTTGCTGGCAGACAGCGGGGCGCTGCTCAAAGAGATCCCCGGCGGCTGCATGTGCTGCGTCAACGGCCTGCCTATGCAGGTCGGGCTGAATACGCTGCTGCGCCAGGGAAAACCCGATCGTTTGCTGATTGAACCTACAGGGTTAGGTCACCCCAAACAGATCCTCGACATGCTTAATGCCCCGGTTTACGAGCCGTGGATCGACCTTCGTGCAACGTTGTGCCTGCTCGATCCGCGCCAGTTGCTGGATGAGAAAGCAGTCAACAATGAAAACTTCCGCGATCAGCTGGCTGCGGCCGACATTATTGTCGCGAATAAGCAGGATCGCGCCACGTCGCAGAGCCAGCACGCGCTGGAAAGCTGGTGGCAAACGTTCGGCGGCGACCGTTTACAGGTCAGCGCCACGCAGGGTGCCATCGACGGGGCGTTGCTCGATCTGCCGCGCCGTAACCTGCGTGAACTGCCAACCAGTGCCGCGCATGACCATTCCCATGCGGTAAACAAGGGGCTGGCTGCGTTGAGCTTACCGGCGCATCAGCGCTGGCGTCGCAACCTGAACAGCGGCCAGGGCCACCATGCCTGCGGCTGGATTTTCGATGCCGAGACCGTGTTTGATACCGTTGGTTTGCTGGAATGGGCGCGGCTTGCGCCTGTCGAACGCGTTAAAGGCGTGCTGCGCATTCCTGAAGGCCTGTTGCGCGTTAACCGCCAGGGGCAGGATTTGCATATCGAAACCCAACAGGCCGCGCCGCCGGATAGTCGAATCGAGCTGATTACCGCCTCTGAAGCCGACTGGAACGCGCTTCAGTCCACTCTGTTGAAGCTTCGTTTAAGTTAACAACACTAACGTTGCGTCTGTGTTAATTGAAAATGCTGTGAAGATGAAAACTCGTTATTCTTTGATTTTGCTGCTTAACGTCGCCGGTCTGGCGCTCTTTTTTTCCTGGTATCTGCCCGTAAATCATGGTTTCTGGTTCCCGCTGGACTCAACCATTTTCCATTTTTTCAACCGCGGCCTGACTGAAAACCGTGCCTATTTATGGTTCGTTGCGCTGACCAATAACCGCGCTTTTGATGCCTGCTCACTGCTCGCAATGGGCTGCCTGATGCTGACGTTCTGGCTGCGGGAAGATCGCAGCGGCCGTCGTCGGGTTGTGATGATTGGCCTGACCATGTTGCTGATTGCGGTGGTATTAAACCAGCTGGCGCAGTTGCTGATGCCCGTGCAACGTGAAAGCCCGTCGCTCTTCTTTACGGATATTTATCGGGTCAGCGATCTGCTCGACTTCCCGACCAAAGATGCCTCAAAAGACAGTTTTCCCGGCGATCACGGCATGATGTTGCTTATTTTTTCCGCCGTTATGCTGCGTTATTTTGGTAAGAAAGCCTTTGGCATTGCCCTGATTATTGTTGTGGTTTTCGCCTTCCCGCGCGTCATGATCGGCGCTCACTGGTTTACTGATATTGCGGTGGGTTCGCTGTCGTCAGTGCTGATTGGGTTGCCATGGTGTTTGATGACACCGCTTAGCGATAAAATTATTCTATGCTTTGATCGTTATTTGCCCGGAAATAACAAGCTTTAAACAAGTAAACAACATTGTTTTGCCCCATTCATTAGGGATCGTTTTCGATCCCTGATGCAAATTCCCGGCTCTTTCCTAATTTTGTCATTTTCACGTCATAACAATCTGCCTATAAAAGAGCAATTTGTACGCTATTTAAACTAAATTGCCGGTTTTGTGACCAATCCTGAATATTCACTTTCTGTATCATAATTTCTTATAAAAAAACGCGGAAAAGCGCTCGCAATGCCGGGAGGGTTAGGGTAATCTCGGGTTCGTCTTGTCGCAAAGAGTGCTTTTATTCTCATTGTGCGTAAATTTGTGCGTTCTTCCACAGATCTGACCATGAGTAATTGTCTCGTTGCTTACAGATAATTAATCTCGCTGCGTTGGCATTTTTTATAACGATATTTATCGTTAAGGACTTCAAGGGAAAATAAGCAATATGGTCAAATCTCAGCCGATTGTGAGATATATCTTGCGGGCGATCCCCGCGATAGCGGTAGCGGTACTGCTGTCAGCTTGCTCAACCAATACCGCAAAGAATGTGCATTCTGAGACGCTTGCTGTGGGTGAAGATGCTTCTTCACTGCAAACCTCTCAGGATGAATTTGAAAATATGGTTCGTAATCTGGATGTCAAATCCCGAATTATGGATCAATATGCTGACTGGAAAGGCGTACGCTACCGTCTGGGCGGCGACACCAAAAAAGGCATCGATTGTTCTGGTTTCGTGCAGCGCACGTTCCGTGAACAGTTTGGTTTAGAACTGCCGCGTTCCACCTGGGAACAACAGGAAACAGGTAAGTCCATTTCGCGCACCAGTTTGCGTACGGGCGATCTGGTTTTGTTCAGAGCAGGTTCTACCGGTCGACATGTCGGCATTTATATTGGTAATAACCAATTTGTTCATGCTTCCACCAGCAACGGTGTGATGATTTCCAGCATGGACGAGCCTTACTGGAAGAAGCGCTACAATGAAGCGCGACGGATCCTGACCCGCAGCTAATCACTTAACGCCGGTTTTCCCTTGGCTGGCGTTAAGCATAAAAAAGCACTGCCCCGGCAGTGTTTTTTTATGTCTGCTATCCTCGTAACGTTTTTCGGGCTATAGTCCAGAAAAGTAAGCCGCCAACCGCCCCATCATTGAATGCGTATAAATGGGTCCAACATTATGTTCACCCGCTATTTTTTCCACCTGAACCGAAAAATTGTGCTGATCAGTATTCTTACCGGTCTGCTTACAGCGTTTGCGGTCGGCGGGTTCCAGTTCTGGCTTGAGCAAGAAAAACGCATTACCCGCTACGATGCCTTACTGAACGGCGTTTCGAGCTGGTTTTCAGCGTATCTCGGTGAAATTCGCGCCACGGCGGAAGCCTTACAGCCCCTCACGCTGAGCGACTGCCACGATGTTGTCAGTGAGCTCACATCCCGCGCCGCATTTTCGATGAACGTGCGCGCCTTTCTGTTGGTTAAAGGGCAAAACGCCATCTGCTCCTCGGCAACAGGTGTCATGAATGTCCCTATGAAAGATCTGGTGCCCGATATTGATCTGAATAAAGCGACCGATATGGTGGTTTTGCCCGGAACCCCGATGATGCCGGACAAACCGGCAATGGCATTGTGGTTCCGCAGCCCGCTACTCGACGACCGCGGCGTATTTGCCTCGCTGAACATCAACCTGACGCCCTACATGATGTACAGTTCGGAACAGCCGGATCTGGCGGGGATTGCGATAGGTATCAATGATCGTGCCATCTCAACCTTTACCATCGGGTTGATTGATTTGGCGAATTTTAACCAGCGCCCTTTTCGCATCGCACATGTGGGAGGCACTCCGCTGACGCTGTATCTCTACGCGGAAGAATGGCGCAAGGAAGACGCCCAGTTTGCCGCCCTGCTCGGCGCAACGGTGGGTATGCTGATGGCTTTGCTCACTGCTTACGTGTTGTACACGCGCCTGCGACCGGGCAAGGAGATCCTGACCGCCATCAAGCGGGAACAGTTTTATGTGGTCTACCAACCCGTGGTGAATGCAAAGAGCCTGAAAGTCAGCGGCGTCGAAGTGCTGATGCGCTGGAAACACCCCACCGCAGGTGAAATCCCGCCGGACGCTTTTATTCATTTTGCTGAAGCGCAGCAACTGATTATCCCACTGACATTACATTTGTTCCGCCTGATAGCCCGCGATGCGCCGGTGCTGAAAACGCTGCTGCCGGAAGGATCAAAGCTGGGAATTAATATTGCGCCGGGGCATCTGCATGCAGAGAGCTTTGCCGATGATATCCATGCCTTCGCGCGTTCACTCCCGCAGCACCATTTCAGCATCGTGCTGGAGATCACCGAGCGGGATATGCTGCGCTACACCGAAGTGACAAAACTGTTTGAGTGGCTGCGCGCCGAAGGATATGAAATCGCGATTGATGATTTCGGCACCGGCCACAGCGCCCTGATCTATCTGGAGCGCTTTACCCTGGATTATCTGAAAATCGATCGGGGCTTTGTGAATGCGATTGGCACCGAAACCGTGACCTCACCGGTACTGGATGCCGTGCTAACGTTGGCGAAACGCCTGAATATGCTCACCGTTGCCGAAGGCGTTGAAACGCCCGAGCAGGCGCGATGGCTGCGCGAACATGGCGTGCATTTTATGCAGGGCTACTATTTCAGCCGCCCGATGACGCTGGAGCAGTTTGTTAACTGGCAGGTTCCTTCTTTTGATGCCCTGTTGTAGGCGCGAATTATTTCACATCAGGCCAGGGCTCCCTTATTATTCAACAATAAGAGCTTAGCGCGCCTGCCGCGCAGGCGGGGTCAAAGGAACACACAATGAAGTTTGTCCGCATTTCAGCGTTATTGTTGGCGTTTGTCGGTCTGGCCTGTCAGGCGCAAACCATCAAGGAACGTGATTCTTTCGCCGTGATTGGCGAACCGAAATATGCCATCAACTTTTCCCATTTTGACTATGTTAATCCTGCCGCACCGAAAGGCGGCAATGTCACGCTGTCAGTGCTGGGTACGTTTGACAACTTTAACCGCTTTGCCTTACGCGGCAATCCCGCTGTGCGTACCGAATCACTCTACGATGCGCTGTTTACCACGTCTGACGACGAGCCGGGCAGTTACTATCCGCTTATCGCAGAGATGGCGCGCTATGCCGATGACTACGCATGGATGGAGATTAGCATTAACCCGCGCGCGACTTTTCACGACGGTTCGCCCATTCGCGCCAGCGATGTCGCCTTCACCTTCAACAAATTTATGACCGAAGGGGTGCCGCAATTCCGCCTGATCTATAAAGGCACCACTGTTAAAGCCATTTCACCGTTAACGGTGCGTATTGAACTGGCGAAACCCGGCAAAGAAGATATGCTCAGCCTGCTGACGCTGCCGGTCATGCCAGAAAAATTCTGGAAAGATCATAAACTGAGCGAGCCACTGAATCGCCCGCCGCTGGGCAGTGGGCCGTATCGCATCAGTAGCTGGCGCATGGGGCAATACATCGCCTATACCCGCGTGCGGGATTACTGGGCTGCGGATCTGCCCGTTAACCGGGGACGCTGGAATTTCGATAATATCCGCTATGACTACTATCTGGACGACAATGTCGCCTTCGAAGCCTTCAAAGCGGGCGCGTTTGACCTGCGTAGCGAAGGGGATGCCAAAAACTGGGCCACGCGCTATATCGGCACTAACTTCAGCCGTGGCTACATTGTCAAAGATGAGCAGCCCAATACGTCCGCGCAGGACACGCGCTGGCTGGCGTTTAACATTACCCGCCCGGTATTTAACGATCGCCGCGTGCGGGAAGCCATCTCGCTGGCGTTTGATTTTGAATGGATGAACAAGGCGCTGTTTTATGGGGCATACAGCCGGGCGAACAGCTATTTCCAGAACACGGAATACGCCGCGCACACCTATCCGGATGCCGATGAGCTCACGCTGCTGGCCCCGCTCAAAGCGCAGGTTCCGCCCGAGGTTTTCACTTCCATCTACTCACCGGCAAAATCTAACGGCGATGGCTATGATCGGGAAAATCTGCTGAAAGCGGATGCGCTGTTAAAACAGGCGGGTTGGGTGCTGAAAAATCAGCAACGCGTGGATGAGAAAACCGGCAAACCGTTTACGTTCGAATTGCTGCTGCCCTCGGGCGGGAATACCCAATGGGTGTTGCCATTCCAGCATAATCTGTCCCGGCTGGGCATCACGATGGAGATCCGCCAGGTCGATAACTCACAAGCCACCAACCGCATGCGCAGCCGTGACTATGACATGATGCCACGCCTGTGGCGTGCGCAACCGTGGCCAAGCGGCGATCTGCAAATTGCGTGGAGTTCGGAGTATATCGACTCTTCTTATAACGCTCCCGGCGTGAAAAATCCGGCAGTAGACAACCTGATTGCACAAATTAACCGCTGGCAGGGCAATAAAGAGAAGCTGCTGCCGCTTGGCCGCGCGCTGGACAGGGTGCTAACCTGGAATTATTACATGCTGCCCATGTGGTACATGGCGGCGGATCGCGTCGCCTATTGGGATAAGTTTTCCATGCCCGGCATTCGCCCGGTCTATTCGCTGGGGTTTGACACCTGGTGGTATGACGTAAACAAGGCGGCGAAATTGCCCGCCGCCAGACGCTAAGGAGAAGGGATGGGCGCGTATTTCATTCGGCGTTTATTACTGATAATCCCCACCCTTTGGGCGATCATCACTATTAACTTTTTTATTGTGCAAATCGCGCCGGGCGGCCCGGTCGACCAGGCAATTGCCGCCATTGAGTTTGGCGATAAAGGCACGATGCCGGGCAGCAGCGGCGGTGGAATGGGCGCCACGCATGCCCGCACCGGTGTGGGCGACGCGCTAAGCAATGACAGCCACTATCGCGGCGGGCGCGGTCTGGATCCGCAAGTTATTGAAGAGATAAAACAGCGCTACGGTTTCGATAAACCGTTGCATGAGCGCTATTTCAAAATGTTGTGGGATTATCTGCGCTTCGACTTTGGCAATAGTCTGTTCCGCAGCGCATCGGTGCTGCAACTGATCAAAGACAGCATGCCGGTGTCGATAACGCTGGGGCTGTGGGGAACGCTGATTATTTATCTGGTGTCGATTCCCCTTGGCATTCGCAAAGCGGTGTACAACGGGAGCCGCTTTGATATCTGGAGCAGCGCGCTGATCATTGTCGGTTACGCTATCCCGGCGTTTCTGTTCGCTATCCTGCTGATTGTTTTTTTTGCCGGCGGCAGCTACTACGATCTTTTCCCCTTACGCGGGCTCACCTCAAGCAATTTCGACGCCCTGCCGTGGTACAAACAGGCGCTGGATTATCTCTGGCATATCACCCTGCCGGTACTGGCGACGGTGATTGGCGGTTTCGCCGCATTGACCATGCTGACCAAAAACTCGTTTCTTGATGAGATCCGTAAACAGTATGTGGTCACCGCCCGCGCCAAAGGCGTGAGCGAACGCAATATCATGCGTAAGCACGTGTTTCGCAACGCCATGTTGTTGGTGATTGCGGGTTTCCCGGCGACCTTTATCAGCATGTTTTTTACCGGTTCGCTGTTGATCGAGGTGATTTTCTCCCTTAACGGCCTTGGCCTGCTGGGCTACGAAGCGACGGTCTCCCGGGATTACCCGGTGATGTTCGGCACGCTCTATATTTTCACTCTGATTGGCCTGCTGCTGAATATTCTCAGTGATATCAGTTATACGCTGGTGGATCCGCGTATCGATTTTGAGGGACGCTGATGATTCAATTAAGCTACGTCAACCAGGCCCGCTGGCTGCGTTTTCGTCACAACCGTCGCGGATACTGGTCATTGTGGATCTTTCTGGTGATTTTTATCCTCAGCCTCTGCGCAGAGCTGGTGGCCAACGACAAGCCACTGCTGGTGCGCTACGAAGGCAAATGGTTTGCGCCAGCGCTCATCAATTACAGCGAGAGCGATTTTGGCGGTCCCTTTGCCACCCCGGCGGATTATCAGGATCCGTGGCTACGTAAACAGCTCGATGAGCACGGCTGGACACTGTGGGCGCCCGTGCGTTTTGGCGCGCGCAGCATTAACTATGCCACCACGGAACCCTTTCCCTCTGCCCCTTCAGCAAAAAACTGGCTCGGCACCGACGCTAACGGCGGCGACGTACTGGCGCGCATTCTCTATGGCACCCGGATCTCCTTGCTGTTCGGCTTGATGCTGACCTTCTGTTCCAGCGTGATCGGCGTGCTGGCCGGTGCAATACAGGGGTATTACGGCGGCAAAATTGATCTCTGGGGGCAGCGTTTTATTGAGGTGTGGTCCGGAATGCCGACGCTGTTCCTGATTATTCTGCTCTCCAGCGTGATCCAACCCGGTTTTTGGTGGTTGTTAGGCATCACGGTATTGTTTGGCTGGATGGCGCTGGTCAGCGTGGTGCGCGCCGAGTTCCTGCGCACACGTAACTTTGATTACATCCGTGCCGCACAGGCGCTGGGCGTGAGCGATCGCGGCATTATGCTGCGCCATATGTTGCCCAATGCGATGGTCGCGACCTTAACTCTACTGCCGTTTATTTTGTGCAGCTCGGTCGCCACCCTGACGTCGCTCGATTTTCTCGGCTTCGGCCTGCCGTTGGGTTCTCCGTCGCTGGGCGAACTGCTGCTCCAGGGGAAAAACAATTTACAGGCACCCTGGCTCGGTATCGCCGCTTTTATTTCCACCGCCCTGCTGCTTTCGCTGCTGATTTTTATTGGCGAAGCGGTGCGCGACGCGTTTGATCCTAATAAGGCGGTGTAAGATGACGTCTCCCCTGCTGACTATTGATTCCCTGACCGTTGCTTTTCGCCAGCAGAATACGCTGCGAACGGTGGTCAGCGATTTATCGCTGCGCATTGATGCGGGCGAAACGCTGGCACTGGTCGGCGAATCCGGCTCCGGTAAAAGCGTCAGTGCATTATCGATCCTGCGTTTGCTGCCTTCTCCTCCCGTGGAATACCCCTCCGGCGATATTCTGTTTCATGGCGAATCGTTGCTGCACGCCAGCGAAAGAACGCTACGCGGCGTGCGCGGCAATAAAATCGCCATGATTTTCCAGGAGCCGATGGTTTCCCTTAACCCTCTGCATACGCTGGAAAAACAGCTTTATGAAGTGCTGTCGCTGCATCGCGGTATGCGGCGGGAAGCCGCGCGGGCGGAAATTCTCGATTGCCTGGAACGCGTCGGTATCCGCAATGCCCGTGCTCGGCTGGGCGATTTTCCACACCAGCTTTCCGGCGGTGAACGCCAACGCGTGATGATCGCCATGGCCGTGTTAACACGCCCGGAACTGCTGATTGCCGATGAACCCACCACGGCACTGGATGTGAGCGTACAGGCGCAGATCCTGGCGTTACTGCGTGAACTGCGCGATGAGCTGAATATGGGTTTGCTGTTTATTACCCACGACCTCAGTATCGTACGCAAGCTGGCGGATAACGTTGCGGTGATGCAAAACGGGGTATGCGTCGAACAAAATAGTGCCCGGGCGTTGTTCACCGCCCCGGCGCATCCGTATACGCAAAAACTGATCAATAGCGAACCCGGTGGGGAGCCTGTTGCCCTGCCTCCGGATGCGCAGCCGCTGCTGCAGGTGGAAAATCTTGCTGTGAGCTTCCCGGTGCGTAAAGGGATCCTGCGTCGCGTGGTTGACCACAATGCGGTGGTGAAGAATATCAGCTTTACCTTACGCCCCGGCGAGACATTGGGACTGGTTGGTGAATCAGGATCGGGAAAAAGCACCACCGGCCTTGCCCTGCTGCGCCTGGTCGCCTCACGCGGTGCCATCCTCTTCGACGGTAAACCACTGCACCAGTGGAACCGCAAGCAGATGCTGCCGGTACGGCACCGGATTCAGGTGGTGTTTCAGGATCCCAACTCCGCGCTCAACCCGCGGTTGAATGTGCAGCAAATTATCGAAGAGGGTTTGCGCGTTCATCAGCCAGCGCTGACGCGTAGCGCCCGTGAGCAACGGGTGATTGAGGTGATGCAGGAAGTGGGGCTGGATCCGGAAACCCGGCGTCGTTTCCCCGGCGAGTTCTCGGGAGGTCAGCGCCAGCGCATTGCCATTGCCCGCGCCCTGATCCTCAAACCGGAACTGATCATTCTGGATGAACCCACGTCATCACTGGATCGCACCGTGCAGGCGCAAATCCTCACGCTGCTGAAATCACTACAGGAGACGCACCGGCTGGCGTATATCTTTATCAGCCACGATCTGCACGTGGTGCGCGCATTATGTCACCAGGTGATTGTGCTGAAACAAGGGGAAGTCGTTGAACAGGGAGAGTGTCGGTGTGTCTTTAGCGAGCCTCAGCAGGCTTATACACGCCAGCTTCTCGCATTAAGCTGACGTTCAGAAAGGGTTCTGACCGGAGAACGGTTCCGCGATGGCAACGCCGAAGTTTTTCAGGCGACAGGTCGCGGCAAACTCATCCTGGCAGTTAACGAACAGGCACGGTTCGCCTTCACATTCCAGTACCGAACAATCCACTTCGATATCGCTCAATGCCTGGCTGAGTTTGTGCATTACCGGCCAGGCGTTGTCGCCGTCCGGACTCAGCAGTTTCAATGCCACAAGGCTGTCATCCGCAGACTGACCATTTTGCGGAATCGGTTCAACTTTTGCGCCTGCAAAACCCTCCAGCCAGCGATAGCACTGGGGCAGGCGGTGGATGATGGAGAGCTGGAATGTATTCACTTTCTTTCCCCGAAGCACTTTTACTTCACAAATATTTTACATTTATATTAACACACTATTGACAAATCGTCCTGTCAACCTCGCAGAAAAGGTCAAATCCTGCGTAGCGTGAGGGCTGGTCGCTCATTTATCAGGGTTTTAATGGCTAAGCGGCGGGCCGACTTTCGGGGTATATGTACCCGTTTCTGCGATCTAACTCAACCTTTTTCACTACAATAGTGTGACTTTTTACATAAATGGATTTTACATAAAATAAACAAACATGTCTGAAGGTATGTCAGTCTAAGTTGATATGCATCAAACAAGGGAGCGTTTTCGCTCCCTGTTGTGAAGGGTTACGCCGGTTTTTTACCGCGACTGGCGTAGAGATAGAAGAGAATGGAACTGGTTGCGCAAAACGTGATGGACCAAATCATCGGCCAGGCTGAGTTAAAGGTCGCCATCGACAACAGTGCACCAACGATCGCGCCAATGCCAAAACGAAAGGTCCCGGCCAGGGAAGACGCCGTACCCGCCATATGTGGAAACTCATCAAGAATGACGGCCATGGCGTTAGAGGCGACCAGCGAGACACAACCCACAAATGCCGCCACACCAAGCACCAGCGACCAGAAACCAACATCAAGCAGCGCCGTCACGACCATCCACAGCGCCATGACAAACTGTACCCACAGCCCACTGCGGAACATGTTTAGTGCCCCCACGCGGCGAACAATACGGCCATTAATAATGGTCGTGACAAACAGAAAGACAATATTCAGCGCAAAGTAGTAGCCGAAATTCTGCGGCGAAACGTGGTTGATCTGTATATAGACGAAAGGCCCGGCGCTCAGAAACGAGAACATTCCGGCAAAGCTGAAACCGCTCGCCAGCATGTAGCTCAGCACGCGTTTATGACGAAACAGCGAAGCGAAGTTGCCTATCGTCGTGCGCAAATGGAATTTATGCCGTTTTTCCACCGGCAGCGTTTCGCGAATAAAAAAGGCAATCATCGCTGAGGCCAGCAATGCAGCAATGGCGAGGATCCAGAAAATCGCATGCCAGCTGAACCAAATCAGCACCGCGCCCCCCACCATTGGCGCCAGTAATGGAGCGATGGTAGTGACCAGCATGACAAACGACATCATGCGCGAGAACTCTTCCCGCGGGTAGATATCGCGCATCAGGGCATTAATCACCACGCTTGCCGCAGCGGCGGCAAGACCGTGGAAAAAACGCATGGTGATTAACTGATCAATACTTTGCGCCAGCGCGCAGGCCACTGCCGCTGCCGCAAAAATCAGTGTTCCGCCGAGAATAACCGGCTTACGACCGATGCTGTCAGCCATCGGGCCATAGAGCAACTGACCGACCGCAAACCCCAGAATATAGGTGCTCAACGTCATTTGCGCACTGCCGGCCGGTACGCCGAACTGCTCAGCAATCACAGGCAGCGCAGGCAGGTACATATCGATGGACAGTGGCATCAACATCGCCAGCAGGCCGAGAATAAACACAATGCTCAACGAAGAGTGTGGCCTTGAGGTCACGTCAGTCTCCTGATATTAGCGTGAGGACATGCCCACACTGGCAATTTCATCTTCCGTCAGTGGACGGTACTCACCGGGCTCCAGATCCGCATCCAGTGCAATCGCACCAATACGTTCGCGATGCAGCCCCACAACATGATTGCCAACGGCGGCAAACATGCGTTTAACCTGATGGTAGCGGCCTTCGCTGATGGTCAGACGAACCTGGTTCGGCGTCACCACCTCCAGCACAGCGGGTTTGGTGAGATCTTTTTCATTATGCAACTGTACGCCGCGGGCAAATTGTTCCGCCGTGTCGTCGCTCACCGGCGATTCCAGGGTAACCAGATAGGTTTTTTCACAATGATGGCGTGGCGACGTGATGCGGTGCGACCATTGACCGTCATCGGTCATCAGCACCAGACCGGTGGTGTCGATATCCAGACGTCCTGCGGCATGAAGCTTATGCGCGACCGGCTCATCAAGAAAATAGAGGATTGTCGGATGATCCGGGTCGTCCGTTGAGCAGACATAACCTTCCGGTTTGTGGAGCATAAAGTAACGCGGACCCGTTTGCTGAACGAGGGCGTTGCCGTCGTATTCAACATCGTGCTCGGGTTGCAGTTTAAACGCGGTATCTCTCACAATCTCACCATCGACGGTAACACGATGGGCACGGATTTCACGCCCGGCAATGGCGCGGCTGACGCCAAGTTGCTGAGCGATAAACTTATCAAGTCGCATGAAGTTTTTTAGCCTGTATGGTGCTGGATGCGGGCATGACGCCCAAAAAAGACGTTATAAACGTGAGTAGTATAGCGGCCATCATACACCGCTCAAGGGAAAGATTCGTGGCATACTATGCGCCGTCTATCTGCAACCTTATTGAGACAATGACTTTTACGCTGCGCCCTTACCAACGCGAAGCGGTGGACGCCACCCTCGCCCATTTTCGTCAACATGCTGAACCTGCGGTCATCGTACTGCCAACCGGCGCCGGGAAAAGCCTGGTGATCGCCGAACTGGCGCGTCTGGCGCGCGGTCGTGTGCTGGTACTGGCGCATGTCAAAGAACTGGTGGCGCAAAACCACGCCAAGTATGTTGCGCTTGGACTGGAAGCGGATATCTTCGCCGCCGGGTTAAAGCGTAAACAGAGCAACGGCAAAGTGGTGTTCGGCAGCGTGCAATCCGTGGCACGCAACCTGGCGCAGTTTCAGGGCGAGTTTTCATTATTAGTGGTAGATGAGTGCCACCGCATTAGTGATGATGACGACAGTCAGTATCAGCAAATCCTGGCGCATCTGCGCGAAGTCAACCCCCACTTACGTCTGCTCGGTTTAACGGCAACGCCCTTTCGTCTGGGTAAAGGCTGGATTTACCGTTTTCATTATCATGGGATGGTGCGCGGCGACGAAAAGGCGCTGTTCCGCGACTGCATTTATGAGCTTCCACTGCGCTATATGATTAAACACGGCTATCTTACTCCGCCGGAGCGGCTGGATATGCCCGTGGTGCAGTACGATTTCAGCCGTCTGCAGGCGCAGAGCAACGGTCTGTTCAGTGAAGCAGATCTGAACCGCGAGCTGAAAAAACAGCAACGCATTACCCCGCATATTGTCAGCCAGATCGTTGAATTTGCGCAGACGCGCAAAGGAGTAATGATCTTTGCCGCCACCGTTGAACATGCCAAAGAGATTACCGGCCTGCTGCCCGCCGATGACGCCGCGCTCATCACCGGTGATACTGCCGGCCCGGAACGCGATGCGTTGATCGCGGCGTTTAAACAACAACAGTTTCGTTATCTGGTTAATGTGTCGGTGTTGACCACCGGCTTCGATGCGCCGCATGTTGATCTGATTGCCATTTTACGTCCGACGGAGTCTGTCAGCCTGTATCAGCAAATCGTCGGGCGCGGTCTGCGGCTGGCGCCCGGGAAAACCGACTGCCTGATCCTGGATTACGCAGGCAACCCCCACGATCTCTACGCGCCGGAAATTGGTGCGCCCAAAGGCAAAAGCGACAATGTTCCGGTACAGGTGTTCTGCCCCGGTTGCGGTTTTGCCAACACATTCTGGGGGAAAACCACTGCCGATGGCACGCTGATCGAGCATTTTGGCCGCCGTTGCCAGGGCTGGCTGGAAGATGATGAAGGCCATCGGGAGCAGTGTGATTATCGCTTTCGCTTTAAAAACTGCCCGCAATGTAATGCGGAAAATGACATTGCCGCCCGCCGCTGCCGCCGCTGCGACTGCGTGCTGGTTGATCCCGACGATATGCTGAAAGCGGCGCTGAAGCTCAAGGATGCACTGGTACTGCGCTGTAGTGGGATGACATTACAGCAAGGGGCAGATGCGAAAGGCGAATGGCTGAAAATCACTTACTACGACGAAGACGGCGCGGATGTCAGTGAGTGCTTCCGTCTGCAAACCGCCGCTCAGCGCACCGCTTTCGAACAACTGTTCATTCGCCCACATACCCGTACGCCTGGCGTACCGCTGCGCTGGATTGTTGCCGCGGATATCGTCGCGCAACAGGCACTGCTACGACACCCGGATTTTGTGGTAGCGCGCCTCAAGGGGCAGTTCTGGCAAGTGCGGGAAAAAGTCTTCGATTATGAAGGTCGCTTTCGTCGGGCATATGAATTACGCGGATAAACGCGCTTTTGATTGATGTATCGGGTATTCGGGGATAGAATACCGCCCGCTTTTGCATCCGCGAAAGCCGATCATCTGCCTGTTGCTGGGTCGCCTGTAACAGGATCTATTTAAGAGAGATTTAAATGTTTACTATTAACGCAGACGTACGTAAAGAGCAGGGTAAGGGTGCGAGCCGCCGCCTGCGCGCAGCTAACAAGTTCCCGGCTATCGTTTACGGTGGAACTGAAGCTCCGATCGCTATCGAACTGGATCATGACAAACTGTGGAACCTGCAGGCGAAAGCTGAGTTCTATAGCGAAGTTGTGACCATCGTTGTTGATGGCAAAGAAGTAAAAGTGAAAGTTCAGGCTGTACAGCGTCACGCTTACAAACCGAAACTGTCTCACATCGACTTCGTTCGCGCTTAATCGCCGACAAAGTTGAAGAAACCCCGCCACGGCGGGGTTTTTTTATACCTGCACTTTACAGAAACCCGCCCTTGCGGGCAGGATTCTCAGGCTATTTTCCGCCGTTAAAACGGCGCTGCAACTGGTCGCGCAGGTTTGGCGGCGTACCTTTAATGGTCAGCGTGTCGGTCGCCGGATCCCAGAAAATACGCTCGCCGAGTAGCAACGCATCAAAATTGATGGTGAGACCGCCGCCACTACCCGCGTACTTGGTAAGCTGACGCAAGGTGCTGCGATCCGCCGGGAAGCTCTCTTCCAGCTCATAGCCCTGACCGGCGGTAAACTCTTCGAAACTCACTTCGCTCACGCCCGCCAGCTCTTTTGAAAGCGAGGCTAATTCAATCTCCTCACCCGCCTGCAGCTGTTCGTTGCAATAGGTATAGACCTGCTGGCGCACGGTCTGACGCTCTGATTTATCCAGTTCCGCCTGCGCGGTAAAGTCATCCACCGCCTGCAACAAACCGCGGTTTTGCGCTTTGGCGTTCAGCCCTTCGCTGGCACCAAGGAAATCCATAAAGAAATCGGCAACCTTGCGCCCTACCCGCCCTTTCAGGAAGGTTAAGTAACGCGTCGACTCCGGGTTCGTTTCCCACTCGGTTAAATCGATACGGGCCACAATATCCGCATGATTAATATCCAGATAGTGCGTGGAGCTGATATCCAGATTCTCGTTAACGCGCATACTGCTTAAGTTGTTCAGCACCGCCACCAGAAGATATTCCACCGCCAGGTAACGGTAGTGGCAAAACAGGACAATACCGCCATCAGCGAACGGATATTTCGCCAGTTCATCACGTAAACGCCCGGTCGCCGCACGGCTGAAGGCAAGAAACTCTTCTTCGCCCTGGCGTTGCAAACGCAGGGCCTGCGCCAGCTCACTCTCTTCGTTAAACAGGCCGTAAGCTTTATTTTTTGCGCTATACACCCGGTGCAGCTCTTCGACCATCTCTTCAACAGGCGCAGTAGGTTCCAGCAAAGAATCGCGCAGCACCAGCTCAAGGGTTTGCTCATCGCGTTTGATAAGCTGATGCAGGGCAATCTGGTTGATATCCAGGCTCATGATAAACTCTCCTTTTAGACCGCGGTATTCAACCACCACCAACGCGACTGTGCAACAGCAGATAAAAAAGCAGAAAAAAAGCTGTTGCTACGGTAATATGTTGCCCTTTCATGAACACACAAACTGATGTCGATTTATGCCACAAATCTCCCGTTACAGCGATGAACACGTTGAACAACTGCTCAGTGAGCTTGCCAGCGTGCTGGAAAAACACAAAACGCCGACCGATCTGTCCCTGATGGTGCTGGGCAATATGGTGACGAACCTGATTAATACCAGCGTCGCCCCTGCGCAGCGTCAGGCTATCGCAAAGTCGTTTGCTCAGGCGTTACAATCGTCAATTGGCGACGACAAAGCGCATTAAGGGAAATATCGACAGTTTATGGTGACGAATCGTCAGCGCTACTTTGAAAAAGTCTCCCAGATGGTTAGCTGGGGACACTGGTTTGCTTTGTTCAACATTCTGTTGTCCATTGTACTGGGTAGCCGCTATCTGTTCGTCGCCGACTGGCCCACCACGCTCTCCGGTCGCCTCTATTCGTACCTGAGCATTGCCGGGCATTTCAGCTTTCTGGTGTTCGCCGCCTATTTGCTGATCCTCTTTCCGCTGACCTTTATTGTGATGTCGCAGCGGCTTATGCGGGTGCTGTCTGCGATCCTCGCGACAGCCGGCATGACGCTGTTGCTTATCGATAGCGAAGTCTTTACCCGTTTCCACCTGCACCTTAACCCTGTCGTCTGGGAACTGGTGATTAACCCGGATCAAAATGAGATGGCGCGGGACTGGCAGCTGATGTTTATTAGCGTGCCGGTGATCCTGCTGATTGAGATGCTGTTTGCGACCTGGAGCTGGCAAAAGCTGCGCAGCCTCACCCGGCGTCGCCATTATGCCAAACCCGTCGCCGCGTTCTTCTTCGTCGCCTTTGTCGCCACCCATGTGATGTACATCTGGGCGGACGCTAATTTTTATCGCCCTATTACCATGCAGCGCGCCAACCTGCCGCTCTCTTATCCTATGACCGCGCGTCGTTTTCTGGAAAAACACGGGCTGCTGGATGCGCAGGATTATCAACGTCGCCTGGTGGAACAAGGGAATCCGGAAGCGGTTTCGGTTCAATACCCATTAAGCGACCTGCGCTATCAGGATATGGGCGCGGGTCATAACGTGTTGCTGATTACTGTCGATGGCCTCAACTATTCGCGGTATGAAAAACAGATGCCGCAACTGGCCAGTTTCGCGCAGCAGAATGTGGCGTTTACGCAGCATATGAGTTCAGGCAATACCGCAGATAGCGGCTATTTCGGCCTGTTCTACGGCATCTCGGCAAGTTATATGGATGGCGTGCTGTCGGCGCGCATTCCGGCCGCGCTGATCACCGCCTTCAACCAGCAAGGTTATCAGTTGGGTCTGTTCTCATCCGATGGCTTTAGCAGCCCGCTCTATCGTCAGGCGCTACTGTCTGATTTCTCGCTGCCGGCGGCAAAACCACAAAGTGATGAGCAAACCGCCGATCAGTGGATTAACTGGCTGGGGCACTACGCGCAGGATGATAACCGCTGGTTCTCCTGGGTATCGCTGAATGGCACCGCCGCGCTGGACAGCAATCAGCAAGGCTTTGCCCGTAAATACAGTCGCGCCGCATCTGATGTCGATGCGCAAATCGCCCGCGTGCTGGATGCGCTGCGCGAGTCTGGCAAGCTGGATGATACCGTGGTGATTATCACCGCCGGTCGCGGTATGCCAGAAAGCAAAGATGACGCTAATTTCGACTGGTCGCGCAGCAGGCTGCACGTTCCGCTGGTCGTGCACTGGCCGGGAACACCGGCTCAACGCATCAACAAGCTGACGGATCATAAAGATATTATGACCACGCTGATGCAGCGCCTGCTGCATGTCAGCACGCCTGCTAATGAGTACTCACAGGGGCAGGATCTGTTTAACGCCACGCGGCGCAATAACTGGGTCACAGCGGCTAATGGCGATACGCTGGCCATCACCACACCTGAGATAACGCTGGTGCTCGATCAGAACGGGAATTACCGCACCTGGAATGCACAGGGCGAGAAGTTCCGTGAACAGAAACCACAGCTCAGTTTGCTGCTGCAGGTTCTGACGGATGAAAAACGTTTTATCGCTAACTGATTGATTAATTATGAATCACTCAGCTTGCCCTTCACTTGCATTCAGCGATGAAAAGGGTACTATTAGCGCCACATGTCGGCACGTAGCGCAGCCTGGTAGCGCACTGTCATGGGGTGTCAGGGGTCGGAGGTTCAAATCCTCTCGTGCCGACCAAAATTCCCCAAGAAAACCAGCCTATTAAGGCTGGTTTTTTTATGCCTGCGATTTAGAAAAGGTAAAACAAAGGTAAAATCAAGGAACGCTGTCAGATGGCGGCCTGCTTTGCGAAACACCTGCCCGGGGAAATGCCCGCCATCACACCGATTACTCGGCACGCTTTCCGGGAAGCATCCTGAGCAGCGTGTTATCCCGTAACACATAGTGGTGCAGTAATGCCGCAGCAGCATGCAAACCAATAATAAAGTATCCCGCATTGGCCAGAGCCTCGTGTACGTCCTTCAGGCTGTGCTGTAATAAACTATTTTTAACAGCAGATACCGGCATCGTTATAAAAAAGAAAGCCCATTCTTTCTGGCCAAAAAAGAGTGACGCTACGCCAAGCACCGGCAGAGAAATAAAAAGGACATATAATATTATATGCACAAAAGAGGCGCTCCGCTTCTGCCATAACGGCAGTGGCGGGACCACCGGCGGTTCAGTATTTATGACTCGCAATACCAGTCTGATTATCATCAGAATAAATACTGTCACACCACACGTGTAATGTGTTATCCCCATCCAATAGCGACCGACAGAATCTTTGGGGAAAATCCCCTTAAATTCCATAGCCGCATAGGTCACGATAATAAGCAGTAAAACCAGCCAGTGCATAATCATCTGACTTCCGGAGTATTTTTTCATTTTTAATCATTCCTGTGAAATAAACGGGACGCTATGCCAGCGCGTGGCCGACAAGCGAACCTGCTCCCATCGAAAGCGCCATCGCCAGCGCGCTCCAGAACGTAATTCTGATAATTGCCATCGTCGCAGGCGCCTTCCCTGCAACGGATGAAATGTATCCGAGCACCGCCAGGGACAACAGCGTGGAGAGGATAACCAACGGCAGAACAAACCCGGCGGGTGTTAACCAGGCGACCATAACAGGCAATACGGCCCCGGCAGAAAAGCTGACGGCGGAAAAGAGCGCCGCCTGAAGCGGGCGCGCACTATTCGTGTCTGTTAGCCCCAGCTCTTCTCTGGCATGGGCATCCAGCGCATCGTGGGCCATTAACTGCTCTGCAACCTGATGAGCAAGCGCGGGCTCCAGACCCCGTTTCACGTACAGCGACATAAGCTCCTGCACTTCGCCTTCATAATTCACAGCGAGCTCTTCTTTTTCCTGCGCCAGCGCGGCTTTTTCCGTATCCGCCTGCGAGGAGACAGAGACATATTCGCCGGTTGCCATCGACATGGCCCCCGCCACCAACCCGGCAACGCCAGCCAGTAGCACGCCAGAGGAGGATGTCTGCGCCGAAGCAACGCCCAGCACAAGGCTGGCGGTTGAGACAATACCGTCGTTTGCTCCGAGCACGGCGGCCCTGAGCCATCCTACCCTTCCAATACTGTGGCGTTCACGGTGCATAGTTGTGTTTTCCTGTTTATCAATATACTCATTTCATTCGGTATTATTGATATATGAAAAATTACCGGCCCAACATTAAGCAATTTATTTCTTTATGCTTAACGCTACATTAAGATTATACAAATATAATCCCTGCCTTGAGATTTCCCTCATAAATGGAATATTTATATGCGAAATGATAATGGATATCATAACCGATCAAGAATGGCGCAAAGAAGTACCGTCATCAGCGTGGTGGTTAATTTTATACTCTCTTGCATTCAGGTTATTACCGGCTTATTTTCAGGCTCTCAGGGGCTTATTGCTGATGGTATTCATTCACTTTCTGATTTAATTGCCGATTTTGTCGTGTTGTTCGCCAATAAAAAAAGCCGTAACGGATCCGTTACGGCTTTTTGCTTCAGGTGCGGTTACAGCGCGATATCCGCCACGGTTTCGCTGTCGCTCTGCGGATGCAGAGCAGGTTTTTGCACCGGCGGTGTAATGTCGGCAATCAGCGATTCGTCACATTTCAGCCCCAGAATCTGACTGGTGTAACGCAGCTCAGCGTCAGCAGCTTCGATATCACCGTTCAGCTCTGTGCCAAACGAAGGGATGATCTCTTTCAGTTTTGCCTGCCAGCCGGCGGAAGCAAAGCGTTCCGTGAACACTTTTTCCATCAGTTCCAGCATAATCGGCGCAGCGGTCGATGCCCCCGGCGATGCCCCTAACAACGCGGCGATGGTGCCTTCTTTATCACTGACCACTTCCGTGCCCAGTCGCAATACCCCGCCCTTGCCGGGTTCACGCTTGATGATCTGCACACGCTGACCGGCCTGCCATAAACGCCAGTCTTCTTTCATCGCCAGCGGGTAGTATTCACGCAGTGCATCAAAACGATCGTCTTCATTTTGCAGCACCTGACCGACCAGGTATTTTACCAGGCTAAAGTTGGTCATGCCGACAGTCAGCATTGGCAATACGTTGGAGGTATTGGTGGAGCGTAACAGATCCCACAATGATCCGTTTTTCAGGAAACGCGTCGAGAAGGTGGCAAACGGCCCAAACAGCAGCACGCGCTTACCGTCAATAATACGGGTATCAATATGCGGCACAGACATCGGCGGCGCGCCCACGGTGGCCTGACCGTAGACTTTTGCCAGATGATGATTCACCACATCCGGGTTTTCGGAAACAAGAAACTGGCCGCCCACCGGGAAACCGGCATAATCCGCCGCTTCCGGGATACCCGACTCTTGCAGCAGCTTAAGCGCCGCACCGCCCGCGCCGATAAAGATAAACTTCGCCCGGATAACCTGCTCACCGCCGCCTTTCAGCGAATGGAGCGTCACGCTCCAGCTATTATCCGCATTGCGCTTGAGACCGCGCACTTCCGTACCCAGTTGCAGTGAGAAGTTCTCTTTTTTCTGCAACGCGCCAATCATCTGACGGGTCAGTTCACCGAAGTTCACGTCGGTGCCAATTTCCGTCCGGGTGGCGGCAATTTTCTGCTTCGCGTCGCGCCCTTCCATCACCAGCGGCGCCCACTGTTTGATCTGCTCAGCATCTTCGGAGTAGCGCATGCCGCGGAACAGAGAACTCTGCTGCAACGCTTTATAGCGGGCGCGCAGGAAGTTGACGTTATCATCGCCCCACACAAGGCTCATGTGCGGCACGGTATTAATAAAGGAGCGGGGTTCGCTCAGCACACCGGTCTTCACCTGATGCGCCCAAAACTGGCGAGAAATACGGAACGCTTCGTTGATTTCAATCGCTTTTTTGATACTGATGGCGCCATCCGCGCTTTGCGGCGTGTAGTTCAGTTCCATTAATGCGGCGTGCCCGGTTCCGGCGTTGTTCCAGCCATTCGAACTCTCTTCCGCAAGGGCATCCAGCCGCTCTACCATGGTGATCGACCAGTCGGGTTCCAGCTCTTGCAGCCAGGTTCCCAGCGTGGCGCTCATGATCCCACCACCAATTAAAAGCACATCTGTTTCCTGCTCTTTCGATGCGGAACCTTTTGCTGCTTTCGAGACAGCATTTAGCCCGACAGCCATCGAAAACAGCCTGGCAGTCATTTTTTTCATGTTGTCATTGCCTTACTTTTAGTGCTGTTTTATTCGCATTTATTGAGGGTAAAGTCGTTAGCGCTTCTAACGTAGCACTTACAATCTGAGATTTAAATAATGTTTAATCATTAAATTTCCATTGTATAAATGTTACTAATAAGTTTATTTTTTGCATTAGATTTAACGCTTTTCGCTGGTCATAAACGGCCGAAGTCTGCTATAGTCCTGCGTTTTTCCGCCTGAACGGATGCCTTTTCCAATGCGACGAGGTGCCCTCACCTGCAAAATCTTATGACCGAAAAAGCACGCCATTCTGCACAGCAGAGAAGCCATGTCCTGCGCTCGCCGCAGTTGTTCACCCGCGAAGTCCTGGCCGGAGTGATTACCGCACTGGCGCTGATCCCTGAAGTGATCTCCTTTTCGGTAATTGCCGGCGTTGATCCCAAAGTGAGTCTGATTGCCTCTGTTGTGCTGTGCCTTTCCATGTCGCTATTCGGTGGACGACCGGCAATGGTAACGGCGGCAGCGGGGTCAGTCGCATTAGTTATTGGACCGATGGTTCATCAAAACGGTGTGGAATACATTTTGCCCGCCGTGTTACTGGCGGGAGTCATACAAATCATTTTTGGTCTGACCGGCATGGCGCGCCTGATGCGCTTTATTCCTCACGCGGTGATGACCGGTTTTGTTAATGCGCTGGGCATCCTCATTTTTTTTGCGCAGGTGCCGCATTTCTGGAGCAAAGATCCGCTGATTGTGGCGCTGTTTGTCCTGACCTTGCTGATCGTGCTGTGGTTGCCGCGCTGGCTGAAAAGTGTTCCCGCCCCGCTGGTGGCGATTGTGGTGCTTACCGCCTTTACCGTTTTCTCCGGGCAGCAGTTGCCGACCGTGGGGGACGAAGGCCCGATGAGCAGCGGCCTGCCGGGCCTGACGCAATGGCTTGTGCCTTTTAATCTGCACACCTTAGGCATTATCTGGCCTTGCGCGCTGAGTATCGCCTTTGTCGGCTTAATGGAATCTTTGCTGACCGCCAAACTGGTGGACGATCTGACGCATACGCCGTCTGACAAGGGACGAGAGAGTGTCGGGCTGGGCGTGGCGAATATCCTCGCGGGGTTCTATGGCGGCATTGCCGGTTGCGCGATGATTGGGCAAACCATCGTGAACGTGGAGATGGGCAAAGGGCGGACCCGCCTCTCCACGCTCGCCGCCGGCGTGGTGCTATTACTGCTGGTGACCGCCTTAAGCAGCATGATGGCGAAAATCCCGATGGTGGTGCTGGCAGGGATTATGGCCATTGTGGCCTGTAAAACGTTTAACTGGGGCAGCCTGCAACCCGCAGCGCTGAAACGCGCGCCCGTGGTGGAGAGCGGTGTGATGCTGATAACCGTCGCGGTAACCATCGGCACTGCTAACCTGGCGCTCGGCGTTGTCGCCGGGTTGGTTACACTGGCGATCACGCCTGCGAAGTGGCGGAAGAAACCGCAAACTACAGCAGAAACAGTGTCGCCAGCCCGAGAAAAATAAAGAAACCACCGGTATCCGTAATCGCGGTGATCATCACACTGGAGCCGACCGCCGGGTCGCGCCCCAGCCGGGTCATGATCATCGGGATTAATACCCCCATCAGCGCGGCCATCAGCAGGTTCAGCACCATCGCCAGCGTCATCACGCCACCCAGCGCAGCGTCGTTATACAACCACCAGGTCACACCGCCCATGATCCCGCCCCAAACCAGGCCGTTAATCAGCGCCACGCCCATCTCGCGCAGGATCAAAAAGGTAAAGTTACCCGGCTGAATGTTCTGTAGCGCCAGCGCCCGGACAATCATGGTAATGGTCTGATTACCGGTGTTACCGCCGATCCCGGCGACGATTGGCATCAACGACGCCAGCGCCACCAGTTGCGAAATCGTATGTTCAAAACCGTCGATCACCCGGGAGGCGATAAATGCGGTGCAAAGATTGGTCGCCAGCCACACCCAGCGCGTTCTGACGGCTTTCGTCACTGGCGCAAACACATCTTCTTCCGTACTCAGGCCGCCCATCTGCCGCATATCATTGTCGGTTTCTTCGTATACCACATTGACGATCTCATCAATGGTCAGACGCCCCATCAGCATGCCGTTACTGTCTACCACCGCCGCACTGACCAGGTTGTCACGTTCAAAGGTACGCGCGACCTTCTCCGCGTCGTCCTCGGGCGAAAACATCACCGGATCGGCATCCATCACGTCGCTCACCCGCTTGCCTGCGGCATTAAGCAGAATGGTTTGCAGCCCGAGCTCCCCCATCAGGCGGTTATCACGCCCGATGACAAACAGCTTATCGGTGTTTTCCGGCATCCTGCCAAGCCTGCGCAAATAGCGCTGTACCGCCCCCAGCGTCACCTCTGAACGTACGGTGATGACCTCGAACTCCATGATCGCGCCAACACAGTTTTTAGCGTAACGCATCACCTGACGGACACGGGCGCGTTCTGCCGGCGGCAGCGTCGCCATTAACCGCCCGATGAGATTACGCGGCAGATGCTGAACCAGCCAAATCCGGTCGTCGATATCCACAGTTTCCAGGATAGCGAGCAGTGCGCGATCGCTCATCTCATCAATCAGGTCATCCCAGACATTTTCCGAAGCTTCAAGCAGCACTTTCCCGCGTTTGTCATCCTCCACCAGCCGCCACAGCGCATGACGTTCAGCCACCGGTAACGCTTCAAGTGTGTCAGCCAAATCCGGCGGCGGCAGATGGGATACCAGCGCACGGACTTCCGCCAGATCCTGCTCGAGAGTCTCCCCATCCAACGGCTCGACGAGGGTTATCTCTCCCAGTAGCGTAGCGGTAAGCGTTTTATGCGTCGTCAGCAGCCAAATCAGGCGCGCACGCTCCTCATCACGCAGTTTGACGCTGTTTTTTTTCATCACCGACATTGGACAGTCCCTGAATGGCAAAAGGCTCCGGCAAACCGAAGCAGAACAGCGTTAAGCATAGCGGGTGAGTTTGTAAAAAATAATAAACGGCGGGGGTGTTCGGGCAAAAAAGCAGCGAAGCCCCTGCAACACAGGGGCGTGGATCATCAGGCTGTACGGGCAACCGCGTCGCGGGAGGCCTTTTCGCGTTCTTCACCGACCAGTTCACTCAACTGACCGTCGCGCATCTCCAGCAGGCGGTCGGCGTGAATAAAGTAGTGATCATCATGGCTGATCGCAAAAATGGTTTTCCCCATTTGCTGCATCAGCGGCAGCAGCACCTGATAAAAGTCGCGACGGAAATGGGGATCCTGATCCGCCGCCCACTCATCAAGCAGCAAAATGTCGCGCTCTTCCGCCAGCGCCAGCAGCAGCGCGACGCGCTTTTTCTGCCCTTTCGACAGTTTAAGATTCAGGATCTTGCCGTTGTTCAGCTCCAGCTTATGCGCCATTTTTAGCTGTTCGAGCCATGTGTCCACCAGTGCCGGATCCGCCTGCTTCCCTTCCGGTCCCAGTAAATCGTCAAACAGCCAGACGTCGGTAAACACCGCCGAGAAGAGCTTGCGGTAATCTTCCGGTTTGTCGTGCGCCATGGGTTTGCCATCCAGCAGGATCTCACCGGATGCCGGTTGATACAGCCCGGTCAGCAGCATTGCCAGCGTCGATTTGCCGCTCCCGTTACCGCCGATCAAAAACACCAGCTCGCCGCGATTGAGGGTCATATTGACCGGACCAATCGCAAAGTCATTATCCTGGTATTTAAAGGTGACACTACGCAGCTCCAGCGTTTGCCAGCCAGCAAACGACTGCGGACGGGGGAACGCGGGTTGGTACGGTGCCAGCGCAAACTTTTTCAGCTTATTAAAGGCGACCTGAGCGCTTAACAGCGTCGGCAACGCGCCCACGGCGGAGAGCAACGGCGTACGCAGAAACAGCAGAGTGAGCGAATAGGTCGCCGCCACGTTAGTGTCGGCCCAGCCAAGACTGTTTGCCATCCAGAAGACAAGGCCAATGGCGCCGAGCATCATGATATTCGACCAGTTCACTGCGCTCAGGTGGAAGGTGTCGGCGCGAATAATATGATGGCGGTACTCACGCGCGTCCGGCAGGTACATCTGTTCAAAGATATGTTCAGCACGCTCACGGTTCAGATTCAGCTCTTTACGTCCTTCCAGTACGGTCTGGAAATCGTTATACAGCTTATCTTCCGTCTCGCGCAGCGTCGCCATATGTTTGTAAACGCGGGAGACCAGCACAAAACCGCCCCAGATGGTCAGCGCCATCCACAGCGCGGTAATCACCAGCATCTTACCGGAGAGCATGGCGAGATAAATGCACGAACCAATGGTCAGGATGATCCCCTGCACCAATTCAGGCAGGCGCACGAATGCAATGGTGATATTACGGACATCGCTGGTCAGCCCCGCCAGCAGCGATGCGCTGCCCAACTGTTCGATCCGCTCTACCGGCGTGTCGAGGATGCGTTTGATAAATTCGCTGCGCAGGCGATAAACGAAGTGATGACCAAGCGTGGTCAGCGCAAGTTGTGAGCCCAGCGTGACCGCCATCAGCAACAGCAGTAAACCGAGAAATTCCGGGAGTACCGTCAATGAAATATCCACGGTTTCAATTAACCGCTGGTTGATAAAGGCAATCAGTCCGATACCCAACGCGGCGCTGGCCAGGGTGAGCGCCAGTACGGCCACAAACGGCCAGCGATACTGTCGCCAGACAAGAAGGAGAAGTTGCATAAAACGACCCGGTCAACAAAAACAGCCAGCAGTTTAAACGGCTGGCAATTTACATCAAGAATAATTCTTATTTTTATTCGCTGTTACTGGCATGACGAAAAGTGAGATTATAACGGCACTCGCCGGTGATCGGGTGGTAACCCGCTTTCAGTGGCGCAATGCCATGATAATAGAGCCGCGACTCACCGCCCCAGACCACAATGTCCCCGTGCTCCAGCATCAGCCGTTGCAGCGGATCATTGCGTTTAAGCCCGCCGAACTGAAATATTGCCGGTAACCCCAGCGACACCGAAACGATAGGCGCGCGCAGATCCGGTTCATCCTTATCCTGATGCAGCGAGAGCTTCGCGCCAGGCGCATAGCGGTTGATCAAACAAGCATCCGGTCGGAAGTCCGGGTATCCCGCAGCAACGCTGGCCTGCTGGCACAGCGCCAGGAATGCCTCAGGAATCTCCGGCCACGGACGACGGGTTTGCGGATCGACGGGTGCATAGAGGTAACCGTGCTGATCGGTGGTCCAGCCAAGCGCGCCGCAATTGGTCATTGCCACAGACATGGTGTACCCGCCGGGGGTCACCATATGGCGCAGCGGCGACTGGCTGATAACCTGTGCGATCCCTTGCATCAACGCCTCGACGTGCGGCAGGGCAAAACGCCTCAGCACCACGGCGCCAGGCGCCAGCGGCTCCAGCCAGGGTTCTTCATCCGCAAACAGATCGAGCATCAGGTCTCCTCTTTATTTTCTTCCCGTCGCAGCAATTGCGCTTTGCGCACCGTCCCCCAGCGATAACCGGAGAGTGCGCCATCGCCCCGCACCACGCGGTGACAGGGAATAATAATCGCCAGTTTGTTCGCCGCACAGGCGCTGGCAACGGCCCGTACTGCACGAGGTTTGCCTATCTTTTGCGCCAGAGCCTGGTAACTCACGGTCTCCCCCACCGGGATCTCCCGCAACGCCTGCCACACCTGCAGTTGAAAAGCCGTTCCGCGCAGATCCAGCGGCAGCGTGAAGGGGGAATCCGCATTGTCGATACGCTGGATCACCTGCGTCACACGGCGGGTAAAGGCTTCATTTCCCTGCGCCCGATGCGCATGCGGAAAGATAGCACTCAGTTCAGCAATCAGTGGCTCATCGCTGTCTGCCAGCAAAATGGCGCAAATACCCCGCGCACTCTCTGCCACCAGGCAGCGTCCCAGCGAACAGTCGCTCAGAGTAAACCAGACCTCCGTATCGTCGCCCCCCGCGCGGAACTGGCGCGCAGTCATACCCAATGAGGCGTCTGCATGGCGGTAATACGTGCTGCTGTCCGGGAAACCCGCCGCCAGCACCGCGTCAGTAACGGTGTCACTGTCCACAAGCGTCGCGCGTAAGCGCCGGGCGCGAAATGCCTGTTGCCAGGCTTTTGGCGTCATCCCGGTGGCGGACTTAAATAAACGATGAAAATGGTAGGGGCTCATCGCCGCCTGCTCAGCAAGCCGCGCCAGTGTGACAGGCGCATCCTGCTCTAACAGACGGCAGGCATTAGCGATTTTATCCAGCCGCTGTTGCTGCGGGTGGATAGTATCCGGCTGGCAGCGTTTGCACGGACGAAACCCGGCAGCTACGGCGCTTTGCGCGTCCGGGTAAAAACGCACATTCTGGCGCAACGCATGGCGCGCCGTACAGGAGGGGCGGCAGAAAATACCGGTGGTCAGTACGGCAAAAACGAACTGACCATCGGCCTGTGGGCTGCGCGCCAGCACCGCCTGCCAGCGCTGTTCATCAGATAAAATGGCGTTATTCATGTCAGGCTCCTCATATAAGCTTAGCCTCACTGTGCCCGTTAGCGCGCCACCTGACACCTGCAATCTTGCGGTTTAATTTTTTTCGCTGATCAAAAAGGTGGAGAACTGCGGTGACATCCAGGTGGTGAACCCCTCTCCCTGTTTGATTATCATAAATACCGCCAACCCTTCGCGCTTCACGACTTCTTTTGCCTGCTCAGTACCGAGCACCATCAGACCGGTGTCCCAGGCATCCGCTTCCAGCGCCGTTGGCGCGATCACCGTAACGGAGACCAGCGCATGCTGGATCGGCCGCCCGTTGCGTGGATCAATAATGTGCGAGATGCGTTTACCATCAAGCTCGTAGTAATTACGGTAGCTGCCGGAAGTGCTGATGCCGTGACCGTTTATGTCCACGACCGCCTGGGCGGCATTTTCGCGATCGGTAGGTTTCTGAATCGCCACGCGCCAGGGTTGCCCCTGGGCATTCATACCACGGCTGGCGAGCGCACCGCCAACGGACACCAGATAGCGGGCGATCCCTTCCTGCTCCATCAGCCGCGCCAGATGATCCGCTGCATAACCCTCGCCCACTGTCGATAAATCAACAAACAGATCGGGCAGATCTTTTTGCAGGAACTGCTCACCTGCGCGGTTAATTACCATTAAATGCGCCAGGCCTGTACGCGCTTTCGCCGCGTCAATCTGCGCCTGTTCCGGCGTTTTGACTGGCTGTTTGTCCGGCCCGAAGCCCCACAAATTCACCAGAGGTCCCACGGTAATATCCATCGCGCCGTCGGTTTTCTCGCCAACGCGCAACGACGTGGTGACGATATCCGCCATGGCAGCGCTGACGGGCCAGGGCGCGGTGCTGGTGGCGTGGTTAAAACGCATCAGCACTGAGTCGTTCTTCCATGTGGACAGTAAGTGGTCGTCACCATCCAGTTGAGCCTGAATTTTTTGCTGCAACGCCTGCGCCTGTTGCGTGTTGATATCCACCACGCTGACACGCCACCAGGTACCCATCGTTTTGCCTTCGAGCACCGTCGGCTTTGCCTGTTCGCCGTTGTCGCAACCCGCCAGTAACAAAAGTGCCGCCATCATGCCGGCACGAAGAAAAGTTATCGCCATGTTTTGTGACCTCCTTGCTGGCGGCAAGCGTACACCAAATCGTTCTATTTAAAAGATACCGACAATAAAAAAGGGGCCTTCCGGCCCCTGAATAATTTTTGGTTGCTGACTTAGAACTGGTAAACCAGACCTACGCCAACGATGTTGTCGGTACCGATACCGGCAGCACGAGTGAACTCGTTTTCATCCAGCAGGTTGATTTTGTAATCAACATAGGTGGACATGTTTTTGTTGAAGTAGTAGGTCGCGCCAACATCGATGTATTTCAGGATATCCTGATCACCGTAGTTAACCGTACCGGTGTTGTTGGTGATGTCTTTACCTTTGGACTGCAGGTAAGCGATGGACGGACGCAGACCGAAGTCGAACTGGTACTGTGCAACCACTTCGAAGTTTTGCGCTTTGTTAGCAAAACCGTAAGCGTCGGACGGGCTGGAGCCGTTAGAGGTACCAAAACGGGTTGCGTTGTAGGTCTGAGTGTACTGCGCCGCCAGGTAGATATTGTTGGCGTCGTATTTCAGACCGCCGCTGTACACTTCAGCACGGTCGCCTTCACCGTACAGTGCAGCGCTGGTTGCGTTCTGGTCAGCAGTACGGCGGGAAGAAGACATTGCACCACCCACGCTGAAGCCTGCGCCCAGATCGTAGGTCAGGGATGCGCCGTAACCGTCGCCATTCTGTTGCAATGTGCTACGACCGCTGTTGTTTTCACCGCTTACGCTGCCGTTTTTGCCCTGATACTGCAGTGCAAAGTTCAGGCCGTTAACCAGACCGAAGAAGTCGGTATTACGGTAAGTTGCAACGCCGTTAGCACGGGATTGCATGAAGTTATCAGAACCGTAGGTATCACCGCCGAATTCCGGCAGTACGTCAGTCCAGGAGGTTACGTCGTAGATCACGCCGTAGTTACGACCATAGTCGATAGAACCGGCGTCAGCCACGCGGATACCGGCGAATGCCAGACGGGTCCATGCCTGATCGCTGGCGGATTCGCTCTCGTTCGCCTGAACGTTGTATTCCCATTGACCGTAGCCAGTAACCTGGTCGTTTACCTGAGTTTCGCCTTTAAAGCCGAAACGCACGTACGACTTGTCACCATCATTGCCTTTGTCGTCGGAGAAATAGTGCAGGCCGTCGACTTTACCGTACAGATCTAATTTGTTGCCATCTTTGTTATAAACTTCAGCCGCATTTGCTGCGCCTGCTACCAGCAGAGCCGGTACCAGGAGGGATAGTGCTTTAACTTTCATTTTATTAACCCTCTGTTATATGCATTTTTATTGCCACTGCTTACTGACTAACCCTCTAATCAGTTGGCAAATTCATTCTCTCTAAAAAAGAAGAATAATCCAACTAGAATATGATACGAAAACTTTTAAGATGTTTCATATTCATCAATAGATGTTTCAAGATGTAAATATGAGGGAACTTTTTTTAGCACAAATAGACAAAAAATAGCGCACAAATAATCAAAACATATTAAAAATAACAATAAATACAATGAGTTATTAGAAAATAACGTTATAGCACTGAATGCAAAACTCTCATCTTCGATCGCAACTAATATTATCAACGCTATCATCATTAACTTTATTTATTACCGTCATTCGAATCTGAATGTCTGTTTACCCCTCTTATGACCGGATGCTTCGCATTCGGTTTTTTTTTACCTTTCTTTACTCAGCTTGAATATCAATATACATATAATCACTATTTGTAACGACTATTAATTAATCAATATCCATGCCAGATTTTTCCTATTGCCATGTCGGCATAATTAATTTCTTGTTATTTCGTGCGATCTTTCTGAAGCGTAACGGTAAATATTTGTACGGTTTTTACGCCGTTGTACATTTTTACCGCTGCGCTTACCGAAGCGCCTGCTTCAATAAGGCGTCAGGCATTCACTGAAAGAGAGTCTGGAAATTCATTGATTAACCGATATACTGCCTGCTGTGCACTGCTCTGCAACACGACATCTATTAGTACGCCGTGCAGACAACAGGCGGTTCTTACGGCATGGCAGCAACATTGTCTCAGCGAACACCGCTGAATGTCCTGGCAGTGTTGTCATAACGGGTTACACACACGAATGAGTCGATCTGACACAATGATCCCTGGCAAATTTTCCCTGATACCGGGCAACATTACCCGTTTCTTTCTTTTGCTGATAATTGTCCTGCTGGTGACGTTAGGCGTGATGATCCAAAGTGCGGTCAACGCCTGGCTAAAGGATAAAAGCTATCAAATCGTCGATGTGACGCATGCGATTCATAAACGTATAGATACCTGGCGCTACGCAACCTGGCAGATCTACGACAATATCGCCGCGGCACCCGCTTCCAGTCCCAGTGATGGTCTGCAGGAAACCCGGTTAAAACAGGATGTCTACTACCTGGAAAAAACCCGGCGAAAAACCGAAGCGCTGATCTTCGGCTCGCATGACAGCTCCACTCTGGAAATGACCCAGCGTATCTCCACCTATCTGGATACGCTCTGGGGTGCAGAAACGGTGCCATGGTCTATGTACTACCTCAATGGCCAGGACAACAGCATGATCCTGGTCTCCACGCTGCCGCTGAAAGATCTCTCCTCCGGCTTTAAAGACACCACTATCAGCAATATTGTCGACTCCCGCCGGGCGGAAATGTTGCAGCAGGCCAATGCGCTGGATGAGCGCGAAAGTTTCTCTCCTCTGCGCCGTCTGGCCTGGCAAAATGGGCACTACTTTACGCTGCGCACAACGTTTAACCAGCCTGGGCATCTGGCGACCGTCGTCGCCTTTGATCTGCCGATTAACGATCTGATTCCTCCGGGGATGACGCTGGACAGCTTTCGCCTTGACCCCGATACCGCGCAAACAAACGCTCGCACGCAGGATAAAGACGCTGCCGACAGCGCCTCGGTCAATTTTAACAGCGCTAAAATCGAGATCTCCTCTTCGCTTAACGGCACCGGGCTGCGGCTGATCTGGCAGGTGCCGTTTGGCACACTCCTGCTTGATACCCTGCAAAATATCTTACTGCCCTTACTGCTGAATATCGGCCTGCTTGCGCTGGCGCTGTTCGGCTACACCACCTTCCGCCATCAAACGGGACGTAAAAACGATACGCTGGCGCCTGCCGGTACGAGTAATGAGCTGCGCGTGATGCGCGCCTTTAATGAAGAGATTGTTTCATTGCTGCCGCTCGGTCTGCTGGTGCATGACCTGGAAGCGAACCGCACGGTGTTGAGTAATAAGATTGCCGACCATCTCTTACCGCACCTGAATCTGCAAAACATCACCGCCATGGCGGACCAGCATCAGGGGGTGATTCAGGCGACGGTAAATAATGAGCTGTACGAGATCCGTCAGTTCCGCAGCCAGGTTGCCTCGCGCACGCAGATCTTTATTATTCGCGACCAGGACAGAGAAGTGCTGGTGAATAAAAAGTTGAAACAGGCACAGCGTCTGTATGAAAAAAACCAACAGGGCCGCGCCATCTTTATGAACAATCTCGCGGATGCGCTGAAACTACCGGTGAAAACGCTGGCCAGCGAAGCCGCCGCATTACAAACCGAGGAAGGCAACCAGTTGGCGGATCACGCCGACAGGCTGGTGCAACTGGTTGATGAGATCCAACTGGCGAACATGCTGGAAAGCGATAGCTGGAAAGGCTCGTCAACTCTGTTCTCCATCCAGGATTTGATCGATGAAGTGGTGCCGGACGTTCTGCCGGTCATCAAACGCAAAGGCTTGCAGTTGCTGATTAACAACCATCTTCCGGCGAACGAAGAACGCCACGGTGACCGTGATGCGCTGCGCCGGATATTGCTGCTGCTGATCCAATATGCGGTAACAACCACGCAGATGGGCAAAATCACCCTTGAGGTGAATATGGACGAGTCAGCGGGCGATCGTCTGACGTTCCGTATCCTCGACACCGGCATTGGGGTGAGCAACAGTGAGATCGATAATCTGCACTTCCCGTTCCTGAATCCCACGCAGGGCGACCAGTACGGTAAAGCCGACGCCCTCACCTTCTGGTTATGCGATCAACTGGCCAGAAAACTGGGTGGGCATTTGAACATCAAGGCACGGGAAGATCTTGGCACCCGCTATTCACTGCATGTGAAAATGGCCGCCCGTCCGCAGCAGGAAGAAAGCGAAGAAAAATTGCTCGATGACGTCGTGGCGATGATTGATATTACCTCGGTTGAAATCCGCAATATTGTCGTTCGCCAGTTGGAAAACTGGGGCGCAAGCTGTATTTCCCCGGATGAACGGCTTTCGAGTCAAGAATATGATCTCTTTTTGACAGATAATCCGTCTAATCTTACTGCCTCGGGCTTGCTTTTAAGCGATGATGAGGCAGGCGTGCGGAAAATTGGCCCTGGTCAGTTGCGCGTCAACTTTAATATGAGCAATGCAATGCAAGGAGCAATATTGCAGCTTATTGAGGAGCAACTGGCGCAGGAGGATGTACCGGAGTCGCCTTTGGGGGGTGACGAAAACGCCGAACTCCACGCCAGCGGCTATTACGCGCTGTTTGTTGACACAGTACCCGATGATGTTAAGAGGTTGTATACTGAGTCGGCGTTGAGCGATTTCGCTGCGCTGGCGCAGACGGCACACCGCTTGAAAGGCGTGTTTGCCATGCTTAATCTGGTACCTGGTAAGCAGTTATGCGAAACGCTGGAGCAATTAATTCGTGAATCAGATGCTCCAGGTATAGAAAATTACATCAGCGACATTGACGCTTACGTCAAGAGCTTGCTGTAGCAAGGTAGCCTAATACATGAACAATATGAACGTAATTATTGCCGATGACCATCCGATTGTACTGTTCGGTATTCGTAAGTCACTCGAACAAATCGAATGGGTCAATGTAGTCGGTGAATTTGAAGACTCTACAGCGCTCATCAACAACCTGCCGAAACTTGAGGCAAATGTATTGATCACCGATCTGTCAATGCCAGGCGACAAGTACGGCGATGGCATCACGTTGATCAAGTACATTAAGCGTCATTTCCCGACGCTGTCGATTATTGTGCTGACCATGAATAACAACCCGGCAATCCTGAGTGCTGTGCTGGATCTGGACATTGAAGGCATCGTGCTGAAACAGGGCGCGCCGACCGATCTGCCAAAAGCGCTGGCAGCGCTGCAAAAAGGGAAGAAGTTCACCCCGGAAAGCGTTTCACGCCTGCTGGAGAAAATCAGTGCCGGGGGTTATGGCGACAAACGTCTGTCACCGAAAGAGAGCGAAGTACTGCGTCTGTTTGCAGAAGGTTTCCTGGTAACGGAAATCGCCAAAAAACTGAACCGCAGTATCAAGACCATCAGTAGCCAGAAAAAATCCGCAATGATGAAACTGGGCGTGGACAACGATATCGCGCTGCTGAACTACCTCTCCTCCGTCACGCTGACGCAAACGGAAAAAGAGTAATTCCCCGAAACCCCGGCCTCTGCCGGGGTTCTTTTTATCCGCATTACCGCCGGTTGTTTCTGACTCGCGTGGCATAAGCCGCCAGTGTTTGCCTGATCACATCCAGCGTGACCGGTTTCGACAGACAGCTATCCATCCCCGACTCCAGACAACGCTGTGTCTCTTCCGCCAGCGCATTGGCCGTTACGCCAATCACTGGCAGCGTCAGGCCAAGCTGGCGAATACGTTGCGTCAGACGGTAACCATCCATATTCGGCATGTTGACATCGCTCAGAACGATGTCGATATGGTTCTTGCTCAGGACATTCAGCGCATCCACGCCATCGTTCGCGGTTTTACATTGATACCCCAGCGAACCCAGTTGATCGGCCAGCAAACGCCGGTTGATAGGATGATCGTCCACCACCAGAATCATCATATCGTCATTGCGCGCCGCCTCGATAACCGTTTCTGGCAAGGCGTCAACCTGATCTTCAACAACCTGCACGCGATAAATACGCCCCAACAGCGCCAGCAGGTCGTGCGGAGATGCCACGCTGTGCAACCATTCTCCCGGCGCACGCTCCAGCGGAATGCCAATGTGGCGACGGCAGAAAGTCACCACTGCACGACCGGTCCATGGCGAGGAGAGTTCATCGTCGGTGATCAGCGTGTCCAGGTTGCCTGGCGTCCGCCCGTCATACTGTTTCACCGTGATCCCCTGCCACTTAAGCAAGGTTTCCAGATACCCGGACAGTGACGCATTACGCACCGCCAACCAGCAGCAGGTATCAGCCAGTCCATCCACGTCCACCGGCGCAGGAGGCACGCTGCCATACAGCGGGATACGAATAGTAAACTGGCTACCCATGCCCGGTTCGGTATCCACCGAAATATCGCCATCCATCATGCTGATCAGCTTTTCGCAAATCGCCAGCCCCAGCCCGGTTCCCTGGAAGTTGCGCTGCACGCCGGTCCCGACCTGGAAGAAAGGATCAAACAACCGCACCACTTCTTTACCAGGAATGCCGACGCCAGTGTCCCGTACACGGATGCTGAGGTAATCCTCATCGCGCTGGACGTGCAAAATAATGCAGCCAATATCGGTAAATTTGATGGCATTGCTCAACAGGTTAGAGATCACCTGTTGCAAACGCATCGGGTCGCCATTGAGCGTTGCGGGAACATCGGGTTCGATAAAACAGTACAGCCCGAGCTGTTTACGCACGACCAGCGGCAAATAGTTCGCGGTGATATGACTCATCACTTCACGCGGAGAAAACTCGCGCGGTTCAATCTTCAACTGCTCGGACTCAATTTTCGAGAAATCGAGAATATCGCTGATGATTTTCAGCAGCAGACTGGAAGAGTTGTTCATCGCCGTCACCAGCCTGTCGACCCCTTTCGGCAGCTCTTTCGTTTGCAGCAAGTCGAGGTTGCCAATGATGCCGTACAGCGGCGTGCGCAGCTCATGGCTGACGGTCGCAAGGAACATTGATTTCGACTGACTTGCCTGTTCTGCCGCCTGCGCCATCTCCTGCAATGACTCTTCCATTTTTACGCGCGCAGAGACGTCCACCAGCACGCAAATCGCCACGTTTTCATTACGATAACGTGAGTGGACGAAGCTAATTTGCAGGTTGGTGTTATTGCTGGTCAGCACATCGACGAAATTGACCTGCTGGCCGCAAATGATCTGCGTCAGCCGCTGCCGATCTTCATGCGTCAGCATATTCAGGTAGTTATGCGCCAGTTCGTTACTCAGGATATTGGTCCCATCCTGAGTACGCAGAATACAGATGCCAACCGGCGCCGAGGCAACAATCTTGCGGTTGAACTGCTCATGTTCTTCCAGCCGCTGCGCATCGTTTTCCGCCGGAATGAAAATACGTCGTTCATACATTCGCGCGAGGGTAAACAGCGCCACACCCACCAGCACGTTGAGCAACACGGCGTTGAGGATCAGCATACGAATGCGCTCCAGCACCATATCAACCGGTACGGAGTAGACCACGCTCAGCGACGACGGCGGCAGGCTCTTTTTCAGGATCAGCTCGCGAAAACCGGAGGTATAACCAAACCAGGAGCGCTCCTGCATCCAGCGCGGATCAGCAGAAATCCCGTTATCCTGCCCGGCGAGCGAAATCAGCGAGTGTCCGCTTTCATCGAGAATCGTGACCCCCATCGGCAAACTGCCTGGGGTAAAGAAATTCTCCATGCGGATAGATTGCTCAGTGCCCAGCAGCGCCTGCAGACGATTCCCCAGATAGACGGGCGTCAGCGCATAAAAGTAGCCAATACCCGGACGCGGCCCCTGGCTCATCCAGTAGACATTGTTACTGCGTTCATCCTGTGGCGCATTGCGGTATTTCACAATGCGTTCGTGCAGGCTTTTCAGGGTGTCATCCCGCTCAACGGGCAGATCCCGCAGGCCAAAATCCGCCATACAGAGATTATCGCTGCCGATTAAAAATACGCGGTTGAGATCGTAAGCCGCAGAGAAATTGTCGCGCCAGTAGCGCATAAACCAGGCCAGCGACTCCAGCGAGCCGCGCCAAGAATTGCCCATCGCTGAACAGTCGGAATCCGGGAACAGCGGCGAGAACGTTGGCACATCGGTTTTATCGTCGCGGTTGCGCGAAGTGAGAATGCCGTTTTCCGCCGTCAGGCGATTCTCAGCAATATACTTCAGCTCTTTCATCACATCCGAGGTGCGCTGGATATAGCGCTGCGCCTGATCGGAGCTTAAGTTAAACTCCTGGCGGATTTCGGACTCTTTATCATGCAGAGCGTTAACGATGTAGAAGACGGAGAAAAAGGCAATCAATAGCCAAAGCAGTAGCGCCAGCGCCCTGAACAGATAGCGGGAGACTTTCAGGGTACTGCGAAAAGAGACAAGGTATTTCAACCTGGAAAAACTCCGCCACAAGGAAGATAAAAAAGGGTGTGGTTAAGGTAGCGGTAAAACGCGAAGCCCGCAACGGCCATGAAAAAGGGCCGGAAACCGGCCCTTTGAAACGCATTATTCGGCGTCGTCGTCTGCGACATCATCATCGGTGTCAGCTTCCGGCGCGATATCATCGTCCCCTTCCGCTACGCTACCGTCGATGGAGTCCAGCTCTTCGTCGTCCACCGGCTCAGCGACACGTTGCAGCCCCACCACGTTTTCGTCTTCCGCGGTGCGGATCAGAATAACGCCCTGGGTATTACGGCCCACCACGCTGATTTCAGACACGCGCGTACGCACCAGCGTACCGGCATCGGTAATCATCATGATCTGGTCGCAATCATCAACCTGCACCGCGCCCACCACAGCGCCATTACGCTCGGTGACCTTGATGGAGATAACGCCCTGCGTACCACGAGATTTAGTCGGGTACTCCGTTTCCGCAGTACGTTTACCGTAACCGTTCTGCGTCACCGTCAGGATGGCGCCTTCGCCACGCGGAACAATCAGCGAAACGACGCTGTCGTTTCCGGCAAGCTTAATGCCGCGTACGCCGGTCGCCGTACGACCCATCGCACGCACCGCACCCTCTTTAAAGCGCACCACTTTACCGGCGGCGGAGAACAACATCACTTCGTCATTGCCCGAGGTCAGATCCACGCCAATCAGCTCATCGCCTTCATTCAGATTAACGGCGATAATCCCGGCGGAACGCGGACGGCTGAATTCGGTCAGCGCCGTTTTCTTCACGGTGCCGCTGGCGGTCGCCATAAAGACGTTAACGCCCTCTTCGTACTCACGCACCGGCAGGATCGCCGTAATACGTTCATTCGGCTCCAGCGGCAGCAGGTTAACGATCGGACGACCACGCGCCCCACGGCTCGCTTCCGGCAACTGGTAAACCTTCATCCAGTACAGACGACCACGGCTGGAGAAGCAGAGGATCGTGTCGTGGGTGTTGGCCACCAACAGACGGTCAATAAAGTCTTCTTCTTTAATACGCGCAGCGGATTTCCCTTTTCCACCACGACGCTGAGCTTCGTAATCGGTCAGCGGCTGATACTTCACATAGCCCTGATGCGACAGCGTGACAACAACGTCTTCCTGGTTGATCAGGTCTTCGATATTGATATCCGCGGTATTGGCGGTAATTTCCGTGCGACGCGCATCGCCAAACTGTTCGCGAACCAGCTCAAGCTCTTCGCGGATCACTTCCATCAGGCGCTCTGCGCTACCAAGAATGTGCAGCAGTTCAGCGATCTGCTCCAGCAGCTCTTTGTACTCTTCGAGCAGTTTTTCATGCTCAAGGCCGGTCAGTTTCTGCAAGCGCAGATCCAGAATCGCCTGTGCCTGCTGTTCGGTCAGATAGTATTTACCATCGCGAATCCCGAACTCCGGCTCCAGCCACTCCGGACGCGCAGCGTCATCACCAGCGCGCTCCAACATAGAGGCGACATTACCCAGATCCCACGGCTGTGCGATCAGGCCCGCTTTCGCTTCCGCCGGTGTCGGCGCACGACGGATCAGTTCAATGATCGGGTCGATATTCGCCAGCGCAACCGCCAGCGCTTCAAGGATATGCGCACGATCGCGCGCTTTACGCAGTTCGAAAATTGTACGGCGCGTCACCACTTCACGGCGGTGACGAACAAACGCTGCCAGGATCTCTTTCAGCGTCATGATCTTCGGCTGACCATGGTGCAGAGCAACCATGTTAATGCCGAAGGAGACCTGCAGTTGCGTCTGGGAGTAGAGGTTGTTCAGCACCACTTCGCCCACCGCATCGCGCTTCACTTCAATCACGATGCGCATGCCGTCTTTATCAGACTCGTCACGCAGCGCGCTGATGCCTTCCACGCGTTTGTCTTTTACCAGCTCGGCGATCTTCTCGATCAGACGCGCTTTGTTCACCTGATACGGAATTTCGTGAACGATGATCGTTTCACGACCGCTTTTCGCATCGGTTTCCACTTCTGCGCGGGCGCGAATATAGATTTTGCCGCGACCGGTGCGGTAAGCCTCTTCAATGCCGCGACGGCCATTAATAATGGCGGCGGTCGGGAAGTCCGGCCCCGGAATGTGCTCCATCAGCCCTTCAACGCTGATGTCTTCATTGTCGATATAGGCCAGACAGCCGTTGATCACTTCCGTCAGGTTGTGCGGCGGAATGTTGGTCGCCATACCGACCGCGATACCCGAAGAACCGTTAACCAGCAGGTTCGGGATCTTGGTAGGCATTACATCAGGAATTTTTTCGGTGCCGTCGTAGTTATCGACGTAATCCACCGTCTCTTTTTCCAGATCGGCCATCAATTCATGGGCGATCTTCGCCAGGCGGATTTCCGTATAACGCATCGCCGCCGCGGAGTCGCCATCGATGGAACCGAAGTTACCCTGACCATCAACCAGCATGTAACGCAGCGAGAACGGCTGCGCCATACGGACAATGGTGTCATACACCGCGGAATCACCATGAGGATGGTATTTACCGATTACGTCACCAACGACACGGGCAGATTTTTTGTAGGCTTTATTCCAGTCATTGCCCAATACGTTCATGGCGTAAAGTACGCGACGGTGAACCGGTTTTAAGCCATCTCGGACGTCCGGAAGCGCACGGCCGACAATGACCGACATCGCATAATCCAGATAGGAGCTTTTCAGCTCTTCCTCAATGTTAACCGGTGTAATTTCTCTCGCAAGGTCGCTCATCTAACCGCTATCCCTCTACTGTATCCCGGATTCAAAGGTCGCAAATTATAACACAACCGCTTTGAGACAGGTAAATCTATAACACCCGCGCAAAGGTTTATTCATCCCGTCGGCCTGATATACTCGGCAGTCTACTTTTGAGAGGAGTAATTGCCCCCATGAATGCCGAAAAATCGTCGGTCGCTCAGAACGTTGATCATGCTGAAATCGCCAAATTTGAAGCGGTCGCCTCGCGCTGGTGGGATAAAGAGGGCGAGTTTAAACCCCTGCACCGCATTAACCCCCTGCGCCTGAACTATATTGCCGGGCATGCGGATGGCCTGTTTGGGAAAAACGTGCTGGATGTGGGCTGCGGCGGCGGTATTCTGGCGGAGAGCATGGCGCGCGAAGGCGCTAACGTCACCGGCCTGGATATGGGCTTTGAACCTTTGCAGGTCGCGCGCTTACATGCGCTGGAATCGGGCATTCAGGTGAATTACGTGCAGGAAACCGTCGAAGAGCATGCGGCGAAACACGCCGGGCAATACGACGTCGTCACCTGCATGGAGATGCTGGAGCACGTACCGGACCCGCAATCCGTCGTGAAAGCCTGTGCGCACCTGGTCAAACCCGGCGGCCACGTGTTCTTTTCCACCATTAACCGCAACGGCAAAGCCTGGCTGATGGCGGTGGTCGGTGCGGAATATGTTCTGCGGATGGTGCCGAAAGGCACGCACGACGTGAAAAAATTCATCAAACCTGCCGAGCTGCTCACCTGGGTCGATGGCACCGTGTTAAAAGAGCGTCACATCACCGGGTTACACTATAATCCGTTACTGGATAAATTTACCTTAGGGCCAGGTGTTGATGTTAATTACATGTTACATACAACGGCAAAAAACGACTAAGGTCATCAGTTAAAGTTATAAAGATTGCGCAGTGTCAAACTGCGCAGTTGTCATTCCCGATGAAGAAATCAGCACTTGATCAAAAATTCATTTTTTTTTGCGAAATATTGACATCCCCGCCAGGCCTTACGGTACGAGGACTTAGCGATTATTACGCTTTCGCAACCTCAATTTAACCTCAAAATCAACTCTTGTACTGAAAAGAATCCTTACTAGAATACTCACCATATAGCGTTTTTCTTATCGCAAACCCCCTATATCTAGTATTTATCCACAGAGTTAGTCACAGCGTCTGACTGTGGATAAAGGGGGGATACTTTTATTTCACGGACAGGTAATCACATGAATCAGAGTCTGCTGGTGACAAAGCGTGACGGTGGCACAGAGCGCATCAATCTCGACAAAATTCATCGGGTGCTGGATTGGGCGGCAGAAGGGCTGAATAACGTCTCCATCTCTCAGGTCGAGCTGCGTTCGCACATTCAGTTCTATGATGGGATCAAAACGTCTGACATTCACGAAACCATTATTAAAGCTGCCGCGGACCTGATCTCCCGCGACGCGCCGGATTACCAATATCTGGCAGCGCGCCTGGCGATTTTCCACCTGCGTAAAAAAGCTTACGGTCAGTTCGAACCGCCGGCTCTGTTTGATCACGTCACCAAAATGATCGAACTGGGCAAATACGATCATCATCTGCTGGAAGACTACACGGAAGAAGAGTTCAAGCAGATGGATGGGTTTATCGATCACTGGCGTGATATGAACTTCTCCTACGCTGCAGTAAAACAGCTTGAAGGCAAGTATCTGGTTCAGAACCGCGTGACCGGCGAGATCTACGAGAGCGCGCAGTTCCTCTATATCCTGGTTGCAGCGTGCCTGTTCTCGAACTACCCGCGTGAAACCCGTCTGGATTATGTAAAGCGTTTCTACGATGCGGTATCCACGTTCAAAATTTCGCTGCCGACGCCGATCATGTCCGGCGTGCGTACCCCTACTCGTCAGTTCAGCTCTTGCGTACTGATCGAGTGCGGCGACAGCCTGGATTCCATTAACGCCACCTCCAGCGCGATTGTGAAATACGTTTCCCAGCGTGCCGGCATCGGCATCAACGCCGGTCGCATCCGTGCGCTGGGTAGCCCGATCCGTGGCGGCGAAGCCTTCCACACTGGCTGTATTCCGTTCTACAAACACTTCCAGACGGCGGTGAAATCCTGCTCTCAGGGCGGCGTGCGTGGCGGTGCGGCCACACTGTTCTACCCAATGTGGCACCTGGAAGTGGAAAGCCTGCTGGTACTGAAAAATAACCGCGGCGTCGAAGGCAACCGCGTGCGTCATATGGACTACGGCGTGCAGATCAACAAACTGATGTACACCCGCCTGCTGAAAGGGGAAGAGATCACCCTGTTCAGCCCGTCCGACGTTCCGGGGCTGTACGATGCGTTCTTCGCCGATCAGGACGAATTTGAACGCCTGTACACGAAATACGAAAAAGACGACAGCATCCGCAAACAGCGTGTGAAAGCCGTCGAACTCTTCTCGCTGATGATGCAGGAACGCGCCTCTACCGGCCGTATCTACATTCAGAACGTGGACCACTGCAATACGCACAGCCCGTTCGATCCGGTGGTTGCACCGGTCCGTCAGTCCAACCTGTGCCTGGAAATCGCGCTGCCGACCAAACCGCTGGACGACGTCAACGACGAGAGCGGCGAAATCGCGCTCTGTACGCTTTCCGCGTTTAACCTCGGGGCGATTAAAAACCTCGATGAGCTGGAAGAGCTGGCAACGCTGGCGGTACGTGCGCTGGATGCCCTGCTCGACTATCAGGATTACCCGATCCCCGCCGCAAAACGCGGTGCGATGGGCCGTCGTACGCTGGGTATTGGTGTCATTAACTTTGCTTACTGGCTGGCGAAAAACGGTAAACGTTACTCCGACGGCAGCGCCAATAACCTGACGCACCAGACGTTTGAAGCCATTCAGTACTGGTTGCTGAAAGCCTCGAACGAGCTGGCGAAAGAGCAAGGCGCGTGCCCGTGGTTTAACGAAACCACCTACTCGCAGGGTATTCTGCCGATCGATACCTATAAGAAAGATCTCGACGGCATTACCAACGAGCCGCTGCATTACGACTGGGAAGCGCTTCGCGAATCTATCAAAACGCACGGTCTGCGTAACTCCACGCTCTCCGCGCTGATGCCGTCAGAGACGTCGTCGCAGATCTCCAACGCCACCAACGGCATTGAGCCGCCGCGCGGTCATGTGAGCATCAAAGCGTCGAAAGACGGGATCCTGCGCCAGGTCGTGCCGGACTACGAAAAACTGAGCACCGCCTATGAACTGCTGTGGGAAATGCCGAACAATGACGGCTACCTGCAACTGGTTGGCATCATGCAGAAATTTATCGACCAGTCGATTTCAGCAAACACCAACTACGATCCGTCACGTTTCCCGTCGGGTAAAGTGCCGATGCAACAATTGCTGAAAGACCTGCTCACCGCCTACAAATTTGGTGTGAAGACGCTGTATTATCAGAACACCCGCGATGGCGCAGAAGATGCCCAGGATGATCTGGTGCCTTCCATCCAGGACGACGGCTGCGAAAGCGGCGCATGTAAGATCTAACAAAGGGGCGGGGAAACCCGCCCTTTTCTTTCGCAAGACAGGACCCACATTCAATGGCATACACCACTTTTTCACAGACGAAAAACGATCAGCTGCAGGAGCCGATGTTCTTCGGCCAGCCGGTTAACGTGGCGCGCTACGATCAGCAAAAATATGACATCTTCGAAAAGCTGATTGAAAAGCAACTTTCCTTCTTCTGGCGTCCGGAAGAAGTGGACGTTTCCCGCGATCGCATCGACTTCCAGGCACTGCCGGAACATGAAAAACATATCTTCCTCAGCAACCTGAAGTACCAGACGCTGCTGGACTCCATTCAAGGCCGCAGCCCGAACGTCGCACTGCTGCCGCTGATTTCCATTCCGGAACTGGAAACCTGGGTCGAAACCTGGGCGTTCTCAGAGACGATACACTCCCGCTCTTACACCCACATTATCCGCAATATCGTTAACGATCCGGCGGTGGTGTTTGACGACATCGTCACCAACGAGCAGATCCTCAAGCGCGCAGAAGGTATTTCGCACTTCTATGATGACCTGATCGAGATGACCAGTTACTGGCATCTGCTGGGTGAAGGCACGCACACGGTAAACGGCAAAACCGTCACCGTGAACCTGCGCGAGTTGAAAAAGAAACTCTACCTGTGCCTGATGAGCGTCAATGCGCTGGAGGCGATTCGCTTCTACGTCAGCTTTGCCTGCTCCTTTGCCTTTGCCGAGCGCGAATTGATGGAAGGCAATGCAAAAATCATCCGTCTGATCGCCCGTGATGAAGCGCTGCACCTGACCGGCACCCAGCATATGCTGAACCTGTTGCGTTCTGGCGTGGACGATCCGGAGATGGCGGAGATTGCGCAAGAGTGCAAACAAGCGTGCTATGACCTGTTCGTGCAGGCGGCATTGCAGGAAAAAGAGTGGGCGGAATATCTGTTCCAGGGCGGCTCGATGATCGGCCTGAACAAAGACATTCTCTGCCAGTACATCGAGTACATCACCAACATCCGTATGCAGGCGGTGGGCCTTGATTTACCGTTCCAGACCCGCTCCAACCCGATTCCGTGGATCAACACCTGGCTGGTGTCCGATAACGTGCAGGTGGCGCCGCAGGAAGTGGAAGTCAGCTCCTACCTCGTTGGTCAGATCGACGCGGAAGTGGATACTGACGATTTGAGCAACTTCCAGCTCTGATGATGAGCCGCATCACGCTGCGCCTTTCCGGCACCCAGGTCCTGTGCCGGGATGAACACCCCTCTTTGCTGGTGGCGCTGGAATCACAACAGGTTGAAGTGGAGTACCAGTGCCGTGAAGGCTACTGCGGCTCCTGCCGCTGTCGGTTGGTGGCAGGCCAGGTGGACTGGATTGCCGAACCGCTGGCTTTTATCAACGACGGGGAAATTTTGCCCTGCTGCTGCCGGGCAAAAGGCGACATTGAAATCGAGATGTAAGCCGGGTCAGCGTCATAAAAAAAGGCCTTTTCAGGCCTTTTTTATTTACGGTTGCCGGTGAAGAAACTGCACGGCTTTGTCCGGGAAATCGGTAAATACACCGTCGACGCCCGCCTGGCGATACAACACCTCATACAACTGGTCCACATTGCTGGCATAACCCGGCAGTTTATCCGCACGCACGGTAAACGGATGCACCTGCAAATGGCTGGCATGCGCCTCTTTCACCATCGCCGTCAGCGTAACGTGCCCTGGCGTTGAGCCTTTCGCCACCAGCATATGGTAATCCGGGCCAATCCCGTCGGCGTACTGCGCAATCTGTTTCATCGCACCGGGTGTAAACATCCAGTCGTAGCTGTAGTTCACCCATTTGCCGTCCGCCTGCTTCTCCTGCGTTTCGTTCCAGTCGGTATAGGCAATCAGTTGCACCAGATTGAGATCCATCCCCCTCTGCGGCTCCAGTTCATGCTTAATCCGCTTCAGTTCATTGGCGTCAAAGCATTGCAGATACACCTTGTCCTGCTTGCTGGTGTAGCCGTACTTTTTCAGCACGTCCAGCGTCTTCGCGGCAATGTCTTTCCCTTCCTGATGGTGGAACCACGGCGCTTTGATTTCCGGATAGATACCAATGTTTTTACCAGTGGAGTGATTCAGCCCCTGCACAAACTCGATCTCCTCTTCAAAGGTATGAATACGGAAATCGGATTTGCCCATCGGGAAGCGCCCCGGGAAAACCTGCACTTTTTTTCCCTTCTCCAGCTCAAAACCTTCGGTAAATTTCAGCGAACGGATCTCATCCAGCGTAAAGTCGATAGCGTAAAAACGGCCATCTTTACGGGCGCGGTCCGGAAAGCGCTCCGCCACATCCGTAACGCGATCGAGGTAATGATCGTGCAGCACGACCAGCTGGTCGTCTTTGGTCATCACCAGATCCTGCTCGAGATAATCCGCGCCTTGCGCATAGGCCATCGCTTTCGCCGGCAGGGTATGCTCCGGTAAATAACCGCTGGCGCCGCGATGGGCAATAACGATTTGATCTGCCGCCAGCGCCTGGCAGGAGGCAAGTCCCGCCAACAGCAAACCGGTGGTCATACGGGTGAAGGTGCTTTTCATCATGGCTCCTTTATTCATTATTGGCGACGCGCAAGCACATCTGCATGGTGGCGCTTCTCGCCAATCATCACGATAATCAGCAACAATACCGCCAGAATGCTACCGCCAATCATCACCATAAAGCCGCCATCCCAGCCGAAGAAATCCACGGTATAACCGACAATTGCGCTGGCGGCCACCGACCCGCCAAGATAACCAAACAGACCGGTAAAGCCCGCCGCCGTGCCTGCGGCTTTTTTCGGTGCCAGCTCCAGCGCATGCAGACCAATCAACATCACCGGGCCGTAAATCAGGAAACCAATCACGATCATGCAGGCCATATCCACGGTCGGATTACCCGCCGGGTTTAGCCAGTAAACAATCGTCGCGATGGTCACCAGCGTCATAAAGAACACCCCGGTCGCGCCGCGATTGCCGCGGAAGACTTTGTCCGACATCCAGCCGCAAATCAGCGTACCGGGAATCCCCGCATATTCATAAAAGAAGTACGCCCACGAGGATTTATCCAGCGCGAAGTGCTTCACCTCTTTCAGATAGGTCGGCGACCAGTCGAGGATGCCGTAACGCAGCAGATAAACGAAGACGTTCGCCACCGCGATGTACCACAGCAGCTTATTGGGCAGGATGTACTGCATAAAGATCTGTTTTGCCGACAGCTCTTCTTCATGCTTATCGCTGTAATCATCCGGGTAATCGTTTTTGTACTCTTCAATCGGCGGCAAACCGCAGGATTGCGGAGTATCACGCATCAGTGCGAACGCAAAAATTGCCACCAGGATCGCGCCAAACGCAGGCATATAGAGCGCCGCATGCCAGTCGTTAAACCACGCCATACCGAGCAGGAACAGCAATGGCGGAATACCACCGCCAACGTTATGCGCGCAGTTCCATACCGACACGATACCGCCACGCTCTTTCTGCGACCACCAGTGCACCATGGTGCGCCCGCACGGTGGCCACCCCATGCCCTGGAACCAACCGCACAGGAACAGCAGCACAAACATAATGGCGATGCTGGAGGTTGCCCACGGCACAAAGCCCATAAACAGCATCACCGCTGCCGCCAGAATCAACCCGGCAGGCAGAAACACGCGCGGGTTCGAGCGGTCAGACACCGAACCCATAATGAATTTTGAAAAACCATAGGCGATTGAAATGCCCGACAACGCAAAGCCTAAATCACCCCGCGAAAACCCCTGCTCAACCAGATACGGCATCGCCAATGCAAAGTTTTTACGCACCAGGTAATAGGCGGCGTAACCAAAGAAAATCCCCAGAAATATCTGCCAGCGTAAACGACGGTAGGTTGGGTCGATCTGCTCTGCGGGCAGACGCGACTGATGGGTGGCAGGTTTAAAAATGCTCAACATAACGGCCTCCGTGGCGCGGTGAACTCATGATGCCTGTCATCAATGAGTGAAAACGAACATAACCTCAGTTAGTCGCGGCGAATTGTATTGAAAGTTTTAATCAGAGAGGGTGAGTTGTCGCACAGAATGTTACAGAAATATGACAAAAAGTCTCCATTCACGCATAAAAGCACACCGAACTTTCGTTTTTTGCTCGAATATGCGCGATATCAAACAAACCACAGCAAGAGTGTGGCTAAATGGTCGTTAAAGAACGTCGAACAGAAGGACGCGAACATGCGCAACTCCAGTGACTACGATGTGATCATTATTGGCGGCGGCGCGACGGGCGCCGGCATCGCCCGCGATTGCGCCCTGCGCGGCCTGCGCGCGGTGCTGCTTGAACGCCACGATATCGCCACCGGCGCGACCGGGCGTAACCATGGTTTGCTGCACAGCGGCGCACGCTATGCGGTGACCGACAATGAATCGGCGCGGGAGTGTATCGCCGAAAACCAGATCCTGAAACGCATTGCCCGCCACTGCATTGAACCCACCGATGGCCTGTTTATTACCCTGCCGGAAGATGATTTGGTGTATCAGCGTCAGTTTATCGACGCCTGCCTGCAGGCCGGTATTCCGGCGCAGGCTATCTCTCCGCAGGAAGCCCGGCGTATGGAGCCCAGCGTCAATCCCACGCTGACCGGTGCGGTGCGCGTGCCTGACGGTACGGTCGATCCGTTCCGCCTGACCGCGAGCAATATGCTGGATGCGCGCGAACACGGCGCGAAGATCCTGACCGGGCATGAAGTATGCGGGCTTATCCGCAACGGTGAAACCGTCAGCGGCGTACGCATCCGCCATGCCGCCAGCGGCGAAACCCAGGAGTTGCATGCGCCAGTTGTGGTCAACGCCGCCGGGATCTGGGGGCAACGCATTGCGGAATATGCCGATCTGCGCATTCGCATGTTTCCGGCCAAAGGCGCGCTGTTAATCCTCGACCACCGCATTAATCAGCACGTTATCAATCGCTGCCGGAAACCCGCCGATGCCGATATTCTGGTGCCGGGCGACACCATCTCGCTGATAGGCACTACCTCAACGCATATTGACTACAACGATATAGACAATACCCGCGTCACGCCGCAAGAGGTGGATATTCTGCTGCGCGAAGGGGAAAAACTCGCGCCGGTGATGGCGCAAACCCGCATTTTACGCGCCTATGCCGGTGTGCGTCCGCTGGTGGCCAGTGATGATGACCCCAGCGGGCGTAACGTCAGCCGGGGCATTGTGCTGCTCGATCACGCACAGCGTGACGGGCTGGAAGGGTTTATCACCATTACCGGCGGCAAACTGATGACCTACCGCCTGATGGCGGAATGGGCGACCGATGCGGTATGCCGCAAGCTCAATCACAGCGCCGTCTGCACCACCGCCAGCGCACCGTTGCCTGGCTCAAAAGAGCCCACCGAGCAGGCGCTGCGAAAAATTATCTCACTGCCCACACCGTTACGCGGTTCGGCGGTGTATCGCCATGGCGACCGCACACCCGCCTGGCTGGGCAGCGACAGGCATAACCGCAGCCTGGTCTGCGAATGCGAAGCCGTGACTGCTGGAGAGGTGCAGTACGCGGTAGAAAATCTGAATGTCCATTCGCTGCTCGATTTGCGCCGCCGTACCCGTGTGGGAATGGGCACCTGCCAGGGCGAGCTGTGCGCCTGTCGCGCCGCCGGGTTGCTGAACCGTCTGCATGTCACCACCGAGAGCGAGTCCCTGGCGCAACTGGCAGATTTTCTCAATGAGCGCTGGAAAGGTGTGAAACCGGTGGCCTGGGGCGATGCACTGCGGGAAAGCGAATTTACACGTTGGGTTTATCAGGGATTGTGCGGGCTGGAAAAGGAGACGGATGATGAGATTTGATACGGTTATTATCGGCGGCGGGCTTGCCGGTCTGTTATGCGGTATTCGCCTGAGTGAAAACGGGCAGCGCTGCGCCATTGTCAGCCGCGGCCAGAGCGCGCTGGGTTTCTCCTCCGGCTCGCTGGATCTTCTCTCCCACTTGCCGGACGGTCAGCCTGTTCGCGACCTGAACAGCGCCATCGCCCTGCTGGCGCAACACCATCCCGCCCATCCTTACGCCCTGCTGGGTGCAGAACGCGTGCGCCACTATGCGCAGCAAACCCAGACGCTGCTGGCCGACTGCGGGCTGGCATTGCAGGGTGACGTCGATACGCCGCACCTGCGGGTTACCCCATTAGGTACGTTTCGCCGGGCCTGGCTGAGTCCGGAGGAAGTGCCGCTAAAACCCGACGTCAGCCAGCGCACCGGGGTGATCGGCATCAGCGGTTTTCCCGACTTTCAACCGCAGCTTGCCGCCGCCTCCTTGCGTAAACGCGGCATCGACGCCCATGCCGAAGAGATAGAGTTGCCGGTGCTCGACAAACTGCGCGATAACCCCAGTGAATTTCGTGCGGTGAACATTGCCCGCCACCTGGATGCGCCGGAACACTATGCCGCCCTGTATGAGGCACTGCGCCCGCTGAGTCAACAGTACGACATATTATACCTGCCCGCCTGTATTGGCCTGACGGACAGCAGCGTATTTACGCAGCTTAACCAACAACTGGCGTGCCCGCTGCGCTTACTGCCGACGCTGCCGCCGTCAGTACCGGGCATGCGCATGCAATTTTTGCTGCAACAACGGTTTATCCACAGCGGTGGAAGCTGGATGCCCGGCGATGAAGTGCTCCACGCCGATATCCACGATGACCGCGTTACACAGTTGTGGACCCGCAAACATGAAGATATCCCGTTACGCGCCCGCCATGTGGTGCTCGCCAGCGGCAGCTTTTTCAGTAATGGCCTGATCGCCGATCGTGACCGCGTGCGGGAAGCGGTGTTTGACCTGGATGTTCTGCAATGCGACAAACACAGTGACTGGTATCGGGACGATATTTTCGAGACTCAGCCATGGCAGCAATTTGGCGTACAAACCGACGCACAGCTCCACGCCCTGCGTCAGGGGAAAGCCATCCACAATCTGTATGTTGTCGGTTCGGTGTTAGGCGGATTTGACGCCATCGCCCAGGGGTGCGGCGGCGGCGTTTGCGCCGTCACTGCACTGCATGCCGCACAGCAGATAGCCGCACAGGGAGGCGAACAATGAGCACCACCCAGTTTGAAAGCTGTATCAAGTGCACAGTCTGCACCACCGTCTGCCCGGTCAGCCGGGTGAATCCCGCCTATCCTGGGCCGAAACAGGCAGGCCCGGATGGCGAACGGTTGCGCCTGAAAGATGCCGCGCTGTATGACGAGGCGCTGAAGTATTGCACCAACTGCAAACGCTGTGAGACAGCCTGCCCGTCCGGCGTAAAAATTGGCGATATTATTCAGCGCGCCCGTGCACAGCATGCGCCGAAACAGCTCTCAATCCGTAACGCGATCCTGAGCCACACCGACCTGATGGGTACACTTTCCACGCCCATGGCGCCGTTGGTCAACACGGCAACATCGCTCAAACCGGTGCGCCAGTTGCTGGATAAGGCGCTGAAAATTGATCACCACCGGACGCTGCCGAAGTACTCACACGGCACTTTCCGCCGCTGGTATCGCAGCGTTGCCGACAAGCAGCGCGCCTTTCCGGAACAGGTGGCGTTTTTCCACGGTTGCTACGTCAACTACAACCACCCGCAACTGGGCAAAGATTTGCTGCGGGTGCTGAACAATATGGGCATCGGCGTACAACTGCTGGAGCGGGAAAAATGCTGCGGCGTCCCGCTGATCGCGAACGGCTTTTTCGACAAGGCCAAAAAACAGGCGCAATTTAACGTGACGTCGCTGGAGCAGGCAATCGGCACGCAAGGTTTGCCGGTGATTGCCACCTCTTCCACCTGTGCGTTCACTCTGCGTGACGAGTATCCGCATCTGCTGGATGTCGACAACAGCCATCTGCGGGCGCATATCGATTTAGCGACCCGCTGGATCTGGCGCATGCTGGATGAAGGTCGCTCCCTGAGCCTGAAAACCACGCCGCTGAAAGTGGTCTATCACACGCCGTGCCATATGGAAAAAATGGGCTGGACGCACTACACATTGGAGCTGTTGCGCCGCATTCCGGGGCTGGAGCTGACAGTGCTGGATTCCCGCTGCTGCGGTATTGCCGGAACGTACGGTTTTAAAAGCGAAAACTACCCTACGTCGCAGGCCATTGGCGCGCCGCTGTTTGCACAAATCGAAGCCAGCGGCGCAGACCTGGTGGTGACGGATTGTGAAACCTGCAAATGGCAGATTGAGATGTCCACCAGCAAACGCTGTGAACACCCCATTACCCTGCTGGCGCAGGCCTTAATCTGACGATGCGCGCCGCCAGTACTACGCTGGCGGCCTGTTTCTAATAGCTCTCTTTTGCAACGGCGGGTTGCGTACCCGGTTTAAACATGGATAGCCGATTATCGAGCGCCGCGCTATAAAGCAGGGTATCTACCCCAACGGCTACAAAATTCGCTCCCCATGTCAGGCACTTCTGCGCCATTTGCGGATCGACCGCAAGAAACCCAGCGGCCTTACCCGCCGCGCGAATACGCCGGATGCTCTGCTCAATGATCCGCTGGACTTCCGGATGCCCGGCATTGTCCGGGTAGCCCAAAGACGCGGAGAGATCCGCCGGGCCAATAAACACCCCATCAATGCCATCGACATCGAGGATCTGATCGAGATTGTCGAGCGCAGCTTTACTCTCTACCTGAATCAACAGGCATAACCCCTCATTCGCCTGCGCCATATAGTTCTCCACCCTTCCCCAACGCGCAGCGCGCGCAACGCTCGCGCCCACGCCTCGTACACCTTCCGGCGGATAGCGGGTCGCGGAAACAATCTCCCGCGCCTGCTCAGCGCTGTCCACCATCGGAATCAGCAAGGTTCTTGCGCCAATATCCAGTACTTGTTTGATCAGGCTACGGCTGCCTTCCACAGGACGGATCACCGGCTCGCTGGCATACGGCGCTATCGCCTGTAATTGATGGTAGAGATCCTGAATCGTGTTCGGCGCATGTTCGCCGTCGATCAGTAACCAGTCATACCCCGATGTCGCAGCGATCTCCGCCATATAGGAGGTTGTTGAGCTGAGCCACAGGCCAATTTGTGTCTCGCCGCGGCGTAACCCCTCTTTAAACGGGTTCGATAAAATAGTGTTCATGGTCATCCTTAGCGCATTACTGATGTTGTGCGCGGTGAGCGGGTGATACGCTGCGATTCACCCGCAGCGAGAAGATCATCAGCGCGCCGATAATGGCGACGCAGGCCAGCGTCAGCAGCCCGGCAGCAGGACTGGCGAACACCGTTTCCGCTTTAACGCGGATCAGCGGCGCGAGAAAGCCGCCCACCGCCCCGAACAGATTGACAAAACCAATACCCGCCGCCAGCGCCGTGCCGGACAACAACTGCGTCGGCATCGTCCAGAACACCGGCTGTACGGCGATAAACCCGACCGCCGCCACGCATAACGCCATAATAGCCGGGACCGGAGAAACAAGGCCGGATACGCCAATGCCAATGCCTGCCGCCAGTAACGTCAGGGCGGCAATATTGCGGCGTTCTCCGGTACGATCGGAATAACGGGGGATCAGCCAGGTGCCGACCAGCGCCACCACCCAGGGAATGGCCGTCACCACTGAGGCGACAAACCCGACTTTCGTCCCCAGCAGCGCAGCCACCTGGGTTGGCAGGAAAAAGATCAGGCCGTAAACAGCCACCTGGATCGTCAGGTAGATCAGCGCAAGCTGCCAGACACGCCCATTGCGGGCGGCATCACCAAGACGGGAGGTCGCTTTTTTCTCCTCTTCGCTGGCCAGTTGCGTCAGTAACATCTGTTTCTCTTCGCTGTTTAAGAAACGCGCCTGCGCAGGGGTATCATCCAGCCAGAAAAAGGTGAACACGCCCGCGCCTACCGCCAGCAACCCTTCAATGACAAACATCCAGAACCAGCCCGCATGGCCCAGAAAACCGTGCATCTCCAGCAACGCGCCGGAAAGCGGTGAGCCAAGCGAAAGCGCCAGCGGCGCACCCATATAAAACAGCCCCATAATGCTGGCGCGGTTACGCTGTGGGAACCACTGCGACGTGAGGTAAATCATGCCCGGAAAGAATCCGGCTTCTGCCGCCCCCAGCAACGTACGGATCACAAGGAATTTCATTTCCGTGTCGGCCCATGCCATTGCGGCAGACAAAAATCCCCACAACAGCGTGGTGCAGCCAATCCAGCTACGGGCGCCAAATTTGCGCATCAGCAAGTTTGCCGGTACGCCCAGAACGGCATACACCACAAAAAATATCCCGGCGCCGAGGGCATAAGCCTCATTGCTTAAGCCGGTATCCAGTTGGTAAGCCTGTTTGGCAAAACCAATGTTTGAACGATCAAGAAAGGCCAGCACATACAGCGCCAGCATAAAGGGGATCAAACGGGCGCGGTTTTTCTTCACCACGCTCTCAAGCAAGGTGTTACTCATAGCAATATCCTCAACGGATGGCGCGCCGCAAGGCGACACGGCGCAGTGTGTTAATGGCTATAAGGACGTGTAAGGTGACAATCGCGGTTCAGCTCCACGCCAAAACCCGGTTTATCCAGCACGGACTTATGAATTCGTCCGCCTGTGGGTACGGGTTCATCAAGCAGAATCGGATCAAACTGCGGACGCAGCGTGGCGCAGTCCGGGCTGGTCATCAGGAATTCGCTGAATGGCGTATTGGTAAAGGTGATCACCGCATGGTGTGAATAGACTGACGAACCGTGCGGCACGACCAGTTGCCCACGCGCTTTGGCGATAGCGGCTATTTCCACCAGCGTGGTGAGTCCTCCGCACCAGCCCACATCCGGCTGCATAATGTCGATACCGGTTTCTGACAGCGTGCGGAAAGATTGCAGCGTACCGTGGTGCTCGCCGCTGGTCACCATCATCCCGGCGGGAGCCTGGCGTTTGAGCTCCCGGTATCCTTCAAACTGCTGCGGCGGCAGGCACTCTTCAATCCATTTCAGATTGTACGGCGCGCAGGCGTGCGCCAGTTTGGTGGCGTAGTTCACGTCCTGGCTCATCCAGCAATCCAGCATCAGCCAGAAATCGTCGCCGCATTTTTCACGGTACTCCGCCACCATGGCGGCATCTTTACGGATGCCAGCATCACCATCATGCGGCCCCCAGTGAGTGGGCATTTTCCCACCAATAAAGCCCATCTCTTTCGCCAGATCCGGTCGTGCGCCGGTGGCGTAGAACTGAATCTCATCGCGCACCGCGCCGCCCAGCAGTTTGAACACCGGCAGCCCGACCACTTTGCCGAACAGATCCCACAGCGCCAGATCGACACAAGAGAGGGTATTCATGACCAGACCGCCGGAACCGGCGTAATACATCGTAGCGCCCAGCATCTGGTCGTGGATCAGTTTGATATCGCTGACGCATTTGCCTTCAATAAAACGGCTAAGGTGTTTTTCGACAATAAAACAGCCCATCTCCCCGGCAGTGGACACCGCGAACCCGGTCTGGCCGTTTTCCGCCTCCACTTCCACAATCAACGTGCCCAGTACATTGATACCAAACGACTGGCGTGACTGCGCATACTGCGCGTATTTGCTCATCGGGGTGGCGATATGATCGTCAATCCAGTGATTCGCCCCCTGATCGTGGTAGTCACCGCCGCCAGCGCCTTTTTCCGCCGTTGCGCCGCCGGTAAACCAGGCGCGAACCTGTTTGATTTTTGGTAGGGTCATGATGTTCTCCTTATTTTGTGTGATTGCAGTTATGAAGCTTGTTGCTCAAAGGGGCTTTTCCATCCCAGTAAGCGGGAAATGTCTTTGGCGCAGGCAATCGCCTTACCGGCCAGGTAATCGCGATTGTCTTCATTGATTTGCAGGCGTGTTCCCACCACCGAGATGGCTGCCGTCAGCTCATTTGCAGCGTTAAACACCGGGGCGGCGACACAGCGGACATCGGCGTAATCTTCACCATTGTCAAAACTCCAGCCTCTGGCGCGAATTCGGGCCAGTTCCTCATGTAGTTGCTGCGCATGCATGATGGTGGTGGGTGTGGATTGTTCGAAGGTCAGCCCGGCAATCACGGTGTTGCGTATTTTCTCTGGTTGCCAGGCCAGTAAGCATTTACCGATCCCGGAACGGTACAGCGACAAACTTTTGCCCTCGTGCGAACGCACGCTGATGGTAGAGGACGATTCAACCTTCAGTATGTACCAGGCGCTTTCCCCTTCGATCACGCCGAGATGGCACAGCAGCCCGGTTTCCGCCATCAGGCGCGTCAGCACAGGACGCGCGATATCACGCAGATCGATGCGGCTAAGCGCCGCATTCGCCAGCGCCACCAGTTTCAGCCACAGGCAGTAGTTGCCCTCATTGTCGATGCGGATAAAACCCTGCTGACGTAACTCAGCCAGCAGCAAATAGGCGGTGCTCTTGGGGATCGCTAACTGGTCGATAAGGGTTGCGGCGCTGCAAGGGCCGACGGCCGCAATCATATTGAGAATATCGATAGCGCGGGTTAGCGCCGGGACTTTGCTTGATTCCAACATGCTGGACTCCAATCCTGAATACTGGAATCAGTGTTGCGATTGTCAGAGGGATAATTTGTGAACGCCGTCAAAACACGGACGTGTTCCAGCGGGCTGGACTTTTCAGGGGGATAAAGTGAGATCAACAGCACAGAATATTTCGAGGGGAGTACAACAGGCTGGACAAGATGAAGCCGGGCCTGTGCCCGGCATCGTGTTATTCGACGGAAAGCGACTCGACGACATTGATCCAGCCGTGATCGCTGGCGATGTCTTTGCCCTCAAGCCAGCGGCGCAGGATGTTCAGCGCCATCATGGCGCACACTTCCTGGCGAACCTCCAGCCCGTGGCGGTTGGTGTTGAACTTCACGCGCAGCGCGCGCGTGCCGTCCGGCGTCGCCAGCGCAAAATTCAGGTGATCGTCTTCAAGCCCGGTCACCGTCAACGCCAGTCCGGCAAGGTGGCGGTTACGCAACTCCGTGGTCCAGCGTGCGCTTTGCGCCAGCTCTTCCGCCTGCGAGGGCAGCACTTCGCTGACCAGCAGCGGCGCACCCGCACGGGAAAGCTGCAACGCCACCAGCCCGCCGGTGAACTGTTCACTCAGGGTCAGGCTCAACTGGCGTTCGCGCAGGCGCGCAGCCAGCACGGCTGGTAAACCGACTGTCCCTTCAAAAATAAGGCTCTCGCCCGCCACGCGTTTAACGTCCGGCCACACCGCTTCCATTGCCGCACGGTGCTCCGCCGGGCCGGTCAGTTTCAGCTCGATGATCGGCATGGATGAGCGATACCCCATTACAACGCCCGGTGGCAGTTCGAGGTGCGCCAGGCTTTGTGCCAGATCGCTTTCCGAACGACCGAAGGTGGTTAAACGCAGGCATACCGGCGGCTCCGGCAGTGTAAACCGTGCGCGCAGGCGCGGCAGGATTTCGCGTTCAACCATAACTTTAAATTCAGAGGGCACGCCCGGGGTAAAGAACATCAGGCAACGGTTCAGTTGGATGGCAAAGCCGCAGGCAGTACCCACAGGGTTATCCACCAGCTCCGCGCTGGCCGGAATTTCTGCCTGTTTACGGTTGCTCGGCGCCATAACGCGGCCGCGCTCGTTAAAAAAGCGCTCCATGTGCGTCAGCCACGCGTCATGCAGCACTAATGATTCGCCCTTTGCGGTCGCGGCCGCCAGCGCGCTCAGATCATCACTGGTTGGCCCCAGCCCGCCATTGACGATCAGCACATCCGCATGCTCACTACGTTCGCGCAGAATGGCGACCAAATCTTCGAGGTTATCGCCTACCGTGTTACGGCGCGTTAACGGCAATCCCTGATTAAAGAAAAAATCCGCCAGCCACGCGGCATTGGTGTCCACAATCTGCCCGTGTAGCACTTCATCGCCGGTAGACAGCATCTCTACGTTTAACATCATTAACTCCTGTAATAGAGGTTGAAACACTATAGCGCATGCGTAGAGCGAAAGAGGAAAGAAACGGGCGCGGACGAACGCCGCGCCGGGAGATTAGAAGCTCGCGCTCACACCCACATAAGGACCATCGGCAACGGCGTTATCACGACGCCCTTCTTTGCCGGTCATGTCGATGTAACGATAACCCGCTTCCACGGTCAGCGGACGCATAATGGTGTAGCGCGCGCCTGCGTTGGCTTCCTGGTACTCTTTAACACCGCTGGAGAGCGAATCTGGTGAGTAGTAATACTCGCCAAAGATGCTGAAGCTGCTGGCGATTTGCCACTGCAGACCACCGCCCACCGCGATAGCGTAACCTTCGCTACCTGCGTTCGGGTTCAGGTAAACGCCTTTGCCGCCCACAGTGCCGAGGAACGGACCCAGCGGAATGTTGTAACCCAGTCCCAGACCGGCGATATCGCCATCGTCCTCGCTGTGCGCCCAGTTACCGCTGACGGCAATACCACTTGTTTCAGTACCAAAACCAAAGCCCAGGTTGGTGTAATCCTTACCAATCTGACCGCTCAGGCTAACAGCCTGCGCACCGGCAGATACCAGCAACAGGCTGGCTAAACCCAATAAAGCAACGTTTTTCATTTCTGATTTTTTCCGCACATAACGGGCCAATGCCCAAAAGCTCCTGATTGTACGCCTATTTTTATGCCAGAAGAATGAATAAAAAAAGCCTGAACTATAGCCAGCGTCAATTTTTCTTCGCCATCGGATGCTATAACAATCAACACGCAATCAATGACTCTCAAGGAACAGCAATGCGACAACGGACAATTGTCTGCCCCCTGATTCAGAACAACGGTGCTTACCTGTTATGCAAAATGGCCAATGACCGCGGCGTTTTTCCTGGTCAATGGGCCTTATCCGGCGGCGGTGTTGAGCCGGGCGAACGTATAGAAGAGGCGCTACGCCGCGAGATCCGCGAAGAACTGGGCGATAAACTGCAACTGAGCCAGATAACGCCGTGGACGTTTCGTGACGATGTGCGGGTAAAAACCTATGCCGATGGCAGCACAGAACAAATCTATATGATTTACCTGATCTTTGATTGCGTGAGCGCTAACCGTGACATTGATATTAATGAAGAGTTTCAGGCGTACGCCTGGGTTGCGCCTGCGGACCTGCATCAGTATGACCTGAATGAGGCAACCCGCATGACGCTGAAGATGAAAGGGTTACTTTAACCCCCGCTAAATAGCAGGCCGCAAACAGCGAGCCTGCTCTGCTATCCGCCCGCCTCGTTAGCCCTTCAGCCAGGCATTGACCCACTGCTGTAATGCCCGTCGGGAGATCTTAATCCCGCCATTTTTAAGCGCTTCCGGCAAAACCAGCCAGTGAACGGGTTGCTGGAAGCGGGCCAGCTTATCCGCCACCCAGCCAGCAAACTGGCTGATATCGGTGCCATCGTCACACTCCACGACCGCAACCGGGCGCTGACCGAACTCGGCATCATCCACCGGCACCACCAGCACCTGTCGCACCCCAGAGTGGGTGGCGATCACCCGCTCCACCTCTTCAGGTTGAATGCCTTCACCACCGCTGAAAAAGAGATTATCGAGCCGACCGAGAATGGTCAGGCGACCTTCTTTCAGCATGCCGCGATCGCGGGTTGCAAACCAGCCATCGTGCCTGGCGAGCGGCAACAGCTCCCCGTTGCGCCAGTAGCCTGCCGCCATACTCTCCGACCGCAGCCACACTTCGTCATCGACAATTTTCACTTGCCGCCCCGGCAAGGCTACGCCTACATCCGGTGCGCCGTCGGCCTCTTTGGCGCAGACGGTAGAGGCAAATTCAGTCAGGCCATAACCGCACCAGCTACGGATCCCCCGCTCGCGCGCCTGCTGCGTCAGCGCAACCGGAATGGCTGCACCACCGAGCAAAACGGCTTTCAGCGCCACTGGCGCGTTGTCATTCAGTAAACGCCACAGCTGTGTCGGGACCAGCGACGCATGCGTGCAGCCGACCAGCGCCTGCTCCAGCGGCAGCTTGTCGCGCACGGTAATACGCGCCCCGGCCAGCAGCCAGCGCCACAAAATGCCCTGCCCGGACACGTGAAACAGCGGCAATGAGAGCAGCCAGTCATCTTCTGGTGCAAAGGGGAGCAGCGAAAGTACGCCTTCAGCGCTGGCCAGATGCGCAGCGCAGGTGTGCACCGCCGCTTTCGGTAAACCCGTCGAGCCGGACGTCAGCGTCATCGACGCCAGCCGCTGCGGCTGCCACGCCACGGCGTACTCTCCCTCCGCCGTATGCTGAACCAGCGCCGTCAGCTCGCTCACCGCTTCCTGCCCATCAACGTCCAGCATAAACCGCAGTGTTAATTGCGGTAGCAACGCGGTCAGCAAGGGAGCGGGAAGCTGAGGGTTGACCGGCAACACCCGCGCGCCGCACTGCAATAACGCCAGCCAGGCCAGTAAGGTGTGCGGGTGATTGCGGGCGCGCAGCATCACGCCGTCGCCCTCCTTCACACCCTGACGGGCAAAACCGCTGGCCAGCGCATCCACACGGGCGCACAACTCGCGCCAGCTCAGGGTTTGCTGGTCAAGCCGGATTGCCGCCTGCTCACCGCGCACGCTGCGCCAGTGCCGCCAGGGCCAATCAATAAACATCATAATAACGGTTCCAGTACATCCATCTGCAGGCAGGGCAAATCACTGTCCGGCCAGCGGCGCAGCAGTTGCGCTTTCATCAAATGCAGCGTATCCAGACCCGGAAGGGTTCCCGGCGTGAGCCAGGCGGCAATACGCGCCAGTTGCGTCAGTCCAAGGCTCGACTCGATCGAAGAGCTGATCACCACCGTCAACCCGAGCGCTTTCGCCGCGGCGACCTGCTGTTGTACTTTCTGCAAACTGCCGGTGAGCGTCGGCTTGATCACCACCGCCCCAACGCCTTCCTGCGCCTCAAAACGAAAATCCTCATCGCGCAGGCTTTCATCCCAGGCAATGGTGATCCCTGTCTCGCGGGCAAAGGCCAGTGACTCCTCACGGGTTTTACACGGCTCTTCAAGGAATGCGATACGCGAGCGGTAGTCCGGATTAACATATTTCGCGAACTGCTGCGCTTTCACTGGCGTCCAGGCGCGGTTGGCATCCAGCCGCAGATGCAAATCTGCAATCGACTCCAGCAACAGGTTAACGACCATACCGTCGCGTACGGCCTCATATAACCCGACCTTCACTTTCGCCACTTTCTCGCCGGGCAACGCAGCGAGCGTCGCAAACAGTTCGTCCGGATCGCCTGCGCACAGCATCGCCGCGCGGTAATCCGCGGCATGCGGCAGTGCGTTTTGCAGTTCCGCCAGCGCGCAACTGAGGCCAAAGGCCGCCGAAGGTTGTTCCGGCAGCGGCAATAACTGCCCCTCAGACCAGGCGCGAGCCCAGGCGACAACGGCCTGCTGCGCCTCGTCCAGCGTTTCCTGACTAAAGCCAGGCAGAGGGGAGATCTCCCCCCAGCCTTCACATCCTGCGTCCTGCAAATGGACAAACAGGCCGTCGCGGGTTTTTAGCCGCCGATCCCGCAACACCACGCCCGCGTCGAGGGGGAGTTGCCAGCGGTAAACCTGCGCCTGGCGCATTATGGATTCCGTTTGAATTTGCTGAAGTCAGGCTGGCGTTTCTGGTTAAACGCGTTGCGACCTTCCTGCCCTTCTTCGGTCATATAGAACAGCATGGTGGCGTTACCCGCCAGCTCCTGCAACCCGGCCTGGCCGTCGCAGTCCGCATTCAGTGCCGCTTTCAGGCAGCGCAGCGCCATCGGGCTGTTTTGCAGCATTTCACGACACCAGCGTACGGTCTCTTTTTCCAGTTCAGCGACCGGCACAACGGTGTTAACGAGCCCCATATCCAGCGCCTGCTGCGCATCGTACTGACGGCACAGGAACCAGATTTCGCGGGCTTTTTTCTGCCCGACGATGCGCGCCATATAGGAAGCGCCCCAGCCACCATCGAAAGACCCCACTTTCGGGCCAGTCTGGCCAAAGATCGCGTTTTCCGCGGCAATGGTCAGATCGCACATCATATGCAGTACGTGACCACCGCCAATGGAGTAACCCGCAACCATGGCGACAACCGGTTTCGGACAGGTGCGGATCTGGCGCTGGAAGTCGAGCACGTTGAGATGGTGCACACCGGAGTCATCCTGATAGCCGCCGTAATCACCGCGCACTTTTTGATCGCCGCCCGCACAGAAGGCTTTTTCCCCTTCCCCGGTCAGAATGATCACCCCGATGTTGTCGTCGTAACGGGCATCGGACAGCGCCTGGATCATCTCTTTCACCGTCACCGGACGGAATGCGTTACGCACCTGCGGGCGATTAATGGTGATTTTGGCGATGCCGTCAGCAGACTTGTGGTAACGAATATCCGTGTAGCCTTCGGAACAGTCACGCCATTCAACCGGCGCGTAGAGCATGCTTTCTTCTGGGTAGATCATAGTGTGTCCTTTATCTCAAGACGCAGAATTCGCGCCAGGACAGCGGCAACACCCGCGGGATTCTCCCGGTGTGCGTTGTGCCCGGCGGCAGGAATGGCGTGACAGTGGCGGGTGACTTGCGTCGCCAGCGCGCAAAATTTACTGTCGAATTCACCGTATAAATAATGAACTGAAAAAGGTAACGCATGCAGCGCAGCGCGCAAATCGGGCTGGCAAGCCAGTGATGTCGCCTCCAGCATGGCGGCAAGCGTTGCACCGTTGTTCTGACTACGTAACGCGACTAACGCCGCGCGCTGCGACGCATCCAGCGACGCAAAAACCGGCTGCCGGTACCAGGCGTCAAATACCGCATCCAGCGGCTGCTGGCGAAAACGCGCGGCCCAACGCATGTCGGAAAGCTGGCGTTCTGTGCGGGCGGCATCATCGGTCAGACCAGGATGACCACCTTCCACCACCAAACCACGCAGCCCGCCCGGCTGCTGGCACGCGTGATACATCGCCACGCGCGCGCCCAGCGAATAACCCACCAGCCAGTAGTTGCGTATATTGTAATGCGCGAGCGTAGCCCGCAAGCAGGTGTCCATCTGCGCAAATGAGGTCACGGCCATCTCCGCCGAGCCGCCATGACCGGGTAAATCAAGATACAGACGGGGAAAATCCGCAAGCGTCGCGCCAACGGTCTGCCATTCGCGGTTGTCGCCGGAAAAACCGTGCAGAAACACCAGCCATGGCTGCTGCTGCCGACCGATCACCGTCTGCCCGTGTAAAATCACAGGTGGCTCACCTGCGCCAGCAAGTTTTGCAAGGTCTGCGCACCGTCGGTCTCTTTCACCACCAGCTCAATCAGTGTCGCCCCTGCCTTGCTCCACGCGCCAGCAAAGGCCTGATCCAGCGCATCCCAGGTTTCCGGGCGATGATAATTAAGACCGAACATGGCAGCCGCATGGGCAAAATCAACATGTTGTGGCATCAGATAAAACTGCTCGCGCTCCGCGGGAGGCGTAGGCAGCAACGAAAAAATCTGCCCGCCATTATTGTTCACCACCACCAGCACAAAGGGGGCGGAAACCTGCCGCAGCAACGCCAGCGCGTTAAGATCGTACAACGCGGAGAGATCACCAACGATAGCCAGCGTCGGTCGGGCGCTGGCACGCTGCACACCGGCCGCCGTGGAGAGCAAACCATCAATGCCGCTCGCGCCACGGTTGCTGTAGACCGGATAACCGGCCGGAAGCTGCCCCAGCGCATCCACCAGTCGCACCACCAGGCTGTTACCGAGGAAAACCTGCCCCTGTTCCGGTAAATACCGCGTAATACGATGCGCAAACTGGGCTTCGCCGAAGGTGTCGCGATGCGCGCCCACCCGTTCCCACGCTTGCACGGAAAGCTGCGCAACGGTGCTGTACCAGGGCGCGCGCGGCTCCGCCGGGTGCTGTTCCAGCCATCCGGCCACGTCTGTGACCAGCCGGCGGCCGCGATGATGGGCAGGATCAAGCCGTCCCGGCAGCGAGTCAATCAGCCAGTACTCTTGCGGCTCGCACGTCGCCTGCCATTGCAGAAGGCGCTTACCGGTCAGGCTGCTGCCAAATTGCAGGACAATCTGCGCCTGGTTCAACTCGGAGACAGCCCGGGCGTTACCGAGCCATAAATCTGCGCACGGCAACGGCTGCCCGGTCTGCGACAGTGCATCGCCAATCAGCGGCCAGCCAAGTGTTTTCGCCCATTGTGCAAGTTGCTGACCTTCAGCGGCGCTCATACGCCCGGCGATGATCACACCGCGCTTTTGCCGCCAGAAAAACCAGTCGCGCTGCTTTTCGCACTGCAACCGCGCAGGGGCTTGCAGCCAAGGTTTATCATCCTGCCACCACTCCCCGAGAGCCTGCAGCCACGGCAGATCGCGCTCATCCATGTCGCCATACAACGGCTCAGCAAAGGGGCAGTTGATATGCACGGCACCACCGTGCAATGGCCCCAGCAGGTTATCAATAGCAGAGACCAACCAGCGCGCCGGAATATCCTGAGACGGGCGCGGCAATGCCAGCGATTCCGTGGGATGCGAGGCAAACATGCCCGGCTGGCGGATAGCCTGATTTGCGCCGCAATCAATCAGCTCCGGGGGACGGTCAGCCGTGAGCAAAACCAGTTTTTCCCCGGTCAGCCCGGCTTCAATCAACGCAGGATAGAGATTCGCCACCGCCGTGCCGGAGGTAACAATCACGGCCACCGGCTGCTTACTGGCTTTCGCCAGCCCTAACGCCAGGTGACCCAATCCACGCTCATCAAAATGGGTGTGATGGATAAAGGCGCGGTTTTCCGCAGCGGCCAGCGTTAAGGGTGTGGAACGGGATCCTGGGGCGATGCACACATGCCTGACGCCGTGGCGAGTGAGGGCTTCGAGGATCACCGTCGCCCAGCGTCGGTTAAAGGAGCTTATAGACATGAGTTTGTCCGGTATCAATATTGCGACTTAGTATAAATAATCGAAAACTGCGGGTTTTTGATATGCGTCGGTTATGTGTGCGTAAGTCATAATAACGAGCGCAACCCTGCCGCTTTATTTTCGATTTCCTGCCACTCTTGCTCCGCATCCGAACCCGGCACAATGCCGGCTCCGGCATAAAGACGAACCGTGTTACCGTTGATTTTCGCCGAACGCAGCGCCACGCAAAACTCACTCTGCGCACGGGATAAATAGCCTGCGGAACCGGCATACCATTCGCGTTCGAACGGCTCATGCGTTTGAATAAACGCCCAGGCTTCGCGACGCGGCAGCCCGGCGACAGCCGCAGTGGGTTGCAGCAGTTGTAAGCACAGCGCATCATCCGGCGTTTGCAGATCGGTCCAGATACAGCGGCGTAAATGCTGCACCTTACGCAGCCGGATAATCTGCGGCGGCAGAACCTCCAGCGCGCCGGTTTCCCGTTGCAGGCGCTGGCAGATATCTTCCACTACCAGCATATTTTCCCGCTGATTTTTATCATCACTCATCAGCCAGTCGGCAAGGCGCTGCGCCTGCTGGTCATCTTCATGACTGGCGACGGTACCCGCCAATGCTTCGGTGCGCAGCGCCGTCCCGCGCCGCCGCCACAACCGCTCAGGCGAGGAGCCTAAAAAAGCCTGTTGCGCATCGAAGGCAAACAAAAAGTGAAAGCAGTGGTAATTGAGACGGCGACTGGCGGCCATCAGCGAGGCGGCATGCACGGCGTTGGAGAAAGCGTAGTCCGTTGCTCTGGCAAGGACAACTTTATCCAGCTCTGCATTGTCGAGCGCACGAAGCGCCTGCGCCATCAGCGTCTCCCAGCCTTCGCGATCCGGAACGTGCCGCTGTTCTACGCATACCTGCTGCACACTCGCCAACGGTTTAAATGCCGCCAGCGTTTGCAGAAAATCCGCCGCCTGCGCAGCATCATCATGCAGGGAGTGCTCGCTGAACAGATAGAGGCGTAATATCGCCTGCCCACCTTCGCGCCGCCATTCCAGGCGCGGCAAAAACAGAGCCCCCTGCTGCAGATTAAACGCGTTCAGCCCCCATACGCGAACATCGTCAGGGCATTGCTGTAAAAACTGCTGTGCGAGGGGTAATGACGCGAAGTGGCGCAGCGCGCCGAGCGCGGCGGCTTCATCTTCGCCGCTACGCTGCTGCCAGTAAAACTGTGGATAGACGGGCTGGCTGGCAAGCCAGGCAAGGGGGTCAAACGCGTCATTTAACGGGAAAGGGGCATCAAAAAAGCAAAAACCGGGCGAATGGGGAAAATCGTCAGCCAGGCGGTCGTGCAGATGCTCCAGCGCAGAGGAAATGGAATACACGCGAACCCCTCCCTGTTAAAAACCACATAGTATACAAGGTACTTAGGGTAATAGCAGTACCTCTTTCCAGGGAGGGGACGTGAGGTGTTAGCGGCGGGCTAACAGCAGACCCAGCACCAGGCCGACAGCTGCACCTACGCCAACGCCCTGCCACGGTTTTTCGTGCACGTAGTCGTCGGCGCGATAGACCGCTTTTTTGGCGCGGTAGTAGTAGGTGTCCGACGCGCTGCTGACGCGGTTTTTCACCTCATTCAGCGCCTGTTCGGCACGGGCTTTAAGCTCGATATACTTCTGGTCAGCAGGGTCACCCGAGGAGCGGAGTACTTCTTCCAGCGTTTCGCTCAGCAGGGTCAGGTCGTCATCAATACGTGAATCATAAGAATGATATGACATCTCTTTTCTCCATGTTATGCACCTGTTTGCCCGCTAACTATAGACAATAGCCGCCGGTTACGCCTGACCCATCTCCCGCGCCATGCCGATGTGCAAAATGCCATCTTCGTCATACACGTCGGTCACCGGCTGAAAGCCGAAATGGCCATAGAAAGATTGCAGATGCGCCTGTGCGCCCAAGTATAACGCGTGCTGCGGCCAGTTTTGCGTGCAGGAAAGTATCGCCCTTTCCATTAACTGGTAGCCCAGTTTTTCTCCGCGAACCTGCGCACTGACAATCACCCGCCCGATAACCACCGGTGACAGATCATCGTCACTTTTCAGAATCCTCGCATACGCCACCAGTTGGTCATCTTTCCAGCCGAGGATATGGCGGTTCTCTCCCACCAGATCGTCCCCGTCGATATCCAGGTAAGGACACGTCTGCTCAACAACAAACACTTCGCAGCGCAGTTTCAGCAGCGCATAAAGTTCGGTAACGGTTAATGCCGAATGGTGAAGGTCCTGCCAGCGGATCATATTCTGCTCCTTATTTATCATCACCTCGTTATACTAAATTTTTTTACATTCCGGCAAAGGACACGGTGTATTGTGGAATTGATTTTTTTAGGCACCTCGGCGGGCGTCCCCACGCGGGGGCGTAATGTCACCTCGCTGCTGCTGAACTTGCAGCATCCCACGCGCGCGGGGCTGTGGATGTTCGACTGCGGTGAAGGCACGCAACACCAGATGCTGCGCACCGCTTTTCACCCGGGCAAACTGGATAAGATTTTTATCAGCCACCTGCATGGCGACCACCTGTTCGGCCTGCCGGGGCTGCTGTGCAGCCGTTCGATGGCGGGCAATGTCCAACCGTTACAGATCTATGGGCCAAAAGGGATCCGCGAGTTTGTAGAAACTGTGCTGCGCCTGAGTGGTTCGTGGACAGACTACCCGTTAACCATCGAAGAGGTCACGCCGGGTCTGGTGGTGGATGACGGGCTTCGCCGCGTGACGGCTTACCCACTTGCACACCCGGTGGAGTGTTATGGCTACCGCGTTGAAGAGCACGATAAGCCCGGCGCATTGAATGCGCAGGCGCTTGCAGCACAAGGCATTATGCCCGGCCCGCTATTCCAGAGACTGAAGGCAGGCGAAACGGTCACGCTGGAGGACGGGCGCATTATTAATGGCGCAGATTATCTGGCGCCGGCAACCACAGGCAAAAAACTGGCGATATTCGGGGATACGTCGCCCTGCGAGGCGTCACTGGCGCTGGCGCAAGGGGTGGATCTTATCGTGCATGAAGCTACGCTTGAGAGCGCCATGGAGGAGAAAGCCAATAGCCGGGGTCACAGCTCAACGCGCCAGGCTGCGCAGCTTGCTTTAGATGCCGGCGCGGGTCGTCTGGTGATTACCCATCTCAGTTCACGCTATGATGAGCGCGGCAGTCTGGCATTACTGGCAGAATGCCGAACAATATTTGCGCAAACGGCACTTGCAGAAGATTTTCTGGTTGTTCGTCTATGATGTGATATGGAGCACTCTATTTTTCCCTTAAGGTGCCGATAACAGTTTACACGCAGGCATCACTTATTGAGGGCATGATGGATAACTTCCAGAAAGACATCGATGACAGGGCGAATCTTACTCTGTCGAACCGGTTTGAACTGTTGCTGTTTCGCCTTGGCACATCGTTAGATGCCGCTAAATCCGAGCTGTTTGGCATTAACGTTTTTAAATTGCGCGAAATCGTTCCGATGCCCACCTTTACCCGTCCTGCGGGAATGAAGCCGCCATTGCTTGGCATGGTCAATATCCGCGATCAGGTGATCCCGGTGATCGACCTCGCCGCTGTGGCCGGATGTAAGCCGGCAACAGGTCTCAATATTCTGCTGATCACCGAATATGCCCGTAGCGTGCAGGCATTTGCGGTTGAATCCGTAGAGAACATCATTCGCCTGGACTGGAAACAGGTTCACACCGCAGAGAAAGCGATCAACGGTCGCTATATCACCAGTATTGCCTGCCTGGATGAAGATAAGGATACCAACAACCTTGCGATGGTGCTGGATGTTGAGCAGATCCTGTATGACATCGTGCCTGCGGATCATGACGTACACGGCGATCACGTGCCGGATAAAAAATTCAATCTTAAACCGGGTTCTGTGGCTATCGTGGCAGAAGACTCCAAAGTGGCGCGCGCCATGCTGGAAAAAGGCCTCAACGCGATGCAAATTCCGAGCGCTATGCATATCACCGGTAAAGATGCCTGGGAGAAAATCCAGATCATGGCGCAGCAAGCTGAATCGGAAGGCGTGCCGGTAAGCGACAAGATTTCGATGGTATTAACCGACCTCGAAATGCCGGAGATGGATGGCTTCACCTTAACGCGTCTGATTAAAACCGACCCGCGTCTGAAGAACATTCCGGTGGTGATCCACTCATCGCTCTCCGGTAGCGCCAACGAAGATCACGTTCGCAAAGTGCAAGCGGATGGCTACGTCGCGAAGTTCGAAATTAACGAACTTTCCGCTGTGATTCAGGAAGTCCTCGACCGCGCGGCGAACAATATTCGTGGCCCGTTGATTAGCCACCATCAGATTGCCTCAACGCCGTTGCTGGCGAAGTAATATTCCCGAGACATCGTTATTGACCCCCATAAAAAAACCGCCGATATCGGCGGTTTTTCTTTTCATCTTCCGGCATTACATCATTGGCATCGCCAGTTGTACGATACTGATCAGCGGCTGCGGATAGATCCCCAGCAACAGCACCAACAGAGCAGAGATCAGCACCACAATACCGCCCGCGCTGTATGCCCAGTCAGACGGCGCATCGCGGTTCAGCTGTTGCGGCGCACTCAGATAGAGGCTCACCGCCACACGCAGGTAGTAGTACAAACCAATGGCAGAACCCAGAACGACGGCCCCCGTCAGCCACCACAGATGCGCCTGAACGCCCATCGCCAGAATGTAGAACTTACCGATAAAACCTAAGGTCATCGGAATACCGGCCAGCGACAACATCATCACGGTCATAACCGCAGAGAGGATCGGACGATGCCAGAACAGGCCACGATAGGAATAGAGCGATTCCGCATCCGGGCCGCGATAAGGGCTGGACATCAGGCTCACCACACCGAACGCGCCAAGGCTGCTGAACAGATACCCCGCCAGGTAAACACCGACGGTTTCCATCGACATCTGACCGCTTTGCAGTGCAATCAACGCCACCAGCAAATAGCCCAGGTGGGAGATGGAAGAGTAACCGAGCAGACGTTTGATATTGGTCTGGCTCAGCGCCATCAGGTTACCGAAGATGATGGAGGCAAAGGCGATAATGCCCAGTACCACACGAACGGCTTCACTGTTGCCAACCGGCGCGTAGAGGAACAGACGCATCACCACGCCAAAAATGGCGATCTTACTGGCAGTGGCCAGGAAAGTGGAAACCGGAGCAGGTGCGCCCTGGTAAACATCAGGCGTCCACAGGTGGAACGGCACCAGCGACAGTTTAAAGCCAAGGCCAACAATCATCAGCCCCAAACCGGTCAGCAACAGTGGTTCATGCAGCATGTTCTGACCCAGTGCTTTACCGATGGCGACAAACGCCAGGTTGCCGGTTTGCGCATACACCAGTGCAATACCAAACAGCAGGAATGAAGAGGCCGCTGCGGAAAGAATGGTGTATTTGATACTGGCTTCCAGCGAGCGTTTCTGACGGAAGGCGTAGCCTACCAGGCCAAACAACGGCAGCGAAATCAGTTCAATACCGAGGAACAGCGACGCCATATGGTTGGCGTTCGCCAGCAAAATGCCGCCCAGTGCGGCAATCAGCACCAGCAGATAGAACTCTTCTTTGTTGTCGGTGTAACCTTCCAGCCACGGATAGGCGAAAGTACAGGTGGCGAGGCTCGCCAGCAGCACCAGCCCGGTATACAGCATGGCATAGCCGTCAACGCGCATCAGCGGGGTAACATCCATCGCCCCCGCCTGACCGACAAACCACAGGGAAAGCAGCGCGACGTTGAGACCAATGACCGACAGCGTGGCATTAAGGAAATGGTTGCGTCGCCACGCAATGGAGAGCATCACAACCACCACCGTCAATCCGACGATCAGCAGCGGCAGCAGCGCAATCAGGTGTTGTGGAGTTATTGTCATGGCGATTTACGGCCTTGTAGTAGTAACGGAATTAACAAACCACTGCTGGATATTGCCCATCGCGGAATGCGAGGTATCCAGAATCGGCTGCGGATAGAAGCCGAGCAGTACCAGAAGCACGACCAGAATCAGGATCATAAACAGTTCGCGCAGTGACAACCCCGGCAACTCAGCGCTGGCCAGTTCGCTCTTCGCTTTACCGAAGTAGGCGCGATGCAGCATCGCCAGCGAGTAGACTGACGCAAAGACCAGACCGAAGGTGGAAATCACGGTGATCACTGGCACAACCTGATAGCTGCCGAAGAGGATCATAAACTCACCGACGAAGTTCCCCGTTCCCGGCATCCCAAGCGTTGCCACGGCAAAGAACATCGACAGCGCTGGCAGCCACTTAATCTTGCCCCACAGGCCGCCCATCATACGCATATCGCGGGTATGCAGGCGTTCATACAACTGGCCGCAGAGAATAAACAGACCCGCCGCAGAGAGGCCATGCGCAATCATCTGGATAACCGCGCCCTGGTATGCCAGCTGGCTACCGGTGTAAATCGCAATCAGCACGAAGCCCATGTGCGACACCGACGTGTAGGCAATCAGACGTTTGATATCGGTCTGGGTGAACGCCATCCACGCGCCGTAGAAAATACCGATAACACCCAGCCACATGGCGATTGGCGCAAACTCTGCCGATGCGTTCGGGAACAGCGGCAGCGAGAAGCGCAGCAGACCGTAGGCCGCCGTTTTCAGCAGGATCCCTGCGAGGTCCACGGAACCAGCTGTCGGCGCTTGCGAGTGCGCGTCCGGCAACCAGCCATGCAGCGGAACCACCGGCATTTTCACCGCAAAGGCAATGAAGAAGCCGAGCATTAACAGGTATTCGACATTGTCAGACATCGGCGTTTTCAGCAGATCCTGGTAGTCGAAGGTCCACACGCCCGTTGCGTTGTAGTGCACCAGCACCAGCGCCAGGATGGCAATCAACATCACCAGACCACTGGCCTGGGTATAGATGAAGAATTTGGTCGCGGCGGTAATACGCGTCTTCCCGTCGGAGGCTTTGTGGCCCCACAGTGCAATCAGGAAGTACATCGGCACCAGCATCATTTCCCAGAAGAAGAAGAAAAGGAACATGTCGATGGCAAGGAACACGCCGATAACGCCGCCCAGGATCCACATCAGGTTGAGATGGAAGAAGCCCTGGTATTTTTCGATTTCACGCCAGGAGCAAAGTACCGCCAGCACACCGAGGAAACCCGTCAGGGTCACCATCAGCAACGACAGGCCATCCAGACCGAGATGGATACTGATGCCAAAGCGCGGGATCCAGGCCAGTTTGAACGATTCCTGCCATTGCGGGAACTGGGTGGCCTGCGTCAGAGAGTAGCCGCCCTGCAACCAAAGGTGCAGAGAGAGCGCCAGCGTCAGTCCCATGGTAATCAGCGCGATCCAGCGCGGCACCTTCACGCCAAAGCGTTCGGTCTGCCAGCAGAGGAAGCCGCCGATAAAGGGGATGAGTATTAGCCAGGGTAATAACATGGCGGTGTATGTCCCTTATATTAATTCCTGTTCAGGCTATCGTGCTCGCCAGCCTGATTAGCAGGAATACTTACCTAAAATATGTTTTCATCGGAGGCGGAGATCCCGCCTCACAAATCGCACAAACTCAACGCAATACCATCAACAATGCCAGTACCACAACAGCGCCAATGCTCATTGAGGCAACATACCAGCGCAGGTATCCGTTCTCGCTGAACAGCAGACCTTTGCCTGCAAAGCGGGACAGAATCGCCGGGATGTTCATCAGTGCATTCAGCGGGTCGCTCTTCAGCAGCCATGCAACACCGAGGTACGGTTTGACGAATACGCGATCGTACAGCCAGTCGAAGCCCCAGGCATTGAACCACCAGGTACCGAAGAAGCGCCCTGCCGCACTGTTGGCAACCGAGGTCACCAGCGTGCGTTTACCCAGCCACAGCCAGGCAGCCAGCAGGATGCCGATGATCGCTACCGCGCCAGACGCCACTTCCAGCATCACCACGCTGCTGTGCGCAAGCTCGGTGGTATCCGGCAGTACGCCTTTCAGCGGCGGCACAATCATTGCGCCAATAAAGGTGGAGAGCACCAGCAGCACGATCAGCGGCAGATGATGGGTTATCCCCTTCCCTGCGTGCGCGTGAATTTGTTCTTTCCCGTGGAAAACGATGAAAATCAGGCGGAAGGTATACAGCGATGTCATAAACGCACCGACCAGGCCCGCGATCATCAGATTGATATGACCGTTAGCCACTGCGCCTGCCAGGATCTCATCTTTACTGAAGAAACCGGCGGTCAGCATCGGCAGCGCAGACAACGCTGCGCCCCCCACCAGGAAGCAAACATACACCAGCGGAATCGACTTACGCAGACCGCCCATTTTGAAGATGTTCTGTTCGTGATGGCAGGCGAGGATCACCGAACCGGACGACAGGAACAGCAGCGCTTTAAAGAACGCGTGCGTCATCAGGTGGAAAATCGCCGCATCCCATGCCTGCACGCCCAGCGCCAGGAACATGTAACCAATCTGGCTCATCGTCGAGTAGGCGAGTACGCGTTTGATATCCGTTTGCACCAGCGCGGCGAAACCGGCCATCAGCAACGTCACCGCACCGACAATACCCACCAGATGCAGCACATCCGGCGTCAGCAGGAACAAACCATGGGTACGGGCAATCAGGTAGACGCCCGCGGTCACCATGGTGGCGGCGTGGATCAGCGCTGAAACCGGGGTCGGACCAGCCATCGCATCCGCAAGCCAGGTTTGCAACGGCAACTGTGCAGATTTACCTACCGCACCGCCCAGCAACATCAGCGTTGCCCACGTCAGCATGGTGTTGCCATTCGCAAAGTGCTGCGGCGCGAGTTCCACCATTTCGCGGAAGTTCAGCGTGCCCAGTTCGTTGTAGAGAATGAACAGCGCAAACGCGAGGAACACATCACCAACACGGGTCACGACAAACGCTTTCATTGCCGCAGCGCCATTCTTCGGATCGGTGTAATAGAAACCGATCAGCAGGTAAGAGCACAGCCCCACGCCTTCCCAGCCGAGGTACATCAGCAACAGGTTATCGCCCAGCACCAGCACCACCATGCTCGCAATGAACAGGTTGGTGTAGGCGAAGAAACGAGAGTAGCCCTCTTCACCGCGCATATACCAGGAGGCAAACATGTGGATCAGGAAGCCAACGCCGGTCACCACCGACAGCATGGTTAACGACAGCCCGTCCAGCACCAGGTTGAAACCGATATTGAAATCGCCAACCGCCATCCAGGTCCACAGTGGTTTAGCGAAAGGCTGCTGACCGTTGTTGAAGAAATCAACGCCGGCAATCGCCGTGACCAGCGCCGCAAGGCCAATCGACCCTACCCCCACGGTAGCGGAGAGGTTTTCCGACCAGCGCCCGCGGGAAAAGGCCAGTAATACAAAGCCAATTAAAGGAAAAATAATGGTTAAGGCGAGCATGTTCATCCACGCATCTCACTTACTGAATCGATATTCAGATTCTGGCGGCGACGATGGAGTTGCAGCAGCAACGCCAGGCCAATGCTCGCTTCCGCAGCCGCGAGGCTGATCGCGAGGATATACATTACCTGACCGTCGGTCTGGCCCCAGTAGCTGCCCGCGACCACAAAGGCCAGCGCGGCGGCGTTAATCATGATTTCCAGCCCAATCAGCATAAACAGCAGATTGCGGCGGATAACCAGACCGGTTAACCCCAAAACAAACAAAATCGCAGCGAGGATCAGTCCATGTTGCAAGGGGATCATGCGCGCTCCTCCGTTTTTCTTTTTGCGCGGTCGTCAGCGCGATTGCTCAGCACTTCGCCCATACGATCTTCACGCCCTACGTGGAAGGCGACAACCAGACCGGCCAGCAGCAGCATCGACGCCAGCTCGACCGCCAGTACGTAAGGACCAAACAGCGTGATGCCGACCTCTTTCGCATTGATCGGCGTACCGTCGATGCCCTGATCGTTCACGCCGAGAATGGCATAAATCATCACCACCAGCAGAATGGCGGAGAGCAGTGCCGGACCTACCCAGATTTGCGGAGAGAGCCAGTTGCGCTCCTGCTCGACAACGGTATTGCCCAGGTTAAGCATCATCACCACGAACACAAACAGCACCATGATGGCCCCGGCGTAAACGATGATCTCCAGCGCACCGGCGAAGTACGCGCCGAGTGAGAAGAAGACCCCGGCAATCGCCAACAGGGACACAATCAGGTACAGCAACGCATGCACCGGGTTGGTATGCGTAATCACGCGAACCGTCGTCAGGATGGCGACCAGGCCACAGATATAAAAAGCGAACTCCATTGCCCTCTCCTTACGGTAACAGGCTCTTGACGTCGATAGGCTTGGCTTCGTTTTCCGCTTCACCTTTATCTTTGCCGTCGATTGCCATACCTGCCATCCGGTAGAAGTTATATTCCGGGTATTTGCCCGGACCGGAGATCAGCAGATCCTCTTTTTCGTACACCAAATCCTGACGCTTAAACTCGCCCATTTCGAAATCCGGCGTGAGCTGAATAGCCGTTGTCGGGCACGCTTCTTCACACAGGCCGCAGAAGATGCAGCGCGAGAAGTTGATACGGAAAAACTCCGGATACCAGCGCCCATCCTGCATCTCCGCTTTTTGCAACGAAATACAGCCTACCGGACAGGCTACCGCGCACAGGTTACAGGCAACGCAGCGCTCGGAACCGTCCGGATCGCGCGTCAGCACAATACGGCCACGGTAGCGCGGCGGCAGGTAAACCGGCTCTTCCGGATACATCCGGGTTTCGCGTTTCGCAAACGCGTGCAGGCCAATCATCCAGATACTACGGACCTGGGTGCCGAAGCCCACGATTAATTCTTTTAATGTCATGGTCTTTTCACCCCTTATTGCGCTTGCCAGAGAATGACAGCCGCCGTTCCCAGCAAGTTAATCAGCGTCAGCGGCAGGCAGACTTTCCAGCCGAACGACATCACCTGGTCATAACGCGGACGCGGTAACGCAGCGCGGATCAAAATAAACATCATCATAAAGAACGCGGTTTTCAGCGCGAACCAGATGAATGGCGGTAAGAACGGCCCGTGCCAGCCACCGAAGAACAGCGTAACCATCAAGGCGGAAATGGTGACGATACCGATGTATTCACCGACGAAGAACAGACCGAACTTCATGCCGGAATATTCGATGTGGTAACCATCCGCCAGTTCCTGCTCCGCTTCCGGCTGGTCAAACGGATGGCGGTGACACACCGCCACGCCCGCGATAGCAAACGTCACAAAACCGAAGAACTGCGGGATAACGTTCCACAACCCTGCCTGGCTGTTGACGATGTCGGTCATATTGAATGAACCGGCCTGCGCAACCACGCCCATCAGGGAAAGCCCGAGGAACACTTCGTAGCTCAGCGTTTGCGCAGATGCACGCATCGCCCCCAGCAAAGAGTATTTGTTGTTGCTCGACCAGCCAGCAAACAGCACCGCGTAGACGGCCAGGCCTGCCATCATCAGGAAGAAGAGGATGCCGATGTTCAGGTCGGCCACCACCCAGGTGGGGCTGACCGGCACAATGGCAAACGCTAACAGCAGCGAGGTAAACGCAATCATTGGCGCAAGGGTGAAGATCACGCGATCCGAGAATTGCGGGATCCAGTCCTCTTTAAAGAACATCTTGATCATGTCCGCCACCAGTTGGAGTGAGCCACCCCAGCCGACGCGGTTCGGTCCGTAACGGTTCTGGAACAGACCCAGCAGACGACGTTCGCCAAAGCTCATAAATGCGCCGCAGGTGACCACCACCAGCAGGATCACCACCGCCTTCAGGATGCTTAACAGAATGTCGATAACATCCGGTGTTAACCAGCTCATGCTTGCGCCTCCTGCAGATTTTCAAGACGTGCTCCGGCCAGCACCGGCGCAATGCCAGGCATGCCCATCGGCAAACCGACCTGCCCTGCCGCCAGACCTTCGGAAACCTGCAACGGCAGGCTGATAGTCTGCCCTTCGTAGGTGAAGGAGATATGCGCACCCGCGTTAACGCCAAGCTTCGCCGCATCGAGCGGGTTAAGCTTGATGTACGGCTGCGGCATACGGCTCTGGAACACCGGCGAACGCTGCGACATTTCGTCACTGCCGAACAGATGGTAGTACGGGGCGATACGCCATTTACCGTCCTGCGCTTCAAACGCGCCCGGTACGGAAGTGAAGTAATCCAGCCCTGTTTCAGAGGCTTCAATCAGGCGTACGCCCGGATCGCCATGACGCAAGTGACCACCCACTTCATCCTGGAATTTGTTCCAGGCCTGCGGTGAGTTCCAGCCCGGCGCCCACGCAAATGGGATTTGCGAACGCGGTGCGGACGGCTGGTTGTTCCCTTCCATGGAGAAGGCGAACATGGTGTCTTTGTCCTGCGGCTGACGCGGTTCATGCACGCTGATATTAGCGCGCATCGCGGTGCGTCCGCTGTAGCGATGCGGTTCACGCGCCAGTTTCTGCCCACGAATACGGAAGCTGGCATCCGGCGCGGCGTCTTTAATACCGGCCAGTTGCGGCAAGGCTTCTACCGCTGCGTCGATCACATGGTCAAGCTGCGTCCAGTCCACTTCGCGGTTTTGCACGGTGCTGTGCAGGGAGTGCAGCCAGCGCCAGCTTTCCAGCATCAGGGTTTTGCTGTCGTAATAGCTCGGGTCATATACCTGGAAGAAGCGCTGCGCGCGGCCTTCGTTGTTGATGACCGTACCGTCGCTTTCCGCAAAACTTGCGGCGGAGAGCACCAGGTGCGCCTTGTCCATGATCGCCGTGCGCTGGTGGTCAATCACCAGTACCAGTGGTGCTTTCGCCAGTGCGGCGTCAACGCGGGCTGCGCTGGCGTGACGGTGCAGGTCGTTTTCCAGCACCACTACCGCGTCTGCGCTGCCGCTTTCCAGCTCAGCCAGGGCTTCATCGAGGCTACCGCCACCGATCAGGCCAAGACCCATACTGTTCACCGAGCGGGCAATCATCGTCACGCCGACATCGGAACCACGGCCTTTCAGCGCTTTGGCGACGTTTGCCGCCGCGTGGATCACGTCGGCACTCCCGGCGTTCGTACCGGAAATAATCAGCGGTTTTTTCGCCCCGGCCAGCGCCTGAACGATAACATCCACTTTGCTCTTCAGGTCGTTGCTCAGGCCGTCAACCGCCGGAGCAGAATCATCCAGTGCGTGCGCGATAGCGAAGCCTAACCGCGCCTGATCTTCCACCGGAGCGCAGTAGGTCCACGCGGCGATATCGTCCAGGCGGGTGCTGTCGACGTTGGTGACGAACAGCGGATGTTTGGCGCGCTGACCAATGTTCATGATCGCGGCAATCTGCCAGTCAGCGACTTTTTGCGCCGCCGCCATTTCACGGGCTTTGCCTTTCACCGCCTGACGGACAGCCAGAGAGACGCGCGCGCCCGTCTGGGTGATGTCTTCGCCCAGGATCAGCACCGCGTCATAGGATTCGATTTCGCGCAGCGCCGGCGTACGGATACCGCCTTCGCGCAGCACTTTCAGCGCCAGCTCCAGGCGTTGTTGCTCGCCTTTCGCAATGCCGGTATAGAAGTTTTCCGCACCGACCAGTTCACGCAGCGCAAAGTTGCTCTCCACGCTGGCGCGCGGGGAACCAATACCAATCACTTTCTTCGACTGACGTAAAATATCCGCTGCGCCCTGCATCGCCTGCTCGGCGTTCAGGGTGATCAGATCGTCGCCACGACGTTGAACCGGCTGACGCGGACGGTCTTTCAGGTTGACGTAGCCGTAGCCGAAACGGCCGCGGTCGCACAGGAAGTAATGGTTAACCGTACCGTTGTAACGGTTTTCGATGCGACGCAGTTCACCGTAACGTTCGCCCGGGCTGGTGTTGCAACCCAGTGAGCACTGCTGGCAGATGCTCGGTGCGAACTGCATGTCCCACTTACGGTTGTAACGCTCGGAGTGAGTTTTATCCGTGAATACGCCTGTCGGGCAGATTTCCACCAGGTTGCCGGAGAATTCGCTTTCCAGCACGCCGTCTTCCGGGCGCCCAAAGTAGACGTTATCGTGCGCGCCATACACGCCAAGATCCGTGCCGTCTGCGTAGTCTTTGTAGTAACGCACGCAGCGATAGCAGGCGATGCAGCGGTTCATTTCATGAGAGATGAACGGCCCCAGATCCTGATTGCGGTGAGTACGTTTGGTAAAACGATAGCGACGGAAGCTGTGACCGGTCATCACGGTCATATCCTGCAGGTGGCAGTTGCCCCCCTCTTCGCAAACCGGACAGTCGTGCGGGTGGTTGGTCATCAACCACTCCACGACGCTTTCGCGGAATTGCTTCGCTTCATCATCGTCGATCGAAATGAAAGTACCGTCGGATGCCGGTGTCATACAGGACATCACCAGGCGGCCACGCGTGTCTTCCGCGTTTTGATATTGCTTCACCGCACACTGGCGGCACGCACCCACGCTCCCCAGCGCCGGATGCCAGCAAAAATAAGGAATATCAAGGCCCAGGGAGAGACATGCCTCAAGCAGGTTGTCCGCCCCATTTACCTCGTATTCTTTGCCGTCTACATGAATAGTAGCCATTAGCATGCTTCCAGTTGTCTCAGTCAGCGACTGAGAGTTAATCAAAATTCTGTTCGCGTCCCCTCACCGGTTCAGGATGAGGGGAGAACCATTACCAGCGCGCTTTCAGCAAGTTTGGCTGGATACCGCCAATCGCATGGGTATTGCTGAATTGCTGTTTGATGCCCGCTTCAAACTCTTCGCGGAAATATTTAATCGCGCTCTGTAACGGTTCTACCGCACCTGGCGCATGCGCGCAGAAGGTTTTACCCGGCCCGAGTTGTCGACACAGTTGCTCAAGTGTCTCGATATCTCCGGGCTGGCCTTCACCGCGCTCCAGCGCTCGCAGGATTTTTACGCTCCACGGCAGGCCGTCGCGGCATGGCGTACACCAACCGCACGATTCGCGGGCGAAGAACTCTTCCAGGTTACGCACCAGCGAAACCATATTGATTTCGTGGTCAACGGCCATCGCCAGCGATGTGCCCAGACGGCTTCCCGCTTTACCGATGCTTTCGAACTCCATCGGCAGGTCGAGGTGTGCTTCGGTCAGAAAGTCAGTACCCGCGCCGCCCGGCTGCCAGGCTTTAAACTTCAGGCCATCGCGCATGCCGCCCGCGTAATCTTCAAGAATTTCGCGTGCCGTGGTGCCGAACGGCAGTTCCCACAGACCGGGGTTTTTCACGCGGCCGGAGAAGCCCATCAGCTTGGTGCCAGCATCTTTGCTGGTCGAAATGTTCTGATACCACTCAACGCCGTTCGCCAGGATTGCCGGGACGTTGCACAGGGTTTCGACGTTGTTAACACAGGTCGGTTTCCCCCACGCGCCGGAGCTTGCCGGGAAGGGCGGTTTGGAACGCGGGTTAGCACGGCGGCCTTCCAGCGAGTTAATCAGCGCGGTCTCTTCACCACAGATATAACGCCCGGCGCCGGTATGCACGAACAGCTCAAAATCAAAACCGGTGCCGAGGATATTTTTACCCAGCAGTCCGGCTTCCGTCGCTTCGGCAATGGCGCGACGCAGGTGAACCGCCGCTTCAATGTATTCGCCGCGCAGGAAGATATAGCCACGGTACGCTTTCAGCGCGAATGCCGAGATCAGCATGCCTTCCACCAGCAGGTGCGGCAGTTGCTCCATCAGCAGGCGGTCTTTATAGGTGCCCGGCTCCATTTCATCCGCGTTACACAGCAGGTAGCGGATATTCATGGATTCATCTTTCGGCATCAGACTCCACTTCAGCCCCGTGGAGAAGCCCGCGCCGCCGCGGCCTTTCAGACCGGAGTCTTTTACCGCATTGACGATCTCGTCCGGCGCCATGCCCGTCAACGCTTTACGCGCACCGGCATAGCCATTTTTGCTCTGATACTCGTCCAGCCACACCGGCTGTTTGTCATCACGCAGACGCCAGGTCAGCGGATGGGTTTCGGGAGTACGGATAACTGTTTTCATTTATACCGCTCCAGTAAATCAGGGATCCCTTCCGGTGTAAGATGACTGTGGGTGTCTTCATCAATCATCATGTTCGGGCCTTTGTCGCAGTTGCCCAGACAGCAGGTCGGCAGCAGCGTAAAACGACCATCGAACGTGGTCTGGCCTGGCTTGATTTTCAGGTGACTTTCAATCGCCGACTGAATGCCCTGGTACCCGGTGATATGACACACCACGCTGTCGCAATAGCGAATAACGTGGCGGCCTACCGGCTGGCGGAAGATCTGGCTATAGAATGTCGCCACGCCTTCAACGTCGCTCGCCGGGATCCCCAGAACATCAGCAATGGCATAAATCGCGCCATCCGGCACCCAGCCACGCTGCTTCTGAACGATTTTCAGCGCTTCAATGGACGCCGCACGCGGGTCTTCGTAGTGGTGCTTTTCGTGCTCAATTGCCTCACGCTCTGCCGCACTCAGCTCAAAAGCCTCGGTTTGTGGTTGTTGATTCTCGTGCATAATTAGCGGTCCACATCTGACATAACAAAATCGATACTACCCAGATAAACGATAAGGTCAGAGACCAGGCTGCCGCGGATCGCCGACGGGATTTGCTGCAGGTGCGCAAAGCTCGGTGTACGAACGCGAGTGCGGTAGCTCATGGTGCTGCCATCGCTGGTCAGGTAGTAACTGTTAATACCCTTGGTTGCCTCGATCATCTGGAAGGATTCGTTTGCCGGCATCACCGGGCCCCACGAAACCTGCAGGAAGTGAGTAATCAGGGTTTCGATATGTTGCAGCGTGCGCTCTTTCGGCGGCGGCGTGGTCAGCGGGTGATCCGCTTTGAACGGGCCTTCCGGCATGTTGTTCAGGCACTGCTCAAGGATGCGCAGGCTCTGGCGCAGCTCTTCAACTTTCAGCATCACGCGGGTGTAACAGTCGCTGACGCCACCGCCCACCGGCACTTCAAAGTCAAAGTTCTCGTAACCGGAGTACGGGCGTGCTTTACGCACGTCGAAGTTGATACCGGTTGCACGCAGGCCAGCGCCGGTGGTGCCCCACTCCAGCGCCTCTTTTGCGCCGTAAGCGGCAACGCCCTGGGAGCGGCCTTTCAGAATGGTGTTACGCAGCGCCGCTTTCTCGTAGGAAGCCAGACGTTTTGGCATCCAGTCGAGGAACTCGCGCAGCAGTCGATCCCAACCACGCGGCAGATCGTGCGCGACGCCGCCGATGCGGAACCAGGCCGGGTGCATACGGAAACCGGTAATTGCTTCCACCAGATCGTAGATTTTTTGACGATCGGTAAAGGCGAAGAACACCGGCGTCATCGCGCCTACGTCCTGAATAAAGGTTGAGATATACAGCAGGTGGCTGTTGATGCGGAACAACTCAGAGAGCATCACGCGGATGACGTTAACGCGATCCGGCACCGTGATGCCCGCCAGTTTTTCCACCGCCAGCACATAAGGCATTTCGTTGACGCAGCCGCCGAGGTACTCGATACGGTCGGTATAAGGAATGTAGCTGTGCCAGGACTGGCGCTCACCCATTTTTTCCGCACCGCGATGGTGGTAACCGATGTCCGGTACGCAATCGACGATCTCTTCGCCATCCAGTTGCAGAATAATGCGGAACGCACCGTGCGCGGAGGGGTGGTTCGGCCCGAGGTTGAGGAACATAAAGTCCTCATTGTCGGTACCGCGCTTCATGCCCCAGTCTTCCGGTTTAAAGGTCAGCGACTCCATCTCCAGATCCTGCTTGGCTTTGGTCAGCTCAAACGGATCGAATTCGGTGGCGCGCGCCGGGTAATCTTTACGCAATGGATGACCCGTCCAGGTCTGCGGCATCATAATGCGCGTCAAGTGCGGGTGACCGTTAAAGGTTACGCCAAACATCTCCCAGGTTTCACGCTCATACCAGTTGGCGTTCGGGAAGATTTTGGTAATAGTCGGCAGATTCAGATCGTTTTCCGACAGCGCCACTTTCAGCATGATGTCGCGGTTGCGATCGATAGAAATCAGGTGATAGAAAACGGAAAAATCCGCGGCGGGCAAACCGGCGCGGTGAGTGCGCAGACGTTCGTCCATGCCGTGCAGGTCGAACAGCATGACGTAAGGCTTCGGCAGTTTCTTTAAAAAATCGAAAACTTCCAGTAATTGCTCACGCTTAACCCAGACTACGGGTACCCCGGTGCGGGTCGCCTGAACGGTAAAGGCATCCGGCCCAAAACGGTTGCGCAACTCGCCAATGACCGGATCATCCAGATGATCCCGGGTCTGCCATGCGGCTTCTTGCGCAGTTAAATCGGTCATATTGTTCACCATTGCAAAGGGTCCGTGGTGACTGTCAGGTATGGCTTCGCGTTATTGGATTATTGAAATGCGAAGTTTTTTCCACTACCCACAGGCGCAAATTAAATCTCGTCCGGCGTACGCAGATTGGTCACGGCGATGCGTTCGCCACGCTTACGGTCGCGTTCAGACTGCATATTGGCGCGGTAAACGCCCTGATCGCCTACCACCCATGAGAGCGGACGACGTTCTTTGCCGATCGATTCCTGCAACAGCATCAGCGCCTGCATATAGGCTTCTGGACGCGGCGGGCAGCCTGGGATGTACACATCCACCGGGATAAATTTGTCGACGCCCTGCACAACAGAATAGATGTCATACATGCCACCGGAGTTCGCGCAGGCTCCCATGGAGATAACCCACTTCGGTTCAAGCATCTGGTCGTAAAGACGCTGAATAACCGGCGCCATCTTGGTAAAGCAGGTACCCGCCACCACCATCAGGTCGGCCTGACGAGGAGAGGCGCGCAGCACTTCTGCACCAAAACGCGCAACGTCATGCACCGCAGTAAACGACGTCACCATCTCTACATAGCAACATGACAGGCCAAAGTTATAAGGCCAAATTGAGTTTTTACGGCCCCAGTTCACCATATCGTGCAGGGCATTTTCGAGCTTGCCCATATACACGCTACGGTTGATCTCTTGTTCCAGGGGGTCGGTTACGATCTCCTGTTTTTGCAGGGGGTAACGGTCGTTCTCACCGTTAGGATCTATGCGGGTGAGCGTATAATCCATCTTATTGCCTCGCGGTTAGCGTTGACTGTCAGTGTAGCTGTTGGTCTCTGGATTCATTTGCTCGCGGCGCGAACGCACGGGCGTCCAGTCCAGCGCGCCAATACGCACCAGATAAACAAGACCAGCCAGCAGCACTAAAATGAAAATTGCGGCTTCGACAAAACCGACCCAACCACTCTCGCGAATGGAGGTTGACCATGCGAATAAATAGAGCGCTTCAACGTCGAAGATGACGAAGAACATGGCCACCAGGTAGAACTTGGCGGACAGGCGTAAACGAGCGGAACCGACAGAATCGATACCCGATTCGAAAGGAACGTTTTTGTGCCTCGCGCGCGCGCGACCGCCTAAAAACCGACCGCCAATCAGCATGAAACAGCACAGGCCGATGGCGACAATAAGAAAGATAGCGAATGCCCAATGATGAGCGATGATTTCAGTGGATGTTGACATACGCATTGCTTAACTCAAAAGGTAGCGTTAAAACCTCTGCTCTTGCTGGCAGATGACGCCACATCGATTCACGGGGAGGAATAAAAAACCACACATTTACTGTGTAAATAGCAAGTACAGCTAAACGATGTGGGTTTTTACTCCTTTCTATAACCTTTTGTCAACTTTAACAAAAGTTTACTCACATTAGTTTACATCGGCAGCAATCCATTAACATTTAATGCCGTTTTCGTGTTCAGCCTCGAGCTTTACCGAAAAAAAAACCGGTGTTGAATCGTGTCCGTTGTGAGTTTTCATCAATATTACCCTCCCATTTTGACAGGATTTTGTCCGGATTCCTCCCCCTCTGCGGGAGTATTTTCTTGATCTGTGACACGCTTTTGTTAATTCATCACTAAAAACGGCAACAATCCGGTGTGATTTTTAACATGAACAGAAGGTATGAAAAACTATAGTTGATAAAGGGATATTTTGCTGTGAAGGGGATTAACGTATTGAAAAAAATAATCATTTATTTGATCAATAATTCACTTGATCATTATTTGTTCAAAAAATGAACCAATGGCATTAATTTTCCTGTCAGTGGTTCATTTTTGCACTTACATTTTGTTACGAGATTTTGGAGCGAATGTTATCCAAAGTCCCCTTCAATAATGAGGGAGTCACCTCCCCCTTCGGTGGTACTGCTTCCGTAATGCCAGGGATTCTGATAATGCTCCATCGCCTGGAAAATAACCTGCGCCAGTTCATTCTGACTATGCGGGTTATAGCAAAGAAGGTATTCCGTATCGGGCAGCATCGGCAAACCATCAGCCCGCCCCAACACGCGCAATTCCGGGCTCATCATTTCCACCGGCCGCGCGGTCACGCCCAGCCCCGCTTTTACCGCCGCTTTAACGGCAGAAAGCGTGGAGGCAACGTAGGCCATCCGCCAGGGGATGTCGGCATCATTCAGTGCGTTGATCACCATATCGCGAAACGCGCTGGGCTCATCCAGCAATACCAGCGGCACCGCTTCGCCTTTTTGCAGCACATATTCTGCAGAACAGTACCAGTGGGTTGGCGAGGTGCGTAGCGTCATTGCATCAAATTGCCCGGAGCGATGGGTTGTCACCACAAGATCAACGTCGTGATCCTGCAGACGATCGCCGGAGAGAGGATTGCGTTTGACGCGAACATCAAGCGCCAGTTTCGGATATACCGAGCTTATACGATTAAGCAGAAACGGCAGAATAGTATCGGCGGATTCATCAGAAGCGCCAATAGTAAGTACCCCCTGAAGATTGCTGAACATCAACGATGTACAGGCTTCATCATTGAAACGTAAAATCTTTCTTGCATAGCCCAGTAACTGAATACCATGCTCGGTCAAGAGTTTATTACGACCATGACGGGCGAAAAGTTCTTTTCCCACTAACTGCTCCAGTCGCTGCATTTGCTGACTTACAGCAGACTGGGTGCGACAGACTGCGGCAGCCGCCGCAGCAAAGGTGTTAAGATCAGCGACCGCAACGAATGTTCTCAGCAGATCGAGGTCGAGATTCAGTATCGGACGATTTGCATTTATCATAATTTTTCACTTACGGGTTGCTCGCGCGGAGTTACCCGGGTTTATGCTGTGCTCGTAAGATTAAGTAATTCCATTTAAAAAGTGCATCCTGCAAAGTCAAGACCAGTATCACCCTGACTTTAAGTTCTGTGTTTATAGTTCGCTGTCTGAGGCAGGCTGAACTCAATGACTTTATTTTGCATACTCCCATTCCTTTTAGATATATAAACCATGCCAAAACGTGTTAATCCTTTTAAGGAAAAACATTTTTACGCAACATTCGCGGCCATACATAGCACAGGCGTCATATACAACCAGTTCATATGACTGATTGGGAGTAAAAACCATTAATAACAAATAACTAAAATTAAGAAATATCCCACAGAAAAGGCAAGGCCTTTTGCTTATGAACCATTTCCAGCACCTCTAAGTTTAACCTAAAACCCTTATATTTATAAGCATTATTGCGGATAATCTTAAGCCAAAAAAATGACATGATACCCAACTTAGTTATATTAATATTAATGATAGTCATAGTTCCCATTCTCAATATTAAATAGCTATTATTTGAGGATCAGTCCAACTATTAATAATGCTTAACATTGCGCTCACACCTCCCCCTCTTTCCCCCTACCAGAAATGATGATTCCCCCACGCCATCATTCAGATTTTTCGTAGAAAACGCCCTGGCCAGAGCATCATCATGCCAAACACATACTGAACAAATGGATTTTAACAACACAAAATAATAGACAAAGACATGATATCAATACCAACAACCAGTCGTAAGTGAAAAAACAGTCTAATCAACAGACAAATAGCCAACACAACAGTTAAAAAGTCGTTAACTCAAAAAGAGTTAAGACAAAATCTTCTCCTGCTGACCCTTCAAAACCGACGGACGTGGGAGTACATTGTTCCGTGCTCACTTCCACGGCAGGCAGTGACAAACTCTAGCTAAAAGGTCAAAGGTTCATGTCCTCCATCGAAAAATCCAGCAAATTAGATAACGTCTGTTACGACATCCGTGGTCCGGTTCTGAAAGAAGCAAAGCGACTGGAAGAAGAAGGCAATAAGGTTCTTAAACTTAACATCGGTAACCCTGCCCCCTTTGGCTTCGAGGCGCCGGATGAAATACTGGTCGATGTGATTCGTAATCTGCCTGGCGCGCAAGGTTACTGCGATTCCAAAGGGCTGTACTCGGCCCGCAAAGCAATCATGCAGCACTATCAGGCGCGCGGGATGCGCGAAGTCACTGTCGAAGACATTTATATAGGCAATGGTGTTTCTGAACTGATTGTGCAGTCGATGCAGGCGCTGCTGAACAGCGGCGACGAAATGCTGGTTCCCGCTCCGGACTACCCCCTGTGGACCGCTGCAGTATCACTCTCCAGCGGGAAAGCCGTGCACTACTTATGTGATGAGTCGTCGGACTGGTTCCCTGACCTCGATGACATTCGCGCGAAAATCACCCCTCGCACCCGCGGCATTGTGATCATCAACCCGAATAACCCTACCGGCGCGGTTTACTCAAAAGCGCTGCTGATGGAGATTGTTGAGATTGCGCGTCAGCATAACCTGATCATTTTTGCTGACGAAATCTACGACAAAATCCTCTACGACGACGCTGAACACCACTCAATCGCGGCGATGGCGCCGGACCTGTTTACCATCACGTTTAATGGTCTGTCCAAAACTTACCGCGTGGCCGGATTCCGCCAGGGCTGGATGGTATTGAGCGGGCCGAAAAAGCACGCCAAAGGCTATATTGAAGGGCTGGAGATGCTGGCCTCAATGCGCCTGTGCGCCAACGTACCGGCACAGCACGCCATTCAGACAGCGCTTGGCGGTTACCAGAGTATTAGCGAGTTTATTGTGCCGGGCGGTCGTCTGTACGAACAGCGCAACCGCGCCTGGGAGTTGATCAACGACATTCCTGGCGTTTCCTGCGTGAAGCCAAACGGTGCGTTGTATATGTTCCCGAAAATCGACGCAAAACGTTTTAATATTCATGACGATCAGAAAATGGTGCTCGACTTCCTGCTGCAAGAAAAAGTGCTGCTGGTACAAGGGTCGGCATTTAACTGGCCGTGGCCGGATCATGTGCGTATTGTAACCCTGCCGCGTGAAGACGATCTGGAAATGGCCATTACCCGTTTTGGTCGTTTCCTTTCCGGTTACCATCAGTAAGGACTGTGGGGGGCGGATTTGCATCTTCCCCCACTCTCTGCGCACAATGACTCAGGTCGCAGTCACAGACAAGGTTAACTATGAGTCAGAGTCATTTCTTCGCGCATCTTTCCCGCCTTAAACTCATCAATCGCTGGCCGCTGATGCGCAACGTGCGCACGGAAAATGTGTCAGAGCATAGCCTGCAGGTGGCGATGGTCGCCCATGCGCTGGCGGTGATCAAAAACCGCAAATTCAACGGACAGGTGAATGCCGAGCGTATTGCACTGTTGGCGATGTATCACGATGCCTCGGAAGTACTGACCGGGGATCTCCCCACGCCCGTGAAGTATTTCAACTCGCAGATTGCGCAGGAATACAAAGCCATTGAGAAAATTGCCCAGCAAAAACTGGTTGAAATGATTCCGGAAGAGCTGCGGGATGTATTTACCCCGCTGATCGATGAACGTCACTACAGCGAAGAAGAAAAAGCGCTGGTGAAACAGGCAGATGCCCTGTGTGCGTATCTGAAATGTCTGGAGGAACTTTCCGCTGGCAATAATGAATTCGGGCTGGCAAAAACGCGTCTGGAGAAGACGCTGGACGCCCGCCGTAGCCCGGAAATGGATTACTTCATGCAGGTGTTCGTGCCAAGTTTTCATCTCTCGCTGGATGAAATCAGCGAGGACTCGCCACTGTAATAAGCCGTCAGCCGGGCGATCCCGGCTGACTGTTCAAAATGGAAACAGCACCGGGATCAGCAGCGCGCAAACCACCATTACCAACAGGGTGAACGGCACGCCGATTTTAACAAAATCGCTGAACTGATAGTTGCCAGGCCCCAACACCAGCGTATTCACCGGTGAGGAGACCGGCGTCATAAACGCAGCCGACGCGGCCATCGCCACCATCATGGCAAACGGATAGGGTGAAACCCCCATTGATTTTGCCGCCGCCAGCGCAATAGGCGCCATCAGTACCGCCGTCGCGGTGTTAGAAATAAACAGGCCGATCAACGCACACATCATAAACAGACAGATCAGCATCAGGTGCGGCCCGTAACCGCCTCCCACATCCATCAGCCCTTTTACCACCAAATCCACACCGCCGGTTTTTTGCAGCGCCAGTGCAAACGGCATCATCCCGACAATCAAAATAATGCTTGGCCAGTGGATCGCTTTATACGCGCTTTCAGCATCAATACAGCGGAATTTACCCATCAGCAAACAGGCAACAATCGCCGCAACCGGATTGGGAATTTCGTCTGTCAGCATCAGCGCCACCATCAGCATCAGGCAGAAGATCGCATGCGGCGCCTGGCTATGCGCCGGAGACGCTGCGCTCTCTTCGACAGGCAGATTCAGCACCACAAAATCGCGACCGTGCGAACCCAGTTGGCTAATGAGTTTCCAGTTGCCCACCACCAGAATGACATCGCCCAACTGCAAGGGTTCATCCGTAACGGCCCCTTCCCGGGCTTCGCCATCGCGCTTCAGGCCCACAACATTCAGGCCATAGCGAGTACGAAAGCCGATTTCGCGCACCGTTTTACCGGTTAATTCCGAATCCGGAATAAGCGTCACTTCCGCCATGCCAACATCCAGCGCCTGATCGGAGAAATATTCACCGCGCAGGATCATCGGCTCTAAAAGTTGCTCAGCACAGAACTCGCGCAGATCGACCTCTGCGGCAGACATATCGATCAACAGCACATCGCGGGCGCGGAATTCAGAAACCCCATTCACATTGACGATCACCCGCCGAAAACGCCGCCAGCGTTCAACACCAATAATGTTTGCACCATAGCGCTCACGTAGCCGCAAATCATCAAGACGCTGGCCAATCATCGGCGAACCAGGACGGATAGCCAGGCGACGCGCCCGGCCGGTGAGGTGATACTCTTTGATCAGATCGCGGAAAGTACGGTGTCTCCAGCCCTCGCGCAGTACACCTTCCTCTTCGCCTTTCAGCATAAAACGCATCAGCAGCATATAAATGATGCCGAGCAGCAGGATCACCAGACCTAACGGCGTGACGCTGAAAAAACCGAATCCCTGCAACCCTTCCCGCAGTAACTCACTGTTAACAACCAGGTTTGGTGGTGTGGCAACCAGCGTCATCATGCCGCTGATTAACCCGGCAAAACTGAGCGGCATCATCAAACGCGAAGGCGAGGTTTGCATGCGCATCGACACGCTGAGCACAACGGGGATAAAAATCGCCACCACACCGGTGGAGCTCATAAAGGCACCAAGACCGGCCGCGGTCAGCATCAGCAGCACCAGCATTTTACTTTCACTGCTGCCGGCCATTTTCACCAGCCAGGTGCCCATATTGGTTGCCACGCCGGTGCGAACCAGGCCATCGCCGATAATAAACAGTGCGGCGATCAGAATGACGTTAGGATCGCTAAAACCGGAAAAGGCTTCCGATAGCGTCAGCGTGCCGCTCAGAATAAAAGCAACAATCACAAACAGTGCTACCGCGTCCATGCGTACTTTGCCCGTTGCGAAAAGCACAACGGCGATACCCAACAGACACAAAACCCAGATCAGTTCACCGTTCACAACGTATCCTTGTCAGTTGATAGTGAGAAAATAGTGCCATAAAAAAACCCCACAAATGTGGGGTTAAATCATGAGATCAGGCCTTCAGCGTTACATTCACCGTTCCATCGGGCTGTTTTGCCACCACCAGCGCATCAAGGCGTGTCAGTGCGAAGTCCACTTCATCGAGCCGGGGCGCATCCTGCGGCACATTCACCGCAATGACGTGGCAACCTGCCGCAAGGCCGGAAAGCACGCCTGCCGCTGCATCCTCAACCACGACGCACTCTTCCGCAGGCAACCCTAACAGCTTCGCCCCCAGCAGATAGGCGTCCGGCTCGGGTTTACCGCGCTTCACCTGTTCGGCAGTGACGAACACTTTCGGCGTGGGCAGCCCGGTGGCGCCGTGGCGCGCATGGGCAACCGGTACAGAGCCAGACGTCACAATGGCCCACGGAATACCGGCGGCATCGAGATGGTTTAACAGTTCAATTGCGCCAGGCAAAGGGGTAATACCGTCGGTGTCCGCCGCTTCAATCTCCTCCAGGCGAGTAAACTCGGCCGCGATCTCCGCTTCCGATCTGCCTGCCATAAAGTGCCGCAGCGAGGTAATGGCCTGTTTGCCGTGGATGAAATTCAGCACATCATCGTGTGCGATGCCAAATCTGTCAGCCCAGCTGCACCATGCCCGCTCCACGGCGGGCAAAGAGTTCACCAGCGTGCCGTCCAAATCAAACAGAAATCCTTTGCACTGCACACACACCTCCTCAGGCGTTAATGATCTGATTAATTTCGTTGCTGCTCAGATGGTACTGGCGCGGGCATGAGTGCCAGACGCTCAGCATGCGTTGATATTTATCCCACATCGGGGTTTGCGCGTTGAAGCCGTGAGTGCCGGCGTCGAAATGGGTATAACGGCCTTCAATATTGACCATAAAGCGTACATAACCGAGGTAACGCGCTTCCGTAGCGGCGTCAAAACCGAGGAAAGTGACGCGGCGCTCATCAATGGCGGCGGTGTCTTTGAGGTTGGCCCAGGAGACATGCAGCGCGTGGTACATCTCCATAATATCGATAACAATGCGACAGGTTTCTTCTTTCAGCTCGCCGAATTCACGATCCAGCTCACGCATTTGCAGGCCATATCCGCGCTCAATGATGGTTTGCAAACGACGATAACGTTCCGCATTGGCCGGATCCATCATGGTCATCATTTTATACTGATTGGATAAGATCAGACGTTGGGCATTGGTCATTTCCATCTTTCGACTCCTGTGGCACATCGGCGTATTAAAAAAGATGTATTGAGTTTACATGCTGAAAACGATGGCTTTCTTGATTTGCCGGGGGTGTTGCATGGAACAAAATGAAAAATAAAAAAAGAAGACATACCGATAATGCCTTCTTTTATATATTGGCTGGCGACGAAATTACAAATCATCCAGAAAGGTTTTATCCAGTTGTTTAAACGCGCGCTTAAGCGTGTCAGCTAACGCCTGATAATCGGGTTTGCCTTCTACAGGCGCCAGCGCCTGCCCTGCTTCCTGAAGTTTTCCGCGCACTTCATAAAACCAGTGCAGTATGGAGGGCGGCAGCGGCGTGACAGAGCGTTTACCCAGCCACCACAGTCCCTGCATCGGCAGGCTCAGCGCAAATACCGCAGTAGCGACAGCCGGGCCAAGCTGACCGCCCAACGCAAGTTGCCAGCAGAGGGTAAACACCGCCAGCGGCGGCATAAAACGGATGGCGTAACGCGTCGCACGAATGACGCGATTCTCAACAAATACCGGAGCGAGGCGCTTTTCCATTGGCCAGGTCTTCGCATAATGCTGGCCCCGACGGAACAAACTAAAAAAACTGGCGGGGCGATTCTCTGAAGTGGACATGGCGTTACCTCAACTTCACATATAAAAATTAAAAAATTTGTGCAAAACAACAACTACAAATGACAACGTTAAAATTTTTTGTCAATCGCATCAGGTATCAGGTATCCTGTGCCTGCCTTACCAGGGTCATTAGACGAATAACTAAAATTCGTCAAATTTAAGCTCATTATGCCACTGCCTGAAATTTGCGCAAAATAGCTTAAAATTTTATGTATTCTTCCATCATGCCAGAAAGTATTCGCGGCATGATGTTAATCATAAATGTCAGCGTCAACCTGCGCTACGCTGTGCGACTCACTGACGTTTTTTAGCCACGTATCATAAATAGGTACTTCCATGTCGAGTAAGTTAGTACTGGTTCTGAACTGCGGTAGCTCCTCACTGAAATTCGCAATCATCGATGCAGCAAATGGTGACGAGTACCTTTCTGGTTTAGCCGAATGTTTCCATCTTCCTGAAGCACGCATCAAATGGAAAATTGACGGCGGTAAACAAGAAGCGGCTTTAGGTGCAGGTGCCGCTCACAGCGAAGCGCTGAACTTTATCGTTAACACTATTCTGGCACAAAAACCAGAACTGTCTGCACAGCTGACCGCAATTGGTCACCGCATCGTGCACGGTGGCGAAAAATACACCAGCTCCGTCGTTATCGATGAATCTGTTATCCAGGGTATCAAAGATGCAGCCTCTTTTGCACCGCTGCACAACCCGGCACATTTGATCGGTATCGCTGAAGCGCTGAAATCTTTCCCGAATCTGAAAGACAAAAACGTTGCCGTGTTTGACACCGCGTTCCACACCACCATGCCGGAAGAGTCTTACCTCTATGCCCTGCCGTACAAACTGTACAAAGAGCACGGCGTTCGTCGTTACGGCGCACACGGCACCAGCCACTTCTATGTGACTCAGGAAGCGGCAAAAGTCCTGAACAAACCGGTAGAAGAGCTGAACATCATCACCTGCCATCTGGGCAACGGTGGTTCTGTTTCTGCTATCCGCAACGGCAAATGCGTGGATACCTCCATGGGTCTGACCCCGCTGGAAGGTCTGGTGATGGGTACCCGTTCTGGCGACATCGACCCGGCTATCATTTTCCACCTGCATGACACCCTGGGCATGAGCGTTGAAGCTATCAACAAAATGCTGACCAAAGAGTCCGGACTGCTGGGCCTGACTGAAGTCACCAGCGACTGCCGTTATGTAGAAGACAACTACAAAGATAAAGAAGACGCGAAACGCGCCATGGACGTGTACTGCCACCGTCTGGCGAAATACATCGGCTCTTACACTGCGCTGATGGAAGGTCGTCTGGACGCGGTTGTCTTCACCGGCGGCATCGGTGAAAACGCAGCAATGGTGCGCGAACTGTCCCTCGGCAAACTGGGCGTTCTGGGCTTCGACGTTGACCACGAGCGCAACCTGGCTGCCCGTTTCGGTAAGTCTGGCTTTATCAACAAAGAAGGCACCCGCCCGGCTGTCGTTATCCCGACAAACGAAGAGCTGGTCATCGCGCAAGACGCGAGCCGCCTGACTGCCTGATTACACACACCGCCAGCCAACGCTGGCGGTGCTGTTTTGTAACCCGTCAACCATGACGGTAACGAAAGAGGATTAACCGTGTCCCGTATTATTATGCTGATCCCTACCGGAACCAGCGTCGGTCTGACCAGCGTCAGCCTTGGCGTGATCCGTGCTATGGAACGCAAAGGCGTTCGTCTGAGCGTCTTTAAACCGATCGCACAGCCGCGCGCTGGCGGCGACGCTCCGGACCAGACCACCACTATCGTGCGTGCAAACTCTGGCCTGCCAGCGGCTGAACCACTGAAAATGAGCCACGTTGAATCGCTGCTCTCCAGCAACCAGAAAGACGTGCTGATGGAAGAGATCATCGCGCGCTACCACGAAAGCAGCAAAGATGCGGAAGTGGTGCTGGTTGAAGGCCTGGTGCCGACCCGTAAACACCAGTTCGCTCAGTCGCTGAACTTTGAAATCGCGAAAACGCTGAACGCCGAAATCGTGTTCGTCATGTCTCAGGGCACCGACACACAGGAACAGCTGAAGGAGCGTATCGAACTGACTCGCAACAGCTTCGGCGGCGCGAAAAACACCAACATCACCGGCGTTATCGTTAACAAACTGAACGCCCCGGTTGATGAACAGGGTCGTACCCGCCCGGACCTGTCTGAAATTTTCGACGACTCGTCCAAAGCGAAAGTGGTGCGCATCGATCCGGCTAAACTGCAGGAATCCAGCCCGCTGCCAGTACTGGGCGCGGTACCGTGGAGCTTCGATCTGATCGCCACCCGTGCGATCGACATGGCACGCCACCTGAACGCCACCATCGTTAACGAAGGCGACATCAAAACCCGCCGCGTGAAATCCGTTACCTTCTGTGCGCGCAGCATTCCGCACATGCTGGAACATTTCCGTCCGGGTTCCCTGCTGGTAACCTCCGCTGATCGTCCGGACGTGCTGGTTGCTGCCTGCCTGGCGGCAATGAACGGCGTGGAAATCGGCGCCCTGCTGCTGACCGGCGGCTACGAAATGGACGCCAGCGTCCGCAAACTGTGTGAACGTGCTTTCGCCACCGGCCTGCCGGTCTTTATGGTGAACACCAACACCTGGCAGACCTCCCTGAGCCTGCAGAGCTTCAACCTGGAAGTCCCGGTTGATGACAACGAGCGTATCGAAAACGTTCAGGAATACGTGGCCAGCTACATCAACGCACAGTGGATCGACTCCCTGACCGCCACTTCCGAGCGCAGCCGTCGTCTCTCTCCGCCAGCCTTCCGTTACCAGCTCACCGAGCTGGCACGCAAAGCAGGCAAACGCGTTGTGCTGCCTGAAGGCGACGAGCCGCGTACCGTTAAAGCCGCTGCTATCTGTGCGGAACGCGGTATCGCGACCTGTATCCTGCTGGGTAACCCGGACGAAATTAACCGCGTTGCCGCCGCGCAAGGCGTTGAACTGGGTACGGGCATCGAAATCGTCGATCCGGATGTGGTGCGTGAAAGCTATGTTGCCCGTCTGGTTGAGCTGCGTAAGAGCAAGGGCATGACCGAAGCCGTTGCCCGCGAACAGCTGGAAGACAACGTGGTGCTCGGTACGCTGATGCTGGAGCAGGATGAAGTTGACGGTCTGGTTTCCGGTGCGGTTCACACCACCGCGAACACCATTCGTCCGCCGTTGCAGTTGATCAAAACCGCACCGGGCAGTTCACTGGTTTCCTCCGTGTTCTTTATGCTGCTGCCGGAACAGGTTTATGTTTACGGTGACTGCGCAATCAACCCGGATCCGACCGCTGAACAGCTGGCGGAAATCGCCATTCAGTCTGCGGATTCCGCTATCGCGTTTGGCATCGAACCACGCGTGGCCATGCTCTCCTACTCCACCGGTAACTCCGGCGCAGGTAGCGATGTAGAGAAAGTGCGTGAAGCGACTCGCCTGGCGCAGGAAAAACGTCCTGACCTGGTTATCGACGGTCCGCTGCAGTACGACGCCGCCGTCATGGCTGACGTGGCAAAATCCAAAGCGCCGAACTCTCCGGTTGCCGGTCGCGCTACCGTGTTCATCTTCCCGGATCTGAACACCGGTAACACCACCTATAAAGCGGTACAGCGTTCTGCCGACCTGATCTCCATCGGGCCGATGCTGCAGGGTATGCGCAAACCGGTTAACGACCTGTCCCGTGGCGCGCTGGTTGACGATATCGTCTACACCATCGCACTGACCGCGATTCAGGCATCGCAGCAGTAATCTTTCTGCTCTGCGACAAAAAGGCGACCCGCGGGTCGCCTTTTTTATTTACAACAGCTCCCGCGCGGCCGACACAATGTCGTGCGCCGTTAAGCCATACTCTTTTTGCAGGAAATCCTGCGTTCCCACCTGGCCGTAGCGCTCCTTCACGCCGACACGTCGCATCGGCACCGGGCAGGTTTCCACCAGCACTTCCGCCACTGCCGATCCCAGCCCGTTATGGATGCTGTGGTTTTCACAGGTAACGATGCGCCCGGTTTTCTCAGCGTAATTCTTCACTAACATGCGATCGATGGGTTTCAGGGTAAACATGTCGATCACCGCCGCGCTCACACCTTCCTGTTCAAGTTGCTGCGCCGCTGCCAGCGCTTCCGCCACCATGATGCCGTTGGCAATCAGCGTAATGTCCTGACCTTCACGCAGTACGTTCCCTTTACCGATGGTAAACTGCGAACCGGGCTGATACACCGTCGGCGCCTGTTTGCGGATGGTACGCACCCAGTAAAAACCGTCAAGATCCGCAAGCTGGCGGAGAATGTCCGCAAACATCACCGCATCGGTCACTTCCAGCACCACCGAATGCGCCAGTCCGCGCACAATCCCCATATCTTCAAATGACATGTGCGTACCGCCGTTATGGCAGGCAGTGACCCCGGCATCAGAAGCAATCACTTTCACGTTATTACGCTGGTAATCAAGGGACATAAAGAGCTGATCAAAACAGCGACGACTGGCGAACGCGGTAAAGGTATGCACAAACGGTTTACGCCCGGTCAACGCCAGTCCTGCCGCCGTACCAATGACGTTCGCTTCCATGATCCCGCAGTTAATCACCTGCTGTGGGTATTTTTTGTGCACGCCATCCATTGCCATCGAGCTCATCAAATCCGCTTCCAGCGCGATCACATCACTGCCTGACTCAATCTGTTCGCTGATAAAGCCGGCATAGACCTTGCGCATTTCAATGCTGTCTTTTCCGCCTACAGGGGCAACCTTAATCATGCGCGGCCTCCAGTTGTTCAATGGTTTCATTCAGCGCCTGTTTCATCTCATCGGTCAGACGCAAATGGTGTGAGTTGCTAAGGTTTTCGAGGTACGGCACGCCCTGCCCTTTAACACTGTCCAGAATGACCAGACGCGGACGGGCATCGGCTGGCGGCACCGGTTTCACCACCTCCAGCAACCCGGCAATGTCATCCCCTTTGACGGTGCAGACATCAAAACCAAAGGCGCGGAATTTCCCCTCCAGATCGAAAGCGCAGATGATCTCATCCAGCTCACCATCCAGTTGCTGCTTGTTCCAGTCGACAAAGACCGTCAGGTTATTGAGCTTATGATGGGCAATAAACTGAAACGCCTCCCAGCACTGCCCCTCGTTCAGTTCCCCGTCGCCAACGATACAAAACACCCGGTTCGGCCTGCCCGCCAGTTTATGCCCCAGCGCCATCCCCCCCGCGATGGAAATCCCCTGCCCCAGCGAACCGGTCGTAGCGTCCACGCCGCGCGTCTTCAGGCGATCCGGATGGCTTGGCAAACGCGTCCCGTTGATATTCAGCGTCAGTAACTCTTCCTGCGGAAAGTAGCCTTTCAGCGCCAGCGTGCTGTACAGCGCCGGGCCGGCATGCCCTTTCGACAACACAAAGTAGTCGCGCTGCGGCCAGTCCGGATCGGCAGGATCAATACGCATCACCTCGCCATACAGCACCGCCAGCGTCTCCACCACTGACATACTGCCGCCGTAGTGACCAAAACCTAAATGCGTCAGCGATTTCAGGGTTGCCACGCGGATATCCCGTGCAAACTGCTTCACTTCGTTAAACGTGCTCATGATTTCGCTCCGGAGTTTTCTTCTGCGCCATTGCCGCGCGCTTTGCCCTTCGACATGACGTTCCAGATGACCAGCGCGACAAACAGCGCCACCACGACGCCGGTAATCGCCATTGGCGACAGATAACGCGCCAGGTTGCCCAGCACAATGCCAACAAAACCGAAGTCCGCATCAGAGAAGGTGGTATTGGCAAAGCCCAGTGCGCCAAGAACGGGTAGCAACAGCACTGGCAGGAAGGTGATCAATAAACCGTTGGCAAACGCGCCGAGCATCGCCCCGCGACGGCCTCCGGTAGCGTTACCAAACACGCCTGCGGTCGCCCCCGTAAAGAAGTGCGGCACCACACCAGGCAGGATCAACACCAGCTTCATCTGCCCGAGCAGGAACAACCCAACCAGCCCGCCAAGGAAACTGAACAGGAAACCCACCAGCACGGCGTTTGGCGCATACGGGTAAACAACCGGGCAATCCAGCGCCGGACGGGCGTTCGGCACCAGTTTTTCGGAAAAGCCAGTAAATGCCGGGACAATTTCAGCAAGGATCAAGCGCACACCTTGCAGGATAATGAACACACCTGCGGCAAAAGTGATGGCCTGGATAATGGCGTAGACCAGGAAGTTCTGCCCGGCGCTCAGTTGGCTTTCGACATACTCGCGGCCCGCGCAGACTGCGAGGATCATGTAGATAATGATCATCGTCAGCGAGATTGAGATGGAGCTGTCGCGCAGGAAGCTGAGGTTTTTCGGCAGGTTCATCTCTTCGGTTGAGCGCGAGCCTTTGCCGCATTTACTGCCGATCCAGCCAGAAAGCACATAGCCCAATGTGCCAAAGTGACCAAAAGCGATATCGTCATTGCCGGTGATGCGCTTCATATAGCGCTGGGCAATGGCCGGGAAAAAGGCCATCACCAGCCCGAGGATCAGCGAACCGGTAAACACCAGACCGATACCCTCGAACCCGGCCACGGTCAGGATGACGCCAATCATACAGGCCATGTAAAAGGTATGGTGCCCGGTGAGGAAAATGTATTTCAGGCGTGTAAAGCGGGCGACGACAATATTCGCCACCATACCAAACGCCATAATTAATGCAGTTGAAGCACCGTATTTCTCCAGTGCAATAGAGACGATGGCCTCGTTATTAGGAATAATGCCCTGAATATTAAACGCATGTTCAAACATGCCACCCAGTGGATTAAGGGAACCGACTAATACCGTTGCACCACCGCCCAGTACAATAAAGCCCAGAATGGTTTTTACCGTACCTTTAACAACATCAGAGAATGACTTTTTCTGCGCCACCAGACCGATCAAGGCAATTAACCCGACCAGTACCGAGGGTACTTTTAATATATCAACAACAAAATTCAGCGTTTCAAGGATAAACATATCCACCTCGCTTAATACACACCGCATCCGCACTGTGTACAGTTGATGTTAACGGTTGGCGAAGAAAGCACTCACTTTCGCTTCCAGTTCGTTGATATCAATGATGTTATTGATAACGATAAGTTGATTTTCCGGTACACTGGCGCTGGCGGCGATATCTTTCGCCATCACGAACACATCGGCAGCGCCGGGTGTGGCGGACGACAAATCGGAATGTTCAACTTCGGCCTCAATATTCAGCTTTTTAAGGACTTTTTTAATGTTCATTTCGACCATGAAACTACTGCCAAGTCCGGATCCGCAAATTGCCATTATTTTCATTGTGGTTACCTGTTTTTTGGGTAGAGTACGACCGCATCACCCGTTGCCGGGTAATGAGTAAAATCCTGGTAAGAAAAAAATCAGTAGCGTTGAATTATATTTTTAATCTCCTCAAGACAGGTTGCGCGATGTAATTGCTCCATATCGTCATCGCTGGAAAATAACTCCGCCAGCGCGGCGATCATTTCGATATGGCTGTGTTTATCCGGCGCCGCCAGCATGATAATGGTATCCACCGGATCAAAATCCTCTGCGCCAAATGCCACCCCCTGACGCAGTTTTAATAACGATAAACCTAACCCCTCCGCCCCCTCTTCCGGCCGCGCATGGGGCATCGCCAGCCCTGGAGCCAGCACATAGTACGGCCCGAGTTTATGATGCTGCGCCACAATGGCGGTCACGTAGTCTGGCGTGATAATGCCCGCAGTCAGTAACGGTCTGGCGCAGATCTCCAGCGCCTGCGGCCAGTTTTCCACACTGTCGAGCAGTTGAACCGTCTTCTCGTTCAGCCATTGGTTTAACACGTCACGCTCCTTCTCAGAGAAAAGATGAGCAAACTTTATGCAAGTCATCGCCCCTTAGCTGTGATGATAGTCGCAAAGATAGCGCTACCAAGGCGCAGTTGCGAAAAATGTGATAGCGCTATCAGATCTGAAAACGCTGGCTATTTCTCAGCAAAACTCAGGATTTCCGGCGTATACTGCGTTACAGACGAACGATAAAAAAGTGCCTGAATAGGTTGGGATCAGCAGGAAATAGCATGTCAATTACCCGAAAACGGCGGAGTACCGGAAAAGTGACCCTCGCCGATGTCGCGCAACTTGCCGGCGTCGGTACCATGACCGTCTCGCGGGCAATACGCACCCCCGAACAGGTATCAGATAAGCTTCGCGAGAAGATAGAAGCCGCCGTGCAGGAGCTGGGTTATATGCCCAATCTGGCGGCCAGTGCACTGGCGTCGGCGTCGTCCTGGACCATCGCCATGGTGGTGCCAAGCCTCGCGGAATCCGGCTGCTCGGAAATGTTCGCCGGACTACAGCAGGTATTACAACCCGCAGGCTACCAAATCATGCTGGCAGAGTCGCAGCATCGGCTGGAGCAGGAAGAGAAACTGCTGGAAACACTGCTGGCCTCCAACCTTGCGGCAGCGATCCTGCTTAGCGTCGAGCACAGCGATATGGTGCGCCACTGGCTGAAAAACGCCTCGATTCCGGTGATGGAAATTGGCGCAGTGCGCGCCGACCCGATTGATATGAATATCGGCATCGATAACGTGGCGGCCATGTATGAGCTAACACAGATGCTGATCCAGCGCGGCTACCAGAATATCGGCCTGCTGTGCGCCAATCAGGAGCAGTGGATCTTCCAGCAGCATTTACAGGGCTGGTACAAAGCAATGCTGCGTCACCATATGTCGCCGAACCGGGTCATTAACGCCGCCGCCGCGCCGGTATTTTCTACCGGTGCCGCGCAATTACCGGAATTTTTACTGGCCTGGCCGGAGCTGGATGCGCTGGTCTGCGTGTCGGATGAACTGGCCTGCGGCGCGTTATACGAATGTCAGCGCAGGCGGATTAAGGTGCCGGATGATTTAGCGATTGTCGGTTTTGGCGACAGCGATGTCAGCCGGGTATGTCAGCCGCCGCTGACCACCATCTCGGTGCCGCACCGCAAAATTGGTATCGAAGCCGGGCGCGCACTGCTGGCGCGCCTGAATGACGAAAAGTGGGAGAACAAAACGCCCATCGCACCGACGTTTTGCCTGCGGGATAGCTGCTAGCTACTCCGCTTCCTGCACGTTTTCCACGTCGTTGCTGGCATTGCGGCTCATCCACAGCGCCAGGGCTTTTAGCGAGTCATCGGTGAACTCATCGCAGCGGGCGGTGATCTCTTCCGGTGTCATCCACCAGACTTCACTCACCTCTTCTTCCTGCAGGGCAAACGGCCCGTGGGAAACGCAACTGAACAGCCCGCCCCACACCCGGCAATGTTGATCTTCAAAATAGAACTGACCGTGTTCGGCAAACGGCACACCGGCAATGCCTAACTCTTCTTCCGCTTCACGGCGCGCGGAGTCCAGCAGGTTTTCCCCCGCCTGCACCACGCCTCCGGCGGTGGCATCCAGCATACCGGGCATAAAATCTTTGATTTCGGTACGGCGCTGCACCAGAACTTTGCCCATCCCATCATGCACCACAATGTAGGTTGCGCGGTGACGCAGACACTGTGCACGCATTTGCTGCCGACTGGCTTGCGCAATCACCTCATTGTCTTCGTTGACAATATCCACCCACTCCATGCCTGCAAAATGACTCTGTTCCACCATCGGGAAATCTTCTCTTTGTGGCGCTCTGTTGGCGCGTTTCGGTTGAAAGGTAACTTACGGATTAATCGACACCTGTGCAATAACCCGCTGATCATTAAGTGCGATAACGCTTAGCACATTCTCATCCAGCATGCCGTAGCTGGGGGCAAATCCCCCCTTCGGGATACTCACCGAACCGGGGTTGAAATGGACGATCGCCCCGCGTTTTTCCGCCACCGGAATGTGCGTGTGACCGTACGCCAGCACATCACCCGCTTCCAGCGGCGGTACATCATCCGGGCCAAACAGATGACCGTGGGTCAGAAATACGCGCCGCTCCGGCAACAGCAGTTGCTGCCAGGGGGCCGTTATCGGGAAGTGCAACAGCATCTGATCCACTTCACTGTCGCAGTTGCCGCGCACGGCGATAATCCGGCTGGCCTGCTCGTTGAGCCGCTCCGCTACCTGCGCAGGGGCGTAGCCTTCCGGCAGCACATTGCGCGGTCCGTGATTGAGCACATCACCGAGGATAACCAGCCAGCGGGCCTCACTTTGTGCAAACAACGCCAGTATGCGTTCCGTCGCGGGCAACGACCCGTGAATATCCGATGCAAACATCAGCTTCATCACTGCACCTCTCTGAAAAAAACCGCTTTATGATAGCGGAAGCGGCGTCGTATATCAGCCCGCTCGCTTAGCGGAAAGTGCAACATAGCGCTGGATGGACGAGCGCTGCCACTGAAACGCAGCATATTCCGCCAGTAACGGGGGAACATCATCGCCGTTCATCACCAGTCGGTTGAGCATCGCCGACAGGTCGGCATCGGCAATACACCATTCACCAAACAGATTCGGTTTACCGTGCGCCAGCAGCTCCCCGGCAATGGCATACAGTTTTGCCGCACTCCGCTGCCCGGCTGCGCTTAACGGCCCCTTTTTCTCCCCGGCGAACATAATGGTGGTCGGACGCTCTTCACGTACCGGCAGCAGATCGCTGCGGATCCAGGCCTGGATTTGTCGCGCGCGAGCGCGGTTTTGCAGATCGTGAGGGTAAATACGCTCCCATTCGGGCGGCGCAAAACGCTCTTCCAGATATTCCGCAATCGCGGAGGATTCGCTGAGCGTAAATCCCTCTATCTCCAGTAATGGCACCCGCTGAGTCAACGGGTAACCCGGCCAGTCCGGCGTATGTTGTACACCAGTATTGATATCAATGGCTTTGACGGTGAAGGGCAACCCTTTTTCATGCAGTGCAACCCAGGCTGACATCACATACGGGGAGAAGAAATTTGCATCAGACCACAGGGTCATTGCCGGTTCGCTCATAACGTCCTCGTTTAACGGTGAAATTTTCCATCAAAATATAACGTCCTGTGTGAGCTGTCACTTAATGAAAACTCGCCCACCAGAGGTAACACCTATACTCAGGAGGTGATGCACATTCCCATAACAGGAGTCTTGATGATAGACCTCTATTTTGCTCCCACGCCGAATGGTCATAAAATCACACTGTTTCTTGAAGAGGCAGGCGTTGAATACCGACTGATCCGCGTGGATATCAGCAAAGGCGAACAGTTTCGCCCCGACTTTCTGATTATCTCCCCGAACAATAAAATCCCGGCGATTGTCGATCATCACCCTGCTGATGGCGGCTCGCCCGTTAGCGTGTTCGAGTCGGGCGCCATTTTGCTCTATCTGGCGGAAAAAACAGGGCAACTGCTCAGTCGCCATCTGCGCGAACGTACCCTTGCGATACAGTGGCTGTTCTGGCAGGTTGGCGGGTTTGGCCCCATGCTTGGACAGAACCACCACTTTAATCACTTTGCGCCGCAGCCTGTGCCCTATGCCATTGAGCGCTACCAGGTGGAAACTCAGCGGTTGTACCAGGTGTTGAATAAGCGACTGGAACGCGTCCCGTGGCTGGCGGGCGATGATTACAGCATTGCCGATGTCGCCGCATGGCCGTGGGTCAGATCGCATCAACGCCAGCGCATCGATCTGGAGAATTTCCCGGCGGTGTTCAACTGGTTTGAGCGGATACGCACGCGTCCGGCCACCGAGCGGGCGATGCAGAAAGCGCAGTCGGTGTGAAGTAACCTGTTCTCATGACTGAAAAAAATCATTCAGGATGTGCTCAGCATCGCATGCGAATATCACCGAGTCACTTATGCTGAACAGGACGAAGGATACACCCGGGAGGGGAACATGAAGATACTGATTACCGGCGGTACGGGCCTGATTGGTCGTCATTTGATCCCTCGCCTGCTCGAGTTGGGGCACAGCGTCACGGTGGTCACCCGCAATCCCGCCAAAGCACAACAGCTACTGGATGCACGCGTCAGTTTGTGGAAGGGGTTGAGCGAACAGACACACCTTAATGACATCGACGCGGTGATCAATCTGGCAGGTGAACCCATTGCCGACAAGCGCTGGAATGAACAGCAGAAACAGCGGCTATGCAACAGCCGCTGGGAGATCACCCAGCAACTGGTCGACCTGATTCACGCCAGTGATAACCCGCCGCAGGTACTGATTTCCGGGTCAGCTGCTGGCTACTACGGCGATCTCGGTGAAGTGGTGGTCACTGAAGAAGAACCGCCGCATAACGAATTCACCCATAAGTTGTGCGCGCGCTGGGAGCACATCGCCAGTAGCGCACAGAGCGACCGCACCCGCGTGTGCCTGCTGCGTACCGGGGTGGTGTTAGCGCCAAAAGGCGGCATCCTTGGGAAACTGTTACCGCTGTTTCGCCTCGGTCTGGGCGGTCCTATCGGCAATGGTCGTCAATATATGGCGTGGATCCACATTGACGATATGCTGAACGGCATTCTCTGGTTGCTGGATAACGATCTGCGCGGACCGTTCAATATGGTTTCCCCCTACCCGGTGCGCAACGAGCAGTTTGCTCATACGCTCGGTCATGTATTGCAACGCCCGGCGATCATGCGCGCCCCCGCGTTTGCGGTGCGCCTGATGATGGGTGAATCCTCCGTGCTGGTACTTGGCGGGCAGCGCGCTCTGCCCAAACGCCTCGAAGCCGCAGGCTTTGCCTTCCGCTGGTACGATCTGGAAGAAGCGCTGGGGGATGTGGTGACCCCCTAATTTTCGTGGCATCCCTCGTGCTCTTCCGGTGCTAAGCTTAAGCGCTTTGTCACCGGAAGGGCGATTTAATGACGTTGCAGACCCCCCGCTTTACGCTTACCCCGTTTCAGGAATCCGACTGGCTGTTCTTTCTGCGTTTACGCCGGGATGACCGCATTATGCGCTATATGGCCGAAGTCGCCTCCGAAGGGCAGATCCGCACGTTATTTGATAATCGCCTGCTGGATGACAACGCCTTTGTGATCCGCGATGTGCAGCATACCGCTGTCGGCGATATCGGCCTGCGCCCCAGCGTGCATAATCCACAGGAAGCGGATGTGGGTTATTCCATCATGCCCACAGCGCAGGGCCGCGGTGTGGCGTCAGAAGCGCTGCAAGCACTGTGCGAGTTCGCCTTCGATAAACGCAATGTGCAGGCGCTGAATGCCTGGGTGCTGGCAGAGAATCAGGGGTCCGTGCGGGTACTGGAAAAGAGCGGTTTTCAGCGGGTGCAGGTGCTGGAAAAAGCCTATCTGCTGAAGGGCGAATATTACGACGACTGGGTGTACCGGCGGGAAAAAGGCGCGCAGGCGCGTTAACTACCCGGCAACGTTTTACCCTCCCCTTTCATCACTGGAAATGACATTGTTTACCTCGACCAAAACGCGGCTCATCCTGGCTGGAGTACTCGCCCTGCTGTGGTTGTTCTGGCTGATTTTCGCCAGTCGACTCAGCCATAAAGCCTACCTGCAAGCCGATGCGCCAGACACCGGCGTCATGATGGCGATCGCCGCACTGGCTGGCCTGCTCGTTGCCTGGCGTCTCGCTAAAAAAGGGTGGCGGTTCAAATCGCTGTTGCTGACGTTCTCAGGGGTATTCCTGTTTATCGCATTAACCTTGTGGCATGCGCCGGAAGCCTGGGTGCGTGCCACCGCCAGCGAGCGCGTGCAAAGCGAAGTGACGTTCAGCATCGGGCATCCCGGCCCGCCGGTGACGCGCAGTCAACACTGCGAAGCCGGTCTGCGTTTTTATGATGCATGGTTACAACGCCCGGTAGAACTCTGCACCCGTGACGATATCGTGCCACCCGGCGCGCGCACCGTACAACTGGAAAAGCGCGTCACCGCCAGGGGGGCAGTATTTACCCACTATCGCTTTATTTCTGCTTCCGGCATCCCACAGGGATGGTGGCCCGTCACACCTCCATCACGGGCCAGATAACGCCTCATCCGGCGCGTTGCTGGTCGTGGAAGGCGCAGCGGTGACGGCGCGTAAAAAAAAGACCGCCGGCGGCGGTCTTGCATGTTATTTCAATGAGCCTTTGAGGAACTGCTGCAACCGCGGGCTTTTCGGGTTGGTAAACACCTCATCCGGCGCGCCTTCCTCTTCGATTTTGCCCTGATGCAGGAAGATAACGTGGGTGGAAACATGGCGTGCAAACCCCATTTCGTGGGTCACCACCACCATCGTTTTCCCCTCTTCCGCCAGCTGTTGCATAATGCGCAACACTTCGCCCACCAGCTCCGGATCCAGCGCTGAAGTCGGTTCGTCAAACAGCAGGACTTCCGGTTCCATCGCCAGTGCGCGGGCAATGGATACACGCTGCTGCTGGCCGCCGGAGAGATGCACCGGGTATTTTTGCTGCTGCATCTCGTCGATGCCAACCTTCGCCAGGTATTTCACCGCACGTTCGCGGGCTTCCTGCTTGCTTAAGCCCAGCACCTGGATCGGCGCTTCCATCACGTTCTCCAGCACCGTCATATGGCTCCACAAGTTAAAGTGCTGGAATACCATGGTCAGGCGGGTACGCAACAGGCGCAACTGGTGCTTATCGGCCACTTTCAGTTGACCGTCTTTGTCACGCACCAGGTTGATATTCTGCCCGTTGACGACGATCGATCCTTCGCTCGGTTTTTCGAGGAAGTTAATGCAGCGTAAAAACGTACTCTTGCCGGAGCCGGAAGAGCCAATAATGCTGATCACATCACCCGCATTGGCCTGCAATGACACGCCTTTCAGCACTTCATGCTCGCCGTAGCGCTTGTGTAAATCGATAACGTTTAATTTATTCTCAGACATCGTGTTCTCAGTGCGTCGAAGAAGGTTTCATATGCTGCAACCAGCGCTTTTCCGCTTTGCGGAATAAGCTAATCAGCACATAAGAGATAATCAGATACAGCACCGCCGCAATGCCAAAGGCCGTGAACGGCTGGTAAGTGGCGGAGTTAATATCCCGGGCGATTTTCAGCAGGTCCGGCACGGTGGCGGTGAACGCCAGCGCCGTGGAGTGCAGCATCAAAATCACCTCATTACTGTAGGCGGGCAGCGCAATACGCAGCGCCGACGGCAGAATAATGCTGCGGTACATTTTGAACGACGAGAAACCATAGGCCCGCGCCGCTTCAATTTCACCGTGCGGCACCGAACGGATCGCCCCGGCGAAAATCTCGGTGGTATAGGCGCAGGTGTTCAGCGTCAGCGCCAGTACCGTACAGTTGAGACCGCTACGGAAAAACGCGTTCAGCAGTTCGGTGCCTTTCACCACTTCCAGCGTGTACATCCCGGAATAGAACACCAGCAACTGGACATAGAGCGGCGTCCCGCGAAAAACGTAGGTAAATAACCAGATAGGGAAACGGATGAATTTATTGCTGGAGACGCGCCCGATAGCAAGAAAAACCGCCATTACGCCGCCCATCGCCACCGATGAAATCAGCAACCACAGGGTGATGGCCACACCGGTCAGGCGGTAGCCATCGCTCCATAACAGGGATTGCCAGTACTCCTGAATAATCTCGATCACAGGTCAGCCCTCTTCACACCCACGGAGTAGCGACGTTCGAGAAGAAGCAGCACACCATTGGAAACCGTTGTAAAAACGAGGTAAATCACACCGCAGACAATGGCGAAATAGAACGGCTCCCAGGTGCTTTTCCCGGCGAGCTGGGTGGCTTTCACCACATCTTCCAGTCCCAGCAGGGAGACCAGCGCCGTGGCTTTGAGGATCACCTGCCAGTTGTTGCCAATGCCCGGCAACGCATAACGCATCATCGCCGGAAACAAAATACGGCGAAACGTTTGTCGCCCGGTAAAACCAAAGGCAGTCGCCGCTTCAATGTGCCCTTTCGGCACCGCCATATAGGCACCGCGAAAGGTTTCGGTGAAGTAAGCGCCGTAGATAAAACCGAGGGTGATAATCCCTGCCACCATCGGGTCGATATCCAGTTGCTCCAGCCCCATGGCATCGGTGATGCCGTTAAGGGCGATTTGCAGACCATAAAAGATCAGCAGCATCAGCACCAGATCAGGCACGCCGCGGATAAGCGTCGTGTAGCCTTCAAAGATTAATGCCAGCGCCCGGTTTTTCGAAAGCTTCGCTCCCGCCCCGGCCAGGCCAATCAGTACCGCCAGCACCACGGAACTGAGCGCCAGTTCCAGTGTGACCAGCGCACCGTGTAATATCACTTGTGAAAACCCGTACAGCATGCAGCCAGTCCTGTCGTGTGTGGTGTTTGCCGTGTCTTTTCCCCTCCCGCAGCGGGAGGGGCCGCACGTTAAGCACGGGTGGGATTAGCCACCGTAAACATCAAAATCAAAATACTTTTTCGCGAGTTTTTCGTAAGTACCGTCGGCGCGCATTTCAGCAAACGCTTTGTTCAGCGCTTCACGCAGTTCGTTTTCATCTTTGCGCAGCCCCATGCCGGTACCGACGCCAAACAGCTTCTCGTCTTTAATGGACGGGCCGCCGAATTTATACGCTTTGCCCTGCGGCGTTTTCAGAAAACCTTCACTGGCGGCCACTTCGTCCTGGAACGCCGCATCAATACGGCCTGCGGTCAGGTCAGAGTAGATATTGTCCTGCCCCTGATAGGAGACAATTTCGACACCTTTCGGCGCCCAGTTCACGTTGCCATAGGTTTCCTGCGTGGTGCCCTGCAATACGCCAATGCGTTTGCCTTTCAGCTTATCCAGCTCCGGCTGAACGTCGGAATCTTTGGCGACCACCAGGCGTGAATCCGCCGCATAAAGCTTGTCGGTAAAGGCGATTTCCTGTTGGCGCTTTTCCGTAATGGAGAGCGACGACATGATGACGTCGATTTTTTTCGCTTTCAGCGACGGGATCAGCGCATCCAGCGGGTTTTCGATAAACGTACACTGCGTTTTAATGCGTTTGCACAGTTCTTTCGCCAGATCGATATCAAAACCCACTAATTCGCCCTGCGCATTTTTCGATTCAAACGGCGCATAAGTCGGATCGGTACCGATACGTAATTTTTGTGGGATAGCGGCGAACACAGTAGAAACGCTGGAAACAGCGAGCACCAGAGAAAGAGATAACACCAGTTTTTTCATCATTATCCTCAACAGACTGTCTTTCCTAAGGGAATTAGCTGAACAATACGGTGCCGTTATCGTGCCATCATATGCCCCGGCATGGCAAAAGATTCTGCCCGCACGGTGGCTTTTTTTGCATCCTGAATGCGTAATTATGCATCCATGCACTATTATGGCGCACGTAATGCACCACAATGGGACATCAACCGTATCTCTGCACCACGCCGTTTAATTGACGTGGTGCACTTTCCCTCAGACCCGGTAGCCCGGGCCATGCAGCCTTACTCGCCGTAGACGTTAAAGTCGAAGTATTTTTTGGCAAGTTTGTCGTAGGTGCCGTCTTTACGCAGTTCGGCAAACGCTTTATCGAACGCGGCTTTCAGCTCGGTATCATCTTTACGCAGACCAATACCGGTGCCGTCGCCAAAGTATTTTTTGTCTTTCACTGACGGGCCAGCAAAGGCGAACCCTTTACCGGCGGGCTGTTTCAGGAAGCCTTCGCTGGCAGCGACTTCATCCTGGAACGCAGCATCAAGACGACCCGCAGCGAGGTCAGAGTAGATCAGATCCTGGTTCTGATACGCCACCACATCGATGCCTTTGGTCCGCCAGTTGTCGTTGGCATAACCTTCCTGCGTTGACCCTTGCAGCACGCCAACGTGCTTGCCTTTCAGCGAATCCAGCGTCGGTTGGATCGGCGAACCTTTTGCCGCAATCAGGCGGGAATCGGCCGCGTAGAGTTTGTCAGAGAAGGCGATCTCCTGCTGACGTTTTTCCGTAATGGAGAGGGAAGAGATAATCGCGTCGATTTTCTTCGCTTTCAGCGACGGGATCAGCGCGTCAAAGTCGCTCCCGACCCACGTGCATTTCACATGAATGCGTTTGCACATCTCGTTACCCAAATCGATATCGAAACCCACAAACTCCCCTTTCGCATCCTTGGATGAGAACGGCGCGTAAGTCGCATCGGTGCCGATGCGCACCGTCTGGGGAAGCGCTGCATAAACGCTGGCGGTCGCGGACAGACCCAGCATTAAAGACAGAGCGAGAACCGTCTTCTTCATACATTACCCTCAAGTGTTCTGTTTTTATTTTGTATTGCGTTGTGTTGTGTGTTGTGTTGCTGCCAGTTACCTTGCATGTCTTATGCCAGTTTCCCGCAGTGCATAAATTACCGCGTTAAATTTGTTAATAAAACGTTGCGGATTCACCTTAGTGATGAAAGATAGCAGGTCTGCCGAACGAACCGGAGCGTTAAGCGGGGAAAAGAGGGATTAAATGTTGAGGATATGATCGCGCTTGCAGAATTGCCCCAAAAAAGCGCACACCCTGCAGCAACGCACTATTTTGCAGCATCGCCCCCTTGCCAGCGGGTAAAAAGATCCTGCGGCAGGTCGATAGCAAACTGATCCAGCACGCGGTTGACCGTTTGATCGATCACCTCGTCAAGGGAGTGCGGACGGTGATAAAACGCCGGAACCGGCGGCATAATCACCGCACCCAGCTCAGCGGCCTGGGTCATTAAACGCAAGTGGCCAAGGTGCAGCGGGGTTTCCCGTACGCAAAGCACCAGCGGCCTGCGCTCTTTCAGCACCACATCCGCCGCGCGCGTGAGCAGACTGTCGGTGTAGCTGTGCACAATGCCGGAGAGGGTTTTAATCGAACACGGCAGAATAACCATGCCTGCGGTTTTAAATGAGCCGGACGAGATACTGGCGGCGATATCGCGGGCGTCGTGCACCACATTCGCCAGTGACTGCACATCGCGGAGCGAAAAGTCCGTTTCCAGGGAGAGGGTCTGACGGGCAGCCTGACTCATGACCAGGTGGGTTTCAACCTCCGCCACATCGCGTAGCACCTGTAACAGACGCACGCCGTAGACAGCGCCGCTGGCGCCGGAGATCCCCACAATAAGTCGTTTCATGATTGTCGCCCCTCTTTTGTGCGAGAACTTTGCCTGATTATAGAGGGCGTTGCAACAGATTGCGCCCCTCGCTGGCGGAGGGGCGCGACAGGATCAACCTTCGTTATGCATCTCTAAGCTTTCCACTTCGTTCTGACGCAGCACGGCTTTGGCATCGTCATTACGCAGGGAATCAAGATAGTCGAGATACTGCTGGTTAACGTCTTTGGTCACGTAGACACCGTTAAATACCGAGCACTCGAACTGCTGAATATCCGGATTTTCCGCACGTACTGCATCAATCAGGTCGTTGAGATCCTGGAAGATCAGGCCATCGGCACCGATAATCTGGCGGATCTCATCAACTTCGCGACCGTGCGCGATAAGCTCGTTCGCGGTCGGCATATCAATGCCGTACACGTTCGGGAAGCGAATTTCCGGTGCGGCGGAAGCCAGATAAACTTTCTTCGCTCCGGCTTCGCGCGCCATCTCGATGATCTGCTCAGAAGTGGTGCCGCGTACGATGGAGTCATCCACCAGCAGGACGTTTTTATCGCGGAACTCCGCGCGGTTGGCGTTCAGCTTGCGGCGCACGGATTTACGGCGCAGTTGCTGACCCGGCATGATAAAGGTACGACCAACGTAACGGTTTTTCACAAAACCCTGGCGGTATGGTTTACCGAGGATACGCGCGATTTCCAGCGCGATATCGCAGGAGGTTTCCGGAATCGGGATGACCACGTCGATATCCAGATCTTCCCATTCGCGGGCAATCTTCTCACCCAGCTTTGTGCCCATGTTGACGCGGGCGCTGTAGACAGAGATTTTGTCGATAAAGGAATCCGGGCGCGCAAAGTAGACGTATTCAAACAGGCACGGATTGCTGACCGGGTTATCCGCACACTGGCGGGTAAACAGCTGGCCTTTTTCGGTGATGTACACCGCTTCGCCTGGCGCGATATCGCGCAGGAACTCAAAGCCCAGCGTATCCAGCGCCACGCTTTCAGAGGCCACCATAAATTCCGTGCGCCCGTCACCGACATCACGTTTGCCCAGCACCAGCGGACGGATACCGTTCGGGTCGCGGAAGGCAACCATACCGTGGCCGATAATCATCGCCACGCAGGCGTAGGCACCGCGGATTTGGCGGTTAGTGGCGGCAACGGCGGCAAAAATATTGTCTGCTTCCAGCGGATAGTGGCGGAAGTTATCCAGTTCGCTGGCAAAAATATTGAGCAGAATTTCAGAGTCAGATGTGGTGTTAATGTGGCGGCGTTTTTCTTCAAACAGCTTTTTACGCAACTCGTGGGCGTTGGTCAGGTTGCCGTTATGCGCAAGCGTAATGCCATACGGGGAGTTGACATAAAAAGGTTGAGCTTCCGAGGCGCTGGAGCTGCCAGCGGTGGGATAGCGCACGTGGCCAATGCCCATGTTGCCCTGAAGACGCTGCATATGGCGGGCTTCAAAAACATCATTTACCAGACCGTTCGCTTTGCGCAGACGGAAACAGTTGTTCGCATCAATGGTGATGATACCCGCTGCATCCTGCCCACGGTGCTGTAACACCGTTAACGCGTCATAAATCGACTGGTTGACCGGCATAACACCGGCGATACCGACAATACCGCACATACGTCTTTTCCTCGTTAAGCCACATCTCAGGGGTTATGCCCTGGGCAAGAAACTCGACGAGCCTTGCAGATAGTCAAAGAACCATCTGATGATGAAGCTGAATTGCGGGATAAGCTGCGACTTTTGCCAGTCTTCGCTTTTCGACAGGCCTGTAAACGTATCAAGAAAGAACAGAATGGCGGCGACGATCAGCACGCCACGCAGCGCGCCAAAACAGATCCCCAACACCCTGTCTGTACCCGACAGGCCGGTTTTCTCCACCAGCGCCCCTAACACGTAGTTAACGATGGCGCCAACAATCAGCGTTGCGATAAACAGCACGGCGATGGCAATCCCATTGCGCACCAGTTCATCTTCAAAGCCCGTGAACCAGACAGACAGGTAAGTGTAGTAATGACTGGCGACAAAGAAAGCACAGCCCCATGTCACCAGCGATAACGCTTCACGAACAAAGCCGCGGATCAGGCTTACCAGACAAGAAAAACCAATCACCGCAATGATGGCGTAATCAATCCAGACCATATGTGTCCCACGATTTTACGCCCTGTCGTCCAGTTCGGGGCGAATTCTAACAGAAAAAGAAAACGTTTGCGTAGGGATTTCCTTCCCGCGCGTAAATAAAAATGGCGCTGAAAAAATATTCAACGCCACGGTTCCGATCGCCTGTCTTTGGTCGTTATTCAGGCTATTTCCCCTCCCCCTGATCCTCTCCCCGGAGGAGAGAGGAACGGGTCCCTCCGCTTTGGCTGAAGGCCGGGTTAAGGGGGCGTAACACTTAGTTTGGCGTATACCCCATTACCACACCGCTTAACCCTGACAGCTGATTGAGTTCGCTAAGCGAGCCTTTCAGCTTATCGCGCGACGCGTCCGGCCCGACCAGAATGCGGGTGATTTTACCCTGAACCGGCGTGGTCGGCGATGTGTAAACGCGGTACCCTGCGCCACGTAATTTGCCAACGATTTCATTGACCTTATCGGCATTTTTCAGCGCACCGAGCTGCACCACATACGCTTTGCCGGTAGGCGTTGGCTTCTCATCCTGCGCTTTTGGCGGCGCGGCAGGCTCTTCGTTCGCCATCGCCAGTTGTTCGCTGGTTTTATCACGCGTGGCCTGCGGTTGGGTCTGTTGCTGCGCCTGCGGTTTTGGCTGCGGTTTCTCAACCGGTTTAGGTTTTGTCACCGGCGGTGTGGTCACTTCCGGATTGGTATTGCCACTGGCGGCAAGCCGGGAGGCATCCAGTGAAGGCGCAGCCGCATCGCCTGCCTGCACCTCTTCCGCAGCCCCTTCCGGCGGCTGGGCAGGCAGCGCCTGCGTTGCAGCCGGCATCATATCGGGTTCGTCGCGATCGCCGGGTTTCGGCACCAATGGGATCGCCGCGAACTCATCCTGGTAATGCTTTTTCTGCCCGTCGAGCAACCCAGGAAGAATGATCACCCCGAGCGCGACAAGCACAATAGTGCCCATTAAACGGTTCTGAAACTTACTTGCCACCGGTTCTCCCCGCGTCCATCGCTTCCATCACATGCGCTACGGTGTGGAACGATCCACACACCAGCACAGTATCACAGGCGTCGGCTTCCGCCATTGCCGCCTGCCAGGCCTGCGCCACATCCGGCCATGCGCGGCCAGAAGTCAAATGCGCCAGCAGCTGCTCTGCCGTTGCGCCGCGCGGCCCTTCCAGAGGGGCACAATACCAGCTATCGACCACCGGCTCCAGACAGGCAAGCGTCCCGGCGATGTCTTTATCATGCAGCATGCCGATAACTGCCAGCACGCGCCCTTTCTTCGGCAACGCAGCCAGTCGCCCGGCGAGGTAACCCGCCGCATGAGGATTATGCGCGACATCAAGAATAAGACGCGGCGACTCGCTCACAATCTGGAAACGTCCCGGCAGAATGGCCTTCGCAATCCCGTCGCGTATCGCCTGCTCGCTGACTGATAGTCGGCTGGCCCGCAGCGCTGCCAGTGCGGTCGCCGCATTGGGTTGCGGCACCTGTGGCAACGGTAAATTGTTCAGGTCACCCTGCGCATCACTAAAGTTCCAGCCGTCGGCATTAACGGTATAGCGCCACTCCGCACCGCGACGCATTAATAATGCGCCCTTTTCCTGCGCCACATCGGCAATGGTGTGCGGCATATCCGGTTCGCCAACCACGGCGGGTTTACCGCCGCGGAAAACACCGGCCTTTTCCCGACCGATGCTTTCGCGATCCGGCCCCAGCCAGTCGGTGTGATCGAGTGCAATACTGGTGACCACGGCAACATCGGCATCCACCATATTGGTGGCATCAAGACGGCCGCCAAGACCGACCTCAAGGATCACTACATCCAGCGCAGCCTGCTTAAACAGCCACAGCGCGGAGAGTGTACCGAATTCAAAATAGCTTAATGAGATGTCGCCGCGTACGGCTTCGATTTCCGCGAAGGACTCCGTGTGTGCGGATTCGGCAAGCTCTTCCCCCTGCACGCGCACGCGCTCGGTGTAACGCACCAGATGCGGGGAGCTGTAAACGCCCACCCGATAGCCCGCCGCCAGCAGAATAGACTCCAGCGTACGGCAGGTGGTGCCTTTGCCATTGGTGCCGGCAACCGTAAAGACAAACGGCGCGGGGCGCAGCACATCCAGACGCGCCCCGACCTGGCTTACGCGGTCAAGGCCCAGATCGATGGTTTTACTGTGCAGATTTTCCAGATAAGAAAGCCACGCGGCCAGGGGCGACGTGGCTTGCGGAATGCGTTTAGTTTCCATGATGCCCGTTGATATGTACGGTTTGAAAAACAAAAGGGCAGTGCCTGGTGGCCCTGCCCTTCGGTATTATCAGGCGTCGCCTTCCTGAACTGGCGCCGATGGGATCACCGTGCCAACATGCGTATCGTCCGGATCCGGCGCCGGCAGATTCATCAGCTTCGCCAGAATACGTGCCAGTTTCAGGCGCAATTCCGGGCGGCGGATAATCATATCAATCGCGCCTTTTTCGATCAGGAACTCACTGCGCTGGAATCCCGGCGGCAGTTTTTCACGCACGGTCTGTTCAATGACGCGCGGGCCGGCAAAACCGATCAGCGCTTTCGGCTCAGCGATGTTCAGATCGCCCAGCATGGCGAAGCTCGCGGAAACACCACCCATGGTCGGATCGGTCAGTACAGAAATATACGGCAGACCGCGTTCCTGCATTTTTGCCAGCGCAGCGGAGGTTTTCGCCATCTGCATCAGCGACATCAGCGCTTCCTGCATACGCGCACCACCGGAAGCGGAGAAGCAGATCAGCGGGCAGTTATCTTCCAGCGCCTGCTCAACTGCGCGCACGAAACGCGCGCCCACCACGGAACCCATTGAACCGCCCATAAAGGCGAACTCAAACGCCGCAGCAACAACCGGCATGCCGTGCAGCGTGCCTTTCATGACCACCAGCGCATCTTTCTCGCCGGTCTCTTTCTGGGCTGATGCCAGACGGTCTTTGTATTTTTTGGAGTCGCGGAACTTCAGCACGTCTTTCGGCTCAAGCTCGCTACCCAGTTCCACCAGTGAACCTTCATCCAGCAGGCTATGCAGGCGATTACGCGCTGTCATACGCATGTGGTGGTCACATTTCGGGCAGACCTCAAGGTTACGCTCCAGCTCGGCGCGGTACAGCACCTGGCCGCAGCTATCGCATTTTGTCCACACACCTTCAGGGATGCTTGCCTTACGGGTGGGGGTAATGTTGCTCTTAATTCTTTCAATCCAGCTCATTGATAACCTTTATACATGAACCTGGTAGCCCATAAATGGTGCACATTAAAACATAACAGTTCGCAACTTGGGATAAAAAAGTGGTCGAACCGCCGTTGAGTTCTTATTTTGCCTGTCGCGCTGCGGCGCGACGGTGGCGAATAATCTCAAATACACCGGGAAGTATAGACACCACGATGATTCCCACAATCAGCAGCTTAAGATTCTCCTGGATCGCCGGGATGGTGCCAAAGAAATACCCGGCGTAGGTAAACAGGAGTACCCACAGCAGCGCGCCCACGACGTTAAACATGGCGAAATGGCGATAAGACATATGTCCCATACCCGCGACAAAAGGCGCGAAAGTACGCACTATCGGCACAAAACGCGCCAGAATAATCGTTTTACCGCCGTGTTTCTCATAAAACTGATGGGTTTTATCAAGATAGCTGCGACGGAAAATCTTCGAATTCGGGTTGCTGAATAATCGCTCGCCGAATAGCCGCCCAATGGTGTAGTTCACCGCATCACCGGCAATCGCCGCAATCAGCATTAATAGCACCATGGTGTGAACATTCAGATCATTAGTTTCCAGCGACGCCAGCGCACCGGCGACGAACAGCAGGGAATCCCCCGGCAGAAACGGCGTGACCACCAGCCCGGTTTCGCAAAACAGGATCAAAAACAGAATCGCATACACCCACACGCCGTATTGCGCCACCAGTTCCGCCAGATGAACGTCAATGTGCAGGATGAAATCAATCAGAAAGCGTATTAAGTCCATTATGCTTATGCCTTTTTCAATTGCGACTAGTCCGCCAGGAACAGCGGGCCCATTGGCGTAGAGGGAAGGTCAAAACGCTGCGGGTAATCTACCGACACCAGATACAGCCCTTCCGCTTTCGCCGTTGCTGCTGCCAGCGTTCTGTCCTTTACCGCCAGCAACTCTGCTATCCAGCTCTCCGGCTGGTTGTGGGCGCCTACTTCCATCAGGCTACCGACAATATTCCTGACCATATGATGTACAAAGGCATTGGCTTTGATATCGACCACCACATAAGGGCCATGACGACTGACATTAATGTGCATCAGATTGCGCCACGGCGTGCGCGACTGGCACTGCACCGCGCGAAACGAGGTAAAGTCATTTTCACCGATAAGACACTGTGCGGCGCGATGCATCCGCTCTGCGTCCAGCGGGTGGTAGTAGTGCGTTACGCCCTGGCCTAACACCGCCGGACGCAAGCGATGATTATAAATGACGTAGCGGTAACGGCGAGCCGTTGCGCTGAAACGGGCATGAAAATCATCGGGGACATCTTTCACCCAACGTACCGCGATGTCACCAGGTAAATTCGCATTTACGCCCAGCGTCCAGGCCGCCGGTTTGCGCAGCGCGGTGGTTTCAAAATGCACCACTTGGCCGGTTGCGTGCACGCCTGCGTCCGTACGCCCGGCGCAAAATACGGTGATCGGTTCATCCGCAACTTGCGAGAGCGCCTTTTCCAGCTTCTCCTGCACGCTGCGCACTTCCTGCTGACGCTGCCAGCCGTAATACTTGCTACCGTCGTACTCAATGCCAAGCGCGATTTTGTAGACCGGCGCTTTCAGCTCGTCCTGCATCAGTACAGATACTCCTGCACCAGTTTTTCGGCGATTTTCACCGCCATCAGCGCGCCGCCGAAGCGAACGTTATCCGCCACGGACCAGAACTGGATCTGCTCCGGCATGCCGTAATCATTCCGCACGCAGCCCACGGAAAGGTGCGCCTGGCCGGAGGCATCGCCCACCTGCGTCGGGAAGTCGTTCTCTTCCGACAATGCAATATCTTCAAAACGACCGAACGCATCGCGGGCTTCTTCTGCCGCCAACGGACGCAGGGCTTCAAAGTTCACCATCTGCGCATGACCGTAAAACACCGGCGACTGTACGCAACTGGCGGAGATCATTAACCCATCGTCCTGCAAAATTTTACGTGTCTGATCGATAATCACGCGCTCTTCGCGCACGCTGCCTTCACGGTCAGCCAGCAACGGCAACATATTGAATGCCAGTTGGCGACCGAAGTAGTCATCTTCATCAATCGGGATACCGTTCAACAGCTTGGCGCTCTGCCCTGCCAGTGCATCGACGGCCTTTTTGCCGTTACGCGAAACGGACAGCATGCTGGTCACCGCAATACGTGACAGCCCGCCTTCGTCTATCAGCGGTTTCAGTGCCGCCAGCAACTGACTGGTCAGGCTGTCCGGCACGGCAATAATGTTACGGTTGCGGTAATCCGCCAGCACAAACGGGTTGATATCCGGCATAACCAGCGGCACATCCGGCTCCAGAGCGAACAAGCCGCTGGAGTCGATAACCAGACAACCGGCGTTCGTCGCGTCATCAATCCAGGTGGCGGACGCCTGCGCGCCAGCCACGAAGAACGCCAGTTGCGCCTGCGTCCAGTCAAACTCAGCCGCGTCTTCCACACGCACGGTTTTACCGGCAAAACGCAGGTTCTCACCGGCACTTTCGCTTGTTGCCAGCGCATACAGTTCGCCTACCGGGAACTGGCGCTCTGCCAGCGTTTCGAGCAAGGCTTCTCCGACAGCGCCAGTCGCGCCGAGAACGGCAATATTCCAGCCTTCAGACATGGTGAATTACTCCAGAAAAAAAGCGTCCTTGCCGGATTTTCCGACAAGGAGCATTAAGAAGACATTAACGTACCGGGGTATGAACGGCGTTGAAGCCCAGTTGGTGCAGCAACGCAGCGGCGCTGGCGTCATCACACTGAACCAACAGTGATGACCACTCGCGGCGCTCAAGGTAATTTTTACGCAATTTATCGAACTCACCCGGTGTGCCTGCCACTTTTCGCAGCAATGCATCGTCGCGGCGCACATCATACACCAAATGAACCAGCCTTTTTAGCGTTGACTGATCGAGCCCGCCATGCAGCGTAATGCGGCCAAATTCCGGCGCGGGCAGCAGCGTATCCAGCGCTACCTGTTGGCGTTTACCAATAAATTCACTATATGCTTCAAAGACCTGCGTTGTACCGCGTGCTTTGCCTTCAAGCGTATAGCCGGCGATGTGTGCCGTGCCGATGTCCACGCGGTCCAGCAACGCCACGTTCAGATCGGGCTCCGGCTCCCACACGTCAAGCACCGCGCTCAGCGCCTGTCCGGCCTGTAGTCGCTGCAATAACGCGGCATTATCCACCACCGGTCCGCGACAGGCATTAATCAGAATAGCGCCAGGCTTAAGGCGAGAAATCAGCGTCTCATCCGCCAGGTGCAGCGTTTTATACGGGCCATCTTTGAACAGTGGCGTATGGAAAGTCAGCACATCCGCTTCACGCACCAACTCATCAAGACTACGGAAATCGCCCGCATCACCGCGATCGGCACGCGGCGGATCGCACAGCAACGTGCGGATGCCTAAGGCTTCCAGACGCGCCTGCAAGCGCCCGCCAACGTTACCCACGCCGACAATGCCCACCGTGCGATCTTTCAGCGCAAAGCCATCACGCTCCGCCAGCATTAACAGTGAAGAGAACACATATTCCACAACGGCAATGGCATTGCAGCCGGGAGCAGCAGAAAAGGCGACGCCCGCTTGTTGAAGCGAGGCTTCATCGACATGATCGGTACCTGCGGTTGCCGTACCGACAAATTTGATCCCCGTTCCCTGCAATAAGGCATCATTTACCTTAGTAACGGAACGCACCATTAATGCGTCGGCATCCGCCAGTTCCGCCACCGGGATCGGGCGCCCCGGAACAGCTTTGACCTCACCCAGACGACTGAAAAGATCGCGGGCGTAAGGCATATTTTCATCAACGAGGATTTTCACTAGAGTACCTGTTTGAGAACGGGAGTTGAGCGCGCAAGTGTGCCATAATCTGGCGGCCAGGCATACCCGCAATGCCGACAACGCCACGCGAGAGTAAGAGGATTTTCATGATGCAACCCATTCAGGGTGCCCCCGCGCGCCCTCCCGGGCAGGAGCCGCTACAAACCGGCAGCGTTCCCGGTGAACTACCCTTGTCCAGCGTGCAACGCACGGTGCTGGAACGCCTGGTTATTCGCCTGATCGCGTTGACCCAGCAACAGAGCGCAGAAGTCTGGGCTGGCGTGAAACACGATTTAGGGCTGAAGAATGATGCGCCGCTGCTTTCCCGCCACTTTCCGGCTGCGGAGCAAAATCTGAATCAGCGGGTGGAAATCGCCACGCAAAACCATACCACCCGGCAGATAATCTCGCAGTTGACCGAACTGCTGGGCCAGGGGAATAACCGCCAGGCGGTGAGCGATTTTATTCGCCAGCAGTTTGGTCAGACGGCGCTCAGTCAACTGACGCCGCAGCAACTGAAAACCGTGCTGACGATGCTGCAAAACAACCAGATCGCCATTCCGCAACCGCAGCAGCGCCCGGCCACCGAGCGCCCGTTACTGCCTGCGGAACACAATTCACTTAACCAGGCGGTGACCAAACTGGCGGCAGCGACAGGCGAATCCGGGAAGCTTATCTGGCAGTCAATGCTGGAACTGTCCGGGGTGAAAACGGGTGAACTGATCCCGGCAAAACACTTCGCACCGCTGATGACGTGGCTACAGGCGCGCCAGACGCTGAGCACCCACCCCGCGCCGACGCTGCACACGGTGCAAACGGCGCTGAAACAGCCGCTGGATCCCGTCGAGATGCGCACGATTACGGAATATGCGCAGCAAAACTGGCAGGCGACGCCGCAAACGGTTCTGACCACCGCGCAAGTGCAGGATATTCTCAATCAGGTGTTTTTACGCCGCACCGAGCGTTCGCCAGAAGCGCTGGAGATCCGCAATATTCAGCCGATCTACAGCCCCTTTGTCGCGCCAATTATCGAGACGGTTAAATCCATTTCCACCCGACCGGGATTGTTTTTCATTGCGCTGCTGGTCGTCGCGTTCCTGTTCTGGCTGGTGAGCTAAAAAAAGGCCCGATGCGCTCACGCGTATCGGGCCTGTAGACTTATCCGGCTTAGCTTAAATATTCTCGCCGTTTTGTTTGATCACATCCTGATACCACCAGAACGATTTTTTCCGGCTGCGCGCCAGCGTACCGTTACCGTCATTGTCTTTATCGACATAAATCATGCCGTACCGTTTTTTCATCTCGCCGGTACCCGCCGAAACCAGATCGATACAGCCCCACGGCGTATACCCCATTAAATCGACGCCATCCTCCACCACCGCTTTTTTCATTTCACTAATATGGTTGCGCATATAGTCAATACGGTACTGGTCATTGACGATACCGTCGCTTTCCGGCTGATCAATGGCGCCAAAGCCGTTTTCCACAATAAACAGCGGGAGCTGGTAAAGGTCGTAGAAATAATTGAGCGAATAACGCAAGCCAACCGGATCAATTTGCCAGCCCCAGTCCGACGCTTTGACATACGGGTTTTTCACCAGGCTTTTGGTTTCGTCATAGTCCAGCTGTGGATTATCTTCCATCGCTTTGGTGACGAAGGACATGTAATAACTAAAGCCGATATAGTCGACGCAACCGCGCGTCAGGATCTGCAGGTCATCGTCAGTAATATCGAGTTTAAATGCCCGGCGGGCGAAATAATTGAGCAGGTGTTGCGGGTAATAACCACGCACGTGTACATCGGTAAACCAGTAACGGCGGTGCATGGCCACCACCGACATCATCATATCGTTAGGATCGCAGGTTAACGGGTAAATCGGGCACATAGCGATCATGCAGCCAATTTTAAAATCCGGATTGATTTTATGCCCGGCTTCCACCGCCAGCGCACTGGCGACCAGCTCATAATGCGCGGCCTGATACATGATAACTTCACGATCTTCACCGGGTTGATATTTCACCCCGGAGTTAGTAAACGGCGCAAAATCTTCGTGGTAGTTGGCCTGGTTATTGATTTCGTTGAACGTCATCCAGTATTTCACCTTGCCGCGATAGCGGGTGAAAACGGTGCTGGCGAAGCGCACAAAGAAATCGATCACTTTACGGTTACGCCAGCCGCCATATTCGGTGACGAGGTGATAAGGCATTTCGAAGTGAGAAAGGGTAATGACCGGTTCGATATTGTATTTCAGGCACTCATCAAAGAGGTCATCATAAAATTGCAGCCCCGCTTCATTTGGCTCCTGTTCGTCCCCTTTCGGGAAAATACGCGTCCAGGCGATCGAGGTACGAAAGCATTTAAACCCCATCTCTGCGAACAGCTTAATGTCGTCTTTATAGCGATGGTAAAAATCGATGGCATCATGGTTGGGGTAGTTTTTACCGGGCAGCACGCCATCGGTAATTTCACGCGGTACGCCGTGCGCGCCGGCGGTCATAACATCGGCAACGCTGACGCCTTTACCGCCCTCTTTCCAGCCACCTTCCAGCTGATGTGCCGCTACCGCACCACCCCATAAAAAATCCGCTTTAAACCCGGGCATATCACTCTCCTTTCGCTAATGGTGCTGAAAGAATAAACAAGCCAGCGGTGACATAACATCACCGCTGTCGCGTTTTGTGAAACCGGTTGCAAAGAGAGTAATCCGCGTGGTCAGTACGCAATTATTTATGTGAACGGAAAGCGATTAACGTCACCACGATGCCAGTCACCGCAGAGATCGCCCCGGCCAGGAACACTGAAGAATAGCCCAGAGACGTTGCAAGCAGACCGGTCAACGGGCCGGTAAAGGCATACGAGATGTCCTGAAAGGCAGCATACCCGCCAAGTGCCGTACCACGCACCTGCGGCGGCACGCGTTTTACCACTTCGACGCCCAGCGCCGGGAAGATCAACGAACAACCGCAACCGGTTAATGCTGCCCCCAACAGCGCCATCCACGCGCCGTGCGCTTGCCAAAGCAACAGCAGGCCAATGGTTTCAATCACCAAAGAGACAATGGCGACCCGCACCCCGCCGAAACGGTCCGGCATCCAGCCGAACAGAATGCGCATCAGCACAAACGCGCCGCCAAAAGCCGTCAGGGTAAAACCGGCCATTGACCAGCCCTGGCTGGCGAAATAGAGCGAGACAAACGTACCAATTACCGCAAAACCCACGCCCTGCAAGGCCAGCCCCAGGCCCGGCTGCCAGATAAGCCCCACGACGCTCCATAACGACGGGCGAACGCCGGGATGCGCAGGCACGCTGCGTACGCTGCCGTTAAACGCCCAGGCAACAAACGGTAACAGTATGGTGGTCGCCGCCAGCGTCGCAAAACCGAAATGGCTGTGGATCAACAACCCCAGCGGTGCTCCGGCGGCCAGCGAACCGTAAATCGCCATGCCATTCCACGACATTACTTTGCCGGAACGCGCAGGCCCCACCAGCCCCATGCCCCAGGTCAGCGTGCCGGTCAGCAACTGGCTTTCGCCAAACCCCAGGATCAGACGCCCGACAACCAACAGCGCGAATTTCACCATCGGCTCCACCGGCAATAACGCGGCCAGCAACCAGGCAACACCCGCCAGCGCACAGGCAAACATCCCCTGCAACGCTGAACGCTTAGCGCCAAACTGGTCCGCCAGGCGGCCGGCATAGCCGCGCGTCAGCACGGTGGCAAGAAACTGAATACCAACGGCGATGCCGACCAGGGTGTTGCCATAGCCCAGCTCATTGTGCACAAACAACGGGATCACCGGTAACGGCAGCCCGACGGTCATATAGGTCAAAAATACCGCAAAAGCGATGCGAAACAGCGAGACATTCGCTGAAGAGGAACGAACAGAGTGTGTTTCTACAGACATGCATTACTCCATAACGCAGAGTAAGGCGGGATTTGGAAGTGCCCACGCCCCCTCTACCTGAGTGTCAGGATTAAGGTGCGTTGGATAACGTTAAACGCTTACGCATTATCGCAGTGATAATGTTGCGGGGTGGAGTTTGCCTGCCGCAGCGACAGGTTGTCAACGCATAAAAAAGGGAGCCTCAGGCTCCCTTTTTCAATTTGCGCGCTGTTACTTCAGTTTACGCATAACGAGCGTGGCGTTTGTGCCGCCGAAACCGAAGCTGTTGGACATGACCGTCGTCAGCGCTGCCTCAGTCGGTTTGGTCACGATGTTCAGGCCAGCAGCCTGCTCATCCAGATCTTCCACGTTGATGCTCGGCGCGATAAAGCCGTGTTCCAGCATCAGCAATGAGTAGATGGCTTCCTGTACACCGGCAGCGCCCAGGGAGTGACCGGTCATCGCTTTGGTCGCAGAAATTGCCGGGCTGTTGTTGCCGAACACTTCGCGGATAGCGCCCAGTTCTTTCACGTCGCCAACCGGCGTGGAAGTACCGTGGGAGTTCAGGTAGTCGATCGGCGTATCCACGCCGTGCATTGCCATCTTCATGCAACGAACTGCGCCTTCGCCTGACGGAGCCACCATGTCAGCGCCATCGGACGTTGCGCCGTAACCGACGATTTCTGCATAGATATGCGCGCCGCGCGCCAGTGCGTGTTCCAGCTCTTCAACCACGACCATACCGCCGCCGCCTGCGATAACGAAACCATCGCGGTGCGCGTCATAAGTACGGGAAGCTTTGTCCGGCGTCTCGTTGTATTTGGTGGAGAGTGCACCCATTGCGTCGAACTCACAGGCCATTTCCCAGCACAGCTCTTCGCCGCCGCCGGCAAAAACGATGTCCTGTTTGCCCAGTTGGATCTGTTCTACTGCGTTACCGATGCAGTGCGCAGACGTGGCGCATGCAGAGCTGATCGAGTAGTTCACGCCGTGAATTTTGAACGGCGTTGCGAGGCAAGCGGATACCGCAGACGCCATCGCTTTGGTCACCACATACGGACCGACCGCTTTCAGACCACGCGGGCTACGCATTGCGTCAGCGCCAAAGACCTGAGATTTAGAAGAACCGCCAGAACCGGCAATCAGGCCCACGCGCGGATTGTTCTGATAAACCTCTTCTTTCAGGCCAGCATCTTCAATTGCCTGCTGCATGGAGAGATAGGAATAGATAGAGGCATCGTTCATGAAACGAACCACTTTACGGTCAATCAAACCGGTCGTGTCCAGTTTAATGTTGCCCCATACGTGGCTGCGCATGCCGGAATCTTTGAATTCCTGAGAGAATGTGATCCCTGAGCGCCCTTCACGCAGAGATGCCAGGACTTCCTGCTGGTTGTTACCAATGCTGGAAACGATGCCCAGGCCAGTAATCACTGCACGTTTCATTCAATACCCCTAAGTCGCACTAATTAAGTTTCGTGTCGCAAGATAGCGTACACTTGTACGCCGAACAAGTCCGATCAGACAATTTGTGAGGAAATTTGCGCCTTTCCTTGACGACCGTTAAGATCGTGCCACTGCCTGATGGACGAGTAACTTACGTGAAACAAACCGCTATACAATCCGCCAACCTCGAATTCAACGCTGAGGGTACACCTGTTTCCCGAGATTTCGACGATGTCTACTTCTCTAATGATAACGGGCTGGAAGAGACGCGTTATGTTTTTCTCGGCGGCAACCAGCTTGAACAGCGTTTTCCGGAGCATCCCCGCCCGCTGTTTATCGTGGCGGAGAGCGGGTTTGGCACCGGGCTGAATTTCCTGACCTTGTGGCAGGCGTTCGCGGCCTTTCGCGCAGCACACCCCGACGCTACCCTGGAAAGATTACATTTCATCAGTTTTGAAAAATTTCCGCTGACCGCAGACGATCTGTGTAAAGCCCATGCCCACTGGCCGGAGCTTGCCCCCTGGGCGGAGCAGTTGCAGGCGCAGTGGCCGCTGCCATTTGCGGGCTGCCACCGTTTGTTGCTTGATGAGGGGCGCGTTACGCTGGATCTCTGGTTCGGTGATATCAACACGCTGACGGATAAGCTGGACGATTCGTTAAACCAGCGCGTGGATGCCTGGTTCCTCGACGGTTTCGCTCCGGCGAAAAACCCGGATATGTGGACCCCGGAACTGTTTCAGGCCATGGCGCGCCTCGCCAGACCCGGCGGTACGCTGGCGACCTTTACCTCTGCGGGTTTTGTGCGCCGCGGATTGCAAGATGCCGGGTTTACCATGCACAAGCGCAAGGGATTTGGCCGTAAGCGCGAAATGCTGACCGGGGTGATGGAACAGGCGCTCACCTCCACGCCCCGCGCGCCATGGTTTGCCCGAAGCGCCGCCCGTGCGCGCGAAGTGGCACTGATTGGCGGCGGTGTAGCCAGCGCCCTGCTTTCGCTGGCGTTGTTGCGCCGCGGCTGGCAGGTGACGCTCTACTGCGCCGACAGTGCTCCGGCAGAAGGCGCATCCGGCAACCGCCAGGGGGCGCTTTACCCGCTGCTTAGCGCGCATGATCCGGCGCTGGCGCACTTCTTCCCCGCCGCCTTTACTTTTGCCCGCCGACGTTACGATGCTCTGCCGGTCACGTTTGACCACCAGTGGTGCGGTGTAACGCAACTGGCCTGGGATGAGAAAAGCCAGCAGAAAGTAGATCAGATGCTGACGCTGGATTTACCGGGTACGCTGGCCCATGGTGTTGATGCGTTAACCGTTCAGACACTGACCGGCGTTGACACCGGCTGTGGCGGCATCACCTATCCGGCTGGCGGCTGGCTCTGCCCGGCTCAATTGACGGCGGCAGCGATCGCGCTGGCCTGTGAACAGGGTTTGCGGGTGTGCTACGAACATGACGTACAGCAGCTCACGCCTGCGGATAATGGCTGGCAACTGCATTTTCACCACGGCGAGGTACAGCAACATGCGGTGGTGGTTCTGGCTAACGGGCACCGCATCAGCCAGTTTGCGCAGACGGAACACCTGCCGGTCTATCCGGTTGCCGGGCAGGTCAGCCATATTCCGACCACGCCTGCACTTGGGCAATTGCGCCAGGTGCTCTGTTACGACGGTTATCTGACGCCGCAAAACCCGCTTAATCATCATCATTGCATCGGTGCCAGTTATCATCGTGGGCAGGCGCAGGCGGCGTATAGCGAAGCGGATCAACAGCAAAATCGCCAGCGCTTGCTGGACTGCTTCCCGCAGGCTCCGTGGGCACAAGAGGTGGACGTCAACGGCGGAGAAGCCCGTTGCGGTGTGCGCTGCGCCACGCGTGATCACTTGCCGATGGTCGGCAACGTTGCTGATTACGACGCCACGCTGGCCGTCTACGCACAACTTGCCGAAGCGCCGGAAAACGCCGTCAGCGCGCCCGTTTATGACGGGTTGTTTATGTTAGGAGCTCTCGGCTCGCGCGGTTTATGCAGCGCCCCGCTGACGGCTGAAATCCTGGCATCGCAGATGAGCGATGAGCCGATCCCACTGGACGGCGACACACTGGCGGCCCTCAATCCAAACCGATTATGGGTGAGAAAGTTATTGAAGGGCAAAGGCGTGAAGTAAGGTCAAAGGAGCACCCTCCCCAGCTTACTCAATTCCCGTTTGATGGCATGTTCAATATGATAGAGCTGAATCTCATCGCTCTGTTCATCGGCTGCGAGCACGGCAGCCAGTAAAGCAACATTGCGAATACTGGCGCCAGTGAGATCACCACGAATTGCCAGCTCAGTGAAATCCACATCGTCTGCAACCTTCAGCGTTGTTGGCCATATTGTCTGCCATATCTGCGTGCGAACAGCCACATCAGGGTAGGTAAAGTGCGTAATAAAGGTGAAACGCCGACTAAAAGCCGGATCGAGATGCCCCCGATTGTTCGTGGCGAGGATCACCAGCCCCGGGTAACTTTCCAGCCGTTGCAACAGGTAGGAGACTTCAATATTCGCATGACGATCGTGCGCATCCTTAGTTTCACTACGCTTGCCAAACAGTGCATCTGCCTCATCAAAAAAAAGGACCCCACTGTCTGTCTCCGCCAGATCAAAAACCTGCGACAGGTTTTTTTCCGTTTCCCCCACATATTTGCTGACCACAGCAGAGAGATCCACTTTAATCAGATCCACGCCCAGGTACTGCGCCAGTACTTCTGCGGCCATCGTTTTCCCGGTCCCCGATTCGCCATAAAACAACGCACTGATACCTGTCTTCCCCCCCGTTTTGTGAGCGAAATGTGTAACCGTAATACTTTCCCGCAGCCGGATGGCGGCAAGAATTTCGTTTAATTGTTTTTTCACCGATGGTGCGACCACAAGATCGTTGAAACCACGTACAGGCACAACGCGCTGCGCTAACTTGCCAAAGTTTTTCCGTGAACGAAAAAGCAATGTCTTGCGCAGGTCCTCAGTCGCTAACGACGCCCCTTTATCCCTAATCTGACGATAATATTCCGCCTCAGCCATCAGTAAGGGAATGTCGGCAGGATTAAAAGCATAACGCTCCGCTAACGCCAGAAGAGCCTGTTTATCCCGTCCATCATGATTCGTGTCTGGCCAACCAAGATGCAGGCTATCTGCTCTTTCTGCGATCGTGACCTGTGGCGCGGCGAAATGAACGCAGGCTACTGCCTGTAGAGAGGAGAGTGCGGTGGAAAAGTCGGGTAAAACAAAAACAGGTAAATGGGTCAGCGGCAGCAGTCTGTCCAGGGTACGGGCAACGCGATGATTCACTGCCTCATCTGTTGACCAGTTTCCCAATAGCAATGCGGCATTATCAAGCAAAGCATCGCGAATGATCTCGGTCATCGTTTGTTGCTGTTGTGATGCAGAAAGAGACGCCATTTCAAGAACATCCAGGCGCAACAGCGCGAGGTGATATTTTGTCAGAATATTGGCGAGCGCCTGCGAGCTTCCATCCAACTCATGTCCTTCAAGCACAATGACGGGGGGAATTCCGACTTCGGGATTCAGGCACAAGCGGTAAACCTGTTCACTGACAGAATCGGGGTACCACGCAAGATCATCAGCTTCGATTTGGCGGGGATAGGGGAAGCTGTATTTTGCCAGCGCCCCATTATCACAAAAGAAATGCCACACCGACTCACTGACCGTATAAATTGTCGCCGGGGCTTTGTTGGTTTTGGTCGTCGTTTTAATTAACAAAGCAAACTGGAATAACGGTGATGAAGGGTGCAAAGCCGATAGCAACAATTGATATTCCGTACAGGACGCGCCAAGCATCTGCATCAATAGTTGCTCACTCATCCCTTCTCTGATGCCGCTATCAGGCAAAGCCGCATAGTGACTGCTAAGCCGCGGCAACAGGCACGCCAGCAAAATATCGCGCTCGGTCAGCGTTAAGTCAAAACGGCCTATCAGACTGTTCATTTTTTTCGTAAGCGCAGAGCAAGAAGCCGGTAAATAGCAGGAGGAAAGAGATAACCAACCCGGTTCCCCCTGCAAAAAGATCAAACGCGAGTCCACCGTCTCTTGTGATAAGAAATAAGCGGAAAGGTTTTCAGGTATCCTCCCATTGTTCCGCAGATACGCCTGTTGAAAGAGCAGGTCAACCCGTTCAAGGCTGTAATAAAAGTTATCGTCGTCATTGCTCGCATCATCTATAGACACACCATCGGACCCGGAATAGAGAGACATAATGTTTCCTTCAGGTTATTGAATGGCCAAATGACGGGATATGTATGAGGCTAAGAGAGTGGCCAGCTTTCACTGACCACTCCAGATATTAGCGGAGGATAGACTTCGCAATGCGGGCGTAAGTATGCCGGATACCACGGATGGCGATGCTATAAGCCAGAATATTCTCCGGTAACGCCATACCTAAATAGCCGGTATCACCAATGTGGTGCAGGTCCGCACCTGCCATCTTACTCATCAGCGCAATCTGGCGAATCGTATTAACATCAGCCCCTTCCTGAGAAGTACCGACCGCCGTCATTGCCAGAACACCGTTTTGATGAGCACAAGCAATCAGCGATGATACCTTTTCCACAGTCATCCCCGGAACTGTACCCGGAGCAGGCACCAGAACGATGTCCGCGCCCTGCGCAGCAAACCAGGCGACTTCCTCTTCCGTAATGATTTCGCTACCGCTTTCCCTTACCACTCCGGCCCCGTGCATTTTTCCGGTGATAAGCAAAGCGGTGTCACCTACCGCCTCACGGATCTCTTCTACTGCGCGCCCTAAGGCACGATTACTGACGCCGTTGTTCGGGTTGCCGGTTAAGACCAGAATTTTCGCGCCCATTGATACCATTTTTTTAGCATTGTCCGCCGTTGCTGCACGCCCGGGTTTCATCTTCCAGATATCGTCGTGAGCGACAGCAAATTCGGCATCCACGGCTTCCAGGTTGACCCCGATGATACGCCCGGTGAGCCGCTGTAATTCCTGTAAGCTCTGCTCGGGTGCAACGCCTGTAGGCAGCCCCTGAATAACCGGGTTTTCACTGTCGAACATATTGATCAACAATATGTCTGCCCCCTGCGAAGCCGCGAGTTCCGCATTCGTGACTGTATTCAGTAACGGTTGAACAATTGCGATCGACTCGCTTACCATCACACGCCCTTCGCTGGCGCGGATAGCGTACAACAACGCCGCTTTATCCATACGGGCAAAGTCAGAGGCGCTACAATCCAGTAATCGTTTATTTTCCATGTCGGGCATGTCCTTATTGCTTAGCTAATTCACGTATTTCACCGGCGATGATTTCAGCGCGTGTGCCAACAATGACCTGCAACCCGGTAGCCCCACGTTTCACCAATCCCATTGCTCCCAGCTTTTTCAGTTCCGGTTCATCGATCACATCCATATTGACCACTTCCAGACGCAAGCGAGTGATACAGGCATCAATGCTGGTCAGGTTTTCTTTTCCGCCTAACGCGTGCAGATAGCCAGTCGCCAGCTGAGAAGGATCCGCTGTTGAGGCTCCAGTGTCATCATTATCCTCTCTTCCTGGCGTCGCCAGATTGAAGCGGCGGATAAAGAAACGGAACAGGAAGTAATACATTGCGCCCCAGAAAATACCTACCGGCAACATAAGCAGTGGATGAGAGGCAAGCCCAAACGACAATACGTAATCAATTAACCCCGCAGAGAACGTAAACCCAAGCTTAATGTCAAGTAACTGACATACTGCCATGGAAACCCCGGTCAGGACTGCATGAATGCCATAAAGCAGAGGAGACAGGAACAGGAAAGTATACTCGACAGGTTCAGTGATCCCCGTCAGGAAGGTAGTCAGCCCCAGGGATAAAAACAGGCCCGCGACAGCTGGTCGTTTATCTTTTGGCGCCGCGTGATACATCGCAAGACATGCGGCAGGTAAAGCAAACATAAAGACCGGGAAGTACCCAGCCATAAATGCCCCGGCAGAAGGATCGCCAGCAAAGAAGCGGTGAATATCACCCGTAACAACAGTCCCCTCTGGCGTGGTGAATGAACCAAATACGAACCAAACCAACGAGTTCACAATATGGTGCAAACCAACGACGCGGAAAATGACGTTCAGAATACCGTAAACAAATGGACCGACAGGGCCAGAGGTCACCAGCCAGTTACCAGCTGCGTTCACGCCCGCTTGCACTGGCGCCCATGCCCAGGCCAGTGCGATCCCCAGAAGCAGGCATAGCAGTCCGGTGACAATAGGAACAAAACGCTTGCCTCCGAAGAAAGCCAGATACTCCGGCAACTTGATATTTTGGTAACGGTTATACAGTACACCGGCGAGTACACCGGTAAGGATACCCGCCAATACGCCCATGCTCAGGTCCGGGTTGATGGCCTTCATCACTGAGGTCAGCACCAGATAGCCAATGGTTCCTGCCAGGCTGGCGGCGCAGTGGTTATCTTTTGCGATTCCACCGCTGATACCGATGGCAAACAGCAAGGGCAGATTCTCGAACAGCGTCAGCCCGGCTTTAGTGACAAAATCGATATTAAAAACATCGGGTTGTCCCAATCGCAACAATAACCCGGCAACAGGTAGCACGGCGATGGGCAGCATTAATGCCTTACCCAGCCGCTGCATCATGACGAAAAAATTACCTTTCATAAATTCACCTTGAACATTTCTCAGTCTGGTTGGTACACCACTTCGACCTCATTAATACACCAATAGTGTACCACTTGTGTACTTTTTATGAATATATGAGAAATGAATCACGTGAACAGCGGATTTTCGCGATCATCAACACATAATTTATGTAACTTTCCCAGTTTTCAGGTGACAATCGTGATACACAGGTTCACAATTGGTCCACAATCAGGTAAACAGGAATGCACATTACCGGAGGATTAATGTCCACAACGTTGTTGAATATGTTTCATCTTGACGGTTCCAGTAGTATGCCTTTGTATCTGCAACTGGTTCATACTGTTAAAGCGGCTATCGATTCCGGACAATTGCGTCCAGGCGATGCTGTGCCATCTGAGCGAGAAATGGTTGAAAAGCTGGTTGTTGCACGCGGCACGGTGCGTAAAGCATTTCAGCAACTCTTTGAAGAGGGAATACTGGTTCGCAATCAGGGGTCGGGCACCTTTGTCGCTCCTCATGTTCGCCAGTCCCTGCCGTTGCTGGAAAGCTTCAGTGAGATGGCCGATGCAAGCGGTGGTAAAGCGCAGAGTGAATTGGTGGGTTACCAGCGCCGGATCGCAACCGCAGAAGAGCGTGGGACGTTGCAAATGAACAATGATAAAAGCGAAGTTGTTGAACTGACCCGTTTGCGAAAAATTAATGGTATTGCTGTATCGCTCCAGACGGCCGTTCTGCCAGCTGGACTGCTGAGTACAATTAATGAACTGGATGAGTCATTGTACTTGCACCTGGAAAAAAAGGGTTCACCCGTTTTATGTGCTACCCAACGATTTAGCGCCGTAGCTGCTGATGGCAAGCTGGCACATCATCTTAATATCAAAGAAAACGAACCACTTTTATTGGTAACCCGTAAGGGTTACACCCACAACAACATTCCGGTCGAATTCACCAAAACCTGGTGCCTGAATGATTATTACGACTTCACGATCGAACTGCACAAGAATACGCCGTGACCATAAACAATCTGCCTTCGCCACCCGCGTTGGCAGCGCCACTGGCGACGAATCAGAAACCGGTGGTCATATGATGCCCCAGTTTGTCTTTTAGACGTATAAATAGCTGGCTTCCGGCCTCTGAAGAAAAATCAACATCACTGTTAAGCATGGTGCGGACTTCACTGAGTAGTGGCAATTCCTGGACTTTCTGCGAGCTACTGACACCAAATGCAGTTTTTAGCTTTTCATCATCATTGATAAATTCCCTTATCGATTCGACATTTGATAAGGAGAGTTCGCGCCCGCTTTCTTTGAACCTTATAACAACAGGCGAACCTTTCCTTGATAGTTTCAGAATATTAAACAGTTGGAAGATAAATTTTAAATAACTACGGGTGGCTTTCAAATTAACATTGCTGTACATAATACGCTGAATATCCTGAAAATCGGCGGTTTCCTGATCAAGAGACTGTTGCCTGAATAATATATTATGAGCCTGACCGACATAGGTTTGTTCATCACCCAGCGCGGTAATAAATTGTTGATAAGTCGTCACATCATTACCTGCTGTTATCTGTGGTCTCTTAACAAGCGCGTCAATTTTTTTGCCATCATTAAGTGTTTCGCCAGCTTCCAGACGTAATGTATAATCCCTGGTTGAGGGATCTTGAAGTAAGGCATCAGTAATGGCCTCTTGTTCATTATGCCCTTCAATAGGTAAACTGAGCAGTGTCGATTTAGCGCCAGCAACACGATGTAAATAAACAAATTCACCACTCGTCCCGGCGCCAGAAGTTGTTATTCCATCGGCATCCACCAAATAGGCAAGATGCATGGCATTATAACTACCCACAGCATTCTTACCACAGAAAATAAATATTTTATCCTTGTAATCAGCATCATTATTTCTGATTCTTTCCATAATATGCGAAGCAATTATGGGTGTTTTTTTATGAGCATAAATATATATAGCCTTTCCAATATCTTCCACTTTCTCAATGCTATTCCCTTTTAGTACGCCACTATAGCCATCTTTCTGAAATTTATTCTCAATGTCGTCAATACCGTGAGCATGCCAAAGGAACAACTGCATTATTTTTCTCTTAACGGAAGAAATCGTCTCTCCGCCTGTAATATTTAAGTTTTTCAAAATACCGCTGGTGCCACTTAACGTGTTTTTGCCACCAAGGCTAATGTGCGATATATGTTCACCGCGGCCGCCCAACACCTTCGCCAGTACGGCTTTATCCATACTAACATTTTTCTCTCGATCACTTCGATTCAACAGAATGGCATGATTCTGTTGGTCCAACCGTTGTGACTCCGCAATACCTGCGTTACGCGCAGCCTTTTGCAAAGCCGGATCCATGTCAGAAAGTATTTTGATATTTCCAAGCCCATAAACTTGCGCAACACTGTCAATTAATTGCGGCGCTGACATTCTGGGCAGTTCATCCAGATTAAACTGTGAACTACCAGAAGAAAATTTTTCAATATTTTCAAAACTAGCTTCTCTTGGTTTTTTAGTAAAATAATTCGCCAAAAACTTGTACTTACCTTTGGGAGAAGTATTACGTAATGGATGTAATGCAATGCGTTCAAGAATTCTTGCATCATCAGAACCACCGGTTGTTTTATCCAAATATCCGTAAACGGGTTTTTCTGATTCTATAAATTTAACATCGATATTGCGCGCGGTTAATTTCCCGGCGATATCACTCAACTGTGCTGGACGTTTTGTACCTTCCCAATGTGGAGGAACATAAAAAATAACCATATCATTTTCGGCAAGTGTTCCCTGATTCAGGGACTCATCAATGATATTTAAGGTGCGCCCGGTATGCCCACCACCCGTTGGCGAATACCCAACAAGTAATACGGTTGATTTTCCGCCCACAGCCTCTTCACGCCTGAATAATTCTTCTTCGTCATCTGAGTCTGATAAATTTGCCCGAGACTTAGACGACGTTGCCATTTTATACATCATAGTCTCCTGAGTTAAAAAGCAGTAAAACTTAGTTAAAACAGATAGTGAAGCTCCATATACATTTCCACTAAGATAAACAACGTTATAAAATACACACGCTACCGCACTCTGAATTAACAGAGAAGTTTTCTGATATTATTGCCAGTCATTCAGGTTAATACTAAAAACCTGGCATAGTCTGGACCAAATGAAAAAGGATATCCGTGAAATTAAGATATTTCACCTGACAAAATGAGAGCTGATATACCGCAGAGCCGTAAAAAGATCGGAGGCTAATGTTGAAGAAAGAGGTCAGTTTTCTTGTTACTGATACTGAAGAAAACATCCCCTTCCTCTGGCGAGAAAGAGGATCAACAACTTAGTGTGCTTTCGCCTGCTGATAGAGGCTTTCCCACATGCCAAGCACCAGCGCCTGATCGCGTGGCGAAAGTTCGCCCGCCTGAATGGCGGTTTCCACACTGTGGGTCACTTTGGCGTACACCGCTTCGTGCGAGTGGTCCTCACCGCTTTCGAGATCGGCCACCGCCAGCGTCAAATGCCCGCGCAGATAACCGCCGGCAAACAGTTCATCATCACTGGCGCTTTCCACCATATTGTCAATTAACGCCAGAATGCGTGATTCTAACTCCGCGATCATCTCTCTTCCTCTTTTGAAAACATGGCCTTACAGGTCTTCCGGCCACGGGAACTGTTCTGCCGCAAAAGGCGGCGTCTGATAATAGTCCTGCAATGCGCTGATAAACCGCGCCGGACGGGCAGGAATGCCCTGTTCCAGGTAAGTCATCACCTGCGCATGGACACGGCGCTGAAAAACAATACGATCCGGTTCGAAATCCCCTTCCAGGTTGTCGCAACTGACGTTAAACGGAAAGCCCGCCGCCACGCAAAACAACCAGTCAAAGGCCTGGGGTTTCACTTCAACATCTTCGAACTGCCCCTGAGTCGCCGCATCGCGGCCATCCGGGCAGTACCAGTAACCGAAATCCACCTGCTTGCGGCGCTCCGCACCGGCAATGCACCAGTGCGAAATCTCATGCAGCGCGCTGGCGTAAAAACCGTGGGCAAAGACGATGCGGTTGTAAGGCGCATCCGCGTCTGCGGGAAGATAGATCGGTTCGTCGTCGCCTTTAATCAGACGGGTATTAAAATCGTCTGCAAAGCAGCTATCAAAAATATCAATCAACTGTTGGTAGTGATGAGTCATACGTTCACCCCCAGAAACTGGAGGATCTCCTGGCCGTGACTGTCATAGAGAAGTTTTGCGCTCATCACCGCCGAGACAATCACAATCATCGGGCGAATGAGCGTTTGCCCTTTACTGAGCACCAGGCGCGAGCCCATGCGCGCGCCGAGAAATTGCCCGGCCAGCATCACAAAACCGGTAGCCCACACCACTTTGCCACCGATAATAAACAGCAGCAGCCCGCCGATATTGGAGGTCGCGTTCAACACTTTGGCATGTGCGGTGGACTTCGCCAGGTTGTACCCCGCCAGGGTGACAAAGGCCAGCGCATAAAAAGAACCGGCGCCCGGGCCGAAAAAGCCATCATAGAACCCAACACAACCACCAGCCACCAGCGCAAAAGGCAGGCCGTACAGACGACGCTGACGATCGTCTTCGCCCAGTTTTGGCATCAGCAGAAAGTAAAGACCAATACAGATAACCAGCACCGGCAGGATCTGGCGCAGCACATCGGACTGCACGTGTTGTACCAACAACGCCCCGGTCGTGGAACCGATAAAGGTCATCAGAATATTGAGTTTCTGATCGGCAATGTTCACCACTTTGCGGCGAATAAAATAGAGCGTGGCGGAGATCGAACCGCCGCAGGCCTGCAACTTATTCGTCGCCAGCGCCTGTGCCGGAGACATCCCCGCTGCCATCAGCGCCGGAACCGTCAGTAACCCGCCGCCACCTGCCAGCGCATCAATAAACCCGGCCAGTAATGCGACAAAAAAAAGCGCCACCATGACCAGCGGTGACACCATAAACAGTTGTTGAAAAGTTTCCATTACAATGCGTGCTCATCCAATAGAGCCTGGCAAGACGGCGGCAAAGGCGGCGGCGTCTTTTTCTCAGGCGTGGTGCTGCCGGGTTTCGCCGGTTCGAACCAACTTTGCAATTCTGTGCCACATCCATCGCCGGGCGGCGGCAGCGGTTGATCTTCACACTCGAGGCTGTCTGCCGGGCAGCGCAGGCGCACATGCATATGCGCACGGTGCTGGAACCACGGGCGCACTTTACGCAACCAGTCGCGGTCCGTGCCCGCGTCCAGGCAGAGTTGCTGTTTGATAGCCGGGTTCACGAAGATACGCGTCACGTCGTTATCCTGCGCCGCCAGTTTAATCATGCTGCTGATTTCCGGCTTCCAGAGCTCAGGCACCACCTGCTTACCATCGCGGGAGACCAGATCCAGCGCCTGCGGTTTCAGCAATTGCGCGGTACTCCAGCGCGCTTTCGGCAGTTGCAGGAAGATATCCACATCCAGGCCGGATTGATGGCTGGCGTGGCCGCCGTTAAAACGCCCACCGGCAGGCATCCCCATGTCGCCGACCAGCACCGTCCCCATTCCCAGATTGTGTACCTGGTTGCTCAGGCGCTGAATAAACAACACCAGATCAGGGTGGCCGAAATAGCGGCGCTGATCGGTACGCATCACCTGATAATTATCCGCCTGCAGCGGCAATTCCTGCGCGCCGACAATGCAGCCATTGGCGAATGCGCCAATAGACTGTGGGCTACCGGCAACGGGGTGAGTCAGCTTTTGCCAGGGAGTTGCCGCCGTCGCGGCGGCACTTATCAGCAGCGCAAACAGCGCTATTGCCGTGTTGTTCATTGTTTACCAGCGTGGAATATCGGTCGTGACATCGGCGTTCTGCGCACGCTGGCGCAGGAAATGATCCATCAGCACAATGGCCAGCATCGCTTCCGCGATCGGCACTGCGCGAATGCCAACGCAGGGATCGTGGCGACCTTTGGTGATCATCTCCACTTCGTCGCCAAAACGGTTGATGGTACGCCCCGGTACAGTAATGCTGGATGTCGGTTTCAGCGCGATATTGGCGATAATTTGCTGGCCGCTGCTGATGCCGCCCAGGATGCCGCCTGCATGGTTGCTCTGGAAGCCCTGTTTGGTGATTTCGTCACGGTTTTCGCTGCCGCGCAGCTTCACCACCTCAAAACCGTCGCCGATTTCAACGCCTTTGACCGCGTTAATGCTCATCAGCGCGTGGGCGATGTCTGCATCCAGGCGATCGAACACGGGTTCGCCCAGGCCTGCCGGAACGCCGTCCGCCACCACCGTCACTTTCGCGCCGATAGAGTCGCCCTCTTTCTTCAGGCCGCGCATCAGTTCATCCAGTGAGTCGATCTTGCCCGGTTCCGGGCAGAAGAAGGGGTTCTGCTCAACCTGATCCCAGTCTTCGATCGCCAGCGGAATGTCACCCATCTGGGTCAGACACCCGCGGATAACGATGCCGAACTTCTGCGCCAGATATTTTTTAGCAATAGCACCTGCGGCAACGCGCATGGCGGTTTCACGGGCCGAGGAACGACCACCGCCGCGGTAATCACGCACGCCATATTTTTGTTCATAGGTGTAATCGGCATGCCCCGGACGGAACAGATCTTTAATCGCGCCGTAATCCTGCGAACGCTGGTCAGTGTTTTCAATCAACAAACCAATGCTGGTGCCGGTGGTCACGCCTTCAAACACACCGGAGAGAATTTTCACCTGGTCCGGCTCACGGCGTTGCGTGGTGTAGCGCGATGTCCCCGGACGGCGTCTGTCCAGATCGTGCTGCAAATCCGCTTCGGTCAGCGGAATGCCCGGTGGCACTCCATCAACGATACAGCCCAGCGCCAGGCCGTGCGATTCGCCGAAGGTGGTTACGCGAAAGAGTTGTCCAATTGTGTTTCCTGCCATCACGGCTCCGTTGTCGTTGTTTGTGTTGTTGAGCGTCGTTTAATCTTTATAAATGCTGAAATGTTCCTGCGCGGCGATGAGTTGCGCTTTGGTCAGCATAAAGACGCCGTCCCCGCCGTTATCAAACTCCAGCCAGGTAAACGGCACATCCGGATATTGTTCAATCAGATGTACCATGCTGTTACCCACTTCACAAATCAGGATGCCATTATCGGAGAGATAATCCGGCGCACCCGCCAGGATGCGGCGCGTCAGTTTCAGGCCATCGCTACCGGACGCCAGGCCCAGTTCTGGCTCGTGGCGATATTCTGACGGCAGGTCAGACATATCCTCTTCATCCACGTAAGGCGGGTTAGTCACAATCAGATCGTACTGGACTTTCGGCAGCTCGCGGAACACGTCAGAGCGGATCGGCGTAACGTGATGAATCAGGCCATGCTCTTCAATATTGTGCTCGGTGACCGCCAGCGCATCCGTTGAGATGTCCACGGCGTCCACTTCCGCTTCCGGGAAGGCGTAAGCACAGGCGATAGCGATACAGCCGCTGCCGGTGCACATATCAAGAATATGCTGCGGTTGCGCATGAACCAGCCCGGCAAAATGGTTATTGATCAGCTCGCCGATGGGCGAACGCGGCACCAGCACACGCTCATCGACATAGAATTCGTGACCGCAGAACCAGGCCTTATTGGTCAGATAGGCCACCGGAATGCGCTCATTAACGCGGCGGATAACGCGCTCAACAATGCGGTGACGCTCGCTGGAGGTCAGGCGCGCATTACGCATCTCTTCCGGAATATCCAGCGGTAAATAAAGGGTCGGCAGCACCAGTTGCACCGCTTCATCCCACGGGTTATCCGTGCCGTGACCGTACCAGATATTGGCAGCGCTAAACCGGCTGACCGACCAGCGCAGCATGTCCTGAATGGTGTGCAGCTCATTCACTGCTTCTTCAACGAAAATTTTATCCATAGTATCCCCCAGGCCCATGCTCGCATTAAATTCGGCGGCTAGTTTGCCATGAAGACGGCGATAAATCAGCATCGTCTCGCGCTGTGCGGGGTAAAAATGCATTTTGCTACACCGCAGCCGCAGTGAGTCGGGTACACTGAGGGGAAAGAAGAGATGAGATGTACAGATGAAAAAGAAACCATCGCTTAGCGAGGAGGAACAGACGCTGTTCCGACAGCTGATGACCGGGACACGTCAGCTCAAGCAGGACACCGTGATACACCGCCCGGCTCGCAAGAAGGTAAACGAAGTACCGGTGAAAAGGCTGCTTCAGGAGCAGGCTGATAATAGCCATTACTTTTCCGATGAGTTTCAGCCGCTGCTGAACACCGAAGGCCCGGTGAAATATGTCCGCGAAGATGTCAGCCATTTTGAGCTGAAGAAGATCCGCCGGGGCGATTATTCACCGGAGCTGTTTCTCGATCTGCACGGCTTAACCCAGCAGCAGGCGAAGCAGGAACTGGGGGCGCTGATTGCCGCCTGCCGCCGCGAACATGTATTTTGCGCGTGTGTGATGCACGGTCACGGCAAACATATTCTCAAGCAACAAACGCCGCTGTGGCTGGCGCAGCATCCGCACGTAATGGCGTTTCACCAGGCACCGAAAGAGTACGGTGGCGATGCCGCCATCCTGGTGCTGATTGAAGTGGAAGAGTGGCAGCCGCCTGAACTTCCCTGAAACCACAAACGACAAGAGCCGCACAATGCGGCTCTTGAATACCATGGTCCGGCGAATCAGATGGCTTTACGCATCTTCAGGTTGCAGGGACTCATTTGCCAGTCAAAGGTACCTTTACCGTTCTCGTCAAGCGTAACGCAGGCGATAGCGGACGTGGTAAACATCGGCGGTGCTTCACCCGGGCAGAGCTCGGACACCAGGTAGCCCACCAGCGGCAGGTGAGAGATCACCAGCACAGAGGAGAGACCTTCGTTCGCCAGCGCCTGGAGATAAGCGCTAACAAGGCCAATGTCGCCACAAGGCGTCAGTTCCGGCAGGACATCCACGTTGTCAGGCAGGTTTACACACTCTCCCACCATTTTCAGCGTCTGTTCAGCACGTAAAAAAGGGCTGACCAGAACACGTTCAACATCCACTTTTTGACCTTTCAACCATGTTGCCATCAGACGGGATTCGTCGCAGCCACAAGGGGTTAAGGGACGAACCGAGTCACTGGCTGCATCGAGGGCAGCGTCGCCGTGACGCATGATAAAAACTTGCATATTGCACCGCTTTTGTTAACCAGAATCATTAATAGTTCCACTGCGAAACCCTTTCGCAACGACGGGAAATATCAATGGCCGGGCATTGTGCCTGATTCATTCTCTGAATGAAACGCTGTTTTTTACCTCAATGGCGTAAGTGTAGTCAATCATTGTTTACAAAATAACCGCAAACGCCATGAGCAATAACAGATTTAAATATTTAGACCTTACTTTACAGAATCAGTTTCTTTTGCCGGACAAAAAGTCTCGCCCTGCTCCGTCATCCGTAACAATCTTTCACAGGGACGAAAACGTGGCCCGTATTGCATCTCCAGCCGCTGTAACGCCACCACCACATCCCGTGCGCCGAGCCGGTCCATATAATGGAATGGCCCGCCCAAAAATGGAGGGAAACCGATGCCAAACACGGCGCCGATATCGCCATCACGCGGACTGCGGATCACCTGCTCATCAAAGCAGCGCGCTGCTTCATTAAGCATCAACATGACGCAGCGTTCTGCTATCTGTTCTGCGGGCAATGTGCCGTTGCCAGAGGCGCCGATTAAGCGGTAGATCGCCGGATCAGGTTGTTTTTTGCTTTTACGCCCTTTCACCGGGTAAAGATAGAAACCGCGGGCATTTTTTCTGCCTTTGCGATCGTCGTTCAAAATTGCGCTGACAACACTTGCAGGGGCGCTAAATCGTTCTCCATAGGCCGCTTCCAGCACCGGGATAATTTTCGTTCCGGTATCAATGCCAACCTCGTCCAACAGTTGAATCGGCCCGACCGGAAAACCAAACTTCACCAGCGCCTGATCTATCGCCTCAATACGCTCCCCTTCGCTGAGCAGGCGCATAGCTTCGCTAATATAGGGGGCAAGAATGCGGTTAACGTAAAACCCGGCTTTATCTGCCACCACAATCGGCGTTTTCCCTTGTTTCTTCGCCAGCTTAACGGTAGTGGCAATGGTTTGTTCATCGGTTCCGGCATGGGGGATCACTTCCACCAACGGCATTTTTTCCACCGGGCTGAAAAAATGTAATCCGATAACCTTCTGCGGGCGCTGCGCCTGCGCTGCAATATCGCCAATCGGTATAGAAGAGGTATTGGATGCAAAAATAGTGTGCAGGACGCAATTATCCTCAACTTCCCGCACCATTTGTTGTTTCAGCGCCAGGTCTTCAAACACGGCTTCAATCACCAGATCGCGATGGGCAAAACCGCGGTAATCCAGCGAACCAGAAATCTTCGCCATCTGGCTGTCACGTTCCGCGGGTTTGAGATAGCGACGCCGGACTTTTTTATCCAGCTCTTGCCAGCTATATTTCAGCGCGTGGTTAATGCCGTTCGCGTTGATATCCTTAATGCGTACCGGCAATCTCCCTTTGCTGGCAGTCACATAAGCGATGCCGCCGCCCATCAATCCGCCGCCTAACACGCCGATGGTACTTAACGGCCCCGGTTCAACCGCACTGCCGGGATCTTTTTTCACCTCGGTGCTGGCAAAGAACAGATGCCGTAGCGCCTGAGATTGCGGCGTCATCGCCAGTTGGCCAAAAGCGCGCGCTTCGGCGTCATAACCGCTACTGCGCCCGTGCGTCAGCCCGTTCTCAATCACCGATAAAATACGCGGTGCGGCAGGATAGTTCCCCTGCGTTTTTTGTGCCGTTTTCTTCGCCACCATGCGAAATAACAGGGTGCGACCAAGCGGCCCGGCGAGAATGCGCTCGCGAACCGGCAAGCGGCGGCTGGCAGGACGCCCCTGCGTTGCCAGTTCCGCTGCGGCATCCAGCAAAATCGAGCGGGGAACAACATCGTCCACCAGCCCGGCCTTTAACGCCTGGCGCGGACGAAGCTGCTTACCGGTCAGGATCATCTCCAGCGCAGTACTCACCCCCACCAGCCGCGGCAAACGTTGTGTGCCACCGGAGCCAGGCAACAGACCAAGCTGGACTTCCGGCAGACCCAGCACCGTTTTATCGTCATCGGTACAGATACGACGATGGCACGCCAGCGCCAGTTCAAGGCCGCCCCCCAGACAAGCACCATGAATAGCGGCAATCACCGGAATGGGCAGCGCGTGGATTTCCGCCATCACCTGCTGCCCCTGACGGGCAAGATCTTCCGCTTCTTTTGCGCTCTTACAGCGGGCGATCATGTTGATGTCCGCACCGGCGATAAAGTTATCCGGCTTGGCGGAGATAAAAACAACACCCCGCAACGATTTGTTATCGCGGATCTGCTTTAAGATGGCGCGCACTTCAGCACCAAACTCCGCTTTCAGCGTGTTCATCTTTTCGTCCGGAACATCAATGGTGACAACCGCCACATTGTCCGGGCGCACGCTGAGCGTGAATGCGGATGTGAATGTCATTATTCAGCCTCCAGAACCATGGCCGCACCCAGCCCACCTGCTGCGCAGGCGGTCACCAGACCAAAACCGCCGCCGCGTCGGCGCAGTTCATGCAGTGTTTGGGTGATCATCCTCGCCCCGGTGGCGGCGAACGGATGCCCGTACGCAATAGAGCCGCCCAGCACGTTAAATTTGCTGTCGTCCACTTCACCTGTCGCCTGCGAGCGCCCAAGTACTTCGCGGGCAAACCGATCGCTGGCCATCAGCTTCAGATTGCTCAGGGTTTGTGCGGCAAAGGCTTCGTGCATATCAAGCAACGTTAAATCCGCCATCGTCAGCCCGGCTCTCTCCAGCGCCAACGGCGTCGCCCATGCCGGGCCCAGCAACATGTCCTGCTGCACGGCAATGGCGGTAAATGCATAGCTGCGCAGATAACCCAACGGGGTTAAGCCCAACTCTTTTGCGCGGGATTCGGTCATCAGGATCACCGCAGCTGCGCCATCAGTTAACGGTGTGCTGTTTGCCGCCGTCACCGTGCCATGCCGCCGATCAAACGCCGGACGCAGCTTTGCGTAATCTGCGAGGCTGGACTGAGTACGCACGTTATTGTCCTGCCCGACGGGTTCGCGAAACGGCGGCGCATATGCGGTCATCACTTCATCGGCCAGTTTGCCTTCTGACCACGCCTGCGCGGCAAGCTGGTGCGAGCGATGCGCCAGCGCATCCTGCTGTTCACGGGTAATTGCGTAGGTTTTCGCCATCTGCTCGGCGGTATCCCCCATACGCAGCCCGGTGGAATACTCCGCCACAGCCGGTGGCACCGGCAGTAAATCGCGCAGGCGAAGACGAGAAAAAAGTTTCAGTTTTTGCCCAAGCGTGCGGGCTTTGTTGGCATCCACCAGCGTACGCGCCAGGGTTTTGCTGACGCCAATAGGCAGGACGGAAGAAGAATCTGCACCACCGGCGATCCCGGCGCGGATAGTGCCCGCCAGCAAACTCTCGGTGACATTCGCCACGGCCTGAAAACTGGTAGCGCAGGCGCGGCTGACGCTGTAGGCATCAGTATGGACGTTCATGCCAGTGCCGAGCACGATCTCGCGGGCGATATTGGGCGCTTCCGGCATCTGAACGACCTGGCCAAAGACCAGTTGCTCAATCACATCGGGGGGAATTTCGCTGCGCGCCAGCATCTCTCCCACGACCATTTTGCCCAAATCGATAGCCGGTACACCGTGAAACACGGTCGCCTGACGGGCGAAAGGTGTTCGTAACCCACTGACAATGGCAATGCGGTCACCCTGACGGGTAACAAGCGGTAATGCCTGACTCATAACACTCCCCTGTTAACAGCGTAATGCGCAAAGTGGTCTGACCTGATAACAGTCTTAACCAATTTTTTACATTTAGCCAATGGGAGGAGAAAAAAAGTGAGAGCTAAGGCACAGAGAAACTTAACAAAACGCTCCCGAAGAACGGGAGCGCAGGCAGGAAAATTAACGCAGACCGAGCTGGAAAATCAGGGTTTCCGCTTCGCAAGCGAAAACAAAGTCGATATCCAGTTGGACACCGCCCGCCACTTCCGTAAAGGAAGAGGTGATCTGGCAAGGATCGGACTCTACGCTGCGGGCTCTTGCGCTCAGCGCAGCCAGCGTTTCTTCAGCGTCGGTACGATTGCTGAACACACGACTGTAAGAGGCGGTGCAATCGGAGTTGTCCATAATGGTGCCAACATCCATACAGCAGCAAACCGGGGTTTCATCAGCACTGCATTTACTCATTGTTGATTTCCTCTGAATTCGCACCCAAGGTGCCAGGTAAACGATGTGATTATTTTACGCTCCGGCGAATAGCCTCTCCAGTTGTTAATTCCACACGTGGTCATAAGTGACCGAAATCACACTTAAAAATGATCTAAAACAAAAATCATCCAATCGACTGATTAAGACTTACCGCATTTTTGCCACGCAGATCCCGTTTCGAAGATCACAATTGAAAAAACTTATATACAAACTTGCAACATTCCCTCTGGTCAGACCTATACTTCCGCCACTGGTCTGATTTGTCTGAAGTACCTCAGACCCTACACTTCGCGCTCCGTTACGACATGTAACATAGTTTGAATAAAAATAACTCGATTTCGAATGAGGTTATGGTCATGAGCCAGAAAACCCGTTTTACCAAGTCTGCTCTGGCAGTCGCAGTGGCAATCGTCTCTACCCAGGCCTGGTCCGCAGGCTTTCAACTCAATGAGTTTTCTTCCTCTGGCCTTGGTCGGGCCTATTCAGGTGAAGGCGCTATCGCAGATGATGCGGCCAACGCCAGCCGCAACCCTGCATTGATTATGATGTACGACCGCCCGATGTTTTCCGGCGGTGCGGTATTTATCGATCCGGATGTCAACGTTACCGGCCGCTCTGCTATCGGGAATGATGCAAGCCAGAACAACATTGCGCCAACCGCTTGGGTGCCGAACCTGCACTTTGTTGCGCCGATTAATGAGCAGTTTGGCTGGGGCGCGTCTGTAACCTCCAACTATGGTCTGGCTACCGAATTTAACGATGATTACACAGCCGGTTCGATGGGCGGGAAAACCGACCTCGAAACCCTGAACCTGAACCTCAGCGGCGCCTATCGTCTGAACAACCACTGGAGCTTTGGTCTTGGTTTTGACGCCGTCTATGCAAAAGCAAAAGTTGAGCGCTACGCGGGCGATCTGCCGCAAATGGTAGATGCACAAACGCGCGGCGTTTATAACTTATCCCGTGCTATTCCGGCAAACACACAAATTGCACGCCTGAAGGGTGATGAGTGGGGTTTTGGCTGGAACGCCGGTATCCTGTACGAGTTGGATAAAAATAACCGTTACGGTTTGACCTATCGTTCAGAAGTTAAAATCGACTTTGATGGCGACTATCGCAGCAATCTGCCGTTAACCGTGAATGCGCTGGCACCTGCATTAGGTCTTAACAACCTGCCTTATGCGACTGCCGGTTCCACGGTCAATGGCGCACTGACCCTGAACCTGCCGGAGATGTGGGAACTGTCAGGTTATAACCGAGTCGATCCGCAGTGGGCTATCCACTACAGCCTGACCTACACCAGCTGGAGCCAGTTCCAGGAGCTGAAAGCCACCGGCAGCAACGGTCAAACGCTGTTCTATAAAGATGAAAGCTTTAAAGACGTGTACCGCATCGCTCTGGGCACCACCTATTATATGGATGATAACTGGACCTTCCGCGCCGGTATCGCCTATGACGACAGCCCGGTTCCGGCCGACAAGCGCTCTATCTCCATTCCGGACCAGGATCGCCTGTGGCTGAGCACCGGTGCGACCTATGCATTTAACAAAGACGCCTCTGTCGACGTCGGCGTTTCCTATATGCATGGTCAGAAAGTGAAGTTCACCGAAGGCCCGTATACCTTCGAGTCTAGCGGTCGCGCATGGCTGTATGGCATGAACTTTAACTACGCCTTCTGATAAACAAGCCGCAATAAAAAAGGTGAGCCCCGGCTCACCTTTTTTGTTTGTTCCGTCTTTACTCGGAATCGATATCTTTCAAATCTCCCTCAATCGCTTTCGCGTTCGGGTTTTCCTGTGGCTTCAACTTACCGCCGTTGGCGATAAAATCATGACGCTGGAAGTAGGCTTCGCGCACCATAATATACGGGTCGGAAGACTGACGCAGTAAGCCATCGGAATCCAGCAGTTGCGCGCGGGTTTCAACGCCTTCCAGCGTCCATTTACCGACGGACAACGGCCACGTCAGCCAGGAAAGCACCGGATAGAGCGTATCCGCCGCATCGCCGCCATCTTCACGCAGCGTGAAGCTGCCGTAGAACGGCAACTGCATATACGGACCGTAACCGATGCCATAATGACCCAGCGTACTGCCGAAGCGGTGCGGTTCTACGCGCTGCAATTTCGCGTTCGACATCCCGGCGACATCCATAAAGCCGCCCATGCCCAGCAGGGTGTTCAGGAAGAAACGGGTAAAGTGAACCATCCCCTGGTAGGGATCGCCTTGTAAGAAGAAGTTCGCCATGATCGCCGGTTCTTCAAGGTTGCTGGTAAAGTTGCTCAGACCGTTGCGCGCCGGTTGCGGCACATAATCTCGCCAGGCAACGGCGACAGGTCTGACAACGTAAGGATCCAGCACATTGAAGTTGAAGTTGTACATGGTGCGGTTGAACCCTTCGAACGGGTCTGAACGCCCCTGCGACTCTCGGGTACCGGAGCTGGCGCAGCCGACCAGCACAGTGGTAGCCAGCGCAAGCGCCGACAGGCGGTATTTCATAGGTGTCTCCCTGAAGAATATGGCCATCGGTGAATGCCATCCATAACGGCGCAAACGCAAAATGCCCGGATTTGCGCCCGCAACATGCCACGCATTGTATCAGCGCGTCTTATGATGTCTACGCAGCGAACAGCCTTTGTTTCAGCATAGCCTGCATTCAGCGGAGCGCTGCGTTAACAATTTTATACATACTTCCCCGGCGACGTATCACCATTGTTGCTTTTCCCCGCACTTTCGGACGATACCGCCACGAATCGCATCAGAAACTCGCTACGCTTTATGTCATCCGCAGAGGCAGAGAAAGAGCGAGGTTGTTGTGGACGCAATAAAAGAAGAGAAAATCAACACGCAGAGCAAGGAGATCGCTGTCGAGAGCGACGAAAAAAAGCGCGGCGAAAAAATCGAACTGGATGAGGACAGACTCCCCTCGCGCGCCATGGCCATTCATGAACATATTCGTCAGGATGGCGAGAAAGAGCTGGAACGCGATGCGATGGCACTGTTCTGGTCGGCGATTGCTGCCGGGCTATCAATGGGTGCATCGCTACTGGCAAAAGGTATTTTTCACGTTCAGCTTGATGGCGTACCCGGCGGTTTCTTGCTGGAAAACCTCGGTTATACCTTTGGTTTTATCATCGTCATTATGGCGCGTCAGCAGTTGTTTACTGAGAACACGGTGACAGCTGTGTTGCCGGTGATGCAAAACCCCGGTTGGGTGAATTTTGGTTTGATGACGCGCCTGTGGGGCGTGGTGCTGTTGGGGAATCTCGTCGGTACAGCCATTGCGGCCTGGGCTTTTGAATATATGCCGATTTTTGATGAACAGACGCGCGGCGCTTTCGTCAAAATCGGTATGGATGTGATGAAAAACACGCCGGGCGAAATGTTCGCCAACGCGATTATCTCCGGCTGGATCATCGCCACCATGGTGTGGATGTTTCCGGCGGCCGGCGCGGCTAAAATCGTGGTGATCATTCTGATGACCTGGCTTATCGCACTGGCGGACACCACGCACATTGTGGTGGGGGCGGTAGAGATTTTTTATCTGGTATTTAACGGCACACTGCACTGGCGCGAGTTTATCTGGCCATTCGCGCTACCGACGCTCGCGGGGAATATTTGTGGTGGAACGTTTATTTTCGCCCTGCTCAGTCATGCGCAGATCCGCAACGATATGATCAACGCTCGTAAGGCAAAGGCGAAAGCCATAGCCGAAGAACAAAAACGCAATGCAGCGGAAAAAGAAGCATAAACGGTGACAGTTTAATCACTTGGCGGCCTGCGCGCTTAACGTGGCGCGCAAATGACGTTATACTCCTGCCGCCTTGTCCCCTTAGTTAAATGGATATAACGAGCCCCTCCTAAGGGCTAATTGCAGGTTCGATTCCTGCAGGGGACACCATACGCACTTCTCCTGAAATCTACCAATGTCAATACCCCCCTATTGACCCGTCCTGAATAGCGTTGACACGTTCCAGGGTCAAGTTGGACCACTGCCGCCCTAACCGCACTGACGCTTCTGCCCAGTCTGGCGGCAATTTACCTTCTGTATAGTGGGTCCGGAGCAATACCTGCGCCTCTTCCGACCAAGGTGACGCCACGCCCCGGACAGACCTGAAAGCAGAACAATCCGGGCTACCCCATTGGCAGACCGGCCAGGCCGCTCTCCGATTTCACGGGCAGACAGTTGACCATCGTGTTGTTCCACAAACGTAATTTCGGCGACCGTCCACTGTGCCTGGTGTGATTCTGGTGACGCTGCGTTTTATCCACCATGTCAGACCTCCCTGGAATTAGTCACGTTGTTTTTCCTGCGCCAGCGTAGAGATTTGAGCCCGGAGGCGTTGCTCGGCCTGCCGGACCTGCTGCTGGCGCTGCTGTGAGCCTTCAGGCAACTGATTTAACTGACGAAGCTGTTCTTCCACCGGGACGTTTTGTCGGAAGCTTGTCAGCATGCCAAAGACCTGCGATTTAAGTTCACTGACAGTGATATATTTTCCTTTCTGGCCGTCAAGCGCATTCAATTTATTGGCAAGAGCCTGAAGCTGCGTCATACCTTCATGCCAGCCGTTTATTGTATCGAAAGAAAGTAATGAGACATTAATCTGTTGTTGCCACTGCTGTGTCAGAGGCTTAGCCTGCTCCGGCCACAACGCCTGAACCTGTTCGATGAGTTTTTTGCTGTATGCAATATTCCAGTCAGGCGGCAACTTATCCAGTCCGGCAAGCTGCTGCTGTGTTTGCGTGATGACCGCTTGTGGTAACGGAGACTGCTGACGCAACATATCCAGCTGTTCAGGCGTGAGTGTTGCGGGTAACGGAGCCAGTGAAGCAGCAAGCTGAGTCTGTAACGGGTCAGGCCGGTGAAGAAACTGCCAACTCCACACTGCGACTGCACTTATTATCAGCATGGTACACATCCCAGCGCTGAAGGATTTCCACGTTTTGACCGGAGTGGGCATTGCCGCCAGTACCTCTATCTTCGCGTGGTGTTCCGATTGCGCAACGTACACCCACTTCACTGCACTGTCTGGCGTATTTTCAGACAGACTACCAGCAAGGCCTCCCGGGGCTGCTGCATCATTCATCACGGTGGCAGGCAACACGATTCCTGACTGAATGTTCGGCCCGGTGATGGTAGTGTCATCGCGGTTTTCCAGCCTGACCGCACTGTTGTGCATCAGAGTACGCAACGTATCGAGCTGGCTGAGATGTTTAAGTTCCAGGCGCTGCAGCACCTCTCCCAGACCGGCAAGCAGCTGCTCTGCCCGATACAACTGACTGAGGTCGCTGTAATTTAGCGGGAGCGAGCGCATCCGCTGCTGCAGGCGCTGACTCAGGCTGCTGAGGATTTCCATGCGAACATGTACTGGCTGCGGCCAGAGTGCGCCCCACTGATGGCTTATCAGTGCCTCGAGTATCGCCAGCCCTTCATTAAGCCCGAATAAGCCGGCCAATTGCGTACGCGCAAGCGTATACCAGGCTGCCGTTTGCAGCTCCACACCGCTCTGCTCAAAAAGTGAAAGACAGAGTTTTTCGACATGCTGCCAGTTCACATCCGGGCGAGCCGGATGTGCCAGTTTACTCAGTTCATCACGCAGCGCGGCATAATCCGGTAGCGTACGCGGGTCACCGCCGGTTTTTATTTTACGTTGGGTAATATCATGCATGATCAGTTGTCCATTCTGACGCATTCGGGAATATGGGGGATTAACGTTTATGCAGCTTCACTTTCTGCATATTCGAGGCTCTGCAGATACTGTAGCGCCACCGGGTCGGCAATATATTCAACCTGCCCATGATGACGCTCCACTTCATCGATAATTCTGCTGAGTTCAACCCTGAAAAACTCCTTACGCAGGTTTATTTTGTTAATCCGGTAGCTTTCCAGATGGTCATGCAGTGTCTTTTCAAGCGCCGGGGCGTCATCACAGGAAATCATGGCGTGGACGTCAAAATCAAACGGCACGGCTGCCCCGCTTAGTTCTTTCACGCGCTCCATAGGCTCCAGCCGTCGGGTCATACCGATTTTGAAGACGTTTTCACCGAAAGAGCCGATATTCGAAATCACATATACATGTCCCTGCTTCGTGAGCTGGGCCATAGATTTGGCACGCTCATACTGCTGATGCACGTCCTGAATTTTCTGCTCAAGCTCCAGACGCTGTCTTTCCAGCTCTTCCCTGTGAGCACCTTCTGCTTCGAGCAGGGCTTCTTCCAGTAAACGCTGCTGCTCAGCAAGGCGTTGCTCCTCCTCTTCCGCTTCACGCTGCTGCTGGTCCAACTCATCCTGACGCTGTTTTTCCTCCCGCATCTGACGCTTAAGCTCAGCCTGATACTCTTTTTCTTCCTGCGCTTTTTCCAGCAGGGCGACCTTATCCAGAAACTGCTGTTTTACTCCCTCCCAGTCGGCATTATCGTCGAGTTACAGAAAGGTAATTTTCTCGCTGATAACTGCGTAAGCTTCTCTTTCCTTGCGGAGCTGGTCGTATTTACTTTGCCAGTTATTTACCGTGGTACCGGAAAGCAGAGTTTTCACCTTAAATTTATACGCGGAGTCCACTATGCGCTGCAGTGCCCGGGAGGCTTTATTTCTGGCATTGTGAAATTCATCCCACTGACCAGTAAGCTGTTTCTTTTCCTGATACAGACCACGAGCCACTTCAGTACTGACGGTTTCGTCAAAGGCTTTCTCTTTCTGTGCCAGGTCCGACACAGCCTGTTCAAGCTCAGCTGTTTTCTTCCTGAATCCCCGGTAAATGGAAACCCGCATTATCAGCGCTGCGGCAATCAATAAACCAAAGAACAGGCCAATGACACCCGCCGGATTAGATACAGATTCAATAAACCGCTCATTAAGATTAATTAATGCTCTTACCGAGACATAAACACCCCAGGCAATTACGCCAAGAATAACCAGGATGATACCTGCTGCATTGCCATCTTTTTTTCTTCGTGCCATGTTTTATCTCTTTCCTTTCTTCTTTCAATCCTGATTATTGAGTCTGAATAACGGGCAAGGGATCTTTGCCATAACAGATTAATATTGGTTTCCAGAGCAAATCGGTAAATAGATGTATCCGTGATTTATCTCGTTATTTTGGGGCTCTGTTCCCCATCAACTGTTGACTGTTTCGCCAGGTCAATACGCAATGACTGACAGGCAAAAATAACTGCTACTTATTCCGATTCCGCTATGACAGTAGCGCTAAAATCAGTCCGAAAACGAGTTTTCATCAAAACGTTGTCCCGGCCGGGATCTTACCGACTGGCGAAGCCGGAGCGGGCTGTCTGGTCTGCAGTTTTTTGAGAAACTGTGATTTTGCTGACATGGTGTTATCTGGCCTTACATACGGGTTTGAGCGTCAAGATACTGCTGCTGTTTGAGGTGACGTATCAGCACGCGACCTTCAGGCATAAATTCCGTGCCGTAGCGCACCAGGTCACCTCCCTTAAGTTCAGCATCAATGGCATAACGCAGTTCGCCCGGAATGTCCGGCTCAAGCAGTACCACCGCAATCTTTTTCAGCCGCGGCTCGTATTTCAGTAAGACGGCCGACAGGGTTCCCATCAGTTCATGCGCGGTCCCTGGCATCCCCTGCAGGATTTTGGTCATATCCGGCAAACCATAGTCCGGCAGATGCGCCAGCGTGCCGGCACGGCAGTTGAGAATACGCTGCATATTATCCAGCACGGACAAAATGACCTGGTTCTGCTCGTTGATCTGATTAAGATCGAGGCCACCGGTGAAGTTGCCGAAAAGGGTTTCATAGAGAGAAGGACGCGGCATCTCATTTATCCTTTACCGGCACCAGCGTTAACCGGTTATTGCCTGCCTCGATGACGCGGGCTTTATCTGGATCGAGCTCATCCCGACTGAGCACAACACGCCATGTGTTGTTCGTCTGGTCCGGCGATATAAACATCCCGACCGCCGCCACATATTGGGTACTATCCTCCATCGGCATATCAACCATTACAGCCCCACCCGGCTGCAGGCGAATATCTTTTTCCGCCACCAGGTCTGCCTTGATGGCCTGGCTGTCAGCCTTAAACAACGACGGATAGTCTGTGCTGTCGAAAGTTTTGCGGTCCTTGAGCTGGTAAATGCGCACCACCGTCGACAGTGCCACGCCGCCGGCGTTGCTGTTTACGGCCTCACGGGCCCGAATATCCAGATGCAGGGTCTTTATCTGCTTATAAAAAATTGATTTGGTCACGGCAACGGTGCCGTCCGTGACGCTCTGGGTCAGCCCACAGCCTGCGAGCATCAGTGTGATACCTGCGACCAGCGCAACCAGGGGGAATTTACCAGCGGTACTCGCCATGTTCATCGGTCTCCCTGCGGTGAAGATTTTCCTGAACCCGCTCATAGCGGCCCAGATTAATGGTGATTGTTTTGGGGTGTGATGCGGTCTTAGTCGCATTCAGCGGTCGCATCACGGCAGTGCGGCCCAACTGCACGGCGCCTGCCCGAGGTTTACTGCTCATCATCGCATCCGGCAGCAGGCTACGGTCGACACACAGCTGTAACCGCACATCGAGGCGGGAGCCAAGATAGACATGCAGCAGCGCCATCAGGTCGGTGTGCAGCTCGCCGCCCGGCAACCAGCCCTGAACTTCAGCCGGATCTGTGGTGGTCAGGCGCATCAGCACCTGGCTGTTCACGTCAGTGGCATAGTTGCCCATCACCGGACGGTTTGTCAGGGTTACAGGCTGGCGCACGCTCATGGACAGCGGCTTTTTCAGTAGCACGCGACGTTTATCGTGATGCCAGATTTTCGCCTGTGTGTCAGGTGCCAGCAGGCGCACCAGGGAAGCCAGTCCTTCTGCCGTTCGCCCCGGCAGCAACATCACCGGCAGCAGTGCGAGGAAACGTGACGCGGGGGCAGCGATGCTGTCCGTGCAGCCCTCAATGCCAAGGCCTGCCAGGCCCAGCAGATACTGAGATATATTGTCCTTACCGCCGGCTTCAAAGCTCGCCGGGTAAGAATATTTGCGCCAGATGCGGTAGTACTGGGCAATCAGCCGGTGGTTGAAGATATCGAGGAAATCTGCCGTGGCTTCATATCCTTCCCGTCGCTGAGTGATGTCATCGATATAGTGCGTCGGCAGCGGGGACTCCACGCCGTAGAGTCCCATAAAGGTGATGCGCACCGTCGGCGGCAGATGGGGATGCTCAGGCGGCTCACTCCCTTTGATTTCGGAGGCCGGGAAGCCCATGCCCGGATGGGGCCTGAAGCGCACCGGCTCATGGCGCACCTGCCAGCTGCTGCCGATAACCGGTTTATCCGGCTGGCTCTGCTCCAGCAGCTGACAGAAGCGATAAAAGTTTATGTACGGCAGCCGGTCACCCAGTTGCACTATCAGCCGGGCAGGCGTGGACTGTGGTTCTCTTTCCATCGGATGCATTTTCCTTCTGGCTGAACGATGAGGGTGAGCTGATTGAACTGATTCATGTCGGCATAGAGCGCGAAGAAGCGGTTGAGCATTTCGCCAAACAGGTGGATATCGCCCTCGCCCGTAAACCCGTTGCTGTCGAGGGTTACCTCAATATCCAGCCCCCGCAGCAGGTAGCCCTGCTCAAAGCGCTGAAGACGGTGGTGCTCGACATGCTGAATCGCCTCCAGGCGGCGGGTGTTCAGTTCGTCTTCCTGCCAGTTGTAGAGCGCCAGCGTCCCGCGCAACACTTCGGCCGTGCTCATCATGTTAAGGAAACCGGAGCCGAGATGACTCAGCACCCGCCAGTGAAAACGATCCTCCGCAGGCGGGTAAACCGGCAGCGTGGGCTTGCAAAGATTGCGCACCGAAAGCTGCGTATCCACCACCTGCTCACAGCGGTCAAGCAGCGTGCTCTGCAGCGCCCGGCGCGGCAGTTGGCCGTTGGTCCCGGTAATTTGCAATGACACGGCTTCGCGGTCGATAAGCCGGTCATCTTCCCACTGATGGCCGCCCAGAATAAGCCAGGTGTCATACAGCCCGGTCACACTCCGCTTCACTCTGGTGTGGTAGTAACGCGGTGGCGCATGACGCCGCATCATCCCACCCTTGTGGCGAAAGCTGCTGAACGGGACATACTCCGCATCGTTGGTCCGGTTTGAGCCGGTGACCGAATCCACGGCATAAATCTCGGTGTGTCCGTCCTGCAGTCGTTTGGGGCGCAGCAGGTACTCACTTTCAAGCCCGGTGATGGTGAGCGGATCAGCTTCCAGCGTGAACAGGTTAATCACCGGCACACAGTGCAGACGAACCGCATCATCAGTGACCGGAAGGTCAGACGGCCACAGCTGCTTAAAGACCACTTCAATATCAAAGTACTCCACCCCGGCAGGTGGCGTAATACCGTCCAGCCCGTGGAGGTGGACGAACATAAACTTGTCGCGGAAGGTGAAATACTCCAGCAGCAGCTGGTAGCCGCTGAAGGCAGTATCACCCTTCGGCCACAGCCCGTCCTCCTCGGCAAAACCGCCCGGCGAGAAATACCCGTCAAGCCGAATACGGTCGGTCTGCCCGGGCAGGCGCATATACAGGGCGGCCTGACGCTTGGTCAGCATCAGGTGCAGCTGGCTGCTGACGGGTGCATCCGCGCCGAGATAGAGACTCAGGTGGCTAAGGTCAGCATGGGACCAGTCCGCCTGGGTGCTGCAGGCAAAGCGCATCCGCAGCAGCGAACGACCGTCAGGTTCGGTAGTCATGGTGACACCCGAAACACTAAGAGGATTAAGCATCACATCCTGCGTGGTTCGGTAGCGGCAGACCGTGTTCTTTGGCCCCACCGGACGGGAACATACTTCCAGACCTGCGGGCACCACTTCCGCCATTTTTATGGCATGCAGAGCCGGAATCAGTGCCACCACTGAGAGCGACGGAATGGTGCGCAGATAGTGTGGCCAGAGCATACTGACCAGCCCTTCGGTGAGCTCCGGAAGATCGTCATCAATCTTTTCACGCAGCCGCCCCATCGAGAAGGCAAAGCCTTCAAACAGACGTTCGACATACGGGTCAGGTGTACCAGCCTTATCCAGATCCAGCATAGCTGCACGATCGGGATGGGTTTGCGCGAACTCTTTCGCGGCTTCACGCAAGTAGCGCATTTCTGCATCGAAATAGCGCAGGGTTAAATCTTCCATGTGATTCCCGGTAGTGAGTTAAAACGGAAAGACTGACCAGTGTTGGGCAGATTAATCATGGGAGGCCGTAGCCAGAACGTTTCCATCATTGTCACGGTAAATGGCACCGCCATCTGCGTCGGTTAATGTCGCGCTTCCAATGATATTTCCTGTCTCATCCTTGTATATTATTTGTTTACCGGCTTCTGCTGTGGATGTGCCTGCCAGATGTCCGTACTTGTTACGGTAAGTTGTACTGCCATCCCTTTCCTTTATCGAGGCTCCGAGCACCTGTCCGAGTTCATTTGTATATGTAGTTTTACCCATCGGGTCTGTGACTTCATCAATCCGGTGAAAACCGCCTTTAAGATAAAACACTGAAAATCCATCAAATGAATGCGCCAGTGGTGCAAATAAAAAACAAACAGCCATAAGATACTTAAACATAATGCGTATGCCTTTCTTGAGTGATAGTTATGGGTGTGATGTCCTGGAAAATTCAGCCTCACAGAGCATTTTCATCATCCACAGAGGACCGCAGCCCGGGCAGGATCGATAGCAATTAGCCCAGCAAGTAACTGGTCCATTACCGGTGTAAGGCGTACTTTGTCCGCCTCACTGCGACCGGCTTTCAGGCGCAGGAGTTTCAGATGGCGAGCCTGTACCTCGAACAACAGTTCAGGCTCCCAGTCACTGAGGGTCACTACACGGGCACGCTCACCCAGCTCAGCAAACAGGTGCAGCGCCAGCTCGTTTTTACCGTACTGCTCGGCAATACGTCCCATCAGCAGGTGCAACAGCCACTTCTGACGATCGGTGCTCATACCCGGCCGGGTCTGTAACCAGCCCAGCGCCGCATCCGGGCCTTCACTGTCGGCCAGCGCCACGACTTCCGGCTCCAGCGCCAGAATGTCATCGTTACCGGCGGTGACCGGCGTGGGTGGTGTTTCATTACCCCAACCGCCGACGGTGTCCAGCACGCTCTGCTGGATCCAGTTCAATGTCACTTCATCCGCAAACGGTGTTCCGTCACTGAATGCCAGCGTTTCAAGCCCGGATAACCGGGCCAGCAGCCCCTTCAGATCAGCGACAACAATATCGGCCAGTGTATCCTTACCGGACTTCGTCAGCGCCTGGTGGATATACCACTGCAAATCCAGCCACAGATGATTGGCACCGCGGGAAAAGGTGCTGTCGGCTGTTTCCAGCATTTCAGCCCAGTTCTGCTGCAGATAGAGGCGTTTGAGTAACGCGCGCTGATCCGCCCTTGGCGGCTCGATGCGGGTACGTCCCTGTGCATCCGGCGCCGGAATGGCCCGCAGGGTATCGTGCCGCAGGCTTTTCATCAGATGATGTGCCGACAACCAGCCGTCTGGCTGCTCGCGCAGGTATTCGGTGAGGGTGCGGGCCTGAGCCAGCAAATCCTGACCGGACGTGATCCGCCCGATTGACGGGGCATCTCTGTGACTGGCTGTCGAAGGGGGTTCGCTGGTACTGGCGTTCTGCGGTACCACTGCATCCACGCCCCCCGCTTTCTGCAAACGGCTTTCCAGCGCACCGTACAGCGCATTGAGTTCCGGGCGGGTTTCATCCGGCTCGTTTTCAGTCAGTCCGGCTATCAGCAGCAGCGCCCCGGTAGTACGCATCGCATCGATCCTGACCACTTCCGGGTACAGAGAAAGGGAGTCAGTCATGCGCAACCCGGCCAGCCATTCCAGTGCCGCCTTACGGCTGCGGTCACGCTGCGGGTGCAGCTGTGGTCCAAAGCGCTCAAGCAGACCGGCCAGCAGTTCGAGGCCTTCTGCCAGTCCCTGCTCACCTTCACGGTGCAGCTTCGCCCAGCAGTAGTACGTCGCCATGCGAATGTCTTTGGCGGTGGTGGTCAGCAGCTTTTCGGCCAGCCGGCAGATGAGTTCGGTATCCGCGCCGGAGAGTTTGTTGACCTCTTCACGCATTTGCTGGAAGTCATCGTCGTAACCCGGGTCTTCACCAGCGGCTGATGGTCCAGGCAACGGTTGTAGCCAGTTATCCCATTGAGCCACGCGTTCACGGGTGGCGGCAAGCAGTGGCTCCTGCTCGGCCTGACAGGCGCTGAGTAAGGCATTCAGGGTGCTCATCAGTAAACCTCCTCTGCATCATTCCCTGCACTGGCAACCTGGCCTGACAGTGCTGGCCCTGTCGTGCTGAAGATAGTCTCCGGCAGGCGGAAATTACGCAGCTTCAGCAGCGCCAGCGGCCCCTCGCCGGCTTCGGTACGCAGGGTGTAATTGAGCGTGCGGCCGTCCTGGGCTTTCCAGCTCAGGCTGTAGCTGCTTCCCACGCCCGGGTAAGCCTTGACCGCAGCATTATCTAGCAGGCGGATCCAGCCCCATGCGCCAGGAATATCGGCGTACTGGCGGGTGCCCGCCTGCGTGCTAATCCAGCTCAGGTTCGCACCCGGGGCCTCAGTATCTGCAGGCCAGGTGAAGCGTTTCCATGCGGGCAACTGGTTCACGTAGGTCAGCTTCTGGCTGTCGATAATTATGTCGGTCTGCATCACGCCATCGGCAGTGCCCGGGCGCAGCTCGAAGTTCATACCGGCATTACCTTCGGTGAAGGCCACATCCGAGATATGGCTCAGGGTGTTGATGGCGTTGAGGAACGCCGGGTTGAACGCCAGCCCCTGCGAGTTGATGCTGTCCGGTACCCAGTGGTTACCCTCTTTGTGCAGCACGCCTTTGAGACGGGTCTGCAGGAACTGGGCGATACGCCCGGAATCCGCGTTAAGGTATTTGGCCAACAGCGGCAGGGAAACATCACTACTGGAGTTATTGAACGGATAACGGCCACCAAAGGCACTGTTCCACTCAGCCACCACCGCCTGCTGCCATTGAGCATTGAGGCTGTCGGCCGCCGGAGTCAGCACCTGCTGCCAGGCCTGCTCCATCGGGTTCACAAACACCGTCTGCCCAAAGCCACTCCACTCCTGACCCAGACCGGCGGCAATCAGGCTGCCATAGTCGCGGGTTTCGGTCAGATCAACGGCTTTACCCTGGAATATGGTCTGGGCAATGGTCTGGGTCATGGCCTGCGGGTCAGCAGCATTGGTTACCTGCTGCAGGCGCAGACGCACCTGCGTCACGCGGGTCAGGAACGACTGCAGACTTTGCTCCTGTGCTCCCGTGCGGTTCTTGTCCATCAGCGCCAGCACCGGACCAAAGGTCGCATCCAGCGGGCCGTGAACGCCGGCACTCTGGTCAATGGCATCGTTGTTATCACCGCCGAGCAGGTTTTTGGCCGATTTCACCAGGGAATCGGAAATTGCCTCGCCGGTTTGCCCGGTGCGCCCCTGCACATTGAGGGTGTTCATCAGTGCTACCAGAGGTGACTGGCGCACATCGGCCATCAGGGTCAGTTGGTCAATGGAATCGGACAGCGTGGTGGCCCGGTTCCAGCGCAGGCTGTTAAGAAACTCCAGCCAGGCCCCGCCAAAGTCAGAGAAGTAGCGTTCCGTCAGGCGTTTTTTCAGGGCTTCCGGCGAGGTCTCATCCTGTTTATTCACCTGACGCTTGCTGTCCGTCAGTACCCAGTCGAGCTCGTCACGACGCGCCTTCACCACCTTCTCGATGGCCGGCTGCACGGCCAGCTCCCAGGCCTGACGGGTAAACATGCCCGGCACAATTTCCGTTGTGCTGAACAGACGGGATGCATCGGTATCGCCGGTCATGTCTTCCAGGCGCATATCGACATACAAGTGCGCTACCTGGGAGAGCATCTTCTGGTACAGGGTCGATTCACTGTTACGTACGCCCATCAGGCGAACCAGCAGGGAACGCGCCTGGCTGACCATGCTTTCATCAGCCCGCAATTTCCACTCAGGATGCGTCACCAGTTGCGCGCCATAGAATGACAGCAGTGACGGGGCCACGCCCTGCCAGACACTGTCTTTCACGCCATCACGTTTTGGCCAGTCGTGCAGCAGTGCCGGACTGAACCAGGCTGCGTCCATGTTTTCCGGGCGGGCCAGCATCAGGTAGAGTTTGAGCTGGTCATAGGTATTTTTTGCCATCTGCTCACGCAGCGGGCTGCCCGGCGGCAGCGCGTTAAAGGCACTGACCTGCTTCTGCAGATGGTCTGCGGCCGCATCCCTCAACAGCGGTAGCGCGCAGTCCTGATAGCGTGGCCAGAGTGCGGCCAACAGCGCATCGTTCTGACTCAGCCCGGCCTGTTCATACCATGGCACACCGTGCTCAGAACGGTATTGCAGACGGACCAGCGTTTTCTGCAGTTCAGACAGCGCGTGCAGGCGTTGTTCCAGCGACTGATTCTGTCGGGCGGCAAGTGCAGCCTGGGCATTCGCACCGTCAATCTGGCTGCGGTTGGTGACATACGCGATGCTCATCCACGCAGCCCAGCCCACCATCACCAGGGCGACAACAGACACCACAACCTTGCGCCAGGGAAAGCCCGGCTTGCGCGGACGCAGTCCGGCTGGGAGTGTCCGGACAGACACAGGCACAACACCCCAGCGCTTATCCATGCCCCAGTGGTGCGACACGGCACGTTCAGCACCGGCAGAAGGTTGACTGAATACCACCCCAGCCAGCGGCAGCGGGCGGTACGGGTTGAGCATCACCGACAGCGGCGCAGTCACGCTTTGTGGCTCGCGAATGAGCTGGTCAGCCAGCGTCAATAAGAAGTTATGTTTCACTTCACTGCAGGTCTGCTGCAAACCCTGTGAGGTCAAATCTGGCGTCAGGGCGGAGAGTTGCTCTGCCAGCCCTTCGGTACGACAACCGGCAGGCAACAGACAGCCGGTCGCCTGCGTAATACGCCCTTCCGGCTTACCGGCGCGCGGATGCAGGGACCAGACATACAGTGGGAGTTTCCAGCCAAGCGTTTCCATACGCACGCTGATGGCATGAGAGAGTGAATCCATGGTGCTTTCAGTCGGTACCGGCAGCGGCTGTTCCAGCCCAGGCGCGGAGAGCTGGTCAAAGGCCGAGGTAACCCACACCAGCCCATCTACCGGACGGCGGCGCAGTTTGCGCAGCGCGGTCAGCCAGGCACTGTCTGCTGGCGTATTGAGGTCACCGCCCCACAGCAACAGCGTGCCGCGGTCTTCCTGCCATAGCTGAGCCGTAAGACCCGGGGTCAGTTGCTCCACCTCAACGGCAGTACCGGTTATCAACAGGATGCGGGTTTTACGTCCCCAGTGTCGACCGTAGAGGTTACGCATGGCGTCACGGATGGTGTCAACGGTAACGTTACGGGGGGCAGTCTGCTCAACGCGCCCCTCATCGACGGGCAGAACATTTTTGCGTTTTGCCTGAAAACGCGACCACTGTTGTTTAATCGCAAGACTAATAGTTTTGCCATGGCGGACAAGTAGCAGAAGGATTATCACCGCCACAAACACCAACAGCTTAAGGCCATTACTGGTAAGTCCGAACGTATCACCCTTTTTCCAGATAACCAACGCTACCGCAGCTGCAATCAGCGCAGTGATACTGATGCGTCCCCAGTTACCACGCCACACTGAGTTATCCTTCGCCATTCATCAGATTCCCTGTAGTTACGGTATTTGCAAATCGCTGCTCTTTGTCACCCGAAAGCATCAGGCAATCTTCTTTTGTGAGCATGGCTATATCACTAACGACGGCGGCCATAATCCACGGTGAGAAAGGACCGCTGAGTCCGGCATATTTCTCCAGCCAATGGCATTGCTGGGGTTTCCAGCTGCCCTCATATTGTTTTGCACTGGCCAGAAGAGTGGAAAAATCACCACCCCACTTCATGCTGTCGCCCACTATTGCATGCGCAGCGATAGCCTGTGACTGGGTTGAGAAAAAGGTATCGAGCTCTTCACTCAGCATTTGGGCTGATTCAAGCGACATAGGCCGAAGCAGGCGAGCGTGATGGGTTAGCTGATACTTCGTTGCTACATCATCAGAGGTCAACATTAAAGCCGAGAGCGAATCACTGTACTCATTCCCTCCCTGAGTCTGGTGAATCAACATAAGCTCAACATCCAGAATCGGGGCTTTCAGGCGTTCGCCCACCCAATCGAAGACCCGGTCTTTAAGAATCGTCAGTAATGGTACGGGATACGCCTGTCCAACTAACTGGAGCCAGCATGCTGAAAATTCTCTCTGCAATGTCTCATCAGGATCGTGTGAATCAGTCAGTAAGGTTGCGTGGAAAGGGAGGTCAGACAAGCGCTGTAATTCTGATATGTCCAGGCCCCCAATCAATGCTGAAAAAGCATCTTCGCCAACAGGTAGCACTATTCCCCGAGAAAGAGAACTACCCTGCTCGAGATCTTTGGGGGCCTGCAGAAATGTGGATGGCGTCAAGTCATCAGGCAGGATAACCCGGCTATACAGAACCGCCAGATAACGCCCGGCCCAGGAAGTCCATTGCTGCTGTGCATAGTCTGCCTCATCGGATTCAAACTGATGACGGTCCATTGCGTGGTTATACATCCAGCCGCGAATGCAAATCGTAACGAACCAGATAAAAAGAGGGCCTCCGGAAACAATCCAGAGATTGAATTCTTGTAATGCTCCCAAAAACTGATTGGCATGGAGAACAAAGAGTAATACTCCAGCAATAACAGCAATAAGGCCTGCAATCAGCCACAAAACCAGAGAAGGCTCATCTGGTTCTGCGGTAATTGTGGCTTTCTGACGCTCCCAGCTCATAACTTATCCTACTGAACAATCCGGTGCACTGGAGATAACATGACAACCACATTCACATTCACAGCCATCAACAACAACGGACTTCCCATCAGAGATCCATTCCGGTGATCCTTCGATAATGGTATTGACACCATGCCCTTCGACAGGGCAATTAACTTCATCTCCAACAAGTGCCACTTTTTTTCCATTAACGATCATGGTCGAAGATGCAGAAGTAACCTCGCCGCCGTGAGTAGTTTTATCTCCGAGTAATACAAATCCTTTGGACATATCACACCTAACAAATTAGATTATATGTTTTAATTGAGTCGACGGAACTGAATCCACCCTTTTTTGATTTGTGGAACAACATCATTATCGAGGAATGCAGAACAGATGCCGAGTTCACCGACGGCGAAAACTGTAGCAGGATATCCGACCAATATATCTTTCCTGCCTGATGGATCTGGCTCCTCAACATTAGGAAGTCCCGTTTTCACATAATTATTAGCTTTTAAATATTGATTACAATCAATTCTAAACCCTTTACCATTGATATCTTTTATCGATGCCTTCTCTCCAATATCAAGGCGAACAACTTTACCATTGAATTTATCGCCAACAGAAATACGTTCTTTCGAATCTTCTTTTAAAAAGAGAATAGTGTTTGCTGAAACAATCATTTCGCCCCCTGAAAACTTAGCACCCGCCCACCCTACAACATTTAAATAGGCATCGCTACTTTCATGATAAAAGAATATAGTAGGTACATTATTCTTTATTTGAATGTATATTTCATCAGTAGCGGAAAGTTCAGGTACGGGACTTAAAATGTATTCACCAGCATCTTTTCTTGGATTGTTAGCCAAGACACCGTATTCTTTTAACTCCCCCTTATTTTTATAAACCCAGTAACCATAATACAAACCATCTTTTATTTTGATGCCATTACTGAATGCAATGACAGGTAAAAACAAAGCAAGGAAGGACATTAACTTAAACATAACCCCATCTCAATATAGAATGAGCCGCGCATACTTTACGGATAGATAATTTAGTTAATTCTTTTGAAAAGCATCCAACCATTTAACACTTCAATTTTATTATTCTTATTTAAAGTGGCGTTACACAATCCATCACTACTCAATAAAACACTACTACTATAGTCTTCCATTGGATCATTTTTTTTCACTTTACTTCCGTGTTCTTCATTTGATTTAAAATATTCAGAACAGTCGATCTTGAAAACATCATTTTTTAAAATTTCTATAGGAGCAATTTCAGATGTGTTTTTAGTTTTCTTATTCCCCGCAAATTTAACACCCACCTTATATTTTATGTCACGATCACTATCGCCATCGGTATTATCATAAAAATTTTTCGTGGTTGGAGTATCAATTAATATCGATTCATCATTCAATTGAATGTTTGCCCACCCAATAGTTGGCCCACCTTCAATTTCTTCATGCTTGAAGAAAACAGCGCCAGAACCCTTATTGATTACAATATATACTTCATCATTGGACTGGTCATCAATTTTATTTTTTAAATAATAAAACCCGTCAACCTCATCAATATCCCCAACAACGCCAGCTACAGTTTTATAATTATCACTAGGTCCATATGCCCATTCGAGATGGTATAATCCAGGTTCTAAAGAAAAATCACTTGCATTTGAAAAAAAAGGAAAAAGAAACAGAAAAATCGCTAAAAATATTTTCATTGTACAATCTCCACATGGAACGCCGGCTCGCCGCTATGCAAAAACGGGCTGATGTATTTAAAACCATCATTATTGGCAGCATATTCCGTAAGAGCCTTATCAAAGGCTAATAACACACTTCGTTTACTTGATAGGTTTTTACTAATATCAAATACATTTCTCTCAGCATACATTTCTTCTGAAACACAGTGACGTGATACTAATCGCCCCTCGCTTTGAAGTTGAATTACTTTTTCTGTCATAGCGGCTTTAACTGCTGCTGTTTTGCTATGATCATTCCCACCGGCATCTATGGCCGCTTTAATGACCTCTCTCCCAGCTTTAGCATAATATGCTAACTGTGAATCTATCCCCTTGCTTTGCATATTACCGTACATCGCATTCACTTGTTTTTCAACAGAACGTAACGTACTAGTTATCATGATTTTATGAACCCCTGACGATTTCATTATTCCTTTTATAATATCAAGAGAATGATTGGTTACCAGATTTTTCAAGCTGAGAGGAATATCTTTAGAAAAATCCACAACCGGCTCAAAGTCTTTATCAACAGAAACATTTTTAGCTTTCCCATCGGAAGTAGTCTGATGCTTCTCTGGATCACTTTTACTCCTACGAGCAACAGACTTGTCCGTCGTCGTAGTTTTAATATGAATTACATTGCTTTTCTTTTCCGAGTCCGCAGACTTACTTCCTTTAGGCAACACAACATGACTTCTTGAATATTCTATAGCTGCTTTAGCATTAGCATTTTCAATTCCAACATTTTTGAGAATCTCCTTTTTGGTTTGTTCAGAAACATAGCGGCTAACATACCCATGGTTTTGATTACCGTCAGGCATTTTCAATTTAGCACCCACGCGTAACATGTTTACGTTATGAATCTTATTAACTCTTGCTAGCTTCTCAACTGATACGCCATGACTCTTAGCTATTGCTGATAAAGTGTCACCTTTCTTAACGGTATAAGTTAGAGTCTTATGCTTTTCATCGTTGTCTTTTCCACCAGTTGCTTTAGCTAAATCTTTGTAATTATCAGCAAGAATAGTAAACACAATTTCTGAACCTGCGATAGCATTGACTGATTCAGTCATCCCGTTTGCATCAGTCACACCTTTGATAAAAACCAGAGATTTCTCATAGTCTGACACTAAATTTGGGCATGTTGAACTTGGAAATGGAGAGATTGCAGCAATATAATTTTTGTTCTTGAATGCTGTGTTATTTCCCGTAGACAGTTTAAATTTAGTATTAACTTCAGTATTTTTTAGCAACCCTTCCACAGCTGATAAACGCTTAGTTATATAAAGCGCCCACTTCTTGCCATCTGCACTTTTCTCACGTGTACCATCAAGATATTTCCCTAAGCTATAGGCACCATCATGATGCAGTAAATAAAGCCACTCCCAGTATTCACTTTGATCTGATGTGTAGCTCTCCATCACCTTCGATTTGTTAAGTAAAAAGGAATAAATTACCGCATAACATCCTTTTTCAGCTTCAAAAACTTCTTCATTACGAAGATCTAGCTGAAAACCAAGAATGTCTTCAGATTGTGTCAATGCATCCTTGATAAAACCAACTGTTCCTTGTGCTAAACCAGCTGCGCTAGTAGTCCCTGCTGCCGCATCGGGGTTAAACCCGGACTCGACTTTAGTTGTTAATAATATATATGATATCTCTTTATAACTTAATCCATAGCGGACAGCTATGGTAATTATCATATCTATAATAGCATCCTGAACATCTTTATCAACATCTCCTGTTGTACGGCTGTTACCTCTTAGCTTTCGGGATGTATCTATATCCGGATAGAGTGAGATTAGCGAAAATGGCTTAATCTGATCATCAAAATATGCTTTTCCCTTCTTGGCATTTAAATACTCATATAAATCAGACATACCATACCTCAGCGATTGTTAATAAAGTCTATATTTGTATTATCGTATGGTTTTTTTATCTCTCGAGTTCTAAGCTCAGAAAGCTTGTTACCTGTAATAAAGTTACCTGAAAGATCAATAAATGGGGCGTCAATATAGGACAACAATGAACCCTTTACGCTCTCCTCTTCATCCAACCCTAGATGGTATCCGATCACAATATTTTCATTGTCATAGCATTTCATTGTGGAGGGGACCCAATCACCAGGCTTAACTACATCATTAAAGGAATAACCCTGTCCTTCCAGGAGGACTTTTTGGCTATTCGGGATGTATGGCAAAGAAAACTCTTTATTATTCGTACCGTTTTTTATTTCCAATTGATAATTTTTGCATATATTCTCCGCTCGGCTTTTTTGATTCACCTGGCATTCAGCACTGACCGTTACCAAAGCTGAGCCACATTGCATTTGTGCTGATTTAGCATTCCATGTGCCACTAGCAAAAGAAAAAAATGGAGCCAGCAACATGCATAACAAAGATTTAAACTTAAAAGCCATATCACACACTTTTATTTCCCTCACAATCACTGCATTGACAACCATCATCCAGGAATGACATATCTGAAAATGATGAACAATGTACTCTATCCACAATATTCTCACTATCGTACCAATAATCACTTTGAATCATTTCAAGTTCAAAAGGCTCATTCGGGTTTGATGAGTAAACTGGGACTGTTTCACCGTTCTCGTCTGTTCTACCAAATAATTTCTGCCCATTACTCGATGTCAGCATGTATGCCGCAGCTGCAACTGGAACACCTGCATCAGACGATGCCGTAAATTTCCCACTATATCCAGATGGAAACTGGGGCATAACACTACTCATGCTTACACTACCCATTTTCTGCGCATTGGCACATTTCCACAGAATATTACCTTCACAGCCCAGAATAATATTCTTACCCTGAAGTTGGATGAACGACCCATCCAGATTTTTCAGCACGACATCTTTCGCCGCCGTGATTTCAACTCGCCCTTCCGTGCTGGTTACGGTCACATCCTTTTTGGCTATCGTATCAAGCGCATCATCCTGTGCCTGAATTTCAACTTTTCCCTTAGCGGCAAAAAGTTTCATCCCGGCCTTACGGGCCAGCATGCTTACGGCTTCCCCCGCCGCCACGGTAAAACGCTTGAGTGCACTGATATCAGTGTTTTGTTGTGACATAATCCCGACGCTGGCGCTTCCCGAGGCCATACGCACTGCCTGCGGACTGGTAATGCTTACACCTTCAGGTGCATTTAACACCATCCCTGGCTGCGCGAGATCTTTGAGGGCATCAGTCAACTTCACCTGGCTCTGAATATCAGCAGGTAGCGCCTGCGCAGTTTCAGCCGCGTCTGACATGCTTCGGGCAATACTCAGTGCATTCTCGAGCTGGGCTATCGCCTCCTGCATGGAAAGCATTTTGTCCCCGGCAAACGGCTGCTTATCTGCAGTGATAAACACCCCGGTACCACCCCGGATGGAAACATGTCGGTCAGTACGCAGCTCAGCACCTTCACCGCGCAGTTCGCGGGAGGCATCCACGTTGTGGCCTAAATTGAGTTGGGTTTTGCCGCCATACTCCGTACTGAGCTTGATGTGCTCTTCACCGCGCTTGTCTTCCATCCGCAGCTTGTTCAGGCCTGCGGTGCGGATAACATTGCGTGTGCTGTTGGCCTCAGTGACGTGGTCAACGTGGCGGGAGTCGTGCAGAACGTGAGCTATATACGGGCGATCGGGATCGCCTTCATGGAATGCAATGGCGACTTCAGTGCCCTGGATCAGCGGGAAGTGGAAGCCGTACTTATCACCACCGTAAGGCCTGGCAAAGCGCACCGGCATGCTTTCCATGCCCTGGCGTTTATCGTCACGGTCAGCATCAAACTTAACCCGGTACATGCCGGATGCATCCTGCCATGCGTAAATATCGTTATCTTTGGCGCTGGTCACGCGCGCCATCAGCGTGCCGCTGACCACCGGGCGCTTTTTAGCGGCAGGACGCCAGCAGCGGTTCTCGTAGTAAGGCATCCCCTCCCACATCACGATCAGGGCATCTTTACGACTGGCTATATAGCCCGTGCGGGTAATGATTATGCCGTTGTCCGTTTCTGATGGCAGTGTCGGCGGTACCACACGTTCACTGATGGTCAGCACCTGGGCCGGTGAAAGCAGGGCATCATTGCTGAACCCGCTGATTGCCGTCTGTCCGGACAGAAAACGCTCGTGCTCAAGGCGAGCCCAGAAGTTGCCAGTTTCTGCTGAAGGTGTGATTTTATCGCCACGTTCAAGATGACGCGGCAGGTAGTGATAGACCTCACCATAGGTAACACCGTCACCGTCGCCACGGGTCATGTCCGCCGGTACAGAAGTCAGGATGTTTTGAGCTTCACGATGGTTATAGTCACTGGCAGTGACAGAGCGCTCAACCACGTTCTGTCGGACGTTTACCCCCCATACAGAGTCCGCTGCATTGTCACTCATTCCCGATGGGCTGCTGAGCGGCAGAGACTTACCGAACGTCCATGCGCTCTGCTTGTCTGCGAAATGCACCACTTCGGTCTGGGTGTCAGGTTGCAGGGTAAAGAAGTAGAAAATCCCCACTTCGGCCAGCAGACGCTCAATAAACGCGAGGTCATTTTCCTTGTACTGGTTAATCTGTTCACGCTTCGGATAGTCGGCTTTGAGGGTAAACTCATACTCCCAGCCTTTCAGACCATGCTCCTGCAATACTTCGGTGACGACTTCCGGTACCGACTTGTTGACGAAAAAACGGTGGGTACGGAATTGCTTGCGCAGCAAAGACATGAACGGCTCAATAATAATCTGGTACGTCGCCTGGTCACGTGAACCACTGATACGCTTAAAATGCGTCACCACACCATGCACCACTTTCTGCCCGGTCAGCCCCATCAGTGGCCCTGTTCCCATGGTCAGCGTGGCAGGCCGGGTCAACAGTTGCGCTGAACTGATATTCTGATCGCTGCTGGTAAAGATAATTTCGTAGTAATAAAGCTCACTCATGAACTCCTTACCGTTAAACTCTTCCACATCCAGTGAGGCTGTGCAGGACGGAATATCCAGGCGGTAGCGGTTCAGTCCGCCTTCAGTTAGCGCAGACAGGGTGTTCTTAAGCGTATCTGTCAGACTCATGATATTGACTCCATGGGATAACCTGCAGTCCATGACTTTATTGCCGGAGGGGCAAGTAACAGGTTTAAGTACTCAGCGAGTACGAAAAAAGTTATTACAATTCCAGCCCCGACAGCGAGCGTAACAAGGGCTTTAATCAGTTATACGGTCATTTCAAAATTGTTCATGCTGTATTTGCCATCATTGCTAATCGGTATTACGTGCTTAACAGCTTGAATATAAAGCTATCCAAAACAGACAGAACGACGGCAATAACGAGCATAATAAAGTAAGTTACTTTCATTACTTACCTCCGATACTGCTATTCATCAATTCTTAATCATTTCATCATACGGCCTTAGGATCTCCATATCGTTGGGTCGTATGCTATGAACCACGCCTTTACTCACCTCCAGCGCTGAAACAATACGTCGAGGACGGTCTGCATGCCTTAAAGAGGCAAAGCTGGCTTGAATGAAATACTGGCCATCTTTATTGAACTTATAAAACGATGGTGGAATACAAAGCAATTTATTACTTATCCGTAACTGTGGGCTGAATATTATCTTTTCATCTTTGGGGTTTGTTCCCCGAGGATTAATAGATATGTACTTTAAGACATAGTCATCGCCACCATTGACAGAGAAGCAAACACTCCCATTATTAAAAATGATATGTCCCTCTTCATCTGGCTCCAGTCTGTCGCCAGACCCCGGACATCCGGTTAAGGCTTGCAAACATATAATAACAAGCAGGCTTATTCGCAGAACCCGAAAAATTATCGGAATTACCATGGAAATCCTCTTAACGCGTTTTTATACCCTTGTTTAATGACAGACTCAGAAATATCGCCATCCAACGTTATACTCTGGTCAATCCTCAGCTTTAACCAGCCGTAATACCCTTCACTTTGCAAAGCAAAGTTATCTGCAATTATTTGTGCTTGTTGTTCCATTGGATATTCGCTTAACAGTCGTCCATCGAGCACATACCGATAGCTCACCAACCAGCTTATCAATCCTCTGGCAATGACGTTCATTCCCCGCTCTCTCTGCCAAACATGACTCATTTCATGAATAAATAAATGCCGTAAAAATGGCAAACTTTTTGAGAAGTCATCGCGATACCAATACCGGAAATATATTTCACCATTAGGTGTCATTGCGGTATGTTCATCCTGCAACCCAAATGGCAGATAGCTACCGCGATGGATTTTTACCTTCTCGTAATCGATCCGGTTACCGAATACCGTTCTGGCTAAGGCGATTTCCTCGGTTGTCAGCTTTCTGACGGAATCATCGTCCTGCTTCTTGTCGTCCTTCTTTTTCTTCTTGCGGGCATCATGAATGGTCATTCCTTGCCTCCGGATTCGCGTTCAGCCGCACCTGAAAATTCAAGCCCAATCCCTTTTTCATCATTCCAGCTGAGCGTCAGGGAGTGCGGTTTCTGTTTCGCCGCCATATGCATTAAAAGCTGCTGGCTCAGCACCGGCAAAATCTGCTGGTTAAGTAAGCTGTCGACGTTGCGTGCACCGGTGTCCGGCAGCAGACAGGCAGAAGTGAGTGCGTCATACAGGCTTTCGTCGATATGTGTGGTCAGGCCGTAGTGACGATGCAGGCGCTTGCTCACCTGGGCGAGCTTCATTTCCACGATGGTACGCATCGCGGCTTCCGCCAGTGGTCGGTAAATCACGGTCTGGAAACGGCCCAGCAGCGCCGGTTGGAAGTGGTCACGCAATATCGGGCGCAGCAGTTCGTGCAGGTCACCTTCTGTCGCTTTCGGATGTTCGTCCAGCAGCTGCATTAAGTGGTCGCTGCCGAGGTTAGAGGTCATCAGAATGACCGTATTTCTGAAGTCGATTTCGCGGCCTTCGCCATCGCGCATAAAGCCGCGGTCGAACACCTGATAGAACAGGTTCATCACATCGCGGTGGGCTTTTTCCACTTCATCCAGCAGTACTACGCAGTACGGGCGCTTGCGTACGGCTTCGGTGAGAATACCGCCCTGACCGTAGCCGACGTAGCCCGGAGGCGAGCCTTTCAGCTGGGAAACGGTGTGTGGCTCCTGGTATTCAGACAGGTTGATGGTAATCAGCGACTTTTCACCGCCGTACATCACGTCGGCCAGCGCCAGCGCGGTTTCGGTTTTCCCCACGCCGCTCGGGCCGACCAGCAGGAACACACCCTGCGGACCGTTTTCGGAAGTGAGGCCGGTTTTCGCCGCGCGCAGGCGCTGGGCGATAGCGGTCAGTGCTACATCCTGCCCGACTACGCGCTTGCCGATTTCATTTTCCAGGGTCAGCAATTCGGTCTGTTCGTCTTTCATCAGGGAAGACAGCGGCACGCCTGTCCAGTCGGCAATCACGGTGGCGACTGTGCGCACGTCCACATCAACGCAGAGCAGCGAATTGCTGTGCTGCATGCCGTTCAGCTCCTGTTGTAGCGCGTGGGTCTCGCTCTGGCGGGATATATCCTGACGGCTTTCAAGTAGTTGTTCGGTGAGTTTCAGCTCCTGCCCGTACTGGGTTTCCAGTTCGCCGAGTTCAACAATCAGGTCGTTCTCTTCCTGCTCGATAGCCGTCAGGCGTTCGCCGTGGCTCTGACTGCCGACGGCGATGTCTTCCAGCAGCGCCTGCTTCTCCATCTCCAGAGAAGTGATCTGCGAGCGGATGCGGGTCAGTTGTTCCGGCACAGTGTCGAGGCTCATGCGCACGCGGGCGGCGGCGGTATCGAGTAAATCGACCGCTTTGTCCGGCAACTGACGGCCTGTCAGATAACGGCGGGAAAGCGTGACGGCAGCGCGTACCGCATCGTCGGTGATATGCACGTTATGGTGCTCGGCGTAGCGGGACTTCAGGCCACGCAGCATCAGGCAGGCAGTATCGCCGTCCGGCTCGTCCACTTTCACCATCTGGAAGCGGCGTTCCAGGGCGGCATCACGCTCGAAGTATTGTTTGTATTCGGACCAGGTGGTCGCGGCGATGGTGCGCAGTTCGCCGCGGGCGAGTGCCGGTTTCAGCAGGTTAGCCGCATCCGCGCCGCCCGCCTGGTTGCCCGCGCCAATGATGGTGTGCGCTTCGTCGATAAACAACAAAATCGGAGTAGGTGACTGCTGCACGGCGTCGATGACGTTTTTCAGGCGCTGTTCGAACTCGCCCTTCACGCCTGCGCCCGCCTGTAGCAGGCCGAGGACCAGAGTGCGCAGCACGACAGGTTTGAGAGATTCCGGCACGTTGCCTTCGGCAATTCTGAGTGCAAGGCCTTCTACCAGCGCGGTTTTGCCGACGCCCGGTTCGCCGACCAGAATCGGGTTGTTCTTGCGACGACGGGAGAGAATATCTACCATTTGGCGAATTTCAGTCTCACGGCCAAACACCGGATCAATCTTGCCTTCTTTCGCTTTGGCGGTGACGTCGAGGGTGAATTTATCCAGCGCATTCTGTAATGCCGGGCTGAGTTCGCCCTCTTTCACTTCGCTACCCGCCGGGCGGCCAATCATTTCCACATCACCACCGGAGGACTGTACCAGCTCAGCTTCCTGCTGCACTTCCGGGCGCTCGTCGGACTGCGCATCCAGTAGCGGACGCAGGCGCTCAAGCTGGCTCTGTCCCAGGGTCAGCAGCGGCCACAGGCCATCGCAGTGGATCAGCTTCGGGCTTTCAATCAGTGCCATCAGCAAATGCTGGCTGCGGATTTGTTCTTCACCCTGTAATGAGGCGGCCATCCATGCCTGCTTCAGCAGCGAGTTGAGAGATTCCGCCAGCTGCGGGCGGCTGCGCACTGAGCGCGGAAGGTTATCCAGCCAGCCCAGCAGCGCCTGCCAAATGCCGTCCATATCCCACTCATAACGCCGTGCCAGCACGGTGAGGTCGCCTTCGCCCTGCTCAAACAGCTTCAGCAGCCAGTGCTCCGGCAGGATTTCGGCATGGGTGCGGGTCTGGCACAGGGAGGCGGCACCTTCCAGCCCGCGGGCGCAGTAGGGATTGAGGCGACGTAACAGGACGGCTGAGTTTTCCATTTTTCTCTCTCTTGTTGGTTCCCGGGCACGCTACCGCCCTTCGCTGTTCCCTGTTCATCAGGAACCCAAAGCGCATCAGGTCAGGCAGGCAGATTGCGTGATTCTTTGCAAAGCGCCCGTGTTAACAAACGCTCAGCAAAAAAGCGGACAGGGCCCTGTCCGCATCGGGCTTACGCCGTGGCGCGTTCGTTCCAGGAATCGGAATGAATGATGTTGCCGTCTTTGTAGGTCCAGGTGATTTTTTCGTAACGCAGTTCGATCTGCTCGAGGTGGTTGTGCTTCTCGAAAGAAGGATCCTTGATGTCGTGCATCACCGGGTTCACTTTCACCACTTTCACGTTTTCCAGTTTGGTGTTGAAGTACTCAACTTCCTGGCCCGCGTCGTTGATTTTGTACCACTTGAACTCCGCAGACTTGAGGGTCTGACCGGTGGTCACCGCCTTGTACAGATACGGGCTGGAGGAGTCGATTTCCTTGGTGAACAGGAACGGGGTGTGGATACGGGTGCCGGTCAGCTTGCCGGTGTTGTTGTCGGTCGGGATGTACAGGTTATGCTGCTGTGCAACCACTTCGATGCTGCCTTCGCGGTCCTGTACGTCAACAGAACCCTTGATGTCCGCGCCGCCGTCGTCTTTCAGCCAAAGATAAACAGGAATTGCCATCGGATTTACTCCATTAATGTTGAGAAACGTCATCATCCTGCGATGACGCCTGGGTGTGGCCCGGTATCTGGCAGGCGTTGGCCTGCGGTACCAGACTGATTTCGACACGGCGGTTGAGCGCACGGCCCTCCGGGGTGTCGTTGGTTGCGACCGGGCGACTTGCGCCATAGCCCTGCACCGCAAAACAGCTTTCCGGCACGTCACCGGTGTCACGCATCCAGTTGCGCACCGCTTCGGCACGTTTCTGAGAGAGCGTCTGGTTCAGCTGCGGGTTGCCGGTGTTATCGGTGTGACCGGCGACCACAATCAGCCAGCCCGGTTTGGCCTTGATGCCCACCAGCGAGTTGACCAGCAATTTGGTGGAGCCCGCTTTCAGCGCCGATTGACCGGAATCGAATAGCGACATACTGTCGAGGCGAATGGTCTTTGGCCCCTGTACGATCTTTTTGATAACTGGCGAGGGTGGCGGTGGCGGAGCCCAATCATTCACGGCCGCTTCAACAGCAGGCACCAGACGCAGCCCCTGATACAGCCCGAGGCGATAGCGCACAGGCTCCCCGCGACGCTGCCAATCATCCAGCAGTGCGCCATCGGCGCGCAGACGCTGCTGGGCACGGAGTTTCGGCGCAACCGGCGTGCCGGTGAGGTGGTGGTATAAGGCAAGATGGTCGCCGACACTGCGGATCAGGCGCTGGTTGTTCACCCACGACGCCAGCATGGCGAGTGCCAGGAAAATCCCGCCCAGTAATCCGGCATAACGCCAGAACACCATTCTGCGGCTTACGCCACGTCGGCGCGGTAACGCCGGCAGCAGCAGTTCAGGCAACGGCAGTGGCTCTGTGGTGACAACGGCATCCGGTGGCAGCGCCGTCACGGAAGTGATGTGTTGTTGCCAGAGATTGCCCGCGATACCACTCACCGGCACCATGCACATACCCTGCACGCAGGACTTCATCACCGGCGGTTCGCCCTGTCGTACCGACAGCAGGTCAGTCACCGCGCTGTTTTGCCAGGCAAGCAGACTGTCCAGCCACAGGCCCTGACTCAGGCGCGAAAGGCGTCCGTCTGATCCTGTCACCCGGATCCACTCCATCAGTGACACATTGCCCTGACCGGGCTGATATACCTGAACACCACTCCGCTGGCTGACCGTGGTAAACCAGACCGGTTCCGCGTCAGCACAGACGGCTGGCGGTGACAGCCAGGTCACAGTCCACAGCGGCGGGAGTCGGTCAAGAGCGGCGCGGCACTGCACCACCGCACGCTGCCAGCCGCGCAGGCTCTGGGTGAAATCGACGTCGGAGGTATGGCGCTCAGGCAATATCGCCAGTAACACAGAGATTTGTGACACCAACGCCGGGCGGATCTGACTCAGGTGTTGGGCAAGCAAGGGCAGCTGTTCTGCGTCTTTTATCCGCAGATACCAGCCCTGACGGGTTTCACGATGCTGTGCAGACTCAGCAAACAGCGCACTGTTATCACCACACACCAGAATAACTGCGCCCTGGAAATCTTCCGGAGGCAGACTCTCGTCCACAATCTCCCTGAGCGCCTGCGCCCGCAGCTGTGATGCCCGGTGCTGACACCAGAGCATCGCCCCGCACGCCAGAACAACCAGCAGGCTGAGCGCCACACGGCTCCCGACCGACAGCGGCCAGAAGCCCAGAATGAGCCACAGCGCCAGCACACCCGCCAGGGCGGTTAACAGACTCAGGTAAACATCACGCATCCTTTACCCCGGTCTGACCGTCTGACTCACCAGTTCGGTGAGGGAGGAAGAGAGGAAGAACCACAGCGCAGCAAGTACCACCGCCCCGAGGATCCAAGACAGCCAGTACAAGCGATGACCACTACGCAAACGAGAAGCCCTGACGACGATGGGTGCATCCTGTGCAAGCGTAAAGGCGGGCACCCGTTCACCCAGCGCACGGACCACGTCTTCACGGCGTTCGTCATCTTGTGCCCGGTACTGGCCGACAAACCCCAGTTGCAGGGTTCGGTACATGCAGGTCAGCACGGCAGTGTCCGGTGCGGACTCTTTCAGCAGGTTGCGGATCCGCTCCCACAGTTCCTCCCCGGCGTTCAGGGTGCCAAAGAAGTGTGCCTGCAGCGGGTCACGGCGCCAGGCCAGATAGCCATCGTCGGTGGTTCCCCGGTTCAGGACACTCTCATCAAGCAGTGCACACAGGGCATACACCATATGGTCACGACTGATGTCACTGTAACCTGCCTCCGTGAGCGCCGCTTTTGCCTCCTGTACCAGACGGCAGGCCCGGCGGTAGAGCCCCTCCCCGTCACGGACTTCCTGACCGCCGCGCAACTGGCTAGCCATCAGCCAGCCCGGGTAGAAAATACGTTCTATCTGGCTGAGTTCGGATTTATTCATGAGCGCAGCACCGCAAAGAGTTCAAGATTTACATCCCCCAGTGAGCGCGGGGTGTAGAAGGTGCAGTTGCCCATCACAAGCATTGCGCGAGCCGCCTCAGTACTCAGATCCAGCGAGAAATACTGGTTCTCAAGGCGCAACGGGATAGCGGCAGGAACATGGGTCAGCGGTTTGATAACCATCCCGCTCAGGGCCACATTCACCACGTCGGACACATCATCAAAGCTGCCCGCTTTACACAGCTGCGGGAATTTCGTCTGAAGTTCGTGGTTTGGCATGGAGGAGCGTACGGAGAGGTAGAAGTCTGCCCCTTCGCGCAGACGCGCATCGTGCAGGGCACCTTTCCAGATCTGATCCTGATGCTCCAGGTGGATGCTCAGCACCCGCGACGGCAGACTCGCTTCCAGCAGCTTATCGAGCAGAGCCAGCAACGGCGGGAATACCCGTTCCGGTGCATCGTGCTGATAAGCAGGAATATCGCCGGCGTCGTGCTCCAGCGAAAACGTCAGCAGGCTGCCCGCCAGACGGGTCAGTTCACGATAAAGCAGCTCAGGATGACGACCCGGGGTCTGCAGCAGTTCGATCAGAACCGGCTCGGCGCTGTTCAGGGAATTAAGCAGCCAAAACAGGGAAACATCGGCCACAGCAAAATCGGCCAGACGCTCGTTACTTTCACGCCGCATCGCCATCAGGCACTTACGCCGCGCCTGTAGGCGGACCAGCAGGTCGCCCAGTTCTGCCACAAGCACAGGGCTTGCCGCAACCGAGAGCATCGGCGGGATAAAGGAGGAATCGCGGCTCCACTGTCCCTGCGCGTTACGTACCAGGCGTGCCACCGGACAGGTCAGGTATGCGGTGTTTTCCTGCGTGGACAAACGCAGCGTGATGGCATTACGCAGAATAGCCAGTTCACCACTTTCATACCCGGCCAACTCCTGAACCACAACGCGTTCAGCTTTCCAGCGGCGCGGGCGCTCGCTGTCCAGACCGTTATCCAGGTTACCGCCGCTGGCACTCAGCAACGGCAGTGCTGCCAGCACGTCGACGACCTCGTTGCCGTGTGCAGCAGATACATCACAGACCGGCGGAAGATTGTCTGCCAGTTCAGTATCAACCGTCGTGCCATCCTGGAAACGAACCACCAGACGGGTGGCATTGAGCCGTGATAACGCCAGGGCGGCGTCGTCAAATTCAGCACTTACCACGCCCCAGGGATGGGAAATCCCCATCCCTGCTACCGTATCGGCAATGTGCGCGTCCCAGCGAGCCTGCTGCTGGAACTGTTGCGGGGCCAGAGCAGCCCCGTCCTCCCATAGTGGGCGATATATTTTCATCCCTGATTGTCCCTCGCCTTAAGACTTGGCTTTCGGCATCTGGGAAACCAGCGACAGGTTGACGTCCATGCCTTCCACCTGGAAGTGCGGGACAGCGAACAGTTTCACGCGGAAGAAGCCCGGATTATCCTCAATATCTTCCACCATCACCTTCGCGTCGCGCAGCGGGTGGGAAGCCTGCAGCTCGTCGCCCGGATCGGTCATTTCAGTCACCAGACCGCGCACCCAGGTGTTCAGCTCCAGCTCCAACAGACGGCGGTCTTTGGTGGTGCCGATGTTTTCACGCTGAATCAGCTTCAGGTAGTGCGCGATACGTGACAGCAGGAAGATGTACGGCAGACGCGCGTTGATGCGGCTGTTCGCAGTGGCATCAGAGGTGTCATACAGCGCTGGTTTCTGCGTTGAGTTGGCGGAGAAGAAGCACGCGTAGTCGCGGTTTTTGTAGTACGACAGGGGAATGAAGCCGAGGTTGGCGAATTCGAATTCGCGGGTTTCCGGGATCATCACTTCGGACGGGATCTTCACCTGATTACCGGTACCGAGATCATACAGATGGATAGGCAGATCCTGTACTGCGCCGCCCGCCTGCGGACCGCGAATTTGCACGCACCAGCCGTTGTTGATGAAGCTTTTCACCATGTTGGCCGCAAACGCAAAGGAAGCGTTGGTCCACAGGTATTTGTCGTGATCCGGCCCCTTCACTTCTTCGATGTAGTTGAAGCTGCGCACCGGGACGGTGTCCGGGCCATATGGCAGACGACCCAGCACGCGTGGCATGACCAGGCCCAGGTAGCGGCTGTCGTCAGTCTGACGGAAACTTTTCCATTTAATGTACTCCGCGCGGTCGAAGTAGTTACCGATGTCTTTGATGGCCGCGACGTCCTCCATCGACTCCTTCTGGAAGAATTTCGGCCCCGCTGAACCGATAAACGGCATATGGGCAGCGGCAGATACTTTGGAGATATTACGCATCAGCGCCACGTCCTGGGCTGAAGCATCAAACTCATACGCTGAGATGACCGCGGCAATAGGTTCACCGCCCGGGGTGTCGTATTCCGCAATGTACGTCTGCTTGTAGAGGCCACTCTGGATAATTTCCGGAGAATCTTCGAAGTCCTGACGCAGTTCGTCTTTGGAGAGGTCGAGAATTTCCAGCTTCACGTTCTGGCGGAAGTCGGTTTTATCGACCAGTGATTTCAGCCCACGCCAGACGGATTCTACTTTCTGGAACTCATCATTGTGCATCACTTCATCAAGCTGACGGCTTATCTGGAAATCCAGTTCGGCAATATGATGGTCAAGCAGGGCTTTATCGAGCTTGTCGACGGCCTGGCCTGATTTTTTCAGGCACTGCATAAAGACCTGAACGGCGGCGGTCACGCGCGCATCGGCAGAGGTTTCCGCCATCACGGTGTTATCTTCAAAGCCATCCAGTTCACCGAGTTTCGATACCGGTGTTAAATTGATTTTGTCGAACAGCGACGCATACACACCGCCTGCAGGCAGTATTTTTTCAATGGTGGTGGTGCCCGCCTGATTCTGAGATTCATTATTCACTGACATAAGCATTTACTCGTCTTTATTCCGTTAAAAGTTTCCAGAAATTAATTCTGGGCCGGCGCAAGTGCATTCAGTTCACTACGCAGTTCATCCGAAAGCGCAGGGTCCTTTAATATAATCTCCAGTTCTTTCCTGAAAGTGACGTTATCCAGAAGATTGGATTTCAAATCACGCAGTAAATTACGCATAGCGAGCATAGCACGGAGCTGAGGAATTTGACGCGCAACCGCTTCTGGCTCAAAATCCTTCATATTCTGAAAGGCCAGTTTCACGTTTTCTTCTGAGCCATCATTGGCGAGGGTGTTTTTAACAGTGAGGTTTACTTCGGGATTGAGATCAGCGAGAACGCTGTTGAAGTTATTTTTATTGATGTTGATTGTTTCGCGTTCCGAAAGCGTCCCTTCCGCCTTGCCGTTGCTGTAGTCACCGACACTGAGAAGCTTCAGGGGGAGTTCAACCTTCTTCTGGGCTCCCCCAGTGACCAGATCCAATTTTATATTTACGCGCGCGCAAGGTATCTCGTTCTGAAATGATTCAGACATAAACATATATCTCCTAAATGAATTAGTCCCTTTGCCGGACCGGGTGTCACCATTTAAAAACCGGGGCTTTTTTATTTTAACCAGTGAATTACCATTACGTAAAGCAGACAAACCGGAAATAACACTCCAGGACCAGAGTTCAATAATTAAGCACTATTTAAATACCACATATTGACTGGTTTCAAAGGCATCTTCACGCATTTATTTAAATAACATTAAAATCGTTATCCAATAAACTAATAATTTTCACTCATGCGTTACCAGCAAATTTTTACGTGAAAACTCCTAAAAAGATCGAATTGCGGCCTGAATAATCCAAAATGAAATATACAAAAATATCATGAAATACTCATCCGGCATCTTATATAAGGGAATGGTCTTCTTGTAGGTATCCCGCATAATCGTGCCATTCACATTTAGAGATCTTCCGGCATATGATCCCTTCCCATGGTGGATTATCACGAATGCATCAGGCATTCGGCGTGGTTGCCTGTGTCGTGTTCGTCCCGGCGGCGTTGGTCAGTTCAAGACCGAATGTTTTAATCTCTTCATCAGTAAAGATACCGGAAACGCTAAAATCAAGCGCCTGTGCAAGTTGCGCAGCCATCAAGTTATCCTCCAGTTCGAGTATAAAGATATCTTCTTCCTCTGTTGAACGCCGTGTTCTGCTGCCAGCAGCCAGTGTAATCACCCAGTCCCCGGTCTTCTCATCACCAACCCACTTAAATTTGAAACGACTGAGCAGTTCATTAATCAGTACGACCAATGAGTCTGCATTATTCATTTTGGTGTAGGCCCGCTCCATAGCCAGAAATAGCGCTCTGGCCTGCGCTATTGCCCGATCCAGGGTATTTAATGGCGGAAGTTCATTGACCAGATACTCGGCAGAGGTTTGTGCGGTACGACCTAATGTCGCATGCGGGCTAAATGTTTCCCATCTGGATTCACCGAATCTAAAATGATGCTGTTTTAAATCGGGGAATTTTTTCCCTAAGTCGGCGATATAGGCATAGTCCTCTGACCCAACGGCATGATGGGTCATCTCATGCAGAAGCGTGTTTTTTATCCCTTTTTCTTCTAATACGGTGGGAAAAACTAACATAATGCGTGCTGAAGGGTCTCGTTCATAAACAAAAGCCACCGTTTGCGAGATATCACTATCACTTGTTGTAACGGGAATAACACGGCTGAGTTTGGTCTCTTTCACATGATAATGTGCTTGTTGGTAAAGCCGACGCGAGAGTTCATCAAGTCGCTGATAAGCTTCACCAAGAATAGTTGCATCAGGCGTATTTAAATATCTTGCCAGTACCACGAGAACCTCATTGCGAAATTCCGGTGAAGTTTTCGCCTGATTAAGTAGCGCAGAAAGTTGGTTCGCACGGGTGTATGTTTTATTAAATGCCGTTTCGACCTTGGAAATATTTTTCGAGGGTACAAATCTTCCCCACCATTTTTTACCCACATTTGCTTTATAGGTTATAAAATCAGGTGCAGCGATTTGAAAACCACTATTCTGTAATTCATAGTTATAAAAATTTGTCAGGTTCTTGATTTTAGTTGGATCCCTGAGATTTAGCGCCAGATCTTGCATAATGGGCCTGAACTTCGTAATATCCGGACCGATATCTTTCAGTAAAGCGGCATATTTCATAATGAAATCGCCTTGCGATAAATTAATCGGCACATCTGCAAAAAATGGCAGGTTTTTCAGAGAAGACTGTAACTCTGGATTATCTTTTAACGCTTGCCGGATGGCGCCAGAAAGCGATGTTTCTGCTTCCGCGCCTTTTTCCGTGCCAAGCGTTTTCTCAAAAAACTCCTGCATATCATCGAAATCCAGCCCCGTATTTTTCACGCTATTTTTATACTCTTGCGAGGTATAAATCAGCACACCATCCACAGGATAATCTTTTAGCGGTAAATTGCTGACCGCCTCCGTCATAGGTTCAAACTCATCAAACAACTCTGAAAAATCAGCATCATTTTTGACATCATAATAGCCAGCCACATTATCAGCATGCTCACTTTTCTTAATCATCATTTGAAGCCACTCATTCTCATCAAAATAGATATATGAAAATTCGTTGTTATCGGTAAACATCTGCACCACCACCCGTTCCTCCCCTCGTCTCCCCTGCACAAAATATTGGTTAATAACTTCATCCGTTGTGCTCCCTTTCTTCCAACGGGTAAGGATGCGAATATCAGATTTAAATCCCAATTCGCGCATTTTACTGATGACTTTTTTGGCCGTTTTTGATTGCTTCAGCAAACTTTCTCCCGCAGTGCCGGCGTCGGTCTGCTGTTTCGATGATCCGGCCGCAGGTTCCGTTTTGGCAGACGATTTCGTTTTCCCGGAGGGGCGTGCCGTGTCCGGAGTTTTAAGCGACTCGACCATCTTATCGAGATCGCTACGGGTTTCTTTGCTGATCGCCTCCACCGTTTCCGGTACTTTGCGCAGACGCCGGATACCGGTTTGGGTCATTACCTGCATCAACTTTTCCTTCACTAACCGGTACAAGTCGGGCAGCGTCTCCTGCACCGCCGTGTTCCCCAGGCGCGCCAGCCGCCGGACGCCTTTCGCCAGGCCGCTCATTACGGGAGCAACCATATTGCTCCCCAATTCAAAGGCCGCAGCCATCACCATCGAGCGGATGTACAACTCGCGTTCTTCCTTATCATCCGCCAGTGAGGCCAGAACAGCCGTCGGCACAATTTCGCCCAACAGTGTTACCGCCAGCGATGCCGCGACCCACGCCATGGCGGGGCCGCCCAGTAGTGTGCCGCCGACCATCAGCAGCACCCCGGAGATAATGGCCAGTGTATTAATCAGCTCAAAGGCAACGGCGCGTTTATGCTCCGCAGACGAGTAAATAAGTTCATCGTAAAGATCACTCAGGTCTTTGCGATGCATATCGATAAGCTTGTCGAAGAGTACGTCCGGCGTTTTTGCATAGGTGATAAAAGGAGGGTAATAATCCGATGAGGACACCTCAGAGGTCATGTCCATAGAGTATGCCGGTGCATCATAGTGCTCAGCACGATAGCCATAACTGTCGCTCACTTTCGCCAGCGCCTTCCCTGTCCGGGTTGTCCGGTGTTTCTCCATAAAGGCCTTCAGTGCGGGGGATTTTTCAATCAGTATCCCTGGGGGAATCTTTCTCCGATTCCCTTCTTTATGCACTTTGCCGGAAAAACCAGGCCACGGCACTTCGTAATAATCATTGTTCCATAGCGACAGCAGCACGCCGATTTCCTTTTGCCTGTAAACCAGGGAAGTTGAAACCGGAATAAAAATCACATCAGCAAGGGTAGTGCCATGCCATTCAACGCTTTTCCCCTTGGTCTCGCCTGCGAGATAACTTTCAACCGCATCGCTATAGCGCTGGTGGTACTCTCCTCGGGAGGCCTTCGGTACGCGGTTTTTTCTGCCGATATAGGCCAGTGCCGCGCGAGTCGCCATAAACTTATAGACTCTCCTGGCCCTTTGCCCGCCCTCTGAGTTATTAGGGTCGAACTGATTCTCAATCCGCCAGTCAGCGTAATCCCCCATATTCCCCAAACGCTCCTTCAGTGCATCGGGAAACGAGGAGGGCCATTCAATCACATCGTCGGTATAGGATGTCCCGTAATCCCTGCGCGGCACTCCCCTGGCAATATCGACTAACGTATAGCTACGGGAAGGGATAGTGGTTGACAACTTCCCCCCGACATCCATACCTACCCCAGCTTTGAGCACAACCGGACGGGATTTGAGGACGGATTGATCGGACCACTTATCTCCCAGCCCATATATCCGCAACGATTCTCTGACAAAAGCGCCCATATAGCGGTCAGGATGCAGGATCCGTTCGTTCAAAAAGCCGGTCAAATCGCCAATCTGCAGATCCAGTTTATCTTTCAGCGTCTCCAGCAAATATTTGTCGGCGCTGAAACGCTCTGGCATCGGTTCAGCCTGTTCGGCTTGTTGGCGGATATTTTCCCAGTTCACTCCGGCGAGCAACGCGTGTTCCGGCGATGCGTCGCCAGACGGTATTGCAGTTGAGTTCTCCGCAGCGACAGTGGGCGTAGTGGCTTCCTGTTTGCGCAACTCATCCTGTTTTTTTCTCCACAGCGGCAGCACTTCCTCCATCACGCTGTTGTAATCGTCCAGATACGCAGACTGGGTTTTCTCATCCCAGAACAAGCTAACATGCTGGCGGATTATCTTGCGCAGTTCTTCATCCAGCACGGCGTAATTATAGGCCTCCGCCATCCCACGATTTTGTAATGCATCGAGCATACGTTTTACCGACAAGATACTCAGTGAGGTATAAAGTCTGACCAAATCGACCGCCCCTGAGCTGTCCTTCATATAATCCACTGTGTTAGCCAGCAGAATTTTAAGCACCTCCGGAAATGTCCCGGAAAATCGGGATCGATCAATAAGTTCGATGTAGGACAGGCTGTATTCACCCCAGAAGACTTCTGAAGCAGGAATGTCGGCGCTGTAAGGCCATGCCGGGTTTCTTAGTGTATCCGCTGCCGGTTTGTGGGCGATGAATGTGTTCATCTTAGCGGTACGTTCTGCAAATGCTTTGGCATTATCCTTATACTTAGCCAATTCATCCGCATCCATCGCTTTGCCATCCCAGTCATCGTTCAGCTTACTGGTCAGTACTTCAAGGCGCTGTACAAGGACTTCCTCATCTCTGGCCTCATCCACATTCATATGAAGCAGTCCCATGCCCCAGTCATACAGTGCTCTCCGGTAAAACTGAAGGTAATAACGCCCCAGATGTAGCCAACGCTCATCGGGTAATTCTGCAGACGTCGCGCTTGAATGCGGGTCGTAGATGCTTGCAATGGACTCCTCTTCAATCTCTTGCTGAAACTCCTGCCTGAAGGTCCCGACTTTCAGTTCATCCATTCGCGTGAACCACGCATCCGCCAGCGGAAAGCTCTCCCTCGGCACATACAGACTGCCCCGTTCACCCGGTTTTGGGCCTGCGCTCAGCATCAAAAATATCGATTGTTCTAAGGTGCCATTTTTGGCCGCTTTGTATTCTTCAGCCCAGTAGGCACTTCGTGGTTCGGGTTCCACGGTCGCGTTGGCTGACGCTGCTGCCTCCGTCGTCACGGACGGTTCTACCTGCACCCTTTTCACTCCGGTCTCACCCGCAACCAGTGACTCCCTCATCGGAAGCGACCTTTTTGCGCGAGATTTCACAGCCAGGGGGGATTCTTCTGCCATCGCTGTCGCGCTTTCCGACGGCTGGCTGGCAATATCATCACTGCTGAATGCGGATGAGATGTCATTGTCAGCCAGTTCGGCGACTATCGCTTCCAGCTCTGCGATTTCATTGGCGCTGAATGGCGATGCGGGTTCCGCCAGCGGAGCAGCATGTCGCTCCGGAAACAGCGAGTCTATTAGCGCCCGTTCATCCTCTGTTAACATGCCGGTCAGCTCAGCCAGACGCTCATAAGCGGCGGCATTCTCATCACCGCTGCGACCAAACATCGAATACCAGGCATATGACAACCCTGCCAGCAGTGCGGTAGCGCCGACGGTTTGCGCCGCCCCACGGGGAGACACCTGCGACGCTGCAGCCAGCAGAATACCGCCAGAGCGGGCCAGGTTGCTGGCCTGCGTGCCAACGCCTCTGCCGGCTCTGGCAAACCAGTTCAGCATCCCCTCTCCTCCCGCCTGGGCAGCCTGATAACTCAGTGAGGCTGCCGCCCCCCACATCGGCAACTCGATATACTCCTGACTATTACCGGCAGCGGAAGTGGCAGGCGGAGCGGCCTGAAATTCAGCATCACTGTGTGCCGGAGGTTCGGGTATCTCGTTATGAGGGGGCATGGAAAGCGCTTCGTCCTCCTGCGCCGGTTCGGGCGGCAGAGTATCTTGCAGCGTTTGTAGATTGGTGCCACTCGCCCCCAGCAGATATAGCATGGCGGTCATACGTTCACGCAGGTTTCGCGTATGCAATTCAGGGAGTGGCGGAAGCCCGCCGCGTTCGGCTTCTATTGCCATAACAGCCGCGCGAAGTTCTGCGCCGCTGCGCTGCCACTCATCGTCGGCTGCACTTACCGCCGGTCTTTCACCCTGCCTGCGGCCCCGTCTGGTCCGGTTTTTTTTACGTGCTCCTGTCGCAGTCTGTTCCTCGTCAGTAAAAGTTCCGGATTTGGGCATCACGCATTCCTCAGATCACTGGCATGGAGAAACCCTGCCGATGATGAAATCATGTGATCAAGGGTAGCAATGGGGGTAACGCCGCTTATACCGCAGCCCGGGAATTCAGAGGTTTCATCAATATAAATAGGGTGGAGAGTAGCCAGGAGGGAACACCTCCCGGCTGAAGAAGAGTTATCTCTGACCGGATACGATGGCAGGCAGGAGTTGCGTCAGATGGCGCTCTGCCAGAAGCGCCGTGGCGTTTTCGATATCGGGCGCGAAATAACGGTCTTTTTCGTAGTGCGAAACCTGTTCGCGCAGCAGGTGGCGCGCCTGTTCCAGCAGTGGGCTGCTGGTTAACCCTTCGCGCATATCCAGTCCCTGGCAGGCAGCCAGCCACTCCACCGCAATCACACCACGGGTGTTGGCTGCCATCTCCCATAAGCGGCGACCGGCAGCCGGCGCCATCGACACGTGATCTTCCTGATTCGCTGATGTCGGCAAACTGTCCACACTGTGCGGATGTGCTAGCGCTTTATTTTCGCTCGCCAGCGCCGCAGCGGTTACCTGTGCAATCATAAAACCGGAGTTTACACCGCCATTTTTCACAAGGAATGGCGGTAACTGCGACATATGGCTGTCCATCAGTAACGCTATGCGCCGCTCCGCCAGCGCACCGATTTCCGCAATCGCCAGCGCAATATTATCCGCCGCCATCGCCACCGGTTCCGCATGGAAATTGCCGCCTGATATCACCTCGTTTTCCGCCGCAAACACCAGCGGGTTATCCGACACCGCGTTAGCTTCCGTCAGCAGAACATCGGCGGCGTTACGCAACTGTGTCAGACACGCGCCCATCACCTGTGGCTGGCAGCGCAACGAATAGGGATCCTGCACCTTATTGCAATTGTGATGCGACTGCGAAATGGCGCTATCGTCAGTCAGCACATGGCGATAAAGCGCCGCAGCGTCAATCTGCCCGCGTTGCCCGCGCACCTCGTGAATACGGGCATCAAACGGGCGGCGAGATCCCAGTGCCGCTTCCGTGGTCAATGATCCACACACGACCGCAGCAGCAAACAGATCTTCCGCTTCAAACAGCCCGCGCAACGCAAATGCCGTAGAGGTCTGCGTGCCATTGAGCAGCGCCAGTCCCTCTTTCGCCGCCAGCGTTAACGGCGAGAGTCCGGCGTGTTTCAACGCCTCAACAGACGGTAACCATTCGCCCTGCCAGCGCGCTTTACCTTCACCGAGTAGCGTGAGCGACAGATGGGCAAGCGGCGCCAGATCCCCGGATGCGCCTACCGAACCTTTCGCCGGGATCCACGGATAAACCCCCGCATTAACCATTGCCACCAGCATCTGGATCACTGGCAACCGGATACCGGAAAAACCACGCGCCAGGCTGTTAATTTTTAACACCATGATCAGGCGCACCATGGCATCGTCCAGCGGTTCACCTACTCCAGCAGCATGAGAAAGCACCAGTGAACGCTGGAGGTTTTCCAGATCTTCACTGGCAATACGCGTCTGCGCCAGCAAACCAAAACCGGTGTTAATGCCATAGGCTGTACGCCCTTGCGCCATGATGGCATTCACGCAAGCCACGCTGTCATCAATGGCGGCAAACGCGCTTTCATCCAGCGTAAGATGAAGCGGGTGGCTATAAATATCACGCAGTTGCGCCAGTGTCAGTTGGCCGGGAATAAGGGTGAGATTCTTCATGCCTGGTAAAGTCCCTGAGTTGCTGCGTTTTCAGGCTGCGTGCGGCGCACCTGAAAAACACGGTGAGTATATAAACACATATACTTGTCTATACAAATACACGCAAGTCATGATTTAACATAAAAGATACAATTTTTTTATAGTGCGCCAGTAATCACGATTTCACGGTTGCTCGCATACCGGCATAAAAACCGTCCGCATAAACGCAGTGGATATGTGCCCAGGCAGGCGGGTGTTTGTGCATTTTTTTGCATGTCGTTTTTATTGCACTTTTAAGACCCGAAAACCCTGGTTGCCGGAGAGTGTGAGATAGTTCAAAAAATTAGCCTTATAAATCAGGCGGAAATGAAGCGTTTCAGCAAGGATTTTATCCGTCGCTCAAGCGCAATTTATTTAGCAGTGAAATTAATGTGTCGCCAAAGCCCGACACAACGTAACTCACTAAAATTAAATAAAAAAAACCCTCTTGTAAGGGCAAAAAATTAAGCGTACATTAGCCCCGTTTGGTGAGGAATCACCCAAGATTCTGAGATGGAGCTGTGGCCGAAAGGGAGAAAATTCTCATTTTCGTTTTGGCGTAGTTTCACCTCTCTATACTCAGTCCTGATAGGTCATGAATGCATACATAATGTATGCGGAGCGATGAACGTGAAATATTTCTTTATGGGCATTTCGATGATGGTCATTGTTTGGGCCGGCACATTCGCCCTGATGATCTAACCTGAGCTTATTGATGCAGAAAAAGAAAAAGGAGCCTTTCGGCTCCTTTTTTTATTGATTCGGTTTAAGGTTCAATGTCTTCCGCAGTGCTTTTAGGCACGGCCGCAAGCAGGCCATCAGCGCGGAACATACTCTTAATACCCCGTACCGCCTGGCGAATACGATCGCGGTTCTCAATCAGCGCGAAACGCACATGGGTATCGCCGTAATCACCAAAACCAATCCCCGGCGACACGCATACTTTGGCGTCTTTCAGCAACTTCTTGGCAAATTCGAGCGACCCCATTGCGGCATACGGCTCCGGAATTTTTGCCCATACGTACATGGACGCTTTCGGCATTTCGACCATCCAGCCGGCTTCATGCAAGCCTTTCACCAGCACGTCGCGGCGGCGCTTGTACTGCGCGGCAATGTCGCGTACGCACTGCTGATCCCCTTCCAGCGCCGCGATAGCCGCCACCTGCAACGGCGTAAACGTACCGTAGTCGTGGTAACTTTTGATACGCGCCAGCGCGTTAACCAGTACCGGATTGCCGACCATAAAGCCAATACGCCAGCCCGCCATATTGTAGCTTTTCGACAGGGTAAAGAATTCGACCGCGACATCGCGTGCGCCGGGCACCTGCATGATTGACGGCGCTTTCCAGCCATCATAAACAATGTCGGCGTAAGCCAGATCGTGTACCACCAGCACATCGTAACGTTTTGCCAGCGCCACCACTTTCTCGAAGAACTCCAGCTCCACACACTGCGCCGTCGGGTTGGACGGGAAGCCGAGGATCATCATCTTCGGCTTCGGGTAACTTTCGCGAATGGCACGTTCCAGTTCGTTGAAGAAATCGACGCCTTCCACCAGCGGCACAGAACGCACCTGCGCGCCCGCAATCACCGCGCCATAGATATGAATGGGGTAGCTTGGGTTTGGCACCAGCACCGTATCGCCATGATCCAGCGTGGCCAGCATTAAATGCGCCAGTCCCTCTTTCGAGCCAATTGTCACAATGGCTTCGGTTTCCGGATCGATATCCACCTGATAGCGATCCTGATACCAGCGGGAAATCGCCCGACGCAGACGCGGTATACCGCGCGAAGTGGAGTAACCATGCGTATCCGGGCGCTGCGCCACAGTACAGAGTTTCTCGACAATATGCGGTGGCGTCGGGCCATCCGGATTCCCCATGCTGAAATCAATAATGTCTTCGCCGCGCCGACGCGCAGCCATTTTCAGTTCAGCCGTGATATTAAAAACATAAGGGGGAAGACGATCGATACGCGTAAAACGGCGTTCAGGACTGAAGTCAGCCATAGATTCCTCGGGATAACGTGAGCGCCCGGACCGTCCGAGCGACGTCGCCGCGATTGCGGCGTGCTAAGAACATAGCCCGAAAAATTTCCTGCTGTCGAGAGGGAAAGAAAAAAATAATCCGCTGGCGAAAAAGGGGAACACAAAAAACCTGTTATGAATGCAACACCACCCCCTTATTACTAAATCAGATAAATATTTTAACAATATGATATCAATAAAATTACTGTGCATTTTCATCAACGCTCTGTCTTCGCTTACACGCTTTCGACGCTTATTAATCCCCTTTTGAAATAGTGGTTTTTCCTCATTCACTCAATGAATGTCCCGGCTGGTCATCCGGGCCGCAGTTTTTTATCATAGCTTTTTGACGCCTTTCACATGAGTTTCCCGTGCACGAAATATTCGACATGTTGCTGGCGGTTTTCGATCGCGCGGCGTTGATGCTGATCTGCCTGTTTTTCCTGATCCGTATCCGCCTGTTTCGCGAGCTGCTGCATAAAACCGCCCACTCCTTCAAAGAGTTACTGGGCGTAACCGCCATCTTCTCAATGTTCGCACTGTTCAGTACCTGGTCTGGCGTTCCCGTGGAAGGTTCGCTGGTCAACGTGCGTATCATTGCGGTGATGTCCGGCGGCATTCTGTTTGGCCCGTGGGTCGGCATCATTACCGGCGTGATTGCCGGGGTGCATCGCTACTTGATTGATATTGGTGGGGTTACGGCGATTCCCTGCTTTATCACCAGCATTATTGCCGGGATTATGTCCGGGGTGATTAACCGCAAGATCCCGAAAGCGCAACACTGGCGCGTGGGGATTATCGGCGGCATGATCTGCGAAAGCCTCACCATGATGCTGGTGGTGGTATGGGCGCCGTCCACCGCGCTTGGCCTCGATATCGTCTCCAAAATCGGCGTGCCGATGATCCTGGGCAGCGTCTGTATCGGGTTTATTGTGCTGCTGGTGCAGAGCGTTGAAGGAGAAAAAGAGGCCATTGCCGGGCGTCAGGCGAAACTGGCGCTGGATATCGCCAATAAAACGCTGCCGCTGTTCCGTAACGTTAACAGCGAATCTCTGCGCCAGGTGTGCGATATCATTCGCCGTGATATCGACGCCGACGCGGTCGCGATTACCAATGTTGACCATGTTCTGGCCTATGTCGGCGTTGGGGAAAATAATTACCGCGACAGTGACGACATCATCAGCCCTACCACGCATCAGGCGATCAATACCGGCGAAATCATCATTAAAAACAATGATGAAGCGCACCGCACGCCGGAAATTCACTCCATGCTGGTGATCCCGCTGCGTGAGCAAGGCATCGTCACCGGGACGCTGAAAATCTACTACTGCCACGCTCACCAGATCACTTCATCGCTACAGGAGATGGCAGTCGGGTTATCGCAAATTATCTCCACCCAACTGGAAGTGTCCCGCGCCGAACAGTTGCGTGAGATGGCAAATAAGGCAGAACTGCGCGCATTGCAGAGCAAAATTAACCCGCACTTCCTCTTTAATGCGCTGAATGCCATCTCGTCATCCATTCGTCTTAATCCGGACACCGCCCGGCAATTGATTTTCAATTTGTCGCGTTATTTGCGCTATAACATTGAATTAAAAGACGATGAGCAGATAGATATCAAAAAAGAGCTGTACCAGATTAAAGATTACATTGCGATTGAACAGGCGCGCTTTGGCGACAAACTGACGGTCATTTATGACATTGACGAAGAGATCGGTTGCGAGATCCCCAGCCTGTTGATTCAGCCGCTGGTGGAAAACGCCATCGTGCATGGCATTCAGCCCTGTAAAGGCAAAGGGGTGGTGACCATTAGCGTAGAAGAGTGCGGCAACCGCGTACGCATTGCCGTGCGTGATACCGGAAATGGCATCTCGCCGGAGATGATCGCTCGCGTAGAAGCCGATGAAATGCCCGGCAATAAAATTGGTCTGCTGAATGTTCACCAGCGAGTGAAATTGCTTTACGGCGAGGGGTTACATATCCGCCGCCTGACGCCGGGAACGGAAATCGCGTTCTACGTGCCGCGCCAGTCGACGCCCACGCCCTCGATTGCCGCACTGTTGCCTTAACGGGAGATGTGAATGAAAGTCATCATTGTTGAAGATGAAATCCTGGCGCAACAGGAGCTAAGCTGGCTGATTAAAGCACACAGTCAGATGGAGATTGTCGGCACGTTCGACGACGGTCTCGATGTCCTGAAGTACCTGCAACACAATAAAGTCGACGCCATTTTTCTGGATATCAACATCCCGTCGCTGGACGGTGTATTGCTGGCGCAGAACATCAGCCAGTTCGCCCATAAACCGTTTATCGTGTTTATCACCGCCTGGAAAGAGCATGCGGTCGAAGCGTTCGAGCTGGAAGCGTTTGACTACATCCTCAAACCTTATCAGGAATCACGCATTATCAGCATGTTGCAAAAGCTGGAAAACGCGTGGCAACAACAAACCGGCACAGCCGCTAACCCGCAACCGCGGGAAAACGCGACCATCAATCTGGTGAAAGACGAACGCATTATCGTCACCAGCATTCACGATATTTATTATGCGGAAGCGCATGAAAAGATGACCTTCGTCTACACGAAGCGGGAGTCTTATGTGATGCCGATGAACATCACCGAGTTTTGCAGCAAACTGCCGGCGGCGCATTTCTTCCGTTGCCACCGCTCCTACTGTGTCAATCTGGATAAGATCCGCGAAATAGAGCCATGGTTTAACAATACCTATATTTTGCGGCTGCGCGACCTGGAGTTTCAGGTGCCCGTCAGCCGCAGTAAGGTAAAAGAGTTCCGGCAGTTAATGGCGCTCTAGAGATAGTAGCCCAGCGTCTGGCGCAGGTGCGCGCCCGCGCCTAACAACCCCGGATTATCGTGGACGATAAGATAAACCGGAATATCCTCGACGTAGGATTTAAAGCGGCCTTTATCTTCAAAGCCGCCGCGAAAACCGGAAGCGGTAAAGAAATCGAGGAAGCGCGGCACAATGCCACCAGCAATGTAGACGCCGCCAAAGGTGCCAAGGTTCAGCGCCAGGTTGCCGCCAAAGCGCCCCATAATGACGCAGAACAGCGACAGCGCACGGCGACAATCGATGCAGCTATCCGCCAGCGCGCGCTCGGTTACGTCTTTCGGTTGCAGATTTTCCGGCAGACGCCCGTCGGATTTCACAATCGCGCGGTAGAGGTTCACAAGCCCGGGGCCGGACAGCACGCGCTCTGCGGAAACATGGCCAATCTCACCGCGCAGCTCTTCGAGGATAATCCCCTCTTCTTCGCTGTTGGGGGCGAAATCCACATGACCGCCCTCGCCCGGCAGGCTCACCCAGCGTTTATCCACATGCACCAGATGCGCGACGCCAAGACCGGTGCCTGCACCGTAAACGGCGATCGGCTTGCCTTCCACCGGCTGCGCGCCGCCAAACTGGATCAGATGCTCTTGTTTCAGCATCGGGATCGCCATCGACACAGCGGTAAAATCGTTAATGATTTCCAGATGCGCGAAACCGAGGTTTTTCTTCATTTCCGCGATGGAAAAAGCCCAGGTGTGGTTGGTCATCGCCACCCAATCACCGGTGATCGGGCAGGCAATGGCGATACAGCCGTCTTCCACACTCACGCCGTGCTCATCAAGGTACACACGCACCACGGCTTCCAGGCTTGGGTAATCGAGGCCGGAGTATGTCTTGGCCCGGGAGATGACGCCGCTGTCGACATCGCACAACGCTAAGCGCGCGTTGGTGCCGCCTACGTCGCCCACTAAAGCATATTTTGTCATTCTTTTACGGCTCCGCTAAAGTCAGAATAAATCTTTGGCACACTGTAAATTCAAGGCGCTTTAACGACAATGACCATAACACGAGCGCCCCAGGATTATCGATCTTCGTCACAGATTAACGCCGTGGTTTCGGCTCTGTTAGCAGCCACTGCGACCCTCTTCCGGTAAAAGGACATAAGCATGCTCCATCCGCGAGCCAGAACCCTGTTATTGCTGGCGCTGCCCGCACTGACGATCGGCATAGCCTCAAGCCTGGTATTACTGCTGGTGATGAAAATCGCCACCCTGCTGCAATCCATTTTATGGTTCGGCATTCCCTGGCGGCTGGGGGTCGATCCGGACTCTCCCGGCTGGACCCTGCTGATGTTGACGCTAACGGGCGTTGCCGTGGGGCTGGTGATCCGCTTTAGCGCCGGTCATGGCGGCCCGGATCCGGCGACCGAACCGTTGATCAGTGCGCCCGTTGCCGTCAATGCGCTGCCGGGTCTGGTACTGGCGTTGATCCTTGGGCTGGCGGGCGGCGTCAGCCTCGGGCCTGAACACCCGGTGATGGTGCTGAATATTGCGCTGGCAGTGGCGATTGGCGCGCGCGCATTTCCGCGAGTCGCTCCGCTGGACTGGACGATTTTAGCCTCTGCTGGCACGCTCGGCGCACTGTTTGGCACTCCGGTCGCCGCGGCGCTGATCTTTTCACAAACGCTGACCGCCAGTAACGATGTACCGTTGTGGGATCGTCTGTTCGCCCCGCTGATGGCCGCCGCCGCGGGCGCGCTGACCACCACGGTGCTGTCGCATCCCCATTTCACCTTACCGATTCCCCATTATCCGCAGTTGCACATCGTCGATATCATCAGCGGTGCGGTCGTCACCGCGTTCGCCATCGCGCTGGGGATGGTTGCAGTCTGGTGTTTACCTCGCCTGCACCAGCTTATGCAGCGGCTAAAAAACCCGGTGCTTGTGCTGGGCATTGGCGGGTTTCTGCTCGGTATTCTGGGCATTATTGGCGGTAATATCACGCTGTTTAAAGGGCTGGATGAGATGCAGCAACTGGCCTTTGCGCAGACATTCACCGTCAGCGATTATTTGCTGTTTGCGGTGGTAAAACTGGCGGCGCTGGTGGTGGCAACGGCCTGTGGGTTCCGCGGTGGGCGTATTTTCCCGGCGGTGTTCGTCGGGGTGGCGCTGGGTCTGATGCTGCACCAGCATGTAGACGCGGTACCGGCAGCGGTGACCGTCTCCTGTGCGGTGCTCGGCCTGGTACTGGTGGTCACACGGGATGGCTGGTTAAGCCTGTTTCTTGCCGCGGTCGTTGTGCCGGACACCACGCTGCTGCCGTTGTTATGCATCGTGATGCTTCCTGCCTGGCTGCTGCTGGCCGGGAAGCCAATGATGGTTGCTCCCCGGCGGGACAAGTGATCACTGATTGTTGCGCGCCTCAAGCGATCGGGTGACGTCGCGCAGCAAATCAGGGAGATCGGTCTTCGGCAGCATGACTTCAATCAACGCGAGGCGGTGATGATGGGCGGCGGCTTCCAGCGCCTCGGCCAGTTGCACGGTTTCGCTGACCCGCCAGCACTCGGCCTGGCCATCATGGCTGAGTGCATGCGGAATGTGCGTCCAGTTCCAGCGCGCAATGTCGTTATAACGCTGCTGCGCGCCGTGAATGGCGCGTTCCACCGTATAGCCATCATTATTAAGCAAGACAATGATGGGCCGCAGGCCGTCACGCAGCATTGACCCCAGTTCCTGAATGGTTAACTGAGCCGCACCATCGCCACTGAGCAAAATCACCCGCCGTTCCGGGCAGGCTGTTTGCGCGCCAAACGCGGCGGGCAGACAAAAACCGATCGATCCCCATAATGGCTGCACCAGAAAATCGACCTCCGCAGGCAAGCGCAAACCCGCCGCGCCAAACGCAGCGGTTCCCTGATCGGCCAGAATGATATCGCCAGGGCGGATAAAATCTTGCAGCGTTTGCCAGAGTGCTGACTGATCCAGCGTCCCCTGATGCACGCGGTGCGGCGCGTCAGTGTGATTAACCGGCTTAAGCGGGTTGCGCGGATGATGGCGACACACCGAAATCAGCGTATTCACCGCGTCGCGCATCGACACGCCGCTGAACCAGGTTTCCCCTACCCGCGCGGCGAACGGCTGAATGTCGATAGTGCGCTCCCGCGGCAATTGCTGGCTAAACCCGGCGGTCAGCGTATCGGTAAAGCGTGCGCCCACGCAAACCACTCTGTCCGCACCTTCGATGGCTTCGCGTACGGTCGGCGGGCTTGCCGCACCGCTGTAAGTGCCCACAAACCCGGGTTGCGTTTCATCAAACAGCCCTTTCCCCATCAGCATCGTGGCATGAGGTACAGGGAAATCGCGCATCCAGCATTGCAACATTTTCTGTACGCCGAAGCGACGGGCAAGGAAATCCGCCAGTAGCGCAACCCGTGGGCTACCCGACATCAGCGCCTGCGCATGACGGCGAAACGCATCAAGGCGCATTTCGTCGGACTGAACGGCAGGAAACGTGAAAGCGTTTACAGGCGGTATTGCCGCCATTTTGGCAACATCAGCCGGTAACATCAGATAACCGGGGCGGGACTCCGCCAGCATGGTGCTGATAACCCGGTCGATTTCATAGCAGGCGTTTTGCGCCGTTAAAATAGCGCGCGCGGCGGTAACCGGCTCGCTCATCCGCCAGAAGTGGCGAAAATCCCCGTCGCCGAGCGTATGGTGCAGTAGTTCTCCGCGTTGCTGCACCGTGCTACACGGCGCGCCAACAATATGCAGCACTGGCACATACTCAGCAAAACTGCCGGCAATGCCGTTAATGGCGCTTAATTCCCCCACGCCAAAGGTGGTAAGCAATGCGCCAGCCCCCCGGCAACGCCCATAACCATCGGCAGCATAGGCGGCGTTAAGTTCGTTGGCGCAGCCAACCCAGTGGACTGTTGGATGTTGAATCACGTGATCGAGAAATTGCAGGTTATAGTCGCCCGGCACGCCGAACAGATGGTGAATGCCACAGCCAGCGAGCCTGTCCAGCAGATAGTCGGCAACAGAGTAATCGGTTTGCATGACATTGATCCTTCCAGACTTTGGTTCTTCACTGAGTATTGAAGAACTGTGATGAGAGTCCAGGATACGCGCCATATCGGGGGTGGAAAGCAAGCTTTACGATAACGCCCGGTGTACTCTCATTGGTCCAGCGATGTAAACGCATACACTGAAGAGAAGATGACTTAAAAGGGGCAACGGCATGGTTTATCAGGCGGATTCCGCACGTTACGAAAAAATGGTCTACCAGCGCTGCGGTGACAGCGGGCTAAAACTCCCGGCGATTTCACTCGGGCTGTGGCATAACTTTGGTGACACCACCCTGCTGGAAAACAGTCGGCAATTACTGCGGCATGCATTCGATCTTGGCATTACCCATTTCGATCTGGCCAACAACTACGGGCCGCCTCCCGGCTCAGCGGAGAGCAATTTCGGCCGCATCCTGCGGGAAGATTTCCTCCCCTGGCGCGACGAGCTGATTATCTCCAGTAAAGCCGGATACACCATGTGGGATGGCCCCTATGGCGACTGGGGCTCGCGCAAATACCTGATTGCCAGCCTCGATCAAAGCCTGCGCCGGATGGGGCTGGAATACGTGGATATCTTCTACCATCATCGCCCGGACCCGGAAACGCCGCTGAAAGAGACCATGCGCGCGCTGGATCATATTGTGCGCCAGGGTAAAGCGCTGTACGTCGGGTTGTCTAACTACCCGGCCACGCTGGCGCGTGAAGCTATCGACATCCTCAACGACCTGGGGACGCCGTGCCTGATCCACCAGCCTAAATACTCCATGTTTGAACGCTGGGTGGAAACCGAGCTGCTGGAAGTCTTGCAGCAAAAAGGGGTTGGCAGCATTGCCTTCTCCCCGCTGGCGGGTGGGCAATTAACGGACCGCTATCTGCACGGCATCCCGGCGGATTCGCGCGCGGCCAGCGGCAGCCGGTTTCTGAATCCGGACCAGCTTACCGATGAAAAACTGGCGACTGTACGCGCGCTGAATGCGGTAGCTCAACGGCGAGGACAGAAACTGTCGCAGATGGCGCTGGCCTGGGTGCTACGCGGCGGCAAAGTGACCTCGGTGCTGATTGGCGCCAGTAAGATCGGGCAACTGGACGATGCCGTTGGCATGCTGGCCAATCGGGATTTCAGCGCAGCAGAATGCGAGGAGATCGACGCCATTCTCAGCGGTGCAAAATAACATCATTTTTAGCAAAAAGTGCTGCCATTCATGATTTAGGAGTTCCGCCAATAATACGGGGTTTTACCGCCCCGTAAGATTGTTGTAACAGGCCGTTTCGGCCCCGATCGTGAAGGAGAAGAGTATGTTCAGGTCACTGATTCTGGCAGCAGTGTTAATGGCTTCAGCCCCCCTGGTCGCTAATGCTGGCGAAATCACCCTGTTGCCGTCTATAAAATTACAAATTGGCGATCGTGATAATTACGGTAACTACTGGGACGGCGGACGCTGGCGCGACCGCGACTACTGGGGTCGCAACTATGAATGGCGCGGCAACCACTGGTATAAACACGACCGCGGATGGCATCGCGGTTGGGATAAACGCGATGCCTATGAGCGCGGCTACCGCGAAGGCTGGAACGATCGCGATGACCACCGCGGGCCGGGAGGCGGTCGCTGGCGTCATCATTGATACGAAAAAGGAGCGCATGCGCTCCTTTTTTCTTTGTGGTGATTGGTGAGCAGAACGCTATAACCCTGCCGCGGTCCCCACTAACAACCAGCCATTTAAACTGACCACCAGTACCACAATCACCCAGCCGGTACGCTTAATCAGCGATGAATTCACCAGTTCACCCATCAGCGCATGATTGCTGGTAAACACCAGCAGCGGCACCAACGCCAGCGCAATACCGAAGCTCAGCAACACCTGGCTCATCACCAGAATTTGCGTAGGATCCAGCCCCAGCCAGATGACGATAAACGAGGGCATCATGGTGATAGTGCGACGAACCCACAGCGGAATATGGAAACGCACAAACCCTTGCATCACCACCTGTCCCGCCAGCGTGCCCACCACCGTCGAAGAGAGACCTGCCGCCACCAGGCTCAGACCAAAAATGGTGGCGGCCGCGTGGCTCAATAACGGCTCCAGCGTGAGGTAAGCCTGATCCAAATCGGCAATCCCGGTATGACCGTTAAAATGGAAAGCCGCGGCTGCGGTGGCCATCATTGCCAGATTCACAAAACCGGCAATGGTCATGGCAATTCCTACATCCCATTTGGTGGCTGAATAGCGCTGACGCTGGGTTCCCTGGTGCAAATGCTGCGTCAGGGAAGAGTGCAGGTAAATCACATGCGGCATAATGGTCGCGCCCAACACCCCAGCGGCGAGAAAGACGGCGTCGGTTCCCGGCAAACTGGGAATCACAATCCCTTTCGTCAGCGCCGCCAGCCGCGGCTGAGAAAACACCAGCTCAACAATGTATGCCGCTGCAACAAACAGCAATAACCCGCCGATCACCTTCTCTAACGGTTTTTGCCCGCGTCGTTGCAACATCAAAATCAAAAAGGTGGCAACGCCGGTCAGCACTGCGCCTTGCAGCAGCGAAACGCCGAGGATCATTTTAAAACCGATAGCCGCGCCAATAAATTCCGCGAGATCAGTGGCCATGGCGATAATTTCCGCCTGTACCCAGTAGAACCAGACCACCGGGCGTGGATAGTGATCGCGGATCTGCTCAGCCAGGTTTTTGCCGGTGGCGATACCGAGTTTGGCGGAGAGCAACTGAATCAGCATCGCCATTAAATTGGCCCACACCACAACCCACAATAGCTGGTAGCCGAAACTTGCCCCCGCCTGAATGTTGGTGGCAAAGTTGCCGGGATCGATATAGCCAATCGCCGCAATGAACGCCGGTCCCATTAACGCGAACCTCAGCTTGCGCGCTGCACGCCCACTGCTATTCTCAACGCGACTACTGTTCATTTTATGCCCTTAAATATAGCCTTTGCTATGTTTCATGCTACCAAAATGAGAATGATTATCAAGTTCATTTAGATGGGTTTACCTGATTTCTCTGATAGCCAGAAACAATAGAAGGGCTGAATGTCCAGTATGGTGACGGCGGCAACAGGAACTGCCGCAGCGTTATGTTAAGAGTTTAGCATCACGACGCAACTTTTCACTCCTTTACTTAACATAACAGAAATGTATGGTGGATCACTAATTTTGAGTCTGGTCACAGGCCATTAATATAGTGTGTGTTTGATCTCGTTTTCTTTTGGCTTGTTACATAGAATGTGCACGAAATTTCTACCCGTCTCATATTTGGAGCAAATATGTCCCGTGTTCTGCACTTTGTCCTGGCGCTTGCTGTCGTGGCGCTGCTTGCCTTGCTCGTGAGCAGCGATCGCAAGAAAATCCGCATCCGCTTTGTTATTCAATTGCTGGTGATTGAAGTTTTACTGGCCTGGTTCTTCCTGAACTCTGATATCGGCCTGGGCTTCGTTAAAGGCTTCTCCGAAATGTTTGAAAAACTGCTCGGTTTCGCCAACGAAGGCACCAACTTCGTATTCGGTAAAATGAATGACGAAGGCCTGGCGTTCTTCTTCCTGAAAGTGCTGTGCCCGATTGTCTTTATTTCTGCACTGATCGGGATTTTGCAACATATCCGCGTGTTGCCAATCATTATTCGCGCCATCGGGACGGTGCTGTCTAAAGTGAACGGCATGGGCAAACTGGAGTCATTTAACGCCGTCAGCTCCCTGATTCTGGGTCAGTCCGAGAACTTTATTGCCTATAAAGATATCCTCGGCAAAATGTCGCGCAACCGCATGTACACCATGGCGGCGACGGCGATGTCCACCGTTTCGATGTCCATCGTTGGCGCGTACATGACCATGCTGCAGCCGAAATATGTTGTGGCGGCGCTGGTGCTGAACATGTTCAGTACCTTTATCGTACTGTCGCTGATCAACCCGTACCGCGTGGAAGAGAGCGAAGAAAACCTGCAAATGGCGAAGTTGCACGAAGGTCAGAGCTTCTTTGAAATGCTGGGCGAATACATTCTGGCGGGCTTCAAAGTGGCGATTATCGTTGCGGCGATGCTGATTGGCTTTATCGCGCTGATTTCTGGTCTGAACGCGCTGTTCGCGGCGATTTTTGGTATCTCTTTCCAGGGCATTCTGGGCTATATCTTCTACCCCATCGCCTGGGTGCTGGGCGTACCGGCTCACGAAGCGCTGCAGGTGGCGAGCATCATGGCAACCAAACTGGTTTCCAACGAATTCGTGGCGATGATGGATCTGCAGAAAATCGCGGCCAACCTCTCTCCGCGTGCAGAAGGCATCCTCTCTGTATTCCTGGTCTCCTTCGCGAACTTCTCTTCTATCGGTATCATCGCCGGTGCGATTAAAGGCCTGAACGAAGAGCAAGGCAACGTGGTTTCCCGCTTTGGTCTGAAACTGGTTTACGGCTCTACGCTGGTGAGCGTGCTGTCTGCTGCAATTGCGGCGCTGGTTATCTGATTGCCGGATGGCCAACACTATTGAAAACCGGGGATAGCCCCGGTTTTTTTATGCCTTAGCCAGCAGTTGCGGTTTCCCTAATAAGTAGCCTTGCAAATAATCGACCCCAGCTTGCAGCAACAGTGCGCGCTGAGCTTCGTTTTCCACATACTCCGCCACCACCGTCAGCGACTTCCCTTTCGCCAGTTCACAGATGGCTTTCACGATCATCACATCCTGAGGGTCGTTCAGGATATCCCGCACAAAACAGCCGTCTATCTTGATGATATCCGCCTGCAACCGTTTCAGACGTTCAAAGTTCGCATAGCCGGTACCAAAATCGTCGATAGCAATTTTGAACCCGGCTTCGCGCAATCGTTGAATATGGTGAATACTCACTTCAGCGTGCGACAGCGCCTGCTCTTCGGTGATCTCAATAATCACCTCTTGCGGCGCCACGGCATAACGGGCAAAGAGAGAGAGCAGTTGTGCAACAAAATCGTTCTGCATCAACGTTAACGGCATCAGGTTGACCGAAAAGCGCACGCCGCCGCGTGGGCCCGGGTGCTGCTGCATCCATTGCAGTAAGCGCTCCACCACCTGCATATCGAAACGGGCGCTCAAATTGAACTGCGCAATCACCGGGATAAACTGATCCGGCGTGATCAGCTCACCATCACAGACCAGCCGGCTGAGGATTTCCTGATACCCCACACCTTGTGCATTGACGACAGGCTGACCATAAAGTGCGATGCCGCCATTATCCAGCGCACGCGTCACTTTGTTAAGCAGCAGGACCCGATCCGTGGTCTGGTCGCTCACCTCTTGCAGGCGATGGGTGAGCGCCAGCACCTGCCGCCCTGAGGAGGCCTGTTCCGAAAGCCAGCTTAGCTGCCCCAGCGTGTGATGCAGCGCTTTGCCCGAGGCATGTAATTCTCCCCACGAAATACCAAACTCAATATCCAGCGCGGTGGCGTTCCAGTAGATACGGCGGCTGTTGAGGTAACGCACCATATGTTGCAAACGCCCGGCAATTTCTGGCCCGTTCAGTTTTAACAGCAGTTCATTTCCGGGAAGCTGAAAGAGGGTTTCCCCCTCCAGCAGTAAGGGTTGCAACTCGCGCGTTACGCAGCGTTTTACATGGACGCGCATCATCATGCCGAAATGGCGGCTCAGGAACTCCACATTCTGCATATGCAAGCAGCACACAATGCAGGAGGGCTGCGCGTCGAGCATTTTTTCCAGCGCCCGCAAGTTGGGCAAACCGGTTAAGGGATCGGTCATCGCCTGCGCCTGCCAGCGCCCTTTCAGCCATTCGCTACGGGTATAAATCCGCATCATATACAGCAGAGAAATGGTGAAACAAATCAGTACCGACATCACGAACGCCAGCGAATAATCGGAACGTACGCCGTGCAGAAAGCTGTCGTTATAGACCATCAACGCGAACGCGGCGCATCCCCAGCTCAACATCAGAAGCGGATAACTTAACCTGCTGATGCCAAACGTAAAGAGAATAAAAAGAACCGGCACCAGGTAGCCGGCAATATAATTTGATTTATAAGAAAGACAGAGGGTAATGACCATTGCGATCAGCGTTGCAATCCAGAAAAGGGTAAACAGACGCTTCTCTGCACAGAGCCAGGGTTTAATACTACGTCGCCAGAATGTGCGAAAAAACCGGGGATTAATCATCATCCTTAGTGGAAAATATATAATCATGGTGAATATTAGCGACGCAACAATAAGGCTCTGAATATCAATAATAGAATAAATAACGGAGCCGGAATTAAAAAATCCCGACAAATGAATTGGATAGTTAAACCAGATACCCGCAATATACATCGAGCACTTTATGCCGAGTGGGGCAATAAATCCCAGCCATAAAATACGAATCCCCATATCTTTATTGGGAATGCCATGACGCCAGCGCGAACCGAGCCGCCAGCGGACGACCGCGCAGGCCAGCAGCACAGAGAATATCTGGCAAAATAGCAGCACTGCCGCCTCTACAGCGGGTAAATGCAGAAAGCTCTCGTTTATCAATGCGAAACCGAGAATAACAGGCACAATACCGTGCCGCCCAAAGAGTAAAATAATGGCCAGCATAACGCTTAATGGCAACCAGGCCAGATAAATATCACTGGCATTCACCATCGTTCGCGGCGAAATAATACGGGAAACAGGGACGGCGATAAGACAAAGGATTAATGCCAACAGGAATTTTCGCACACAACTGTAATTTCTATTCTTCATTAAAATGATGTGCAAACTCCTGACCGGGGAAATAGTAAGTAGCCGGATAATAGATTCATTCTTTTTATGAATCAAGTTACCTGGCTAATAAACACTCTTAGTGTTTTCTGAGGTTAACAACCTAAGATTTGTTACCACAGTATGAATGCGATTTTCAGACGGTCAGAAACGAAAAACCCCCGCGTAAACGCGAGGGTTTAAGATTTTGGTGGAGCTAAGCGGGATCGAACCGCTGACCTCTTGCATGCCATGCAAGCGCTCTCCCAGCTGAGCTATAGCCCCACAATGTTTCTTTACGCGCCAAATCCGTTGGGTGCGGAGTTTGGTGGAGCTAAGCGGGATCGAACCGCTGACCTCTTGCATGCCATGCAAGCGCTCTCCCAGCTGAGCTATAGCCCCATTGCGTAAAGCGTGTCGTGTTGACGGGCGGCATAATATGAATTCCCTTGCCAGGTGTCAACGGCAAAATCTCTTCGCCTTATTCAATCGCTGAAAAAGCATGCAAATGAAAGACATTGCGCGCATGGTCGCAACCAGTAGTTAAACCTGTCACATTTTCACGTTAAATGGTGCTATAACATAAGTCATTAATTACCCTTACAACCACTCGGGAATTACATGCTCAAGGAACGAATGACCCCAGACGAGTTGGCAAGCCTCACCGGCTACAGCCGCCAGACAATCAATAAATGGGTGCGCAAAGAGGGATGGGTAACATCGCCCAAACCCGGCGTACAAGGCGGAAAAGCCCGCCTGGTCCATGTGAACGAACAGGTTCGCGCTTTTATTCTCAGTGCCCAGCGCCCGGAAGAACACACCCTTTCCAGCGCCATGTCGCACGACACATCCCTCGAAATGTTGCTGACCACGCTGGTGAAAGAGATGACCGACACCGAGCAAAAGCAATTCTCCTCTCTGTTAATACGTGACGGCATTACCGGGTTATTGCAACGCCTGGGTATCCGCGATCAGAAATAAAATGATGAAACTAGCCAGCAAAATGACCACCGAAGAGTTAGCGGATTTTATCGGCGTCGCAAAGCAGACTGTGAATCGCTGGATCCGTGAACAGGGTTGGCAAACCGAAAATTTACCCGGTGTTAAAGGCGGACGCGCCAGACTTATTCACATCAACAAAGATGTGCGCAGCTTTATTATGAAAACACCCACCATGCGCCAGCGAACCACATCCTATTCCATCGCCGAGCCTTCCGTGCCGTATGGCGCAGCAGAGAGCACTCCTCTGCAGGAAATTGTGAAGGTCTTGCACAATATGACCCCCGACGAGCAGCACCAGCTCGCGCTATTACTGGCGCGTGAAGGCATTTGCGGTTTCTTAAACCGGCTGGGTATTGCACAAACCGTGCAGGAGTAAAAAAAACCGGCTCACAATGCCGGTTTTTTATGTCACTGACCATCAGTGCGTGTGCTGATGATTCTCCCGCCGGTAAGCTCCCGGCGGCTGATTGAACGTGCGGGTAAAAATACGCGTGAAGGTTTGCTGCGAATCAAAGCCATATTTCAGGCAAATGTCGTAAACCCTCTGATCGGTATCGCGGAGATCCCGCGCTGCGAGCGAAAGTTTACGCTCGCGGATATAGCGCCCCAAACTCTCCCCTTTGTACTGCAAGAAAAGCCGCTGCAGATGCCATTTGGAATAGCCCGCATGCGCTGCAATATCATCAATACGCAATGGTTGATGGAGATTGTCGTCGATCCACTCGACGATAGTGTCGATAACCTGAGCGGAAATAGTCATACTGCGCTCCCCCTCTGCTCTTCGATTAGTAAACGGGTTTATTCCCACCAGGCGCGGAAGCGTTGCGCGCTGTCAGCCGCAAACACAGGCTCGCCCAGTCTCGGTGTCAGTAAGCGATAACTTTTGCCAAGGCTCGCTGCCGCCAGCCGTTTGTAAGGATCATCCCAGGTATGTTTTGCCAACACAAAACGCCCCGCGTGGCCCGGCAGAACCGCACGTGCATTCAGCTCCTGCGCCGCTTGCGCAGCCTCTTCCGGCATCATATGTATGTACTTCCAGTCCTCGTCATACTGGCCGTTTTCCATAATGGCGACGTCCACTGCGCCAAATTGTTCGCCTATGGCTTTAAAATGCGGGCCATAGCCGGTATCACCGCTGTAGTAGACCTTGCGTTCCGGCGTCACAAACATAAAGCTCGCCCACAGCGTCTGGTTACGCTTCAGACCGCGTCCGGAAAAATGCCGCGCGGGCAGCACATGCACGGCGAGTTCATCGCTGATGGCCACTTTCTGCTGCCAGTCCGCCTCCTCAATAATCGCCGGGTCCATCCCCCAGTAACGCAGGTGCGAACCCACGCCAAGCGGCGTCACCACGCGCTTAATTTTGGGCATCAGCGCTTTGATGGTGGCGTAATCCAGATGGTCGTAATGGTCATGAGAAATAATCAGCAGATCGATTTCCGGCATGCTTTGCGCCGTCCATGCTTCATTGCCTGCAAACGCTTTATTGAGGAATGAAAACGGTGCGGCATAGTCGCTCAGAATCGGATCGATAAGAATGCGTTTACCCGCCAGTTGCAGGTACCAGGAGGAGTGCCCCATCCACACCAGGGTATCTTCTGCCAACGGCAGACTGGCAAGATCGGTGTGCACCATCGGCAACGGTTGTTGCGGGCGCGCGTTTTCGCGTTTGGTCACTAAAAAGTCCCACCACGCGGCCAGCATATTTTTCTTTCCGGTAAACCCCGGCGTAGGCAACGTATTCTGGAATTTGCCATCGTGGTAGTTCGGTGATTTTTCGACTTCCGTCAGTTGCTCACCCTGCGGCAACTGACCAAAACCGGCATTCAGAACAAACGGTAAACTTGCGGCGGACGCAACGAGCATAACAAGAACCACGCTGAGAATAAGACGCTTCATATCCTGACCCGACAAAATCGATCCTTTCCCTGGATACGACGCTGGTTAAACTTGATTATGAGTGAGTAAGCACTCATTATAGAGAGGAGCAATAAACCGTCAAGATGATTTTTTTATTTGACATTCGACGTTGCAGCGTTACAGAGGGCGTGTTTCAATCGTGGTTTTTACAGCGTGTGAGGAAAAGTGGAGTGGCTCGTCCAAAGAGTGAAGACAAAAAACTGGCGTTACTGGAAGCGGCAACCAAAGCGATTGCAGAGTCAGGGATCGCGGCTTCAACCGCGTTAATAGCCCGTAATGCGGGCGTCGCTGAAGGCACGCTGTTTCGCTACTTCGCCACCAAGGACGATTTGCTGAATGCGCTTTACCTGCACCTGAAAACCGATCTCTGCGGCACCATGCTCGACAACCTCGATCGCACCATTAGCGATCCGAAAGAGCATACCTACTCTATCTGGAACAGTTACATCGACTGGGGCATTCGCCACCCTTGCGGGCACCAGGCGGTACGCCAGATCTCGGTGAGCGAAAAACTCACCCCGGAAACCAAACAACAGGTGACGGACATCTTCCCGGAACTCCATGAACTTTGCCATCGCTCGGTGCTGCCCATCTTTTTAGACGGGGAATTTGCTCCCTTTGGCGACGCCATCTTCCTGTCGATGGCGGATACCACCATTACCTTTGCCGGCCGCGATCCTTCCCGCATGAAAGAGATCAAACGCCTCGGTTTTGATGCCATGTGGCGCGCACTGGCGTCAGAGGAAAAAGATGGACAGTAAAACCCTGCAAGCCAGCGCCCATCGTCTTGCGCTGGCGTTGCCCTTTACCGAGCACTGCTGGCCTTTCGGCCCGGAGCACGATGTGTTCAAAGTGTGCGGTAAGATTTTTATGATGACCACCACCGCCCATGGCAGACCCATGGTGACCATGAAGGCGGAGCCGCAAATGTCGCTGCTCAATCAGCAAATCTACCCCAGCATCGAGCCGGGGTACCACATGAACAAGAAACACTGGATTTCGGTGTTTGCCGGCGAGGAGATCGACGAATCGCTGCTCGCTTCGCTGATTCAGGCCTCGTGGGATCGCGTGGTGGACGGGCTACCGCGTAAAGATCAAAAACGCCTGCGCCCTTAAGCGTTTTCCGCCAGCCATTTCAACGCGTGTTCGCCCTGTTCATCCACCGGCAGGTAGACCAGAAGGCGCGAGCCATTACGCGGCGCAGAGAACCAGTACATCTGCTGTAGCGTAAATTCACCCAGCTGCGGATGAATAAACTGCTTCACTTTATTTTCCACCCCGCGTACATCCAGATAGTTGCGCCACATGGATTCAAACTCGGCGGAAGCGGCGCAATAGCGCGCCAGTTTGGCTTCCCACACCGGGTCGCCACGGTGTTCCGCCATTGCTGCGCGAAAATAGGCGACAAAGGTTTGTAACACGCTTTCATGCTGACCCAGACGGCTGCGCCACTGCGGATGGGTCAGATAGAGGTAAATGCAGTTGCGGTCTTCTTCCGCCATCTCGCCAAAATTCACGCCCATCAGGCGCTCAAAAGCGACGTTCCACGCCACAATATCAAAATTGGTTTTCTGAATACTGGCAGGCTGTGGCAACAGGCTGTCCAGCAAACGACGCGTCCCTTCGCTGATCCCTTCACACTGTGGCGCATTGAGCGTCTCTGCCGGCGTCAGTCCTGCCAGTAAAAACAGATGCCGCGTTTCAGTCGGCGAGCACTGCAAGGCGCTGGCGACCGCCTGCAAGACACCGGCGGAAGGGTTCATCTCTCTGCCCTGCTCCAGCCAGGTGTACCAGGTCACGCCCACATCCGCCAGTAACGCCACCTCTTCACGACGCAGGCCCGGCGTGCGCCGACGCCCGCTACGCGGCAATCCCAGCCGCTGCGGATCCAGACTTTCCCGGCGCGCACGCAGAAAAGCACCAAGTTGTTTACGGTTCTCTTCCTGAACCGTCAGTACGGGTTGCCGTTCCGCCATTAACGTCATAAACACCTCCAGCATGGTAGTGCCAGTACCAGTATGGGCAAGAACTGGTACCCGTTTATTCAATCAGCGATGCTACGTCCATCTGATGAATGACGCAATGGAGTTACCATGAATACGTCTGCTGTTTCACCTGGCCGGGCAGGCCTGATCCTGTTGTTAACAGGGCAGATGCTGCCGCTTATCGATACCTCCATCACCAACGTGGCGCTCGACTCCATTACGCTGTCGCTGCATACCTCTGCCACCCAGTTAGCACTGATTGTGGCGCTGTATGGCGTAGCCTTTGCCGTTTGTCTGGCAATGGGGAGCAAACTGGGCGACAACCTCGGGCGCAGGCGCGTGTTCTTGTGGGGCGTGACGCTGTTCGGCATTGCGTCTCTGTTATGCGGGCTGGCAAATTCCGTCTCTGCGCTGCTGGCGGCACGCACGCTGCAAGGCATGGGCGCGGCGCTGATCGTGCCGCAGATCCTCGCCACCCTCCATGTCACGCTAAAAGGCACCGCGCATGCCCGCGCCATCAGCCTGTACGGCGGCATTGGCGGCGTCGCTTTTATTATCGGCCAGATGGGCGGCGGCTGGCTGGTTTCGGCGGATATCGCCGGGCTGGGCTGGCGCAACGCCTTTTTTATCAATGTGCCGATTTGCCTGTTGGTGCTGGCGCTCAGCCGTCATTATATTCCGGAAACCCACAGTGAAACGCGCACGCGTATCGACTGGCATGGCACGATCGCCCTTGCGCTGATCCTCTGCTGTCTGCTGTTCCCGCTGGCGCTCGGTCCGGAGCTGCACTGGCCGTGGCCAACGCAGGCAGCGTTGCTGGCGCTTTTCCCGCTGGCTGTGTGGATGCGCGCCAGCGCACTGCAACAACAACGCGCAGGCCTGACGCCGCTGCTGCCGCCGCGACTGCTAAAGCTGCACAGCATCCGTTTTGGTTTATTGATTGCCCTGCTCTTCTTTAGCGCCTGGTCCGGGTTTATGTTTTGCATGGCGCTCACCTTGCAGGCCGGCATGGGGATGACGCCATCGCAATCCGGCAACAGTTTTGTTGCCCTTGGCATCGCCTATTTTGTCTCGGCCTGGTATGCCCCCAAACTGATTGCGCGTTACAGCACGCGAACGATTCTGCTCACCGGGTTAACCATCCAGGTCGCCGGGTTACTGGCGCTGATCGCAACCTTGCAGCTTTCCGGCCAACGGGTGGGCGCACTGGCACTGGCCCCCTCCACGGCGTTGATTGGTTATGGCCAGGCGCTGATTGTGAACAGTTTCTATCGCATTGGTATGCGCGATATCACCGCCAGTGACGCCGGCGCAGGCAGCGCTCTGCTCAGCACATTGCAGCAGGCGACGTTAGGGCTTGGGCCTGCGCTGCTCGGTGGGTTGTTTTTGCACCTTGTCGGGCAGTCGCACGGCAATTACAGCACCGCGCTGAGCGGTTTTCTGGCCACCGAAGTGGTCATGATGCTACTCCTTGCTGCGGCGGCGTTTAGCGCGCGTCAGCAGTTAGCATCCCGCTGCCCGGCAAACTCATAACGACCCGCTCCCCTGAAAACAGGATAATGTTATCTCGTTGTTATTAAAGGGAGCACACAGTGAAACTCGATATCTACCAGGTGGACGCGTTCAGTGCGCGTCCTTTTTCCGGCAACCCGGCGGCAGTGTTCTGGCGCTGGAGCAGACAGCGAATGGCCGCGTGCTGATGACTGGCGCAGCGCATACCGTCCTGACGGGCACACTACATCTTTGACGGCAGCCGAGCGACCATGCGCCAGCGGAACCAAATTTGCGCCAACAGGATCAACACCCCGCCGACGATTTTTTGCAGCGGCAAGCGCTCGCCGTACCACAAGGATGCGGCAATGACCGTCAACAGCGGCTCCAGCACCATAATGATGGCGGCGCTGGCGACGGCAGCGTATTTTTGCCCCTGCAATTGCAGGGCAAAACGCAGACTGGTGGCAATAAAAATACTCGCCACCAGCCACATCCCGGTCGTGGCAGTAAACGGTTGTGTCCACGTCTCAAACAGCGCAGAAATCAGTAACCCGGCGATGCCGGTTACCGCCAGTTGCACAGCGGTCAGCGGCAGCAACGGCACTTCTCTGGCACAGCGACTGGTGTAACAGAAGTTAATTGACTGCACGAACGCGGTGAGCAGGAACCAGCCCTGACTGGGGTGAAACGTAATCGGTGTATGCAAGCTAAGCAGCGCAAGGCCGATAATCGCCACCGGCAAACACTCCCAGTACGCTCGCGCGGGACGGGTATTCATCATCGCCCACGCCACCAGCGGCACAAACAGCATTGACAGGCTCATGATAAATGCCCCCTCGCCCAGCGATGGCGTGGTCGACACCGACCAAATCCACAAGCAGAGGTTAAGCGCCATCCAGAAACCGCTGATCAGCACCTGGCGCAGTTTCGCCAGCGGAATGCGTTGTCTGAGGCAGAAAGGCAGCAGCACCAGCGCTGCGCCAAAAAAACGCAGGCCGAGAAAAGCAAACACCGGCATGCCGGAAATCGCCTCGCGCGAAAAAATCCAGCCACAGGCGGCGATAAGGGTAGTGAGAACCAGTAACAGGTCGGCTTGTCGTTGCCGGGTCATGGCAAAACTCCTGGAGCCATAAAAACGCCAGCGCGAACGGCTGGCGACATCATTGCTGCATCATGCCTGAAAAGTCAGGCGCTGGCGTAGAAAATTCCCGCCGGTGAGGCGGGAATGGAGAGGATTACGCGCGAGGCCCTGAACGACGCAGCAGTTTAAAGGCCGCGAACAGAAACAGGATCCACAGCGGCAACAGCACCGCCGACAAGCGCATATCGTCTATGGTGTACATCAGCACCAGGATCAGCAGCATAAAACCGATGCACAGATAGTTACCCGCCGGAAAGAGCAGCGCTTTAAACTGCGGGTCGCGCCCTTTGCGCCGCATGGCGGCACGGAACTTCAGGTGCGCCAGCGAGATCATGATCCAGTTCAGCAGCAGCGTCGCCACCACCAGCGCCATCAGCATACCAAACGCTTTCTGCGGCAGCAGGTAGTTCACCAGCACCACTAATGAGGTGATAGCGCCAGAGAGAAACAGGGAATTCACCGGCACACCGCGACGGCTCACGCGCGTCAGAAACGCAGGAGCATTCCCCTGCACCGAGAGGCCAAACAGCATGCGGCTGTTGGAGTAAACACCGCTGTTATATACCGACAGCGATGCCACAAGAATGACAAAGTTCAGCGCCGATGCCACCAGATTGCTGTCCAGATCGTGAAAAATCATCACAAATGGACTACTATTCGCTTTGACGTCAATCCACGGATAGAGCGCCAGCAGCACCACCAGCGAACCGATGTAAAACAGCAGAATACGGTACACCACCTGGTTGACCGCTTTCGGAATGGTGGTATGCGGCTCGCTGGCTTCGGCGGCAGTAATACCGATCAGCTCAAGCCCGCCGAAGGAGAACATAATCACCGCCAGCGACAGGATCAAACCGTGCCAGCCGGTGGCAAAGAAGCCGTTATAGCGCCAGAGGTTATCAACGCTGGCGCGCTCGCCGCCGTGGCCGGAGAACAGCATCCACAGGCCAAAGCCGATCATGCCGATGATCGCCAGCACTTTGATCAGCGCAAACCAGAACTCCGTTTCGCCATACAGGCGCACGTTAACCAGGTTAACCGCATTGATGATGACAAAGAAAGCCGCAGCCCAGATCCAGGTCGGCACATCCGGGAACCAGTACTGCATATAGATCCCGGCGGCGGTCAGCTCCGCCATGCCCACCAGCACAAACATCGCCCAGTAGTTCCAGCCGGAAAGGAAACCGGCGAACGGACCCCAATATTTGAACGCAAAATGGGAAAACGAACCGGATACCGGCTCTTCCACCACCATTTCGCCAAGCTGGCGCATAATCAGAAAAGCGATAATGCCGGCAATGCCATAGCCCAACAACACTGCCGGTCCGGCCATCTGAATAGCCGGGCCAATGCCAAGAAATAACCCGGTGCCAATCGCGCCGCCCAGCGCAATTAACTGAATATGACGATTCTTCAAACCCCGTTGTAGTGTCGGCCCTGCTTCCGACGCGGCATCGGTGATATTCCCCGCTGCCTGAGACGCGTTTTTCACGTCCTTCCCCTTTGTTTTTTATTGAAGGGGCACCTTTTAACATCTCAGGTCAGGGCTGGCAAGAAATGGCGCAGCCGCCCCTTCACGCGGCAGAGAAAATCCGCCCCTGACGTTAACGTGCAAGCGAACCGCTGCGGGATTCAGGCCGGTGTCAGCCAATAAAACCTGCACAACCGAGCAATAAAAATCTACTATAAATAGCCATAAATGAACATTAATGAGCAAAACCGCGCACACAGAGTGCGGTCATCTCGTAACCTTTGTCACCGTTGTTATCACGTTTGGGAGGCAGACCTTGAACATTGCACACGTGGCGCTCTGGACGCGCCATATCGAAGCGCAGCGCACATTCTGGCGCGACTTTTTTTCCGCCGCCAGTAACGAGAAATACGTCAGTAAAAACCGGGCAGGTTTCGAATCCTACTTTATCTCGCTGGCGCACGGGCCCACCATCGAACTGATGGCGCTGCCTGAACTGGCGGACGCCCCGGCCAACCCGGAATGCGTCGGCTGGGCGCATATCGCTATCGCCGTGGGCAATGTTGAACAGGTGGATAAGATGGCGCAAAAAGCCCATCAGCAGGGACGACTGGCAAGCCCGGCCCGTTGGACAGGCGACGGGTTCTATGAAGCGGTGATCACCGACCCGGATGGCAACAGGATCGAACTGGTCGCCGAATAATGAACAACAGGGAGCCCGGTAATCCGGACTCCCTGCACGGCGTTACTCTTGCAAGCGGAACTGCTGCACGCTCTGCGCCAGTTGTTCGGCCTGTTCTTCCAGCGACGTCGCCGCGGCGGTCATCTGCTGAACCAGGGAGGCGTTCTGCTGCGTTACGCCATCCATCTCGTTCACCGCGATAGTGACCTGACCGATGCCTTTTGCTTGCTCATCCGAGGCGCTCACGATCTCGCTGATGATCGACTGCACGGAGTTCACCGCCTGCGTCATCTCCTGCATGGTTTTACCGGCATCGTTCACCAGTTGCACCCCGGTTTCCACCCGCTTGCTGGACTCCTCAATCAGCGCGCCGATATCTTTCACCGCATCGGCGCTGCGCTGCGCCAGGTTGCGCACTTCGGACGCCACCACCGCAAACCCACGGCCCTGCTCACCGGCACGCGCCGCTTCAACGGCGGCGTTAAGCGCCAGGATATTGGTCTGGAAAGCAATGCTGTTAATGATCGCTGTGATGTCGCCGATTTTCTTCGCACTGTCGTCGATTTGCGCCATGGTATCCACCACCTGACCGACCAGCGCTTCACCGCGACTGGCGATTTTCGTGGCGTTAGCGGTGAGCGCCGTCGCATTGTGCGCGTTTTCGGCGTTATGTTTCACCGTGGCGCTGAACTGCTCCATGCTGGCTGCCGTCTGCTCCAGCGCCGCAGCTTGCTGCTCGGTGCGTGAAGAGAGGTTGATATTACCGCTGACAATCTCGCCCGCCCCCTGGCGCACTGAATCGCTGGCGTCTTTAATTTTCCCGACAATACTCCGCAGTTGATCCTGCATGGTATGTAGCGCATAGAACAGGCTGCTGCGGTCGCCCGGTTTAACATCGATGACGTTATCAAGCTTGCCGTCAGCAACCGCCAGCGCAATGTTGGCCCCTTCCACCGGCTCACCGCCGATCGGTTTAAGCACTTTGCGGCTAAAGACCAGCCCCAGCAACGCACTGACCAACAGGATGCTGATCACGCCGAGAATAATGGCATTCATCAGTTGACGGTTCGCCGCCGCCATGACCTGACTGACCGGCGCCACCACCCCCAGATACCAGCTGTCCGTCCCCTCGCCCAGCGAAACAGGTTGCCAGGTGATTAACGTTTTTTCCCCGAGGACAGGATCGTCCTGTTCCACCACTTCGCTGCTGTAGTTATTGGTCTTACCGGGGTATGGCTTACTGGTCAGTTTCTTATCCGGATAGGAAATGACTTTACCGGCCGTCGAGAGCAGCACCGCATAGCCGCCCCCTTCCCACGGTTTAATCTCGTTCACTTTCTGCTGCAAAGAGGCCAGCGAAATATCGGACGTCACCACCGCATGCAGCTTGCCATCTCTGATGATCGGCGCGGCGACAGAGGTTAACAGGGTCGGCACACCGTTATAGGCATAGCTATAGGGTTCAATCAGCGTATCTTTTTGACTCTTCTGCGGCAGCAGGTAGTAATCTCCCTGGCCTGGCGTAAAGATCGAGGTCAGCGGATGCAAGTTGTAATTGCCGGACTGGCCATGATCGACAAAGAAGGCATAGCGCCCTTTTGGCGCCTGATCCGGTTTATCGGCGAATTCCGCATCCCGTCCGTCGTAGGCGTTTTCTTCGAAAATAACCGATACAGAAAGGTAGTCAGGATTGTCATGCAGTGCGGATTCCAGCAGTTTGTCCGCCACTTTACGGTCGGTAATGCCTGCTTCCGGAAGGGCAATCATGCTGTGACCGAGGTTATGCGCCACATCGCGGGCATAGCTCAGTTGTTGTTGGATTTTCAGTGCTTCACTTTGCGCAATCTGTTGCAGATAGTGTTCGGCGAGACTTTTTTGTTCACTGCTGGACTGCCAGCTCAGAACCCCAATGGTTACAACAAAACCAAGTGTGATGGTGATGGCGCCCGTCAGCAGCATTTGTGCGCGGGTGCTCATTTTTTTCGTCACGAATTCTCTGGCCATTACGGCTCTCCTGGAGTCAGCCTCTTACGTCATCAATGTTCCTTTCAGCACGATCTCCCTGATAGAAGTTCTATCGGCGCTTATTTTTTGATCTTTAATTGTTAAATTAAGTGTTATGAAGGCGTAAAAAAGCGTACTGGCAGCGTTCCGCATGTATCCTATATCGACGGAGAATGTAGCGAGAGTTAACTTATCGGACTCTGAGAGTTAAAACAGAATTTTATCCTGCCCTGTCTGAGGATAACTATTTTCAGCGAATGTGATTGGGCAAACAGCCCTGACATATCGCCAGGGCTGAAGAAAACTTAACCGCGATCGTCTTTTGGACCAAGGAAGTAAAAACCAAACGGCAGCGAACCGATAATGGTGAACATCAGACTGTAAATGGCGACCCAGGCGCCCTGCATAATAAACATCGAGGTCGTCCACTGCTCCATCGGCAGATTGTACTGATCTTCCACCCCCTGGAAGGTCACTTTCGAAATGACGCTCACCGCAATCAGAAAGACGATAACGACCGCAACGATGAATTTTTTCCCCTCACGGGTACGCAATTTTTCCAGCATAGAAACCTCCTGTCATGTGGCATTTCTGTGCCGCGAGTGTAACCGATCTGCTGTTTAATTGTTGTGAATCATTCAAATAAAGCGCGCAAATTCCGGGGAACGACAACCGGTTAGCCACCGCATATACTGCTGCTTTATGGCATCAATGAGGAGAAAACAATGAGTAAGGAAATCCCGATACGTTCTTTTTCCGTTTCACTTTTTGTGCTGCGCAAATCCGCGGATGAATGGCGCGTCCTGCTGCTAAAACGCAGCGGCAAGATGCTCAACGGCCAGTGGTGTCAAATTGCCGGCGGCATTGAGCACCATGAAACCGCCTGGCAAACCGCATTGCGCGAAGCACAGGAAGAAACCGGCTTGCAGCTTACCGAGCTCTATTCCGCCGACTGCTGCGAGCAATTTTATGAAGCCCACCGGGATGCCATCACCCTTGCTCCGGTCTTTGTCGCTTATGTAGATGAGCGGTGTGAAATCACCCTCAACCATGAGCACAGCGAATACCACTGGGCGACTTTTGCCGAAGCGCAACAGATGCTGGCGTTTCCCGGTCAGCGCAAAACGCTTAACTGGGTACGCGAAAATTTTGCCGAACGCGCCCCCTCGGCGTTACTGAAAATGCCCGTTTCGCCTTAGCCCGCCTGAGGCAACGTATTATCGCCCTCCCCTAACGGGCGCTGCATCAACACCGTATCCAGCCAGCGCCCGTGCTTCATGCCCACGCTTTTCAGCGTGCCGATAACGGTAAACCCGGCGCGCGCATGCAGCCGCAATGATCCTTCGTTTTCGCTATTGCCAATGTTGGCGATCAGTTGTCGGTAACCGTGCTGTTCCGCCCACGCCACCGCCTGTGACAGTAAAGCAATCCCGGCACCCTGCTGGCGGAACGTGTCATCCACATAGACCGAATCTTCCAGCGTGTACTGGTAGGCATGGCGTTCGCGGTAGCGCGAAAGATAACAATAGCCCCGTACACGCCCTTCATGCACGGCGACAAACCACGGCAACCCGGCATGACGGATTTTCTCCAACCGTTGGCGCATTTCTGCCCTGGCCGGCGGCTCGGTTTCAAACGAGGCGACGCCTAAGGTCACATGATGCGCGTAAATTTGCGTGATCGCGCTTAGGTGGTGTTCTTGTGCTTCAATAATGTCCATAATCCAGCTCCCGTCAGACGTGTTCACCACGCTACCTGTAATGCGGCAAAACAGGCACCGGGTCGTACTTATCACCGCTATAAGGAAAAGTTTGCGATGTCCCATTTCAGCCTCGATCAACTCGCCACGTACAAGCTGGTGATCGCCCGGGGAAGTTTTACCGGTGCGGCGGAAGTACTGGGGATTTCGCAACCGGCGGTCAGCCTGCAAATACGGCAACTGGAGCAGGCGCTGCAAACCCGCCTGATTGAGCGCTCCGGGCGCGGTATCCGCCCGACGGCGGCGGGCGAAACCTTTCTTGCGCACTGCGCGCACATTGAGAATGCCGTGAATACGGCGGTTCAGTCCGTTGCCGTCTACCAGCAGGCCATCAGCGGTCAGGTGACGATTGGCACAGGCGCAACAACCTGCATTCACTTGTTACCTCCGGTACTGCAACAGTTGCGCGAAGACTTTCCGTTGCTGACCGTGGGCGTTCGCACCGGCAACACCAGCGACATTCTCCGCGCGGTTGAGGAGAACCGGGTGGATATCGGGCTGGTGACCATGCCAGCCAGCGGTCGCAACCTGGCCATTTCGCCGCTGTTTAACGAATCCTTTGTCGCCATCACCGCAGAGGGGCAGCCCCGGCAGGCATTACCGCTTATTGTGTTTGAATCCGGCAGCAGCACCCGCCAGCGGATTGATGAATGGTTGGTGGACAATGGCGAGCATGCCGCGCCGGTGATGGAGCTTGGCAGTATTGAGGCCATCAAACGCATGGTGCGCGCCGGGCTGGGTTACAGCATCGTGCCGGACGTCGCGGTACAAACGGAGGAAGACAGCCTGGGCTTACGCGTCACGCCGTTACAGCCGCCTTTGCAGCGCACACTGGCGCTGGTGATGCGCCAGGATAAAGTGGTCACGCGAGGAATGACGGAAGTGCTCAACAGTTTAAAAAGGCGGGTATAACACCCGCCCCTGATGCAGCGACCGCCGAGGCCGGATACGCGCAGCGCCATCCGGCGCAATACCCCGCAGGCTTAGAAGTCGTAGCTCATCGACACTTTCAGTGCCCGCGCTTCGCCCTGATAAATATAGGTGCCGTTGTCTTCAACGCTGGCCCAGTATTTCTCGTTGGTGACGTTATCCACGCCAACGCGCCATACCATTTCGTTCTTCTCTTCATTCAGGTGCATGCGGTAACGCATACCCAGATCGAGCGTAGTATAGCTGTCGAGTTTTTTGGTGTTGGCATTGTTGGCGTACTGCGAACCGGTATAGTTCACCTTCGCCGTTGCGGTCAGGCCGTCAATCGGTTTGATGTCATACTCCGCACCGAGCACGCCATAAAATTTCGCCACACCGATGGGCCGGTTACCCTGGTTGGTGCCATCTTTGGTTTTGGTCAGTTCCGCATCCAGCCAGGTAGCGCTGCCGTTCAGACGCAGCCCGAGCACCGGCTCGCCGAACACATTCAGCTCGACGCCACGGTTACGCTGTTCACCATCCAGCGCATAAATATTGGTGGTGCTGTCCTGGATACCCACCGGCTTTTTGATGTCAAACAGCGCCAGCGTGCCGCCGATGCGACCAAAGTCCGTTTTGACCCCCACTTCATTCTGTTTCGAGTGCGCGATGCCAACACTTTCATACTTGTTGGCAGCGGTTTTCGGCGCCACGCCGCCCGGTTGCAGCGCTTCGGTATGGTTGGCGTAGAACGACACCGTTTCCCACGGTTTATAGACGATCCCGTAAGTTGGCATCCAGCGTTGCTGGGTGTAACGCGCGGTGGTGGTTTCCGCCCCGGTGGCATTGCTGTAGTTACGCACCCACAATTTCTGGTAACGCGTACCTGCCGTAAACAGCAGGGTGTCATCCAGTACGCCCAGCGTATCGCTCAGGGTATAGCCCTGCGAACGATAGCGTGCGGTGGTGAGCGGATCAAAATAGTTACCGCCAAACGAGGCGTTATCCGGCTTTGTCACCGCTGAGCTGTTGTAAAGATTGACCGTCGGGTTGGTCGCCGAATCGGACATCCGCCAGGCGATGTTTTCCCGTTTGATATTGGCAGAGTAGCCCAGGTTCACTTTATGGGAGATGAAGCCGGTGTCAAAGGTGCCGCGCACGCCGCCCATGCCGCTCCAGGAGTCGCTGATACGGTTAGTATCGAGACGGCTGAAGGTCGCATCACCTTGATCGTTATATAACTTCGGCGCGCCGTAGGTGCCCATTTCATGGGCATGTTGACCACCAAACGCGGCATAAGCCGTCCAGTCATTGGTCAGGTCGTATTCCGCGCGGGCCAGGCCATATTCGTTTTCGATATCGCTGTAGGCCCACTGCTGACTGTAATTTTTACGCGTGTCCGGAACAGAGGGAATAAAGTCCACCGCGCTGATGTTGACGCCCATTTCGCCACCGTGGAAGGTCTTCTTCTGGTAGCCAAGATCCAGCGATGTGCGCACACGATCGCCACGGTAATCGAGACCGAGCGAGGCGGCGGTAGTACGACGGTGATCATCTTTTACCGTTGCATCGCCTTCGCGGTGCAACAGATTCATGCGCACGCCAAACTGGTTGTTATCACCATAGCGACGGCCGAGATCCAGTGAACCACCCAGCTGTGAACGCGTGGAATAATCCACGCCGACACGGGTTATCGGCGTATCTTCCGCGTGTTTTGGCTCAAGGTTGATCATCCCGCCGACCCCGGATGACGCTGAACCGTTCATCAGCGCATTCGAACCTTTAAAGATTTCGACACGCTCCAGCATCTGGGTGTCCACCACCTGGCGCGGCACAATCCCTGCCAGGCCGCCCATCATCATGTCGTCGCCATCCAGCTCGAACCCGCGAATGCGGTAGGTTTCGGCAAAGTTACCGTATCCCTGTCCGACCTGAACGCCCGCATCGTTGCTCACCACATCGGCAACGGTTTTCGCCTGCTGATCCTGTACCAGCTTCGAGGTATAGCCAATGACGTTAAACGGCACATCCATCGCCTTTTGTTCACCCAGCACGCCAAGACGCCCGCCGTGTGCAACCTGGCCGTCCAGATAGGCCGGAACCAGTTCGCTACCGCCAGGTTTAAAATCGCTGTTCGCCGACTGAACAACAATGGTGTCTTCTTTCGTTTGGGAGGTGTTGGCCTCAGTGGTTGCCGCCTGCACGGTGTGCGCGGCAGTGCCAATGGCCAGCGCAAGCAATGTCTTGCGCAAAGGGGAGTATGTCTTGTTGCTGTTATTCATCATCGACTCATCGCGAAACGTGTGAAAAACGGCCCGTTGCCGGGCCGGGTTAATTACTGATTCAGGGAGATACGGGCAACGCTGTCCGGCCCGTTAGTAGAGTGATCTTTATTGAATGCCTGTTTGACGGTGACATACAGCGTCTGCCCGTCGGCAGAGAGCAGCAGGCTGTTCGGGTGCGGCGGCAGATCCCAGCTCTGTTTTACCGCGTAGCTGGTCGCGTCAAGGCTCAGCACTTTGCCGGACTCGCGCTGGCTGATGTAAATCTCATGGCGTTTCGGGTTGAATTTCACCGCCAGCGCATCACCATCAATCTGTTTCAGCACCTTACCGCTGTGGATATCCAGCACCAGCGTAGTTTTCGCTTTGGAATTGTCGGTCACAAACAGACGACCCGTTTCGCTATCTTCGGCAATATTCAGCAGCAGAGCCGGTTTCTCACCGAGCGGTTTCCAGCGCTGCTCGATACGGTTGTTGCGCGGGTTCACCACGAGGATTTCGCCACCGCCGTTCGCCACATACAGACGCTGCGTTTGCTCAGAGAAGTGCAGACCGGTCACCCATTTACCCGCGTTTTTAATACGCGCTTTGACCTTCAGGGTTTTCGCGTCAACGACCCACACCAGCGCCGGATCGGCGACAGCGCCAATATACAAACTGCCGTTATGCAGCAAAATTTCACGCGCGCCGTACGGCAAACCTTTTTCGTTACGTTCCGGGAACAGCGTACGGGACAGCACCTTGCCATTGCTGGTATCAATGGCGCTCACACCGCCGTCCAGCGAATTGGTGACATAGACAGTTTTGCCGTCCGGAGAGATAACCATACCAAAGTTTTTCAGATCGGTATGGGTCGCGCCGAGGGGTTTCAGCGTGGCCGGATCCAGTTTGTAGACCACACCGCCCTGCACATCTTTAAACCCTTCCGCGCTGGAAACATACAGCGCGTCGCCTTGCGGGCTGAGCGCCATTTCGTACAGACCACTCGCCAAATCGCGTTTTTGCACGTTGACCGCGGACGCGGCAACAGGGGGTTTTGGCGCATCGACGCCAGGTTGGGCAGACGTGGTGTTATGCGCGCTGCAACCGGCAAGCGCCATGGCCGCCAGCAGTGCCAGCGCAGACGTTTTCATCTTCATCGGGAGGATCCTTTACCGTTAATGTCGTTAAGGCAGGCGAGTCGCGGCGTCACACATAAAGAAGCGTGATCGTTTTTGATGAAGGCAGGTTTTAGCCCGGCGCAGCTCGCCACTGCTTCTCAGTGTCCCTGTAAGCGGTTACGCCTACTGTTTTTGCGGGAAAATTCCTTGCTGCGTCCACAAACACTAAAGAGAATGAGAACTATACGCATTCTTTTATGTCAGGCAAGAACTATTGTCTTTTTCGGGTGTCGCGGGGGAGTGAGCACGAAGCGAAAGCGCCGGGCAAACGTCTCTCCGGCGCTGAATAACGAGGAATTACAGACCCAGCGCTTTTTCAACAGCAGGTTGTCCCGGCTGCCCGTCGCGGGTGGTCACGCCTTCGAGCCAGGATTTCAACAGCTCAGGACGCTTAGCCAGCTCCGCTTTCGCGGCGGCCTGTGCCGTTTCCTGCTTGTCCAGCACGCGGCCAATCACCGCATTCTCTACATCAACATCAAATTTCAGCTGACTGAAGAAACGCCAGGCGTTCGGGCAATCACGGGCAAAATCGTTGCGTGTGACGGTATTCACCGTTGCACTGCCGTAATTCGCGCCAAAGTACGCATCACCGCCGCTAAGATAGGCCAGTTTGAAATGCGTGTTCATCGCATGCGGCTCCCAGCCCAAAAATACGATCCACGCTTTACGCTCGACCGCACGCGTTACCTGCGCCAGCATGCCGCTCTCGCTGGACTCCACCAGTTGCCAGCCTTGCAGGCCAAAATCCTGTTTCTCGATCATTTTCTTCAGGTTCTGGTTGGCGGGTGCGCCAGGGGCGATGCCGTAGATCGTGTGGTTAAATTTCGCTGCGTACTTTTGCAGGTCAGCGAAATCCTTCACTCCCGCCGCAGCAACATAATCCGGTACCGCCAGTGTAAAACGTGCCGCCGGCAGGTTCGCCCCCACCACCTTAATCGCGCCATCGGCCGTAAATTTGCTGATAACCGGCTCCTGCGCTGGCATCCAGTTGCCGAGGAACACATCCACCTGGCCGGTTTTCAGCCCCTGAAAGGCCAGCGCCACAGAGAGGTTCTGGACTTTTTGCTGGTAACCCAGCGCGTTCAGCACCACGCCGGAAAGCGCGTTGGTGGCGGCGATATCGGTCCAGCCGGGATCGGACTGGGTGATGGTCGCGCAGCGGGCGTCATCTGCGGCGATGCTGCTCAGTGAAAATCCGCCAGCCAAAGCCAGCAGTACGAGTTTGCTCACGGTGTTGTTCATTGTTATTTTCCTGCCGGTTGTTTTAAAGGACGCGGATAACGGGCAAAAGCTTCCTGTTCATCCAGCGTTTGATGATTGCGAATGTAGCGTTGCGATGCGGCCTGATGCGGCTGAAAGTCCCATTCCGGAATAGCATGCTGCCCGGCAATACGCGTTAAAAAGAGCCGCCGCTGCTGGCTCGCCAGCACCTGTTCACGCAACCCGGCGACATCCCAATGAGCATCGGCTTCGGCGGCAAACGCCGCAGCAACCTGCTGGTAAGCCTTCTCTGCCGCCAGATTGACGCGCTCATGGGGATCGTTATGCAGATGGAAAAGCTGCGGCGCGTCGCTAAAGGAATAGACATATTTCCACGGCCCGCGGCGGATCATCAGCATCGGCCCCAGCGCGCCTTCAGCAAGGTACTCGCTGTAAACGCCGTCCGGCCCCGTTTCCCCCCGCAAATGCGGCACCAGGCTGTGACCGTCCAGCGGGGCAATCGCCCGCGCATTGCCCTCTTCGCCACTCGCCAGTTCGATAAGCGTCGGCAGTAAGTCCACCAGCGAAACGCTCTGCGTAATACGCCGGGGGGCAAAGCGCGCCGGGTTATGCACAATAAAAGGGATATGTACGGCGTTTTCAAAGAAGGTCATCTTGTACCAGAGATCGCGCTCGCCCAGCATTTCGCCATGATCGGCCACCACCAGCACCACGGTGTTTTCCGCCAGGCCAGTCTCCTGCAACGTCGCTATCATCTCGCCAAAGCAATCATCCACATAGGCCAGCGCCCCGTAGTACGCGTGCCGCGCACGGCGGATATGCTCATCGCTGAGCAGCCCCTCTTCCAGTTGATACATGGCTCGCAAGCGCGCGGAATGTGCATCGTCTTCGACATCTTCCCGGCGCGTCTGCGGCAGATCGACATCGGCATCGTTAACGCGCTCAAGGTAGCGACGGGGAATGGCAAACGGATCGTGCGGATGGGTCAGCGACAGCAGCAACATAAAGGGCTGCTCCTCAGGGCGACGGACCGCGTCATACAGCCGCTGGCGCGCGAGAAACAGCGCTTCATCATCAAAATCGAGCTGATTGGTGCGCACGCACTCCCCGGCTTCCAGCACCGAACTCATGTTGTGGTACCAATCAAGGCGGCGCTCCGGACGCTGCCAGTCCGGCGTCCAGCCAAAATCCGCCGGGTAGATATCGGTGGTCAGGCGCTCATCAAAACCATGCAGTTGATCCGGACCGCAGAAGTGCATCTTGCCGGAAAGCCAGGTGCGATAGCCCTGCTCACGCAGGTAGTGACACAGCGTGGGCGAATCGGCATGAAATTCGGCGGCATTATCATAGACGGCGTTGCGGGAAATAAATTGACCGGTCATCAGTGCCGCGCGCGACGGTGCGCAAAGCGGGCTATTGCAATAGGCAGATTCAAACACTACGCCTTCATCCGCTAATTTATCGATATTCGGTGTCAGACTGACCTTATTACCATACGTTTTTAAGGCACTGGCGGTTAACTGATCGGCCATCAGAATAACGATATTCGGTTTATTTATAAGCATGCGACGTCCAACAATAAGATATTCACGAAAAACGTGATACGTTTATCTCACGCATATTTAGCCCTGTGAAGGGGTTATTTATTTATCATGAAATAAGGTGGATTTATGGCAGACAAATTACAACTTCCGCCTTTACAGGCATTAGTGGTATTTGAAGCGGCGGCGCGCTTAGGCAATTTTACCGCTGCCGGAAATGAGCTTGGACTTTCCCAACCGGCGGTCAGTCAGCGTATTCAGACGCTGGAAAGCCGGCTCAATGCGCCATTATTTGAGCGGCGCCACCGCGGCGTACAGTTAACCGAAGCAGGCCACAGTCTGTACCTGATTGTCCGCAGCAGTTTGAATGATATCAGCGAGCAACTGGAGCGCACCCGCCGCAAGCGCAATGTGCTGCGTATCGACACCGATATGGGTTTTGCCAGCTACTGGTTGCTGCCGCGAATGGAGCGCCTGCAGGCGCTGATCCCCGGCGTGGAAGTGCAGGTCACCACCTCGCCGAATGACTACAACTTTCGCGACAGCAATGCGGACCTGGCCATCTATTTTGGTCAGGGAAACTGGCCAGCAACCCAGACGCAGCGCCTGTTCCCGGAGGTTGTTTTTCCGGTGTGTAACCCGGAGATTAAGCAGGCGCTGGGCCAGCACAACCGGGCGGAAGCCTTGCTGTCGCACCCGTTGTTAAAACTGCCGGAGACCCATCCACAACGCTGGATGACCTGGGAAGACTGGTTTCACCAGCAGCAGATTTATGGCCAGAGCCACAGCGCGTCGCGCACCTTTAACGCCTATTCGCTGGTGATCCAGGCGGCCCTCGAAGGCCAGGGCATCGCGCTGGGCTGGCAACCGCTGATTACGCCCTTTATCCGGAACCGGCAACTGGTCCAGTGCGGCCCGCAGGTGCGTACCGAGAGCGGTTATTATCTTATTTTCGCCAGCAATAAACCGGCATCGGTTCAGCAGGAAAAAATAAAAGCGTGGTTATTAGATGAGGCATGGGGATTTCATGAGCAGGCAACGACCATTAGCGTAATATAAATAAGCTAATGCGTAAAAAGCATATTGGAAAAGTTAAAATCAATTTTCCACCTGATTCTTTTACGCTAGTGTGTATTAGCACTCCTGAAATAAAGTAAACATTATGCCACAGCCGCTATTTGAGCTACGCTCAATCACTAAACAGTATTATTCCTCAGGTGGAAAAAGTATTTTTTCCCGCTGGGAAAAACGCGCCACCGTAACCGCATTGCAGGATATTAATCTGCATATATTTGCCGGTGAAATCTTTGTTATTGTGGGATTATCCGGTTCCGGAAAATCCACGCTGCTGCGCACGTTAAACCATCTTATTCCGGCCAGTTCCGGCGACGTGATCTTTCAAGGTCGCACACTCGCCAGTTTGTCAGAGAAGGCGTTAATTGCCCTGCGTCGCGAGCACATGGGGATGGTGTTCCAGTCTTTCGCTTTGTTCGACGAACGCACGGTGCTGGATAACGTTGCCTTCGGTCTGGAAGTGGCCGGTGTGCCCCGCGAAGCACGGGAAAGCCGGGCGCAGGCGATGCTGGAAAAAGTCGGGCTCGGCAACGTGGCGAACCACTACCCGCACCAGCTTTCCGGCGGTATGCAACAACGCGTGGGGCTGGCGCGTGCGTTGGTGGTGAACCCTTCGGTCTTGCTGATGGATGAGGCCTTTTCCGCGCTGGATCCCATTATCCGCCGCGAGATGCAGTCGCTGCTGCTGATGTTGCAGGCCGAATCGCAGCGCACCATCGTGTTTGTGACCCATGACATGGAAGAGGCGCTGCGTCTGGGTTCGCGCATCGCGATTATGGAAAAGGGCAAGCTGGTGCAGGTGGGCAAACCGGAAATGTTGATCAACGCGCCTGCCACACCGTATGTGCGCCGCTTCTTCTCCGGCGTGGATGTCTCCCGCTGGCAAATGGCGGAAAACTACGCCGATATCTGGACAGCGCGTTAAGGAATACCATGGCTTATCCATTAGATTTCAGTCGGCAGATCGACAATGCTATTCACGCCTTGCTGGCAAATGCAGGGGGGTTGTTTGACGGCATTGCCGCCGGTATCGATCTGTTTGCCGGCAGCCTTGAGCAACTGATTAACAGCCTGTCGCCCTGGGGATTAGTGGTGCTGGCGGTGGTGATTGGCGGCTGGCGCATCGGCAAGGGGTTCGCGCTGTTTGCCCTGCTCGCCACGCTGTACATTATTTACAGCGGTTACAGCGAACATGCCGCCATCACGCTGGCGCTTACCCTCTCCTCAACCTTCTTCAGCCTGTTGTTGGGCATCCCGCTCGGGATCTGGAGCGCGCGACGCGCCACCGTGGGTAGCGTGGTGCGAACGTTGCTCGATTTTATGCAGACCATGCCCGCATTTGTGTATCTGATCCCGGCGACGATCCTGTTTGGCCTCGGGCGGCCACCGGGGATCTTCGCCACCATTCTGTTTTCCATGCCGCCGGTGGTGCGCTTAACGGATTTGGGGATCCGTCAGGTAAATCCGGCGCGTATCGAAGCCGGTATCGCGTTTGGTTGTACACCGTGGCAATTGCTGTGGAAGGTGCAGCTTCCGGCGGCGCAGCCCGCCATTATGGCGGGGGTGAACCAGACCATTATGATGGCCATGTCGATGGTGATTATCGCCTCCATGGTCGGTGCGGGAGGGCTGGGTAACGACATTCTCAGCAGTATTCAGCAACTGGAGATGGGGCTGGGGCTACAAAGTGGGTTGGTGGTGGTGTTGATGGCGATTCTGTTGGATCGTTTATCCGCCAGTTTCGCCCGGCGGCCTGCCGGTCAATAGCCCCGGGATTGCGAACGTTGCCAGGCACCGTCGACCAGTTCGGCGGCGGCCTGTATCTGATCGCGAAACGGCGCGCCAAAGCTCTCCATCAGCGCTGCATGGCGGGTCAGAAAGTGCATCCCCTCTTCATTACCGGCAATGCTTTCCAGAAACCAGTCCGGTACCCCTTTTTTCAGGCTGAGCTCGCACAGCCCGGCGGTAAATTCAGCGCGACGGGAAACGTCCGTGATCCAGGAAGGTTGCTGCTCATCCATTTCCCTGGCGACGGTAGCCTGCAGCGCCCGTTGGGAACGGCTGTAATATTCGCGGATCTTCGATGAGCTCCACGCCTTGCCAAAAAACAGCAGTAATATCGGAACCACACACCAGAAAATCGTCATTATGCGCTCGTTGTCAGTTTTCACCGCACTCAGGATAGTACTGACTAAAGTGGGCAAAAGCATCAGCGCAAAAGTCTGTTTTTTGCCGGATGGCGGCTAACGCGTTAGACAGTCTGTCTCTCTGTTGCTGGCCCGGACAGCCTAACGCCGCCGGGCAATCAGCAACAGATGCGGGTATGAGGCGGGCACTAGCGCTGCATTCCCCAGCGTTTGATGGTCACTTTTTCCAGGCTGGCAAACACCACGCCCTCCACCAGTAAACCGATGGCAATCACCGTGACCAGCCCGGCGAACACGCGGTCGGTAAACAGCTCATTGCGATTCTGGAAAATATACCAGCCCAGACCGCCTTCCCCGCTGGATGCGCCAAACACCAGTTCTGCTGCAATCAGCGTACGCCAGGCAAATGCCCAGCCAATTTTCAGCCCGGAGAGAATGGCAGGCAACGACGCAGGGATAAGAATAGTGACCACATAACGCGGCCCGCTGAGTCCATAATTGCGCCCGGCCATGCGCAACGTTTCCGGCACGCCGCAAAACCCGGACCAGGTATTCAGCGCAATCGGCCACATCACCGAATGCACCAGCACAAAAATCAGGCTCACATTACCTAACCCGAACCACAACAGCGCCAGCGGCAGCAGAGCAATGGCTGGCAGCGGGTTGAGCATCGCTGTCAGCGTACTGAGCAAATCCCGGCCAAACCGGGTGGTGACCGCCAGCGCGCTGGCAAACAGCGCCAGCAGGCTGCCAATCAAATAACCTTTCAATAAGGTGCTCAACGAATTGATGATTTTGGCGGGCAGCTCACCATTGCGCATATCGTCACTAAAGGCATGCCAGGTTTGCAGCACACCGGGCAGCATCAGGTCATTTTGCTGCACCCGCGCCGCCACCTCCCACAACGCCAGCACCAGCAACACGATCAGGGATTTACGTAACCACGCCTGATTCCACACGCGCTGACCCAGTGGTAACGGCGTCTCGACCGGCACATTACGCAGCGGCGGTAGTTCGCGTTCAAATTCAGGACGGATGTACGGTGGCTGCGACATACGCGGGTTCCTCACCAGATAAAGGAGATGGGCTGGCCCCGGATGCCGGGAACAACAGATCGTGGATATGGCGCGCGGCGTGCTGGAACGCCTCGCTGCCGAAATCATTCAGGCCAAACTGATGGCAATTGATCTCCGCTCTGACTCTGCCAGGGTGCGGGGAAAGCACCAGGATGCGGCTTCCGACCACCAGCGCCTCTTCAATTGAGTGGGTGACAAACAGCAGCGTAAAACGCGCCTCTTCCCACAGCGCCAGCAACTCTTCCTGCATGGTGCGACGGGTGAGCGCATCCAGCGCCGCGAAAGGCTCATCCATCAATAGCATGCGCGGTTTCATCGCCAGCGCGCGGGCAATGGCGACACGCTGTTTCATGCCACCGGAGAGCATATGCGGCATCACATCAGCAAACTCCGCCAGCCCCACTTTATGCAGAAAATGCAACGCGGTTTCTTTGGCTTCCGCACGGCTGGCCTTGCGACTTGCCAGCAGCGGAAACATCACATTTTCCAGTACCGTCTTCCACGGCGGCAACTGATCGAACTCCTGAAACACCATCATCCGTTCCGGGCCAGGGGAGGTAATGACCGAACCCGCCAGCGAGAGTTGCCCACTGCGCGGCGTGAGGAAACCGCCAGCGGCCTTCAGCAGGCTCGACTTCCCGCAACCGGACGGCCCAAGCAGGATAAAGCGATCGCCCGGCCAGACATCAAAACTGACATCATGGGTGGCGCGCACCTGGCGCTCACGCGTTCGGTATTCAATATTCACGTTGCTGACCTGCAACAAGGGGCCGTCACTCGGATGCATTGTCATCGGTGTCTCCTGCGTTGCCGCTTAACTGCCTGGGTTTTCCCACGCCTCGTTGAAGAAATAGTCTTTCCACGAGCTGGCTCTGTTTTTCAGTACCCCCAGTTCATGGAGCTTTTCGGCATACACGCCGGTACGTTCCGGGGAGACGGTGAAGCTTATCTCGGGATCGTTAACAATTTTCTGCACCAGCGGTAATGGCAGGCGGGATTTTTCGACGCGAATATAGGTTTCCGCTGCTGCATTTTTGTCGGCATTAATGATTTTCGCCGCTTCGTTCAGCGCGCGATAAAATGCCTGATAGGTTTTTGGATTCTCATCGTGGAATTTCTCAGTGGTATAAAGCACATTAAATGTTGCCTGCCCGCCTAAGACATCATAGGAGCTGAGAATTTTATGCACATTATCATGTTCCAGCGCCTGATACTGAAACGGCGGGCTGGAGAAATGGGTGGTAATTTCCGACCCTCCGGCAATTAATGCCGCGCTGGCATCCGGGTGCGGAAGGCTGACGCTAATTTTATCAAAACGTTTAAAATCGGCGTCACCATATAATTTAGCGGTTTCAATCTGTAATGTCCGTGACTGAAAACCGACGCCAGCAGCCGGTACGGCAATTCGATCTTTATCGCTCAAATCTTTAATGCTTTTTACCGCCGGATTATTACTCAATAAATAGTTGGGCATCGATCCCAGCGAAGCAATGGCTTTGACATTTTGCTTCCCTTTGGTGCGGTCCCACAGCGTCAGCAGCGGCGGTACGCCAGCTGACGCAACATCTAACGCACCGGAAAGCAGGGCTTCATTCATGCCGGTGGCACCGGATATGGTGCGCCAGTCGACGGTGATATCCAGCCCCGCTTTTTTCCCCTCTTTTTCGATCAGTTGCTGGTCGCGCACCACATCGAGAATTAAATAGCCAATGCCAAACTGCTGCGCAATGCTGATTTTCCCTTCGGCAAATACCGAATGGCTCACGCCGCTTAATGTAAAAATTGCCAGCGCCCCGGCAAGCGTCCTGTTTAATGTGTTCATGCCTGTCCCCAGAATATCGTTGTTATCAGCAGAAAATGATTGGCTGGCGGGAAAGCAAAAGGAAATGATTTAATCAGCAATGCTTAGTTGAAAATTAAAAATAGTTTTTGCCTCGCGGTATTATTCAATAAATGGCAAAGGATAGTTATTTTTAATGGTTATGTAACAAATATATCGTCGTTATAGTCGAAAACACCTCTTTATTATCCTCTATGAGTACAGGGATTATGCCTCTATTTTCACATCAACATTTGCGCGTATTGCTGCAACAGCATCTGGTGCGGGTGAATACCGCACCGGAGATCGCGAAAAAAGTTGCGGATAACCTGGTGGAAGCCTCGTTAAAAGGCCACGATTCCCATGGTGTGACGTTGCTGCCCCGCTATATCCGCGCGATTCTGGCAGGCGATCTTAACGCCAATGCTGAACTGAAAACCGTGCGTGACGCCGGGCCAATCCTCTCCTTTGAGGGCGAACACGGGTTTGGTCAGTTGCTGGGCGAACAGGCGATGACGGCCGGTATCGAGCGCGTCCGGCAATTTGGCGTGGCGATTGTCGGTCTGGCGAATTCACACCATCTTGGACGTATTGGCGCGTGGGCGGAACAGGTCGCCGACGCCGGGCTGGTATCGATCCATTTTGCCAACGTCGCCGCCCCATCGGCGGTGTTGCCGTTTGAGGGGCTGCGCCCCCGGCTTGGCACCAATCCCTTTTGCGTCGGTATCCCGTTACAGAACCGCCCGCCGGTGGTGCTGGATTTCGCCACCAGCGCTATCGCCGGAAATAAAGCCCGTGTGGCCTGGAATGAAGGCCGGCCAATTCCTGAAGGCTGCGCGGTAGACGCCAACGGCCAGCCGACCACCGATCCCGGTGTATTAATGACCGAACCCCGTGGCGCACTGCTGCCCTTTGGCGGTCATAAAGGTGCGGGGCTGTCGCTGATTTGCAGCCTGCTCGGTGCCGCGCTGACCGGCGGCGAAACGGAAAGCCATCAAATTCCTCCCCGCGCGGGTATTATCAACAACATGTTGTCGATTCTGTTTGACCCGCAGCGTTTGGGCGCAGGCGAGCACTATCAGCAGGAACTTCTGGCGCAGGTGGACTGGGTGCGCAACGACCAGCAAGGCCGCGATGTGCAGATCCCGGGAGAGCCGGAACGGCGCGCTTATGCCCGTCGTCAGCAGGAAGGCATTCACATTGATGAGGTGAGCTGGGGTGAGTTTATGGCACTGGAGACATTAAGTGCATGATCCCGCACTCAATGCGGGGTTGATTGTTAAGATGATAAAGATTATCTTTCTCATTACCGAATAGTTGAGTCAAACACTCAGGTATTCGGTACGACATTGCTCACATTGCTTCCAGTATTTTTTGCCCGCCTGACAAGTGCGGGCTTTTTTTTACTTATATTCGGCCTGGCTGCGTTTAAAGCGTAATTTGAGGATGTTTAATGCCACAGGCTCTGGCGTACCGGGCCAACGTCTCAAGGCTCGCTTTAATCACATTGGCTTCCATACGCGAGACAGTCGGCGGCGTCACCCCCATACGCTCAGCCACCTGCGCCCGAGTAAGCCCGGCATGGCGACGCCACTCCGCAAGCATCGCCTGTAAACGCATTTTCCGCTCCTCCGCCTCATACGCCGCCTGAACATCGGGATCAGACATCAACTCTGCCCGCACCGTTTCCCATGCGACACCTTTAGATTTTTTCACAGGCTAACATCTCCTCTAATCTTGCGAACGCAAGCGCAATCTCACCGGAAGGGGTTTTCTGCGTTTTCTTAATGAAGACCCTTAGCAGATAGATTCTTTTTCCCTTCTGATAAGCATACAGGCCTCTCGCTATATCAATTCCCATGGTTCTAATCTCAAATAATCCATTACACAGATGCCGACTATCTGGTTCCCGTAGGGTCGTCGCATTCGCTTGTAACTTATCAATCAAGCGAATAAGTTTTGCTCTGAACACAGGCGACAAGCAAGCAATCTCAGCAGGCACGTCCTCGTGCAAAATCACGTTGAACACGTGAGATCCTCCATGACTCGATAGTAACACTGACAGGAAATTGCCTCAAAAGGCAATTTCCGTCTACAACGCCAGCAATAAATCTGCTTGCCAGTTCAGAAAAACACAATCCGAAAGCTGTGTGGCGTTCATTACCTGCGATCGTTCACGCATCTTTCTGCCCACACCTTAATGGCCGAGCATCTGGCTGAGATTTGGCTTAAAGAGCCATAATCTCCCGTTATTCATCGGCTTACTGACCTGAAATCAAACCGTCACAAACCCGACCTAACCTAAGAATATTCTCATTATCAGGTTCTGCCCGAACATGGATATCCCGCTTTCATCCCGACAGCTTAACGCCGGTATTTTGCGCCTCGCCGTACCGCACGTAACGCCAGACAATAACAATGCGCAGGTGATGTCGCTGTTTAACGAACACAATGCGTTGATTGGCCTGCCGGTGCTGGAGAACCATCGTCCTATTGGCATGATTAACCGCCACATTTTTTTGTCGCAGATGAGCCGCCCCTTTTTCCGTGAACTTTACGATCAGAAAAGCTGCATCGCCTTTATGGATAAAAGCCCACTGATCGTCGATGCCGATGCCGGTCTGGAGTACCTGTCGGAACGGGTCATCGAAACCGGTGATAAAGCGGTGACGGAAGGTTTTATTCTCACCCAGCAGGGGCAGTACATCGGGATTGGTCTGGGCATCGACCTGATTCGCACCGTCTCGGATTTGCAGGCCAAACAGCATTTGCAAATTATGCAAAGCCTTGAGTACGCGCGCATTATCCAGGAATCGATGCTGAGCCGTTCGCGCAATACTATTGAACAAACGCTGGAAGACTGGTGTTTGTACTGGCATCCGCGCGACTGCGTCGGCGGAGACATTTATGCCTTTCAGCGCAGTGAAAATGGCTGGCTGATGGTGCTGGCGGACTGTACCGGCCACGGTGTTCCCGGCGCATTTATGACGTTCATTTTCTCTTCGGCGCTGGAAAAAGCGCTCACTCTGGCCCCGGCGGAGGCACCAGAGCAACTGCTTAGCCATATCAATCAACACATTAAACAGACGCTAAGCCAGGTGCACCCTTCCGCCGATCGCAGCCAGTCGAACGACGGTTGCGACGCTATTGCTCTGTATGTCGACACCCATCACGCACAGGTCAGCTGGGCCAGCGCCCGTATGCACGCCTTTATGCTCAGCGCAGAGGCCGATCACGTTGTCGCGCTGGAGAGTTGCCGCAAAGGCATCGGCTATACCGATACGCCCGTGGACTATCAGTGGCAGCGTTATTCGGCACCCCTGCAACGTGGCGATACTTTTTTGCTGGTGTCCGATGGTGCGACCGACCAGCCCGGCGGCCCGCGCGACATCATGTTTGGTAAGAAACGTATTCAGTCATTGTTGGCGCAACACCGCGCGTTGCCGATGTCCGGACTTTCCGACGCCCTGCTAAAGGCGTTGAAAAGCTGGCAGGGGCAACAGGCGTCCCGTGACGACATGACATGGTTTGGTTTTCGCTGGTAGATAAAAGCATGCAAATAAACGACCTGCAGGGCAAAGAAGCCGTCCTGTTACCCCTTTTTACCCTGCAACGGCAAAACGCCGTTGAGCTGTTTTATACGGGTTATTTTTCTCAGCAGCATATCGTTTCGCTGGGCGACGTCATTCGCACATGGCTCGATAAGCACGAATCTTCCACCGTCACGCGCCGTAAACTGTTCTCGGTGTTTATCGAAATGGGGCAGAACATTGTGCGCTACTCCTCCGACGAGCGCTTTTTATGCACCGGTCAGGATGAGCTGCGTTTTGGCTCTGTCTGCTTCCATATGGACACCGCCCACTATTACCTCGAAACCGCAAACCTCGTGGGGCCGGAAGCCTCTTCCCTGTTGCAAACCAACCTCGAAGTCCTGCGTACGATGACGCAGGCGGAAATTCGCGATGCCTGGAAGCAAGGACTGCGCGCAGAAGCGCCGACGACCAGCAAAGGCGCGAACATCGGTTTGCTGACCATGGCGCGGGATACCAGCGCACCGCTGGAATATCGCATTCATCCACTGGCGGCAGGCAACCTCTCCGCCTTTCACTTAAAGGCAACCTTTTGCCATGACTGATACGACACTGACGCCCCCGATTGAGCTGACCGCCACCGCCGCCACGCCGGAGGTGAAGTTCGATTTTGCCGCGCAGCGACTGCTGCTCAAAGGTGAAGCCTACCCGGAAAACGCCGCCGCGTTCTTCCGCCCGCTACTGGACGCAACGGAAAGCTGGCTGCAAACCCGGCCGCAAACGCCAACGCCGGTGCAGTTGCACGTTGCGTTAAGCTATTTCAACAGTTCCAGCACCAAGCTGCTGTTCACCCTGTTTGAAAGCCTGAACGATCACGCCAGGCAGGACGTCCCCTGCGAACTGCACTGGTACTACGACGCCGAAGACGATATCTCCGAAGAGTTTGGTCAGGAGTTGCGTATCGACTTCCCTTCGCTGGCGGTGTTTCTTATTCCGGACATCAACGCATGCTAGATATCAATGAGCTGTTCCGGGAGGAGTATTCCGTTCTCGAAGATGCCCGGCTGGCCGCCGCCGATCGTCAGCTCACCGCCGATGCGTGCCGTGAGAAGCTGTGGGGGGTCGCCAAACACTATCAGCGTCTGATCCGCGAATCGTATCGTCTGATTTCACGCAGCGACCGCGCGGAGCGTGAGCTTAATCGTATGAACGAGCAGCTCCAGCAACTGGCGGCGCGTCTGGAGTATGAAGCGACGCACGATCCGCTGACGGCGGTGTTCAACCGCAGCGCGATCATCAACCAGATCAATCAGGGGCTGACCACCGGCAGCGTTGCGCTGATCCTGCTGGATATTGACCATTTCAAACGCATTAACGACGAGTACGGTCACCCGATGGGCGACCGGGTGATCTGCTCGCTGGTGTCGCGCGTGCGCCGCGCCGTGCCGCAAAGCGCAGCGATTGGTCGCGTGGGTGGTGAGGAGTTCACCATTGTGCTGCCTGAAGCGCGCATTGAAGAGGCGATGATTATCGCCAGCTATATTCATGCCTCGCTCAATGCCTCACCGCTGGAAGTGTTGCCCCAGCAGTGGGTCACGGCCAGTTTTGGCGTCAGTCTCGGCGCGAAAGAGAGCGATTTCGAAACGCTGTACAGCGCAGCGGACACAGCGCTGTACGCGGCCAAAAAACGCGGGCGCAATCAGGTGGCGCTGCATGAGGATTTTTTCCGCCAGCCAGCGAAAGCCTGCTAACCGCCCGTGCAGCGGTTATGCAGGCATCAGTTGATTAAATCGCTTAAAAAGCGCTGTGCGCGTGGGTGTTTTGGTGCCTGAAAGAACGCTTCCGGCGTGGATTTTTCCAGAATCCGCCCCTGATCCATAAACCAGATGGTGTCCGCCACATCACGGGCGAAGTGCATCTCGTGAGTAACACACATCATGGTCATCCCCTCCTGCGCCAGCGAGCGCATCACGCTCAACACTTCACCGACCATTTCCGGGTCCAGCGCTGAAGTCGGTTCATCAAACAACATCACTGGCGGTTTCATCGCCAGCGCACGGGCAATCGCCACCCGCTGCTGTTGCCCGCCAGAAAGCTGCGCCGGGTAAGCATTCGCTTTGTGCGACAGCCCGACCCTTTCCAGCAATTCCCCGGCATGTTTACGTGCTTCCGACCGTTTCACACCCAGCACTTTGACCGGCGACATCATGATATTGTCCAGCACCGAAACGTGTGGGAACAGGTTGAAGTTCTGGAACACAAACCCGATGCGCGTACGCAACTGATTAAGGCGCGTGCTGCTGCCGTGGATGTCGATACCATCAAACAGGATCTGCCCTTTTTCTATTGGTTCCAGGCGGTTAACCGTGCGAATCAGCGTCGATTTTCCCGAGCCGGATGGCCCGCAAACCACCACCACTTCGCCCGCCTTCACTTCCGCACTCAGGTCGGTCAACGCCTGGTACTCGCCGTACCACTTGTTAACCTGATTAAATAAAATCATCGGGATCATGGTGTGTCCTTATTCAGATTGCTGTCGGCAAAGAGTAACTCCGCGTCAGTCTCACGCCTGCCGGGTTGTGCTTTAGCGCTCAGGCGCTTTTCCTCCACCCACCTCTCAAGCCGGTTTGCCAGCCAGGTCAGACTGAAACAGATGATGTAGTAGCTCAGCGCAACAATGGCGAAGACCTGGAACGGTTTGGTCAGTAGCTGATTGCTCACCTGATTGGCGGCGTATGTCAGCTCCGGCACATTGATGACATAGCCCAGCGTGCTGTCTTTAATGATCGACACCAGTTGGCTCACGAGGCTTGGCAGCGAATTAAACAGCGCCTGCGGCAAAATCACCAACCGCAGGGTCTTCAGATGGCTCATCCCCAGCGCACGTGACGCTTCATACTGCCCGTGCGGCAACGCCTGGATGCCGCCACGTACGATCTCGGCAATATAGGCGCTCTCGTAAATCACCAGCGTACAGAGCATGGTGGAGAAGCCGCTGATGTTCTGACCAATCAGCAACGGCACGCAGAAATAGGTCCAGAACACCACCATCATCAGCGGGATGCCGCGCAGGGTGTAAACCCAGCAGGCAGCAGGCCAGCTTAACCAGCGCCACGGCGATAACCGTGCCAGCCCCACCAGTACGCCAAGCGGGAACGAAAGGACAACGGCCAGTAGCGAGATAACCAGCGTACACAGCACGCCGCCCAGTGGACCATTCGGGTACTGCCCCATCAGGAACAGCATGCCGTGGTCATGTAATATGGTGAAAAAATCAAACACGGCGCTTACCTCGCGTAGGCACGTTGAAAACGACGCGCCAGCAGCGCGCCCAGCCCCATCAACAACAGCGAAAACGCCAGATACCCCACTGTGCCGATCGCATAGGCTTCAAAGGTACGGAAGGTCTGGTTTTCGAGATCGCGCGTCACGTAAGTGAGTTCCGTTACGCCGATCACCATCGCCAGGCTGGTGTTTTTAAACAGCAGTACGCTGTGGTTAATCAACGACGGCAATGCATTGCGGATCCCCTGCGGCAAAATGACGGAACCCATCGCCCGCATATAGCCCATGCCCAGCGCGCGGGCCGCCTCGTTCTGCCCATCCGGAATGGCCCGCAGCCCGCTGCGGATATCCTCGGAAAAGTAAGCCGCCTGGCACAGGCCAAGGGCAAACATCGAAAACAGAAACTCGGCATTGAGGTCGTTGACCCACATCTGCACCGACTCCGGCAGCAGCGTGGGAATGGCGAAATACCACATCATTAACTGGATAAGCGTCGGCACATTGCGGTGATACGAAACATAAACCGCCACCAGCCGCGTGGCGTAGCGGTTTGCACTCAGGCGGATAATCACCAACAACAGCGCGATGAACATGGCCAGTAGCCAGGCGCCCAACGCCAGTTCCAGCGTAACCGTCGCCCCCCGGACGATCATGTCGCCATGTTGGCCGGTCAGCACAGCGGAAAAATCGAGCGCCATGAGGGTCTCCTTCAGAGCGTGTGTTCGCCAGGGCGCATGGTGGACAAGCCGCCAGGCACCTGCAACGTCGGCATGATTTCAATGTTGCCAATGTTCACCGCTACCGGTGCGGCAAGGGCAAAGGCCACGCAGTCCGCAATGTCGCTGGCCTGCGGCAGTTCAAAACCGTCAATAAAGCGTTTGCGCGCATCTTCATGGTCGCCAGAGACATTGCCGAAAATGTCCGTCGCCACGCGGCCAGGGCAGATTTCGGTCACACGCACGCGTTTGCCGTAACAGTCGACACGTAACTGGCGAGATAAGGCATGCACGCCCGCTTTGGTGGCGTGGTAAATCGAGTTGCCGTTGAAGTTATAAATGGCGGCTATCGAGGTGATATTGATGATATGGCCGCAGTCGCGCGCCACCATCCCTGGTACCAGCAGGCGGCACAGGTGCAGCACCGCACGCAGGTTAACATCCACCTGCGTATCAATGGCTTCTTCATCGGCGCTGAGAATGGAACCCGGTCGGGAAACCCCGGCATTGTTAACCAGTATGTCGACCTGCAAATCGCTGCACAGGCGGGTGAGCGCATCGAGATCCGCCACATCCAGCGCGTGAGGAATGCAGCCGGTTCGGTCCGCCAGCGCCGCCAGTTGTTCCCGGCGGCGGGCAACCGCGTGTACCGTAATGCCTTCCTTGCACAAACGTTCAACAATCGCTTCGCCCATTCCGGCGGACGCGCCGGTAACCAGGGCGACGTTATAATCTGAAAATGGCATGTTGCCTCTCCTGTCAGGACGGCGGCGGGTTAACGCACCGTCGTTTTATTGCGTATTTTTGACTCTATTCAGTTATGCCGCGGCGGTATAAGACATAAATGGTTTGAGGCAATAAGGGTGACTTATAATCCTGCTTAAGCCTGGCTATCTTCATGAATACACAGAATTTCCTCGTCAAACTCCACCGTGTCGTTATGCGACAGCGCAAATGACACGGTCCCCGCCGCCGGGCTGCGCAGCGGCAGATACAGCGCGCCAACCTGGAGCAGCGCCAGTAACTGGTGGCGGATAACGTGCGCGCCACTCCCGGCAAAATCGTCCGCCAACAGAGGATGACGCAGCAACACACGCCCTGGCGCAGGTGCGCAAAGCGGGGTTCGAAGCACGGGCGATTCAACGGTAGCGACGGGGGCCATTAAGGTTGGCGGCGGTGGTGCGCTGGTCATGCGTAGCGACCAGTTTTCGCCTGTCAGCTCAAGGCGGTTAATTGTGGTAGCGCGCAAAGCCCGCGCCAGCGCGCGTAGTTGGCGCAGCGTTATTTTGTTTTCATCCATATCCGGCCCGTTATTGGCAGCAATCGTCGGGATTTACTCTATCCTGCCGCGCCGCCGGGCCTGTAAGAGGGTTTCGCTTTGCGGCAATAAGCGGGGCTTATTAGCTCACCAGGGTTAACGGACGGTTGTCGGGCGTACGGTTCGCCATCAGCGACAACAAAATGGTCTTCACCGCTTCGGCAGGTTCAGAAAGCGGCAGATGATCCGACATGCAAAATGACAGCGAAGCATACACATCCGGCTCTACAATTTTTGCCATCCAGGCGTCGGCGGCTTTCAGCATCGCGCGGGCGGCAGACTCCGGCATAATGGTGCAGCCTAACCCGGCAGCAAGCGCGGCATTGAGCGTGGTTTGCGATTCGATCTCGCTGCTCACACGGTAATCAATGCCCTGCTTCACAAACGCATCGTCCACCACTTTGCGCATGATGTTGTAAATGCGTGGCAGGAACAGGTCATAACGGGCCACCTCCGCCAGCGCGATCTCTTTCACCGGTTTGTCCACGGCATGCGGGCAGACAAAACAGAGATGCTCTTTCATCAGTGGAATAAAACGCAGACCGTGGATATTGCGGTTGTCGTAAATCACCGCCATGTCCATGCGCCCGTTCATGATCAGCTCGCTGAGAGTGGTGCCGAAGTTTTCATTAAAATAGAGGGTAATGCCCGGATGCTGGCGACGAACCTCTTTCATTAAGGGGATCGCCAGTTGCTGCGCCGCCGTCCCTGGCGCCAGGCCCACGGAGACATTGCCGCACAGCTCCATGCCCGCGCGATCAATGGCGCTTTGCGCCTGTGCGCACTGGCGCAAAATAGCCTGCGCATGCGTGTAGAGAATGTTGCCCGCCGTGGTGGGCGTTACGCCGCGTTTGGTGCGGATGAGCAACTGCTGGTTCACCTCCCCTTCGAGGGTGGCAAGCTGCTGGCTTAATGCAGGCTGAGCAATATGCAGAATATCCGCAGCCTGGGTCAGGCTGCCCACATCGACGATTTTAATGAAATATTTCAGGCGACGCAGATTCATGGCGGTCTCTCCAGTGAGGGCTTTATCATCACTAAAGCAATGGCTGTGCCAGTTCTGGTTCGTTGTTGCGCAAAGCGGTCACACAGGCAGCTTATGGCTTGCGCGCCCGATGAAAAAATGCGCGCGTTGCAAAACCGCATTGCACCGGGGTTTTTACGCACCGTCACGGTGCAACGCGAGCGTCTGGTGCATCGTTGCGGTGTTTTCCCGCCGCGCCAGTCATCATTTTGTGTTATGTCGCCACAACAAAGCAGTATTAGCCGCCCGCTTTGGCTGTTCCCTATGCTCAGGGGGTCATCCTCGTGATGACATGCATCCGCCGTGTGCATGCGCGGCGTCCAGCCGAACCTGATGGAACACCTGTGCTATGCCTGATATTGCCGATCGACTTAACAACATTGCCATTTCCGCCTCTGTCGCCATGACGCAAAAAGCGCGCGACCTCGCCGCACAAGGCATTGACGTGGTGGGACTTTCAACGGGCGAACCGGATTTCCCCACGCCAGCTCACGCCATTGAAGCAGCACACCAGGCTGCGCTGGCGGGCGATACCCGCTACCCGCCCACGGATGGCACCCCCGCGCTGCGTGCGGCGATTGCCCGCAAATTTAAACGCGACAACAGCCTTGATTATGATGTCAGCCAAATCATTACCGCCGGTGGCGCAAGGCAAATCATCTTTAACGCGATGATGGCGACCATTAACCCCGGTGACGAGGTGGTGATCCCGACGCCGTCGTGGATCAGCTATGCCGATATTGTGCGTTTTGCGGGTGGTATTCCGGTTGCGATTCCCTGCTACGAAGAGAACGGTTTTAAACCGCTGCCGCAGGATATTGACGCCGCGATCACCGACAAGACCAAATGGTTGCTGCTGAACTACCCCAGCAACCCGACCGGCTCAGTGGCCAGCCGCGACGAGTTGCAAGCTATTGCAGATGTGATGCTCAAACATCCGCACCTCTGGATCCTGACCGACGATATTTACGAGCACCTGATTTACGACGGCTGCACGTTTCTTACCCTCGCGCAGGTTGAACCGAAACTGTATGACCGCGTGCTGACGGTGAATGGCGTATCGAAGGCCTACTCGATGACCGGCTGGCGTCTCGGTTTTTGCGGCGGGCCTGCCCCGCTGATTAAAGCGATGAGCAACGTCAATACGCAGAACGCAGGCGGGATTGCCACCGTGGCGCAAGCGGCGGCGATTGCAGTGCTGGATGGCCCGCAGGATCTGCTGCAAGAGCGGGCGGCGATTTACCGTAAGCGGCGCGATTTTGTGCTGGAGAAGCTGGCGGCGATTGCGGGGCTGCGCTGCCATAAGCCGCAGGGGGCGTTTTATCTGTTTGTGAATATTGCGGCGTTTATCGGCAAAACCAGCGCCGGGGGGCGGATAATTAATACGGATGCTGATTTTGTGATGGCGCTGATTGAGGAGCAGCATGTGGTGAGTGTGCCGGGCGCGGCTTATGGTATGAGTCCGTATATTCGGTTGTCGTATGCGACCAGTATGGAGCGGTTGCAGACGGGGTGTGAGCGGCTGGCGGCGTTTTGTGAGGGATGTCGGTGATCGGGGATGTTTGATGGTTGTGGGATGGTGGGATGGTGGATGGCTCTTGTGGAATTGTTCCGTTCACTAAAGGTACAGCAGACACTTCACAGGGTTATGCGGTGAACGGGAGAAGGGGAGCTACCGCGCCCCCCTTCTCAATCCCCGCGGCCCCGCAGCGAAATCGGTGCTTCGCACTGCGCTCACCTCCCACACCTCTTCCTGCGGCCGGCTCCACTCGGCATCCCTGCCGAGAGTCGCCTCTGGTCGCCATCCCTGGCGCCCAGTCCTGGTCTTCGGTGCTCCGGTTCGCCGATTTCAGCGGGGACTCAACCCCACCGCTTCAGTCGCTTTTGATAATTGAAAAATGGGTATTGCTGTAAGTATCGCGCCTGCAATCTCAGTCTGTATTACATGATTTTTGCGAAGCTGATTCCCGGAATGGCTTTTCCTTCATCAGGTTAGCTATAATCCCTTGCCGCCTGTAAGTGTTAGTCCTATGTTTTCTCCGCGCCTGCAAAATCAGGCGTCGGGATTGGAACCCTGTTCACTCACTGGCGATATACTTTTTATGTTGTGCATTTGGCCACACCTCAATGGCGGGCCGAATGGGGGCGTCGTAAGACGCGCCGGTCAGTGAGTCCGGTAGTTCCAACCCTGTTCGGTTCTGCCACCAAATGAGATTGGAACCTCTGGTGGCAGTTAGCATCATGACTCACTTGAGGCTATGTCTATGGCTACAACATCAATCCTGAACCAGGCGTTATTTACCTCACCGTTTAACCACACTACAGATTTCACAGAGCTGGCGGATAACTGCGAGCGTTTTGCTGAGGTGCTGGCGGAATGCGACGATCCGTTACAGAAAATGGCGCTTTGCGGCAGGCTTTCTGCCTGTCTTGCCCTGTTACAACCTACACTGCTTGAACCCGTTCCTGAGGCGCTAAAAGCCAGCCTGACCGTTGATCACTTTCCTGCTCACTTTCCCATATTCGAACCCGAAACCGACCAGTTATGTCGCTATTGTCAGGTGTTAACGCAACTGCTGATGAGTGGCACTCTCGCACCACAATCTGAACGTGTTTTGCGGGATTTGCTGTACATGCTGGTCGATTTCTTTGCTGACACGCTAAAAGCGCCTCGCTGGTTAAAACAGGGTGACACAATCATCACTCTTTAACTTACCGCCACTCTGACTTTTTTATGACCCAGGATCGTTAAAGCGGTGGGGTTGAGTCCCCGCTGAAATCGGCGAACCGGAGCACCGAAGACCAGGACTGGGCGCCAGGGATGGCGACCAGAGGCGACTCTCGACAGGGACAAAATTGCCGGGAGCAATTTTGAACAACGCTTGCGTTGGCCCCGAAGGGGCGAGTCCCAGGGATGGGACGAGTAAGCCGAGTGGAGCCGGCCGCAGGAAGAGGTGCGGGAGGTGAGCGCAGTGCGAAGCACCGATTTCGTTGCGGGGCCGCGGGGATTGAGAAGGGGGGCGCGGTAGCCCCCCTTCTCCCGTTCACCGCATAACCCAGTGAAGTGTCTGCCGTACCTTTAGTGAACGGAACAATTCCACAAGAGCCATCCGACAGAACAATTCCACAAGAGCCATCCGACAGAACAATTCCACAAGAGCCATCCGACAGAACATTTCCACAGGAGTCATCCGACAGAACAATTCCACTATTCCACCACCAACTAACCCCAATCCCTCACCACCTCCGCCGCCGGCGCAATCGTCCCACCACAGGCAATAATCTCACTACGCACAATCCCCGCCAGCTCCACCGAACCCGGCGTATCGCTATGCACCAGAATCGAATGCGCCCGCACCGGGATCACCAACCGCTCAATCGTGGTCACCGTCCCGTCCTGCAAAAACTGCCGCACACGCCCGCGCACTGCGCCTTCCTCTTTGATCACCGCCCCCGGCTTACCGCGCGGCACCAGACGCCCTTCCGCATCGTAGGCACGATCGGCAAGAAACAGCGTCAGACTTTGCAACCCGGCGCGTTTCGCCGCCCGTTCAATAATCGTCTCCGGCTGTGAAAAAATAATCAGCGCAGGATCGAGTCGGTAAATCGCCTGCATCACCTGCAACGCCAGCGCCTCATCGCGGTTAATCATATTGCCCATCGCCGCATGAAAACTGACATGGGAAACCGCGACGCCCTCCCCTTTGGCAATCGCCTGTAGCGCACCAATCTGATACACCACCTGCTGGCACAGCTCATCGGCGGTAAACGCCATCTCTTTACGGCCAAACCCCAGTCGGTCCGGCAGACCCGGATGCGCGCCAATACCGACGCCACTGGCTTTTGCCAGCCGCACCATCTGCGTCATAATCATCGGGTCGCCCGCGTGAAAGCCACAGGCAATGTTGGCAGATGACACCCGCTGCATCAGCGCCGCGTCATCACACAGTGTGTAGACGCCAAACCCTTCACCCATATCGGAATTTACATCGATTTTCATCATTATGCGCCCACGCTATTTAATGAAGCGGCGACATCGCGCAGCCGTTGCAACCAGCCGTCAATCGCCCGGCGGGCAGCAATCGCCTGTTTCGCATCGCTTTTGATTAACTGAATCGACTGCCCGGCCTGTAACTGCCCGAGCCGCCAGAGATCCTCTTCAATCACGCAGGCGATTTTCGGGTAACCGCCTGCGGTGTTGGCATCGCTTAACTGGATGATGGGCTCCCCGGCCGGCGGTACCTGCACAATGCCGGGGATCAGGCCATAGGAGCGCATTTCAATTGTCTGCGACGGGAAAATCGGCGCGCCAGACAGCCGGTAGCCCGTGCGGTTGCTTTGCAGTGAAATCGCCCACGGCTGCTGCCAGAAGCGTTGATGATCGGCGGCGAACAACGCATATTCCCCCGACGGGATGGCCCGTACCGGCGTCACGCCATGCTCCGCAGGCGGAAAAACGTCCTGCAATGCAACGGAGGGCGGCACAATCCCCACGCCCTCATCCGGCAGCGTCACGTTACCCGCCATTCCCAGCGGCAGCCGGTCGCCCGCGGCAAGCGTGCGCCCGTGAAAACCGCCAAAACCACCGCGCAGCGCGGTACTGCGCGAACCAAGCACCCTGGGCACATCAATCCCCCCGGCAATGCAGAGATAGCCCCGCGTACCGGACCGGGGATAACGCAACTCCAGCCATTGGCCTTTTTTGACCCGGCAGCCCCACCACGGCGGCAGTTCAACGCCGTCCAGCAACGCCCGGCAATCCGCCCCGGTCACGGCAATCGCCGTGTCCTGTAAAAAACGTACGCGCAACGGAAAGACCTGCGCTTCAATGGCGGCGGCGTTCTCGTCGTTACCCAGCAGCAGATTCCCGGCACGCAACGCCAGCGGATCCATTACGCCGCTGACCGACACCCCCAGGTGGCGAAAGGCGGTGCGCCCGAGATCCTGCACCGTGTTCAGCGCGCCAGTGCGCTCAATCTCAATCACAGTTCGATCCTTTCGGGTAAAAAGCGTATGGTGTCGCCCGGAGCCATCAACGCCGGAGGCGATGCCAGTGGGTCGAAGACCTCGATCTCGGCAAAGCCGATGGCGTTCCAGCCATTGGGCCCGGTGAGCACCGACACACCGGTCTGCGGCCCACCGATAGTGACCGTGCCTTTGAGCATATTCAGTGACGGTACTTTTTTACGCGGCGTGGCAAGCGCCGGATCCAGCCCGTGTAAGTAACCAAAGCCCGGCGCGCTACCCAGCGCCACCACCGTGTAATTTCCTTGATAGTGGCGGCGAATAACGTCACTGGCCGCCAGGCCGGTATGGCGGCAAACCGCCTCCAGATCGCAGGCCAGCTCCCCGCCATAATGCACCGGAATATCAATGCGTTTGCCCTGCGGGTGGATTTCCCGCGCCTGCTGCCAGCACGCGCGCAAACGTTGTACGATCGCGTCCGCATCCTCCGGTGTCTGGCGCAACAACACCAGCAGGTTAGTGACACCGGGGATCAACGACTCCACGTCATCCCAGGTGGCGAGCCGCTGCGCCAGCGACCAGATGCGGCGCTGCGCCGCTAGGCTGAATTCCCCCGGCGCTTCCAGAAGCCAGGCGCGACTTCCCATGGTAGAGAGCGTGATCTCCCCGGCGTTATCCGCCAGGGCGATAAGCGACGCCTCTTGCGCTATCCAGGCCATAACTTATTCCAGCGGTTCAAATTTCAGGTTAGACAGTGGCTGTACGCGCTCTTCACGCACCATTTTGTATTCGGTATTTGGCCCAATCCAGGTGTCCCAGATTTTGTCGATAGTGCCGTTATCATCCATCGCTTTCAGGCTGCCGTTCACTTTTGCCAGCAATGCCGGTTCATCGCGCTTCATGCCCACACCGATCGGCTCCAGCGCCATCGGCTCTTTAATCATCGCCAGTTCAATACCGTCTTTTTTCGCCTGCGAAATCATTTTGATGCCGGTCATGGTGTTGGTAACAAAGCCGACCGCTTTGTTCTGCTCCAGGGCAAGGAATGCCGACGCAGCGTCCTGGAAGGTCACGGGTTTCCCGCCTTTCAGCACAATCGATTGTTCCGAGGTAGTGCCTTTGGTGGCGCTGATGCGCTTGCCTTTAAAGTCGGCGAGGGTTTTATCCGCGTTCTCTTTTTTCACCAGCAGCATCTCTTTTGCCACGTAGTACGGGTCGCTGAACTGGATCTGGTTACCGCGGGTTTTGGTGTACGCCAGGTTGGCAATCAACACATCGGCGCGGCCGGTGGCAATCACCGCAATACGCGCCTCGACGGAGGTGGGCACCAGCGTCAGTTTCAGCCCCATCTGCTGCGCCAGCGCCTGGCACAGGTCAACATCCATCCCTGCCAGCTGGCGGGTTTTGGCATCCGGCGAGGAAAACGGCGGCACATCGGAATAGACCGCGCATTTCAACTCGCCCCGGGTGGTCATATCGGCAAGTAAATCGGCATTCGCCGCCGAACAGGCAAAATAGAGAGGTAAAGCCAGCAGTGCCAGTGCGCTTTTTTTAACTGTCATGATGTTTTCCCCAAAAAGTGAATTCGTTGACCACACGCTTATTCGCATCGCCGGGCATCCGGCGAGGCCTGTTTTGGCAATATATCGACTTAATACTGAGCGGTATAAGAGGGAAACCCTGTCGCGGGATACGCAATTTATATGACTCTGCGCCGCACGCGGCAGGCGTTTTACGAATAAGAAAAGGTTATTCAGGCAGAGGGAAATTATCTTATCGGCGCGGCTTTTTCGCGTTCTAAGGTGATGACTTCTGCGCGGATGTCGAAAGGTACAATAATGAATGCCAAATTTGGGGTGTTGCTGAAAATCATGTCGGCGCTGTGCGCTACGCTGATGCTGGCCTGCGTGAAAGGGCTGCAGGGCAACATCCCTACCGGGGAAGTGATCTTCTTCCGCTCGTTTGTCGCCCTGTTTCCCTTACTGGTCTGGCTAAAAATCCAGGGCAGCGTGCGGCAAAGTATTAAAACCAAAAATATTGCCGGTCACCTGGTGCGCGGGTTTTCCGGTACCGGTGGGATGTATTTTAACTACCTGGCGCTGGTCTATATCTCACTGGCCGACGCGACAGCCATCAGTTATGCCGCGCCGTTATTTACGCTGGTGATGGCCGCCATGTTATTAAAAGAGACGGTGCGTTTTTCCCGCTGGCTGGCCGTGGTGGTGGGTTTTAGCGGTATTTTGCTGATGCTTTCAGCGAATTTATCGGCTGGCAGCGCGTTTTTATCGTCAGGGTTTGCCCTCGATGGCGCGGCGCTGGGCTCGGTTTTTGCGCTGCTGGCGGCAATGTGCTCCGCCACCTCCAATGTGCAGATCCGCTTTTTAAACGGTGTGGAATCACCGGGGGCGATTGTCTTTTATTTCTCACTGATGACCACCTGCATTGGCCTGGCGACGCTGGCATTTGGCTGGACAATGCCGCAAGGACGCGAGTGGTGGTTGCTGATAGGCTGCGGCTTTTTTGGCGGCGTGGCGCAGATTCTGGTGACGCTCAGCCTGCGGTATGCCGATGCGTCATTGCTCGCGCCGTTTGATTACACCACGCTGGTGTGGTCGATGGTGATTGGCTATCTGTTTCTGGACAGTTTGCCAGGACATGCCACGCTGGTGGGGGCATCGATTGTGGCGCTGGCGGGGATTTTCACCATTTGGTGCGACCAGCGTCAGCGCAAAGGGCAAATGATGCGGTCATCCTGAGTCCATACTCGCTTCTGGCTTTTCCCACAGCCACATCATTTCTCCCCCAAATACCAACATTGCAGCGATGGGGTTGAGTCCCCGCTGAAATCGGCGAACCGGAGCACCGAAGACCAGGACTGGGCGCCAGGGATGGCGACCAGAGGCGACTCTCGACAGGGACAAAATTGCCGGGAGCAATTTTGAACAACGCTTGCGTTGGCCCCGAAGGGGCGAGTCCCAGGGATGGGACGAGTAAGTCGAGTGGAGCCGGCCGCAGGAAGAGGTGCGGGAGGTGAGCGCAGTGCGAAGCACCGATTTCCCTGCGGGGCCGCGGGGATTGAGAAGGGGGGCGCGGTAGCCCCCCTTCTCCCGTTCAAGGCACCAGGGACTGAAGTATCTGCTGTACGATTAATGAACGGAATCATTCCTCTATGTCCGAACACACTTCCATGCCGGATGATGCTAACGCTTATCCAGCCTACGGATACAACCCTCTGTCTTTACGTGCCAGCAAAATACGCTCGCAGGCCAGCGCATAGGCAGCGGTGCGCAGCGTCACACCCAGCGCCTGCGACTTATTCCACACCGTATCCAGCGCACTTTGCATAATGGTGTCCAGCCGGTTGTTAATTTCCTCTTCACTCCAGAAGAAGCTGGAAAAGTCCTGCACCCACTCGAAGTAACTCACCGTTACGCCACCCGCATTGGCAATCACATCCGGCACCACCACAATGCCGCGCTGCTGCAACACATCATCCGCTTCCGGCAACGTTGGACCATTTGCCCCTTCCAGCACCAGCTTGCAACTCAGCCCGGTCGCGCGTTCGGCGGTAATCTGCCCTTCCAGCGCCGCAGGGATTAAGATCTCATACTCCAGCGACCAGAAAACCTCATCGGCCACATTATCTGCGCCGGGAAAACCGCTGATCCGCCCGTGCTGCTGTTGCCAGTTGAGCAACGCCGGAATATCAATCCCATCGGGATGATAAAGCGTCGAGAACTGATCCTGTACCGCCACTACGCGCGCGCCATGCTGATGGAACAATTCGGCGCTGACGCTGCCGACATTACCAAACCCCTGCACCGCCACGCGACTTTGCGCCACGTCGATCCCCAACGCCTGCGCGGTGCGACAGCCCGTCACATACACGCCGCGCCCGGTGGCTTTTACCCTGCCGAGCGAGCCGCCAAGGTGCACCGGCTTGCCCGTCACCACGCCCGTCGACGGCGCGCCTACGTTCATGGACCAGGTATCCATCATCCACGCCATAATTTGCGCATTGGTGCCGACATCCGGCGCCGGGATATCCTGCTGCGGGCCAATAAACACGCCAATCTCGCTGGTGTAACGCCGGGTCAGCCGCTCCAGCTCTTTGCGCGACAACGCCGCAGGATCGACACGCACGCCCCCTTTTGCGCCGCCAAACGGTAAATTCAGCGCCGCGCATTTAATGGTCATCCACGCCGACAGCGCCATCACCTCTTCCAGCGTCACGTCCGGGTGAAAACGCACCCCGCCTTTGCCCGGCCCGCGCGATAAGTTGTGCTGTACCCGGTAACCTTCAAAATGACGCACGCTGCCGTCATCCATTTCCAGCGGAATATCCACAATTAACGCCCTGCGGGGATGACGCAGCGTATCCGCCCAGTGGCTCAGTTCGCCAAGCAGCGGCAACACGCGCTCAACCTGCGCCAGATACGTTGACCATGCCGAGTGACGCTCACCCGACACATAAGACAACTCAGACACCACACACCTCCACCTCTTCAGAATGAATACTGCATTCAGGGTACTGCACGCGCCACGGCCGGGCCGTTACGAGATTGCTATAGCGTCATAGGGAAAGACTATCGGGAGAGCCCTCCCGATGGGGAGGGCGATATTCAGCGACTGGACTGCAAAAACTTGCGTACGCGGTCTGAGTCGGGATCGGTAAAAAACTTCTCCGGCGGGGCTTTTTCAATCAGCAGGCCTTTCTCCAGAAACACCACTTCATCCGACACCTGGCGGGCAAAATCCATTTCATGGGTGACCACCACCATGGTGTAGCCTTCCGCGGCCAGATCCTTCATCACGCCCAGCACTTCATTCACCAGTTCCGGGTCCAGCGCTGAAGTGGGTTCATCAAACAGGATCACCTCCGGCGACATGGCCAGCGAGCGGGCAATCGCCACGCGCTGCTTCTGCCCGCCGGAAAGCGTTATCGGATAGACCGCTTCTTTATGGCTCATGCCGACCTTTTCCAGTTGCCGGTGAGCAATTTCGTTCGCCATCTCGCGCTTCATTCCCTTGACGTGCACCAGCGCTTCGGTGACGTTTTGCAACACCGTTAAATGCGGCCACAGGTTAAAGCTCTGGAACACCATCCCCACCCGTTCGCGAATGTGAGAGAGATCTTTGTGCGACATCGCTTTGCCGGTTTTTTCATCCACCCCGATGCGCAGGCCGCTAATGCGCACTTCCCCGCGATCCGGTTGTTCCAGCCAGTTCATGCAGCGCAACAGCGTTGATTTACCGGAACCGGACGACCCGAGGATGCTGACTACCGTGCCCTTTTCTACCGTCAGGTTGATATCGCGCAGCACTTCGACGTTATCAAACTGTTTGGACAGGTTTTTAATGCTAACCGCGCTTGCTTCAGGCATGGGTCATTCCTCTTTTCGCTCCGTAATGGCTTAACCGCTTAATCAGCAACTCCAGCAAAATGCTGATCCCCCAGTACAGCGCAATGGCGACAATAAAGGCGTTAAACGGAATAAAGTAAGTCGACTGCACACTATTCGCGGCGGCGGTAATCTCCTGCACGGTAATAATGCACAGAAATGCAGTGTCTTTCAGGCAAATAATCAGCTGGTTTCCCATCAGCGGCAGCGCAGAGGAAAAAATATTCGGCAATACAATGCGGCGGAATATTTTATAACGCGAGAACCCCTGTGATACGGCCGCCTCAATATAGCCTGCGGAGAAGATCCGCCGCTGGCTACGCAATATTTCGAAGAAATAAGCACCATGATAAATCACCAGTGACAACAGACCCGCCGTCCAGGCCTCCATGCTGATCCCCAGTTGCGGCAAACCGTAATAAAGCAAATAGGCCAGAATCAAAAAAGGCACGGCGCGCATCAGGCTGACAAAAGCGATAATCAGGCGATTAATAAAGCGGTTTTGATATTCCATGACGTAACACAATAATACGCCAATCAATAATCCCACAACGGCGGCAATAATAAACAGTTCAAGTGTTGATAGCAGGCCATTAAAAAAGCTTTCCCGCGCTGCCCAGATAATTCCCCACTGATTCATAACTCCTCCGTCTCTTATCGCGCCAGGCGCTTCGCTTTACGTTCCGCCATCCCCTGCAACTTCAGCAGCAGGCCGATAATAATGACGTACAACAGACCGGCAGCGAGGATCGGCGACAATGGTTCGTACGTCACCGATGAGATACGGTTGGTGACACGCGTCAGATCCACCACGCCGATAACGGCAATCGCCGGGCTGCCTTTGATCAGGAATGACATCTCATTCACCAGCGCAGGCAGGCTCTCTATCCACATCTGCGGCAGCATAATTTGCCGGAAGTAGGTCCAGCGCCGCATGCCCACCGACTCCGCCGCTTCTCGCTGCTCGCGGGGGAAATTGCGGAAGGCGTTACGCCAGATTTCGGCGTTAAACGCCGAGGTGTTCAGCGTCAGGGCGACAATCGCCGCCAGCGTTTTATCCAGATTGATGCCGAGCGTCGGCAGGGATAAAAACAGAAACAGCACCAGCGTAACCAGCGGCGTGGCGCGCGCCAGACTGATGTAAACCACCAGCAACTGGTCAACGAACGGGATCTTCATCATGCGGATAAACGCAATAACCAGACCGATAACCACCCCAAACGCAATCGCCACGCCAGAGATCCAGAGGGTCGTCCATGCGCCTTCAATCAACAGTTGCCATGAAATTAAGTCCATGTTCCCTCCTGTTTAAAACGAGCGGCGGTCGCCCGCCGCATGACACTTACAGACCGGCTAACTTGTGGAACTGATCGGCGCTGGTGATCGGCTCTTTCGGCAGTTCATAGGTCTCGCCGAACCATTTTTTCTGCAACTCGGTCAACTTGCCGGTTTCGGTCATATGGTTCATAAACCCGGTCATAAACTTCAGCAATTCCGGGGAGTTTTTCGGGATAGGCCATGCCATATAACCAGGGCCGGATACCGCCAGTCCTTTGGCAAAGACCTTCGGCTTGGCTTTCACCAGGTCGTTAACCGAGATAACCACGTTGATCACGTAGTCGACGCGTTTATTCGCCAGATCGGCGTAGGCTTCCGGGTAGGATTGATACTCCACCACCGGCCCCAATTTGCCGCCGACTTTTTCCAGCATCGCTTTCAGTTCCGGTAAACGCGCCAGCAAAGCACTGCCCGCCTGTACGCCCACTTTTTTACCGCTCAGGTCGGCAATGGTATTTAATGTTTTATCGTCGGCGCGTTTCACGAAATAATGCTGAGCAGAGGCCCACGGTGGTGTGAAATTAAACACATTGAGGCGTTCATCGGTAATTACCGCACCGGTTAATGCCATATCATACTGGCCAGTAGAAACCGCGGCGAGTAAGCCAGTCCACGGTAAAATACTTTGGTTGATATTGAATTTCGCGTATTTACGTAACTCTTCAAGCATGTCCTTGTTAAAACCATCCGTCTGGCCGTTATTCATAAAGTTAAACGGAGCATAATCATCTTCAGTCGCGACTTTCATGGTGCCGGACTTTTCGATTTCGGGTAAATCTGCTGCCACTGCGTGTAAAGAAAATGCCAGGGTCATCATGGCTGCAAGACAATATTTGCCGAATACTTTTTTCATCTTTCCACCCTTATTAAATGTGCCAGACCGGTATATCCCGGGTGTGCTGGAAGCGTTGCAAGATATATGCCGAAACAGTGAGCCGTCCGGTTTTTGTGACTGCGTTTTTACAATAGGGAGGCTTGCGCTTTTCTGAATAGAGCCAGTTTTTGTGAATGGTTGTGTCAGATGCACCGAAGCTGGTATGGAATTTGCTCAACCCTGTATAGCGATATATCCGGAGGAGCACAGCATGATTCGTCATCTACTGAACGTAAATTTTGACGGCCAACGAGGGTTGCAAGAGCAGGTTCGCGAATCGCTGATTAATGCGATTCTGAGCGGTATTTTCCCGGCGGATACCCCGCTGCCTTCGTGCCGCCAGCTCGCCAGCCAGCTCAATGTATCGCGTAATACCACCGCACTGGTGTTCGAAAGCCTGGTGAACGAAGGTTACCTCGTCAGCCGCCCCCGCAGCGGGTACTACCTGCACCCGGATTACTACAGCTGTGGGCAAAATACTGCACAGCCTGCACCTGAATGCGAAAGCAGTGCACCACATTGGGGCAGCCGCCTGAAAATTACCCCCAGTCAGCAGGAATCGATCCTCAAACCCGCTGGCTGGATGCACTACCGTTACCCGTTTATCTACGGTCAGCCCTATACCCAGCAGTTCCCGCTCGCTACCTGGCGTGCAGCGGCAAACTGGCTGCACGGCGGTGTGCGCGACCCGGCATGGGTGATTGATCATATTGACCAGGATGTGCCGATGTTGATTGAGCAGATCCGCACCCGCGTGCTGCCCAAACGCGGCATTGTCGCTGCACCGGATGAGATCCTGATTACGCTGGGCTCGCAAAATGCGCTCTATCTGCTGACGCGCCTGTTAATGTCGCGCACCACCCGCGTTGCGGTGGAGAACCCCAGCTTTCGCGAAGCGATTAACACCTTCTTATTAAGCGATACGCAGATCGTGCCGCACCCGGTAGACAGCGAAGGACTGGTGCTCAATGAAACACCGTGCGACTACTACTACGTTACGCCTGGGCACCAGGTGCCGACCGGCGTGACCATGAGTAAAGCGCGTCGCACTGAATTGCTCGATTACGCCACCCGCCACGATGCGGTGGTGATTGAGGATGATTACGACTCAGAGAGTAACTTTATGCAAAACCCGCTGCCCGCGTTAAAAGCCAGCGATCGCAGCGGGCGGGTGATTTATGTCAGCAGCCTGTCAAAAGCGCTGTCGCCGGGTTTGCGGCTGGGGTATATGGTTGCCGCCCCGGAAATCATTGATGAGGCGCGCGCGCTGCGCCGGTTGGTCTATCGCCACCCGCCAACCAATATTCAATATCAGATGGCCCATTTTCTGGCGCAGGGCCATTACGAAACCCATCTGCGACGCTACCATGAAGACTCCGCCCGGCGCTGGGACTGCCTGCATAATGCGTTGCGTACCTTCCTGCCCGCCTGCGAGATGATGCCCGGCAGTGAACATGCCAACGCCTTCTGGCTCCGCACGCCGGAGCAGATCAGCACCCAGCAGTTAACCTGGCGCGCGGCCCATGCTGGTGTATTGATTGAACCTGGCGCGCGTCATTTTCTGCAAGATGCGCCACCGGATAACTTCTTCCGTATGGGATTTCATGCCATCAACCCGGATGCCATCGCCCCTGGCGTGGAAGTCCTTCGCGGGCAACTGGAGCAATTTTGCTGAGGGATCCCGGCTAACCACCGGGCAGACGTTTCATCGCCCTCTTTATTAATGTTGCTTATCTTTCGTACCGATGTGACACCGTTATATTGGCCGGAGACTTATTTCCCGCCGATATATTTTAGCAGCGTGTTTTTTATTACAGCTTTTCGTGGGGATACAAAAAGAATTCGCAATCTGCTCTGGCCAGAACAGGTAAAAAAATCATCGGCAATGGCAGGAGGAAGGAATGGATATTCACTTCCATAATAAAGAAAACACATTGCGTAAGGGAGTGTTATGCCATTACCCGATTTTCATGTTTCTGACGCATTTACGCTGGGTATTGAACTGGAATTACAGGTGGTTAACCCGCCGGGCTACGATTTAAGCCAGGACTCTTCCCGGCTTATCGCAGCGGTAAAAGACCAGATCACCGCCGGCGAAGTGAAGCACGATATCACCGAAAGCATGCTGGAAATCGCCACTGGCGTATGCCGGGATATCAACCAGGCGGCACATCAATTCACCGCCATGCAGTCGGTGATTTTACAGGCAGCGGCGGAGCACCATCTGCACATTTGCGGCGGCGGGACGCACCCCTTCCAGAAATGGCAGCGCCAGGAAGTGTGCAACGACGAGCGTTATCACCACACGCTGGAGATGTTCGGTTATCTGGTACAGCAGGCCACGGTCTTTGGTCAGCATGTGCATATTGGTTGCCCGAGCGGCGATGACGCCATCTATTTATTGCATGGCCTTTCCCGCTTCGTGCCGCACTTTATTGCGCTTGGCGCTGCCTCGCCGTATATGCAGGGCACGGATACCCGCTTTGCGTCATCACGGCTGAATATCTTTTCCGCCTTCCCGGATAACGGCCATGCACCGTGGGTCAGCAACTGGCAAGAGTTTGCAGGGCTGTTTCGACGCTTAAGCTACACGTCAATGATTGAGAGCATTAAAGACCTGCATTGGGACATCCGCCCCAGCCCGCACTTTGGCACAGTCGAAGTGCGGGTGATGGATACCCCGCTCACGCTCTCTCATGCTATCAATGTCGCCGGGTTTATTCAGGCGCTGGCGCACTGGCTGCTGGCCGAGCGCCCGTTTAAACATCAGGAGCGGGATTACTTATTGTATAAATTCAACCGTTTTCAGGCCTGCCGCTTTGGTCTGGACGGCATCCTGACCGATGTACATACCGGCGAACAGTGCACCATTGCTGACTCACTGACGCCGTTGCTGGATAAGCTTGCACCCTGGGCCGATAAGCTCAATGCCGGTAGCGCACTGGATGAACTGGCTAATGTGGTAAAGCGCTGCAAGAGCGAAGCGCAGCAGATGCGTGAGTTTGTCGCAGGCGGGGGATCGTTAATGGGTTTAGTGCAAAAACATACGGAAATCTGGGCGGCGGGATAATAACGCGTTAATTTTTCACCGCCAGATTATTCCCTGTGATTAATCAGAAAGATAAAAAAAGCTTATTTTTAATAAGCTTTTCTTTCGCCACAAATAATACCCACAAAGGAGTAAGAACACATCAGAAGAATTGATAAATATCAACAAGCCTTACGTTAAAATAAAGGCGTCAGCCTCTATTCCGATAACAAATATGAGCAACCGCAAACATGAGGCATATTTATGAGTTGGATTTACCGTTTTTCGATGAAAGCAAAATTATTACTGGCGCTGCTGCCGCTATTGTTTGCGTTGATCTGGCTGGCAACCAGCGGCATCCTGTCCCGCGTGGAAACGGGTCAGCAAATGCGCACCATTATCTCTTTGACGGAGCTTGCAAAAAACGCCGGTAATGTGATTCAGGAGTTGCAAAAAGAGCGTGGCATGAGCGCCGGTTATTTAGGCAGTAAAGGCCAGCAATTTTCCACTGAATTATCAGCACAATATCCCTTGTCGGCACAGGCGATTAGCCAGTTTGCGGAGGCGCTTAAACAGTCGCAGGTACAAGATGCCAATAGCGATATCCGACGCGCACTGGACCAATTCCGGCAACACCAGCAAGGACTGGAGGCGTTCCGCCAGCAGGTGCGAAGCCAGAGCGTAAGCGGCAGCGAGTCGCTGGTGTGGTACAGCACGATCATCAACGATTTACTCAATGTGGTGGGAGGCATTAGCCAGCTCACCGACAATGGCGATATCGTCAATCAACTGGCGGCTTACTACAGCCTGCTCAACGCCAAAGAACAGACTGGCGTTGAACGTGCGCTGATGTCGAACATTTTCTCTGCCGATCGTTTTAACGACGGGCAGTTCCGCCTGCTTAATGAAGTGGTGGGTAAACAGCAGGCATGGCTGGCGGCAACGCGTGTTTTCAGTACGGCGGACGTCAACGCGAAGCTGGCGGCGCAACTGCAAACGCCGCAGGCAACACATGCGCTGGAACTTCGCCAGCATGCGATTGATCGTGCGACAGAGGGCGGCTTTGGCATTGCGCCTGCCGACTGGTTCAAAGCCCAGACAGAGCGCATCACAGTACTGAAATCCATTGAAGACGCCTCTGCCAATACATTGCTGCACACGGCGCAAACGCTGGCGGATAAAGCCTGGCGCGACGTGACGATCTTTGCTGTTATCAGCGTTGCGGCACTGGTTGTGGCGCTGTTTTTCGCCTTGCTGGTCGCCAGCAGCATTCACCGCCAGTTACATACGTCGCTCTCCACCATTGAAGGGATGAACGGTGATCTGACCCAGCGGCTGGAGGTTCCCGGCACCGATGAGCTCTCTCTGCTTAACCGCGCTTACAACCAGGCGATAGAGAACATTCAACATATTGTGAGTGAAATTAAGCACGGGGCGAATGTGCTGCGCGGCGCCAGTTCTGAGATTGCTGGCGGCAATCAGGATTTAGCATCCCGCACGGATGAGCAGGCCGCGTCGCTGGTGGAAACCGCAGCCAGCATGGAGCAAATCGCCACGGCAGTGAACCAGACAGCGGATAACGCCAACGAAGCGAAAAAACTGACCGAAGAGATGGAGAAACAGGTGCAGGAAGCGAGCCGCGTGGCGGGCGAAGCGAACCTGAGCATGAGCGCCATCCGCGCCTCCAGCGAACAGATCTCCAGCATTGTCAGCTCGATTGACGAAATCTCCTTCCAGACCAACCTGTTGGCGTTGAACGCCGCAGTCGAAGCCGCGCGTGCCGGAGAGATGGGTAAAGGCTTTGCGGTGGTGGCAAGCGAAGTGCGCAATCTGTCCCAGCGTTGCGCCAACGACGCGCACCAGATCCGCGAACTGGTCACGAAAAATATGGAGCAGATCCAGCAAGGGGTAACGCTGGTGCAGTCCTCCGATCGCGCATTGCAAGCGGCAAAGGCCAATACCGGCCAGATGCTGGCATTTATCAGCGATATTGCCCGCGCGGCTAGCGAGCAGTCGCTGGGCGTTTCGCAGGTACATCAGGCGCTGAACCAGCTGGAGCAGGTCACGCAGCAAAACGCCGGTCTGGTGGCTAGTGCTGCCAGCGCCAGCCAGATGCTGGATCATCAGTCCGAAACCATGGCGACGCTGGTTGACCGCTTCGTGGTGGCCTGATTGCCCGTCGGGGAACGTTGCGCTCAGGCCAGCTTTCCCCGACAATGCGGCTTTTCACCACCGACAGACGCTTATGAAACACCCCTTAGAATCTCTGGTTACCCTTGCCGGCATCCTGCTGATGGCGTTTATCTCTGTGTTGCTGCTTCCCGCGCCCACACCGGGGCTGCAACTGGCGCAAAGCCTGGTGCAGCGCTTCCACCTGCTGGATTTAAATCAGCTTTATACCCTGATCTACTGCCTGTGGTTTTTGCTACTCGGTTGCGTTGAGTTCTTTGTGTTGCGCTTTATCTGGCGGCGCTGGCTCGCTGTCTGAGAACATTTACCCTGCCCTCTCCGGTTAGTGGCAGGGTTAACTCCCCCGCTTATTAATTGCATCTCTCTCGCCACTCTTGTTCTATTTTTTTGAATGTTATCCGCAAATTGTTCCGCTTTTTATCAGCGATTTGCAGGCTTATGATTTATCACATCAGGGCAACACAGCCCTTCTCAAACAAAACTGAACAGGATTACGACCATGAAATTCATCAAAACTTTCGTTGCTGTTGCTGCACTTTCTACCCTCTCTTTCGGTTCTTTTGCACAAAGCATCAGCGCCAGCGCTTCCACCCTCAGCGCGGCTGAAGCAAAAATTGCCGCTCAGGCAGAACAGGCAAATGCCTCTTACAAAATCACCAGCGCCCGTAGCGACAACGGCGTGTATATGACCGCAGTACTGAGCAAATAAAAACATCGCCCCGTAAAGGGGCGATATCACAACCAGGATCAGGCGAACATGAACCCGTTGCAGAAAATTTTTAGCGCTTTGTTTCCGCAGGCCACCCCGGCCGCGGTTGAACAGTCAACTTCAGGAGCCGTCATGTCAGACAACTTTATCGCGTTGGCGAAACAACGCAGAACCATTTACGCCCTCGGTAAAAACTTGCCGGTGGCAGAAGATGTTGTGATTGAAACCGTCAAAGAAGCGATTCGCCAGGCACCGTCTGCATTTAACTCGCAAAGTTCGCGCGCGCTGATCCTGCTGGGTAAAGAACACGTACAGTTCTGGGAACTGACGCGCGAACAGCTGAGAAAGATCGTGCCGGCAGAGAACTTCCACGCCACCTCGGAAAAAATCGACGGCTTTGCCGCCGCGGCCGGTTCGGTGCTGTTTTTCGAAGATCAGAACGTGGTGAAAGGGTTGCAGGAGCAGTTTGCCGCCTATGCCGATAACTTCCCGGTCTGGTCTGAACACAGCACCGGTATTGCCCAGTATGCCGTCTGGCTGGCGCTGACCGAAAAAGGGATTGGCGCGAACTTACAACACTACAATCCGCTGGTGGATGCCGATGTACAGCGTAGCTGGAACATCCCGGAAAACTGGAAGCTGCGCGGCCATATGAACTTCGGTTCGATTGTCGCACCGGCAGGCGAAAAAGCCTTTATGGACGACGACAAACGTTTTGTGGTTGCGCGTTAAGCCTTCGCAACCTGTACAAGCCCGGCACGCGTTAGCGCTGCCGGGCGTTTTGTTTGCCTGGCGGCCCGTTACTTCAGCCCGGTAAAATCCCGCATACCTGCCACCAGCGCTTCGACCCACGCCGCGTAATCATGACCACTTGACCAGGGGTGAAAACTCGCGGTGTAACCTTTTTCGCGCAGCACCTGCGCAAACTCACGACTGTTCGCGTAGATGCCGCCGTCGGCCCCTTGTGACTCAAACCGCCCCGCCTGTACCCAGAATCGCACCGGATAGCGCGGCGCGTGTTGGTACTGACGCGTCAACCAGCCCGGCGTTTCCCCCTCTGGCGCCCACCAGTACGAACCGGAAAGGCTCAGCACATTACCGAACAGGCGCGGATAACGTAACGCCACCCACGACGCGGCCAGGCCACCATAGCTTGCTCCGGCCAGCACGGTTTTATTACGCGTTAGCGGGATCCCCTGCCGACGTAGCCATGGCATCAGTTCCCAGGCCATAACGTCGGCAAAATCCGTATTCGGCGGCAGTTCTTTGGCGCGCCGCGCGTGGTCGAGGCTATTGATAAAGACAATATTGACCGGCGGCAGCGCGTGGCGGGCAATCAGACCATCCAACACATTGGCGGTGCGGTACTCCCCTTGCCAGGTTTGTCCATCGAAGAGGATCACCGTCCAGCGCGCGGGCTGCGACGCGCGCGGCCGGTAAATCACGATCTCACGGCGGTTGCCCAGGCGTTCACTGTAAAATGACTGACGCGACAGAACACCGTGGCGCACTGGTTGCGCCATGGCTTCGCTGGAGAAGTAGCGCGCAGGCGCTAAATCAAGCAGTGACGCGCGGTTCCAGCGATCGGTCTGCCCGGTGTTCAGGGTGTGTGGATTAAGCGGGTCAGCCTGCGCGCTAACGAGGATCGCCCGACGTTGATCCCGTGCGCTGCCGTCGACCTGCGGTACATCCGGCGCGAGCTGATACTGCATGCGGGTATCCGCCGGGACGACATAACTGCGGAACCAGACATCCGAATGTGCAAGACGAAACAGGGGATCGTGATCGCCTGCCGGCGATCCGAGAATAAAGACATTTGCGCGGGCGCCACGCCATAAAAACGTGACCCGCTTGTGGCTGGCGTCAACCGGTTCAACTAATGGCGTCCCTGCTTGTTTTCGCTCCTGCCAGAAGGCCTCTGTTGTACCGCCAGCAGCGAGCTCGCTGGCCAGTTGCTGCAAACGCGGGCTGACTGGCGCAAGCGTCTGCGGGCGCGGAAGCGGCGTGGTCTCTTTCATTCGCCACGAGAAGCGCCAGCGCGTGCCTTCCTGACCATGCAGCACCAGTGATGAAGGCTGTTGTATCGGTAACGAAAACAGCAATGACTGCTCGCCATCGCTCGGTCCGCCTTCCAGTAACGCACGTAAACGGTGGTTTTGCCTGTCCAGCAGATGAGCGTCGGTCACACCAGACAGCGTGGCGGCAACATAATTTTCCCCCAGCAGCGGAAGCTGAAAACAGACCTCCCCGCTGGCATCAAATTTCCCGTGTTGCTCGCCCTGGACTGAGGGCGCTTCACAGTGTGCAGCCATTGCCGGCAGTGCGCTTAGCCCAATCAGTAAACCACTCAACGCCATTTTCATCGGCAATGTTTCCGTTTATGAAATTCCACACAACGCTAATGCAAATGGTAATTATTTGCAATATCATCCATGCCGTTAATGGTGTCTGGCCGCCTTATTTGCTTAAGAAATAAGGGGGTTATTTGAATGGCTGTTTCTAAAACGGGACGTTTTAACTCATGTTTAAAAATAACAAAATCATGCAACTCTGGCTGCTGAGCCTGACAGTTGGCGCCGCCAGCTCTCCGGCGCTGGCAAAAAACGCGGGCGAAGAAACGCTGCTGGTCACACCAGGTGCAGCGGAAGATCCCACTGCACCGGTGAAAGGCATGGTGGCGACCAAAACGCTGGCGGCCACCAAAACGGCGGCGGATTTAGTCAAAACACCGCAATCGGTGTCGGTGATCACCCGCGATCAAATGAAAGCGCTGGATGTCAGCTCGGTATCGCAGGCACTGCGTTACAGCGCGGGCGTGTTCACCGAGTACCGCGGCTCCTCCAACCGGAATGATGAAGTGTTTGTGCGCGGTTTCAGCTATGTGCCGAAATTCCTTGATGGCCTGAGTTATGGCGCAACCGCCTCCTCTCAAACCGGTACGCTCGATCCGTGGCTGCTGGAGCGGGTCGAACTGGTGCGCGGCCCGGCATCGGTGCTGTTTGGCCAGGTCAACCCAGGCGGGCTTATCAGCATGACCAGCAAGCGCCCGACCAGTGAGGCGATTCATAGCGTGCAGTTCCGCACCGGCAACAATAATCTGGCGGAAGGCGCGTTTGATTTTGGCGGTAAACTCAGCGATGACGGGCGCGTGTTGTATCGCGTGAACGGTATTGCTCGCACGCAGAATAATCAGGTGGATGATTACAAAGAGACGCGCATGGCGATTGCGCCATCGATCACCTGGTATCCTAACGATCAGACCCGTTTTACCCTGCTGACCAGCTACCAGAAAGATCCGGACGCCGGTTATCGCAATTTCCTGCCCTATTACGGCACGGTGGTCAGCGCCAACGGGCGTTATCTGCCGCGCGATATGAACGTCAGCGATCCCAATTACGATCAATCCTGGCGCGAGCAGACGATGATCGGGTATGAGTTTGAGCACCAGCTTAACGATACGATCACGCTGCGCCAGAACGCCCGCTACGCCACGATCAAACAGAAATATCGCTACCTGGTGTATGCCAACAATGCGGCAAACAGCACGGTATTAACGCGTAATGCCCAGCATGAAACGCGCCAGACCGATGAGTTCGGCCTTGATAACCAGGTTGAAGCGCAGTTTGCCACCGCAGAAGTTAACCATACGCTGTTGGGCGGGCTGGATTACAAATCAAGCCGGGATCACCAGTTACTGCAACGCGGGACCGGATCACAATATGATTTTGACTGGACCCACCCGGTGTACGGCGTGAATGTCGATGAAAGCACCTTCAGTACTCGTACTAACGAGCAGCAAAACCTCGACCAGATGGGGCTTTATCTGCAGGATCAGCTGAGCTGGAATAACTGGGAGCTGCTGCTTTCCGGTCGTTATGACTGGTCGGAAATTCGCACGACTGATTTCACCACCTCCGATGCCAGCACGCAGCAAAACGACAGCAAGTTCACCTGGCGCACCGGTCTGCTGTACGCGTTCGATGTTGGTCTGTCGCCGTATATCAGCTACAGCACCTCGTTTGAACCAAACCTGCAAACGAACCGCGCGCCGGGCGTGGCGCCGTTTAAACCGACCACCGGCAAGCAGACGGAAGTGGGTGTGAAATATCAGCCGCTGGAAAACACGCTGATGTCGCTGGCGGTATACGATCTGCGCCAGGACAATGTACCGACCTACAACAGCAGTGAAGGCTGGTATGAAAACGCGGGCGAGATCCGTTCGAAAGGGCTGGAAGCCGAATTGCACGCCACGTTGTTTAATAGCCTGAACCTGATCGCCTCTTATACCTACACCGATGCGGAAAACGCCGAAACTACCGTCGCCAGCACCAAAGGCAAAACGCCAGCGCGTATTCCAACGCATATGGCGTCGGCGTTCACCAGCTACACCCTGCCGGGTGGCCCGCTGAAAAACCTGACCGCAGGCGTGGGAGTCCGTTACATCGGTACCAGCTATGGTGATGCGCAGAATACGTTTAAAGTCCCGGCGGTGGATCTGTATGACGCAATGCTCGGTTACGATCTCGGTGAACTGAGCAGCAGCATGAAAGGGGCGAACGTGCAATTTAACGTCAACAACATTGCCAACACCAAGTATGTGGCAGCCTGTAGCGGCAGCAGTGCCTGTTTCTATGGCATTGGCCGGACGATGACGGCAACCGTCAGCTACAGCTGGTAATAAAAAAGCCGCCTTCAGGGAGGGCGGCTTTTGTTCATACGGCGCTATTTATTACTGCTGGTTTTCGCGCTCAGCAATAAACGCCAGCGCGTTGTTGATACGCGCCACGCTGCGGGACTGACCAATCGCATGAACGGTCACGTCCAGCGCCGGAGACTGGCCCGCGCCGGTCACCGCAACACGCAGCGGCATACCCACTTTGCCCATGCCCACTTCCAGTTCGTCGGCCGTGGCCTGAATGGCGTGGTGCACATTTTCTGCGGTCCATTCGGTAATGGTCGCGAGTTTGTCACGCACCACTTCCAGCGGCTGACGGGCAACCGGACGCAGGTGTTTTTTCGCCGCATCAGCATCGAACGCGTCAAACTCTTCATAGAAGTAACGGCAGCTTGCCGCCATCTCTTTCAGAGTTTTGCAACGTTCACCCAGCAATTTCACCAGCTCAAACAGTTGCGGACCGGTATGCGTGTCGATGTTTTCCTGCTCAATATGCCATTGCAGATGGGTCGCGACATATTCCGGATCCAACGTATTGATGTAGTGATGGTTCAGCCACAGCAATTTGTCGGTGTTAAACGCACTCGCCGATTTGCTGACAGCGCCCAGCGAGAACAGTTTGATCATCTCTTCACGGGTGAAGATTTCCTGATCGCCGCTGGACCAGCCCAGGCGCACCAGGTAGTTCAGCAATGCTTCCGGCAGATAGCCGTCGTCACGGTACTGCATCACGCTGACGGCGCCATGGCGTTTGGAGAGTTTTTTACCGTCGTCGCCGTTGATCATCGACACGTGCGCATAGACCGGAACCGGTGCGTTCAGCGCTTTCAGGATGTTGATCTGGCGCGGCGTGTTGTTGATATGGTCTTCGCCACGGATCACGTGAGTGATCTCCATGTCCCAGTCATCCACCACAACGCAGAAGTTGTAGGTTGGAGAGCCATCGGTACGGCGGATGATCAGATCGTCGAGTTCCAGGTTGCTGAACTCGATCGGGCCACGGATTTGATCATCAAAGATCACCGAGCCATCTTGCGGGTTAGCAAAACGCACCACGCAAGGCTCATCATCCGCGTGATGAGTGTGGTCGTGGCGGCAGCGGCCGTCGTAACGCGGTTTTTCATTGTTTGCCATCTGCGTTTCGCGCAGCTGCTCGAGGCGCTCTTTGGAGCAGTAGCATTTATATGCAGTGCCGGCTTCAAGCATCTCGTCAATCACGGCGTTATAGCGATCAAAACGTTTGGTCTGGAAGTACGGGCCTTCGTCCCACTCCAGGTTCAGCCAGTTCATGCCATCCATAATGGCTTCAATTGCTTCCGGGGTGGAGCGTTCAAGATCGGTGTCTTCGATACGCAGTACAAACTCACCGCCGTGATGACGAGCAAATAGCCAGGAATAGAGAGCTGTACGCGCGCCGCCAACGTGCAGATAGCCGGTGGGGCTTGGCGCGAAGCGAGTTTTGATTTTCATGAATTGGCCTTACGTTGATAAAGATGCCGACCGTCGGCACTACCTAAAATGAAAGTGGGCAATATTCTATCACTGTGGGCTGATTCCTCAATGTTGTTGCCGCGATCGGCAGTGTATCGGGCTATTTTGTTTAGAAATCATGCTCTCGCGACGGATTACGCAGCGGTTTGTCTAATTTTACGACGAACGAACAATTTCTTTTGAAAATGCGTTGACTCATTTTCAACTCTCCCTATAATGCGACTCCACACAGCGGGGGTGATTAGCTCAGCTGGGAGAGCACCTCCCTTACAAGGAGGGGGTCGGCGGTTCGATCCCGTCATCACCCACCACGATTTTTGTGGTTCCCGCAGTGTAGATAAGAATGAGAAGTGGGTGATTAGCTCAGCTGGGAGAGCACCTCCCTTACAAGGAGGGGGTCGGCGGTTCGATCCCGTCATCACCCACCACTTTCTCACCAGCGAATTCTTATCAGTGAAGTACCGAAGTGGGTGATTAGCTCAGCTGGGAGAGCACCTCCCTTACAAGGAGGGGGTCGGCGGTTCGATCCCGTCATCACCCACCACTTCGGGTCGTTAGCTCAGTTGGTAGAGCAGTTGACTTTTAATCAATTGGTCGCAGGTTCGAATCCTGCACGACCCACCAATGTAAAAAAGCGCCCTAAAGGCGCTTTTTTGCTTTCTGCGATGCTGAAAGATTCGACAAAATTGTCGGGAACAATTTTGAACAACGCCAGGCGTTGGCCCGCAGGGCGAGTCTCAGGATGAGACGAGTATACCTGCAGCAGGTTCGGGTCGAACGAAGTGAGACAACGGAGCCGCCTGCGGCGACGGCCCGAAGGGCGAGGCGAAGCCGAGTCACCCTGCACGACCCACCAATGTAAAAAAGCGCCCTAAAGGCGCTTTTTTGCTTTCCGGCATTTGCCAACTTCCCGAAGCATCGTGGTGCAGGCCTGCTCATTGCAACGCCACCACCTGGCCCTGCTGTAAGATCAACTGACGTCTTACTTTCCTGCGATTAACGTTCCATTTTCTAAATAATTACCAGCATTTTTGCAGCGTAAAATGGCGATTTTAGCCAGATATAAATTTTCACATTTTACTTAAAGCAGCGCTTTAAAACACCTTATCAGCAATGATAAAAACAATAAAACCATATGTTTTTCAACAGGTAAACACGGTAACCTTTATCCATAATTTATCCTTAATGTCCGGATATGATGCTCACATTGCGGCCTTTCCGTGACCGCGACTCAAGAACTATTTGATTACGCCGATAATGATGTTTTATGGCAAAGAAGGGGAGCTCAATGACAACTATCTCAGCAACAACTCCGTCAGTACAAGGCAGTAGCAGCAGCACCGGTAGTTCATCGTCTGCCAGCAGCGATACCGCTGCGCAGATCAGCCGCATCACTCAGCAGATCACCAAGCTGACTCAGCAGCTGAAAGATGTGTCCAACGGCAGCGGTAGCGCCGAAGAGAAAAAGAAACAACAAGAGCTGATTCAGGCTCAAATCCAGCAACTGCAGGCACAACTGGCGCAGTTGCAGCGCAAGCAAGCGGAAGAGGCTGAGCAGAAACAAGTTCAGCAACAACCGCAAGCAAAAGTGGAAGGCGTCAACAACCCTTCCGACGATCATCAGATTGATATCTACGTCTGAGTAAATAACGGATCGTCCTCACGGGCCTGGTTTAAACACCGGGCCTGTTCTTTTACCACTTCCCATAACGCCTGCGCAGCCCCCGACAACGAACGGTTTTTACGGCGAACCAGCATAATTTTCCGTTGCACATCCGGCACGAGACGTTTTACCACCAGTTGGCTCCCCTGTGGCAATGGCAGCGCCAACGCAGGCAGCACACTGATACCAATCCCCGCTTCCACCATTGGGAAAAGCGTCGCCGGGTGACCAATCTCCTGCACAATCATTGCCTGTATCCCAAAGTGAAGCAGTGCGGAATCAATCAGCGGACGGCTCCCCGATGCATAATCCTGCACCACCAGCCGCGCTCCCTCTAACGCTGACCACGGCACAGCAGCACGTTGCGCCCATGGATGATCGTGACGGCACAGCAGAAAAAATGGCTCCTCAAGGATCTCTTCACATTGCAGATCGCTGACCGGCCCCGGATCGATAACGATGCCAAAATCCACCTCGCCCTGGCGAATACTCTCCAGTACCCACTGTTGTGGTCGATCGTGCAGCACAAAATCGATTTCCGGATAGCGATGATTACTGCTGGCTATGCATTGCGGGATCAGATGGGCAGAAATGGTCTGGCTGGCGGCAACACGTACCGTACCGGTTAATTGCTGCCCTACCCGCCCGGCCTCGCGCAGCGTGCTGCTAAGCTCATCTAACAACCGTTCGAGACGGATCGCCAGTTGTTGCCCGGCTTCCGTTAACACCACTTCACGGGTAGTGCGATCCAGCAAGCGAACTCCGGTCTGACGCTCCAGCTCTTTAACGCTGTGACTGACGGCGGACTGACTGAGTCCAATGATGTCCCCTGCCCGGCTAAAACTTCTGGCCTGGGCAACGGTGACGAAGACGCGCAACTGACGGAGTGAATAATTCATCTGTTAAATTCATGAATGGATGCAATAAATCAATTTTATTTCTCAAAGCAGAAAAAGCACAATAGCAACACCGTTTTTCAGGAGTGCCTATGAAACTGTTTCGTGTTCTTGATCCTTTCACCCTCACGCTGGTCTGTACGGTTCTGCTGGCCTCGTTTTTCCCCGCCCGCGGCAGCTTTGTGCCCTTTTTTGAATGGCTGACGACCGCCGCCATTGCGCTGCTGTTTTTTATGCACGGTGCAAAACTCTCCCGCGAGGCCATCATCGCTGGCGGCAGCCACTGGCGCTTACACCTGTGGGTTATGTGCAGCACCTTTGTTCTCTTCCCGGTGCTCGGTGTGCTGTTTGTCTGGTGGTCACCGGTCAATGTCAGCCAGGAGCTGTATACCGGGTTCCTCTACCTGTGCATTTTGCCCGCCACCGTACAGTCGGCGATCGCCTTTACGTCACTGGCGGGCGGCAACGTTGCGGCTGCCGTCTGTTCTGCATCGGCATCTAGCCTGCTTGGGATTTTCCTCTCGCCGCTGCTGGTCGGCCTGCTGATGAACCTGCACGGCGCGGAAGGCAGTCTCGAACAGGTTGGAAAAATCATGCTGCAACTGCTGCTGCCTTTTGTGTTGGGGCACCTCTCCCGCCCGTGGACCGGCGCATGGGTGGCAAAACATAAAAAGTGGATTTCCAAAACCGACCAGACGTCGATTTTGCTGGTGGTGTACTCCGCATTCAGTGAAGCGGTGGTTAACGGCATCTGGCATAAAGTCGGCGTCGGTTCACTGCTGTTTATCGTGGTAGCGAGCCTGGTATTACTGGCTATCGTGATCGTGGTGAATGTAGTGGTCGCGCGCAAATGCGGCTTTAACAAAGCGGATGAGATTACCATTGTCTTCTGCGGCTCGAAGAAAAGCCTTGCCAATGGTATCCCGATGGCCAACATCCTGTTCCCGACATCGGCCATTGGCATGATGGTGCTGCCGTTGATGATTTTCCACCAGATCCAGTTGATGGTCTGCGCCGTGCTGGCGCGCCGCTACAAACGTCAGGCGGAGAAAAACCAGGCGCAGGAAGCGGCGAAAGCTTAGCGGCGTTTCAGGGGCTGAACCAGATGGCTCAGCCCTTCCGTTTTAATCAGCAACGTAATCTGCAGTAACTCACCCAGTCGCCCGGCGGGAAACGCCTCTTTGCGGGCGAACCACAGCAGGTACTCTTCCGGCAGATCAATTAACCGTCGCCCCTGGTATTTTCCGAAAGGCATCACGGTATTGGCGATCTCAACGAGCTGCTCTTTTTCCATTTACTCTCCCAGTAGCCGGATCATCTCCGCCTCGTCAATCACCGGGATGCTCAGCTCCTGCGCCTTTGCTAATTTTGAACCCGCCGCTTCGCCCGCAATCACCAGATCGGTTTTCTTCGACACGCTCCCCGCCACTTTCGCGCCAAGGGCCGTTAAACGTGCTTTGGCATCATCGCGGGAGAGCTGGCTCAGACTGCCGGTCAGCACAACCGTTTTCCCGGCGAACGGGCTGTCGATCTCTTCGGCATTGACCACCACAGGTGCAGGCCAGTGGATCCCCACCTCGCCGACAAGCTGGCGGATAACCTCACGGTTGCTCTCTTCGTTGAAGAAGTTATCGACGTGCTTCGCCACCACCACGCCCACATCCGGGACTTTTTGCAGTTCATCGACGGAGGCGGCCATAAGCGCCTCCAGCGTACCGAAATAGGCCGCCAGACCGGCTGCCGTGGCTTCGCCGACTTCACGAATTCCCAGCGCATAGAGGAAACGGGCAAACGTCGTCTCTTTGGCTTTTTCCAGCGCGTTGACCACGTTTTGCGCCGATTTTGGCCCCATGCGATCGAGACCGGTCAATTTTCCGGCCGTCAGGCGGAATAAGTCAGCGGGAGTGAGCACATACTCTTTTTCCACCAACTGGTCGATTATCTTATCGCCCATGCCGTCCACGTCCATTGCGCGGCGGGAGACAAAATGCTTCAGGGCTTCTTTCCGTTGCGCACCGCAAATGAGCCCGCCCGTACAGCGGGCAACCGCTTCGCCTTCCACACGCTCCACATCAGAGCCGCACACCGGGCAGTGCGCCGGGAACACCACTTCTTGCGTCTCTGCCGGGCGTTCGGAGAGCACCACATTCACCACCTGCGGGATAACATCGCCAGCACGGCGAATCACCACCTTATCGCCAATCCGTAACCCCAGCCGATCAATCTCATCGGCATTGTGCAGTGTGGCGTTACTCACCAGCACACCGGCAACATGCACTGGCTCAAGGCGCGCAACAGGCGTAATGGCCCCCGTACGCCCAACCTGGAACTCCACATCGCGCACAAAGGTCATTTGCTCCTGCGCCGGGAATTTAAAAGCCACCGCCCAACGCGGCGCACGGGCAACAAAGCCAAGTTGCTCCTGCAAATCGAGGGAATCGACCTTGATCACCACGCCATCGATATCAAAGCCCAGCGTCGGGCGATCGTCTTCAACTTTATGGTAGAAAGCCAGCACCGCGTCCGGGCTGTCGCACAGACGTATGCGCTCACTCACCGGCAGACCCCAGGCTTTAAACTGTTGCAGACGCGCCAGATGGCTGCGCGGCAGTTCTCCGCCTTCAAGAATGCCGACGCCATAGCAGAAGAAGGTAAGCGGGCGTTTTGCGGTAATACGTGGATCGAGCTGGCGCAACGACCCTGCCGCCGCGTTACGCGGGTTGGCAAACACTTTTGCCCCGGTGCGACGCGCATCGTCATTGATTTTTTCAAAACCGGTCTGCGGCAGGAACACCTCGCCACGGACTTCAAGGCGTGCAGGAATGTTGTCGCCATGCAGCTTTAATGGGATCGCGCGGATGGTGCGGACGTTCGTCGTGATATCTTCCCCGGTCGTACCATCGCCACGCGTTGCAGCGCGCACCAGCACGCCATTTTCGTACAGAATGCTGACCGCCAGGCCATCGAGTTTCAGCTCGCAGCAGTAAGTCAACGCGTCGGTGCTTTTCAACCGGTCCTGCACGCGCTTGTTAAATGCCAGAAAGCTCTCTTCGTCAAAAACGTTGTCGAGCGACAACATCGGGACTTCGTGACGCACCTGGCTGAACGCGGTCAACGGCGCGGCGCCAACACGCTGTGTGGGCGAGTCTGGCGTGATCAGATCAGGATGTTGCGCTTCCAGCTCACGCAGCTCACGCATCAGGCGATCGTATTCCGCATCCGGGATCTCCGGCGCATCCATAACATGGTACAGGTATTCATGATGGCGAAGAGTGGTTCGCAGTTCTGTCAGTTGTTGTTCTATTGATTCCATATCGCACCATCAATGATAAAAAACCCCCGACTGGCGGGGGTTCTGGAAGGAAAGTATCTGAGCAGACCCGTTACGCGTTGGCGTCTTTGACCTCGCGAATACGGTCCTGATATTCACGCAGTTTTTGCGGCGTCATCATCCGACGCTGATCGTCCAGCACCACACCACCCACTTCATCGGCGATATGCTGTGCGGATTGCAGCATCAGTTTAAAGTTTTGCAGCTCATCGCCGTAAGAAGGCACCTGCATAAAGATAGTCACACCCGGTGTGGTCATTTCACCCATCATCTCGACGTCAAACGTCCCCGGATTGACCATATTCGCCAGACTGAAAAGCGCCGGGCCGCTGCCGTCCGGGCTAAGATGACGATGGAAAATGCTCATATCGCCAAATTTAAAGCCCGCCTGCAGGATGCTGTTCAACAGCACATCGCCGTTGAGGGTGCTGCCGTGATGCGCGGCAACGTTCATAATAATGACCGTTTCTTTGCGCTGCGGTTTTTCCACCGGCGCTTCCACAACCGGCTCAGGCTCAGGCTGCGGCGCAGGTGTGTGAACCTGTTGCTGCGGCTGATGTTGCGGTGCAGCAGGTTGTTGATATTGCGGAGCAGCAGGCTGCGGAGCGTGCTGGTGCTGAACCGGTTGGGGTTCAAACACGGGCGCCTGAACAGGACGGCGTTCCGGTTGCGACGGCTGAACAGAAGGCTGCGGTGCGTGGTGCGCGGGTTCTTCCGGCGGTTGCTGCACAGGTGCAGACGGGCGCGGTTGGGCCGACGCGTAAGGCGGCTGATATTGATGCTGCGGATGCTGACGCGGTGCGTCCTGCTCATTTGTAGCTTTTGGCGCAGTGTTCACTTTATGAACACGAACTTCACCCACGCCTTCGTCGTCGTCTTCGACATCCTCGTCATACAACTCTTCGTCGTCACGTCGCGACTTCATGCGTTTTAATGGGCGATCGCGGAACATTGAAGAACGTTCTTTGCGGCTGGTCCAGAACCCGTGAACCAGTAAAGCAATTATGGCGATCGCGCCAACAATGATTAATATCAGACGCAAATCCTGCATCATTATATTCTCTGTTGTTCTAACACCTTGCCACCACGGCAAACCTTTACTCACTAAGAGTATTTGCCCCTTACCTCAAGTGCAAGTGTGCGGGGGGCTTTCGCCGCAGAAAGATACGCTAAATTGTGCTTTTTGCTGTTTTTTCGAACATTTCTGAACGGGTTTCCCCCGTCAGGTGAATATTATAAGCTTCAATTTTTCCTGCTGTCATAAAAGGAGTACAGGCAGATTATGATTTCATCGTCCCCAGGTACGGTACGCAGTGGCGTCTTTTACTTTTCCCAGGGCTGGAAACTGGTCACGCTGCCAGGCATTCGTCGTTTCGTGATTTTGCCTTTGCTGGTGAACATTATCCTGATGGGCGGCGCATTCTGGTGGCTGTTTACCCGCCTTGATAGCTGGATCCCGTCGTTGATGAGCCACGTTCCGGACTGGTTACAGTGGCTGAGCTATCTGTTATGGCCAATTGTGGTTATCTCAGTTCTGCTGGTGTTTGGTTATTTCTTTTCAACTATCGCCAACTGGATCGCCGCGCCGTTTAACGGCCTGCTGGCTGAGCAACTGGAAGCGCGGCTGACCGGCGCCACGCCACCCGATGCCGGTATCATGGGCGTGATGAAAGATGTGCCGCGCATTATGAAGCGTGAATGGCAGAAACTGGCCTGGTATCTCCCACGCGCCGCGCTTTTGCTGATCCTCTATTTTATTCCGGGGATCGGGCAAACCGTCGCGCCAGTGCTGTGGTTTCTGTTCAGCGCGTGGATGCTGGCGATCCAGTATTGCGATTATCCCTTCGACAACCATAAAGTCCCGTTCAAAGAGATGCGCCTCGCGCTGCGTTCACGTAAGTCCATGAATATGCAGTTTGGCGCGCTGACCAGCTTGTTTACGCTGATTCCGGTGCTGAACCTGGTGGTGATGCCGGTGGCGGTATGCGGCGCGACGGCGATGTGGGTCGATTGCTACCGTGATAAACATGCAGCCTGGCGTTAAGGAATTATTCCGTTTCTTATTCCATACTGCTTAGCATTATTTCGACGCAGCATATAGATATGCGAATTCCTTACTTCCGCATCAACAGTAAGTGCGTATGCTGATGGGGTTCCCAAATTTCATACAGTTAAGGACGGGCTATGAGTAAGATTTTTGAAGACAACTCGTTGACTATTGGTCATACGCCGCTGGTTCGACTGAACCGCATCGGTAACGGACGTATCCTGGCGAAGGTCGAGTCCCGCAACCCAAGCTTCAGCGTGAAATGCCGTATCGGTGCCAATATGATTTGGGATGCCGAAAAACGCGGTGTACTGAAGCCGGGCGTCGAGTTGGTCGAGCCAACCAGCGGCAACACCGGTATTGCTCTGGCCTATGTGGCGGCAGCGCGCGGTTACAAACTGACGCTGACGATGCCAGAAACCATGAGCATCGAACGCCGTAAGCTGCTGAAAGCCCTGGGTGCCAACCTGGTGTTGACCGAAGGCGCGAAAGGCATGAAAGGCGCGATTCAAAAAGCAGAAGAGATTGTGGCCAGCGATCCGGCTAAGTATCTGCTGCTGCAGCAGTTCAGCAACCCGGCGAACCCGGAAATCCACGAAAAAACTACCGGTCCGGAGATCTGGGAAGATACCGATGGTCAGGTGGACGTGTTTATCTCTGGCGTGGGTACCGGCGGTACGCTGACCGGCGTGACGCGCTATATCAAGAACACCAAAGGCAAAAACGATCTGATCACCGTGGCGGTAGAGCCGACCGATTCGCCGGTCATTTCTCAGGCGCTGGCGGGTGAAGAACTGAAACCAGGCCCGCATAAAATACAGGGCATCGGCGCAGGTTTTATTCCGGGCAACCTGGATTTGAAACTGATCGACAAAGTTGTCAAAATCACCAACGAAGAAGCCATCAGCACTGCACGTCGTCTGATGGAAGAAGAAGGTATCCTGGCGGGTATTTCTTCCGGTGCGGCTGTGGCAGCTGCATTGAAGCTTCAGGAAGATGAAGCCTTTACCAATAAGAACATTGTGGTTATCCTTCCGTCTTCCGGCGAGCGTTATTTGAGCACCGCTTTGTTTGCGGATCTGTTCACTGAGAAAGAACTGCAACAGTGATGCCAGATTGTTAAATTAGCGCAAAAAAGCACCCATCGAGGTGCTTTTTTGTGGCGTACATCAAATTTTTACCCCTCCTGGCATTGCCTGGATCCTCCGGGTCTGGTATTTAACCATCACATTTATTTTGAAGCGCGAAATTAATCGAAGTCAGATTTCATCTTGCTGAATCGATTTTATGATTTGGTTCAATTCTGGCTTTCGCGGCATAATGTTTAATGACGGACGAAACGTCAGCGATCGGATGCGTCTGTAGCGGATTTTATCGGCACGACCTCTGTCTCTTGTTCCGTTACGCCGGCGCTAACTATACAGGCTAAAGTCTAACCGCCAGGCTAGACTTTAGTTCCACAACACTAAACCTATAAGTTGGGGAAATACAATGTTCCAGCAAGAAGTTACCATTACCGCTCCGAACGGTCTGCACACCCGCCCTGCTGCTCAGTTTGTTAAAGAAGCGAAAGGCTTCTCTTCTGAGATCACTGTGACTTCCAACGGCAAAAGCGCCAGCGCGAAAAGCCTGTTCAAACTGCAAACTCTGGGCCTGACTCAAGGTACTGTTGTGACTCTGACCGCAGAAGGCGAAGACGAGCAAAAAGCAGTTGAACATCTGGTTAAACTGATGGCTGAACTCGAGTAAGTTTTTTCGGGTTCTTTTCAAGATCAGTCACAAGTAAAGGTAGGGTTATGATTTCAGGCATTTTAGCATCCCCGGGTATCGCTTTCGGCAAAGCACTGCTGCTGAAAGAAGACGAGATCGTCATCGACCGGAAGAAAATTTCTGCCGACAAGGTTGACCAGGAAGTTGAGCGTTTCCTGAGCGGTCGTGCCAAAGCATCGGCACAGCTGGAAGCGATCAAAACGAAAGCGGGTGAAACTTTCGGTGAAGAAAAAGAAGCCATCTTCGAAGGGCACATTATGCTGCTTGAAGATGAGGAGCTGGAGCAGGAAATCATAGCCCTGATTAAAGATAAGAGCATGACTGCCGATGCTGCGGCGCATGAAGTTATCGAAGGCCAGGCTACGGCCCTGGAAGAGCTGGACGACGAATACCTGAAAGAGCGCGCGGCTGACGTGCGTGACATCGGTAAACGTCTGCTGCGCAACATTCTGGGTATGCCGATTATCGACCTGAGCGCAATCCAGGAAGAAGTTATCCTGGTTGCGGCGGATCTGACCCCGTCAGAAACCGCACAGTTGAACCTGAAAAAGGTGCTCGGTTTTATCACTGATATCGGTGGCCGCACATCTCACACGTCCATCATGGCCCGTTCTCTGGAACTGCCAGCGATTGTGGGTACCGGCAGCGTCACGACGCAAGTGAAAAACGGCGACTACCTGATCCTCGACGCGGTGAACAACAAAGTTTACGTTAACCCGAGCGACGACGAGATCGAAACTCTGCGTGCTGCGCAGGCTCAGGTTGCGGAAGAGAAAGCGGAACTGGCGAAACTGAAAGACCTGCCGGCGATCACCCTTGATGGTCACCAGGTAGAAGTCTGCGCCAACATCGGCACCGTTCGCGACATCGCGGGCGCAGAGCGCAATGGTGCTGAAGGTGTAGGCCTGTACCGTACCGAATTCCTGTTTATGGATCGCGACGCGCTGCCGACCGAAGAAGAGCAGTTCGAAGCGTACAAAGCAGTTGCTGAAGCCTGTGGCTCTCAGGCCGTTATCGTTCGCACCATGGACATTGGCGGCGACAAAGAACTGCCGTACATGAATTTCCCGAAAGAAGAGAACCCGTTCCTTGGCTGGCGCGCTGTGCGTATCGCCATGGATCGCAAAGAGATCCTTCGCGATCAGGTTCGCGCTATCCTGCGCGCTTCTGCTTTCGGCAAACTGCGCATTATGTTCCCGATGATCATCTCTGTTGAAGAAGTGCGTGCGCTGAAAAAAGAGATCGAAATCTACAAACAGGAACTGCGTAGTGAAGGTAAAGCCTTCGACGAGAGCATTGAAATTGGCGTCATGGTGGAAACCCCTGCCGCGGCGACTATCGCTCGTCACCTGGCCAAAGAAGTTGATTTCTTTAGTATCGGTACCAATGATTTAACGCAGTACACCCTGGCAGTTGACCGTGGTAATGATATGATTTCACATCTTTACCAGCCGATGTCACCGTCCGTACTCACTTTGATCAAGCAAGTTATTGATGCTTCTCATGCTGAAGGCAAATGGACAGGCATGTGTGGTGAGCTTGCTGGCGACGAACGTGCTACACTTCTGTTGCTGGGGATGGGTCTGGATGAATTCAGTATGAGTGCCATTTCTATCCCGCGCATTAAGAAGATTATTCGTAACACGAACTTCGAAGATGCGAAGGTGTTAGCAGAGCAGGCTCTTGCTCAACCGACAACGGACGAGTTAATGACGCTGGTTAACAAGTTCATTGAAGAAAAAACAATCTGCTAATCCACGAGATGCGGCCCAAATTACTGCTTAGGAGAAGATCATGGGTTTGTTCGATAAACTGAAATCTCTGGTTTCTGATGATAAAAAAGACACCGGAACCATTGAGATTGTTGCCCCGCTTTCTGGTGAAATCGTCAACATTGAAGATGTACCTGATGTCGTTTTCGCTGAGAAAATCGTTGGCGATGGCATTGCTATCAAACCAACCGGCAACAAAATGGTAGCTCCGGTTGACGGTACTATCGGCAAAATCTTTGAAACCAACCATGCCTTCTCTATCGAATCCGATAGCGGCATTGAGCTGTTCGTTCACTTCGGTATCGACACCGTTGAACTGAAAGGCGAAGGTTTCAAACGCATCGCGGAAGAAGGCCAGCGCGTGAAAGTTGGCGACCCGGTAATCGAATTTGATCTGCCGCTGCTGGAAGAAAAAGCCAAGTCAACCCTGACGCCGGTGGTTATCTCCAACATGGACGAAATCAAAGAGCTGATCAAACTGTCTGGTAGCGTGACCGTGGGCGAAACCCCGGTTATCCGCATCAAGAAGTAAGCTCACCGCATATAAAAATGGCGCCGCAAGGCGCCATTTTTGTTTTAACACGGCGGTAAAATCAGCTCGTCATAACCCTTGTCCAGGGTATAGCCCATCACGTTCACCACCCTGTCGCCCGCCGCGCGCACCGCCGCATCCAGCGTTTTCCCCTGAATAATGCCGCTCACCAGCTCGGAACAGAACAGATCGCCGGTCCCCTTCAGATCCGTCGCGACACGCGGATAGCCGCTGACCGTAACCCCATCAGCCGTGACCAGCACTACATGGATGTGCCCGTCATCCACCTCCACCGGTGCACTGGTGATGGCGACCCAGTGCAACGTATCGGAGAGTAACCCCTGCGCCGCCTCAATGGCACTTTGCAGATCCCGACACGGTTTACCGCTTAACACTTCCAGCTCAAACACATTCGGCGTGATCCCCTGAGCCAGCGGTAGCAGATGCTCACAATACGCCTGAGGAATTTCCGGTTTTACATAGATACCGCTGTCGGTATCGCCAATCACCGGATCGACGAGGATCACCAGCTGCGGATGTTTTTCCCGTAGCGTCGTGAGCCACTGCGCCAGCAGCTTTATCTGGCTGGCGCTGCCCATATACCCGGTGGTCACCGCTTTCACTTCGCGCAGGACATCGCGCTCTTCCAGCGCCTGCAAATAGCCGCTAAACCACTCATCAGGGATCACGCCACCGTAAAAGGTGTCATAGTGCGGCGTATTACTGAACAGCACCGTAGGCACCGCCAGCACGTTCAACTGGTGCTGGCGGATATTGGGCACAGCAATACTGTTACCCACGCTGCCGTACACCACCTGTGACTGAACTGCGACAATATCGGCCTGCTGCGCCCGGGTTTTATCCCTGAACAGGATCATCTCCATTCTGTCTCCTTAAGGGGTTAAATCCCCGCACCCTGCGAATAACTCTCTTCACCAAACACGCCGGTGGACAGGTAGCGATCGCCGCGATCGCAAATAATGGCCACCACGATCGCGCCGGGGTTTGCTTTTGCAACGCGTAATGCCCCGGCTACCGCACCACCGGAACTGACACCGCAGAAGATCCCCTCCTGCACGGCCAGCGCCCGCATGGTATTTTCCGCCTCGCGCTGGTGGATATCCAGCACCTCATCGACCAGATCGACGTTGAAAATGCCCGGCATATACTCAGCAGGCCAGCGGCGAATACCGGGAATACTGCTGCCCTCTTCCGGTTGCAGACCAACAATGGTGACCTTTTTCTGTTGTTCACGTAAAAAGCGCGAAACGCCGGTGATGGTGCCGGTGGTGCCCATACTGGAGACAAAATGGGTAAGACGCCCGGCCGTCTGCTGCCAGATTTCCGGGCCGGTCGAGGTGTAATGTGCGTACGGGTTATCAGGATTATTGAACTGATCGAGCAACGTGCCTTCACCGCGCGCTGCCATTTCAAGGGCCAGGTCGCGTGCGCCTTCCATCCCCTGCTCTTTGCTGACCAGAATCAGCTCAGCACCGTAAGCACGCATCGCGGCACGGCGCTCCTGGCTCATATTGTCCGGCATCAGCAATTTCATGCGGTAACCCTTTAACGCCGCAATCATCGCCAGCGCAATCCCGGTATTTCCGCTGGTCGCTTCAATCAGCACATCGCCGGGCTTAATTTCCCCGCGCTTTTCCGCCTGCACAATCATCGACAATGCGGCGCGATCTTTGACCGAACCTGCGGGGTTATTACCTTCGAGTTTGACCCAGATTTCACTGCCGTTGTCCGCCGTCAGACGTTGCAGTTTGACCAGCGGCGTGTTGCCGATGGTATGTTCTAATGTGTTCACGAGCGCTGTCCAATAAAAAACCCGGTCGCATTATGCATACCGGGTTTGTAGGCCGGATAAGCATAGCGCCATCCGGCAGAAACCACGTCTGTTTAACCTATCAGGCGGACTCCGCCAGAGCAAGCGCCTGCGGGGCTTCAATCCGTTCATTACCGTTATACAAGCGGGCGTGTTGTAACCCCACGAACAGGCGTTCACCCCGGTGCGGCGGTTGTTCATCACGCATCACCACGGTCAGCGGCTCCGGATTCCAGCCTAATGGCTGCACAACCAGTTGCGTATAGTGCCCTTTCGGGCTGGCTTCCAGCACTTGTACGGGTAACGGAGAATCAAGACTGGTGCGACGGCTGACGTCCACTTCCCACGGGCGCAGGAACAGGTCGACATCCCCCTGATAAGCGGGCGTATAACCCAGCGGCCAGCGATGCGCGCCGACATGGAACTGCCCACCGCGGACGGTTCCTCGCAGGCGGTTCACTTCCCCCATAAATTCCAGTACAAAGCGGGTCGCCGGTTCACGCCACACCTGATCCGGCGCATCCGCCTGCTCAATGTTCCCCTGGCTCATCACCACCACGCGATCGGCCACTTCCGTCGCCTCTTCCTGGTCATGGGTAACAAACACGCTGGTGAATTTCAGCTCTTCATGCAACTGACGCAGCCAGCGGCGCAACTCTTTACGCACCTGGGCATCCAGCGCGCCGAAGGGTTCATCCAGCAGCAGAATTTGCGGCTCCACCGCCAGTGCGCGGGCCAGCGCGACGCGCTGTTTTTGCCCGCCGGAGAGCTGCGCCGGGTAACGATCCGCCAGATGCGCCAGTTGCACCATTTCCAGCAGTTGCGTCACTTTGGCTTTGATCGCCGCTGCATTTGGACGCTCGCGTTTAGGCAACACCGTCAGGCCAAACGCAATATTGTCGAACACCGTCATATGGCGGAACAGCGCATAGTGCTGAAACACAAATCCCACGCGACGCTCGCGGGCGTGCAGACGGCTAACGTCCGTCCCGTGGAAGCGAATGCGACCGCTGGTCTGGTGTTCCAGCCCGGCAATAATGCGCAGCAGAGTGGTCTTACCGGAACCGGATGGCCCCAGCAGCGCAACCATTTGCCCGGAAGGGATATCCAGAGAGATATCATTCAGCACCTGGGTGCGACCAAAAGATTTCTTAATATTGGCAATCTCAATGCTCATGATTTCCCTCCTGTTGCTGGCGTTTTTCCTGGTTGTTCAAACGCCACTGCAACGCACTCTTCAAAAACAACGTCAAAATAGCCATCAGTGTCAGCAGGGCGGCAGCGGTAAAAGACCCCACTGTGTTGTAATCCTGCTCCAGTAATTCAATTTGCAGCGGCAGCGACAGCGTTTCCCCACGAATGGAGCCAGACACCACCGACACCGCGCCAAACTCGCCAATCGCACGAGCATTGGTCAGCACCACGCCGTACAGCAGCGCCCAGCGAATATTCGGCAGCGTCACGCGTTTAAACATCTGCCAGCCGGACGCGCCAAGCAGAATCGCCGCCTCATCTTCCTGGCTGCCCTGGCTTAACATCACCGGCACCAGCTCACGCACCACAAACGGGCAGGTGACAAATACGGTGACCAGCACCATGCCCGGCCAGGCAAACATAATTTGCAGATTATGCGCATCCAGCCAGCCGCCAAGCGGGCCGTTGGAGCCATAAAACAGCAGATACACCAGCCCCGCCACCACCGGCGAAACCGCAAACGGAATATCCAGCAATGTCAGCAGCAACTGACGGCCAGGAAAGTTAAAACGGGTTACCAGCCAGGCCAGCAGCGTGCCGAACAGCAGATTCACCGGCACGGTGATTAAGGCAATCAGCACGGTCAGCCAGATCGCGTGCAGCATGTCAGCGTTGGCCAGGTTTTCCAGCACTGGCGCCAGCCCTTTACTGAACGCCTGCACGAAGATGTACACCATCGGCACGACGAGAATGAATGCCGAGAGCAGGACGCCCGCGCCAATCAACAACCATTTACCCCAGTTCACCTGAGGTTTGTCATAGCGTTTCAATTCGGTTATTTCCGCCATTAGTGACCTACCACACGCTGGCCAAAGCGACTTTGCAAGGTATTGATGGAAAACAGCAACAGCAGTGAAGCCGCGAGGATCACGGAAGCAATCGCGCTGGCAGCCGGGTAATCAAACTCCTGCAAACGGACAAAAATCATCAGCGAGGTCACTTCCGTCTTCCAGGCGATATTCCCGGCGATAAAAATCACCGCGCCGAACTCGCCCAGGCTACGGGTAAAAGAGAGCGCCACACCGGCCATCAGCGCCGGAGACAGCTCCGGCAGCACCACTTTGCGAAAGCTCTGCCAGGGCGTTGCGCCGAGGGTTTCCGCCGCTTCTTCATACTCCGGACCAAGCTCTTCCAGCACTGGCTGAATGGTGCGCACCACAAACGGAATGCTGGTGAACGCCATTGCCACCGCAATACCCAGCCAGGTGTAGGTCACTTTGATATCAAATGTCGCCAGCCATTCGCCGTAAAAACCGTTCACCGAAAACAGCGATGCCAGCGTCAGGCCGGCTACCGCGGTCGGCAATGCAAAGGGCAGGTCGATGAGTGCATCCAGCAGCGTACGCCCTGGAAAACGGTAACGGGTAAGGATCCATGCCATCAGCAGTCCAAACACGCCGTTAAACGCCGAGGCGACAAACGCCGCCAGCAACGTCACTTTGTACGCCGCCACGACTTGCGGGTTGGTGACCACCTCCCAGTATTGCGCCCAGCTCATTTGCGCCAGTTGCATGACCAGCGCGCTCAACGGCAGCAGCAATACCAGACAAACAAAAAACAGGCTGCTGCCAAGGCTCAAACCAAAGCCCGGCAACACACGCTTAGCCGATCCTGCAAACATCACTTACGCCCCGCCGCCAATAACGTATCCAGCTCGCCGCCGCTGGCAAAATGGGTTTTCATGACTTCCGGCCAGCTACCGAACTTGTCTTCGACGCGGAACAACGTAGTCTGCGGGAATTTGTCACTCAGTTTTGCCATCACTTCCGGGTTGTTCACGCGGTAGTAGTAGTCCGTGATGATGGTTTGCGCCTGCGGGCTGTAGAGCCAGTTCAGATAGGCTTTCGCTGCTTTTTCGGTGCCGTTGGCCTGCACGTTTTTGTCCACCCAGGCCACCGGGAATTCGGCGAGGATATTCACTTTCGGCACCACCACTTCAAAACCCTGCGCCGCATACTGTTTGCTGATGTTATTCACTTCCGACTCAAATGAGATCAGCACATCGCCCAGACCGCGTTCAACAAAGGTGGTGGTCGCGCCGCGACCGCCGGTATCAAACACTTCGACGTTTTTCAAAAAACGGGTCATAAACTGCTGCGTTTTGGCGTTATCGCCACCGTCAGCCTGATCCGCTGCGCCCCAGGCCGCCAGATAGGTATAACGCGCATTACCGGAGGTTTTCGGATTCGGGAAAATCAGTTTCACATCATCACGCACCAGATCGTTCCAGTCGTGGATATTTTTCGGGTTACCTTTACGCACCAGGAACGCCATGGTGGAGTAGAACGGTGAGCTGTTATTCGGCAAACGGCTCTGCCAGTTCGCCGGGATCAGGTTGCCTTTGTCATGCAGGATTTGCACATCGGTGACCTGATTGTAGGTCACGACATCGGCTTTCAGGCCTTGCAAAATAGCCAGCGCCTGTTTGGACGACCCGGCGTGCGACTGCTTGATCGTCAGCTTATCGCCGGCATTCTCTTTCGCCCATTGCTGTTCAAACGGCGTATTAAGGGCCGCAAAAAGCTCACGCGACACGTCGTATGAGCTGTTAAGCAATTCCGTCGCCTGCGCCTGTGCAGCAAACAGCGTCAACGCTGTCAGCGTCAGATATCCTTTTTTGAGTAAGTTAACGACCATTGCGCACCCTTATAAGCTGATGACTCTCCGGCCTTCAGTTTATTTATAACGAGTGTGAAAGCAGTAACGGTTTTATATACCAATTGGTGATTTGGAATCAGAAAAGAGTATAAGCAGAAGGGAGTATGCCGGGCGCAAATATCCCCGCCCGGCCTTGCTATGACGCGTGTTGCGCTTACAGCGCCAGCAATCTGTCGAGAGACGGTGCGAAGTAATACCCCCCGGTTACCGGGCGGGTAAAGCGCAGCATCGCATCGCGTTTGCCATCGGCATCGCCGAACATGCTCAGCAGTTGCTGTTCGATGTTATAAAGACGGGCGCAGTAGCTGCAAAAATAAAGACCGTGCGTGCCGCTGGCCGTACCGTAAGGCAGGCTCTGACGGACAATTTTCAACCCTTTACCGTCTTCTTTCAGATCGACACGGGTCAGATGAGAGGTCACCGGACGCGCATCGCCGTCGATCTCCTCATTGGCTTCTTTGGTGCGGCCGATCATCATTTCCTGATCGCCTACGCTCATGCGGTTGAGCTGCTTAAGATTATGCTCCCAGCGTTGCACCATCACATAGCTGCCGCCAGCGTCGACGCCATCCTGAATAATCGCCACGTCACGGCGTTTCTCCGCCCCTGACGGGTTCTCCGTGCCGTCGACAAAACCGCTCAAGTCGCGATCTTCCACCCAACGGAAACCGTGCGTCTCTTCTTTCACTTCCAGCGCATCACCAAACGCGTCCAGCGCTGCCTGTGCCACCGAGAAGTTCACGTCATGACGCAGGGAAAGAATATGGATCAGCACATCGTGCTGCGTTGCCGGTGCCAGACCTTTACCGTACGAGGGGTAATCTTTCAGCTCTGCCGCCCCTTCCCCGCCACTCAGCGCGCGCCACACCGTGTTGCCAAAGGCAACCACCGCACCGAGGTTGGCGTCCGGGAATGTCGTCTGAAATGTCGCCAGCTTATCGGCGAACGCTTTACTGCCCGCGCGCAGGGCATCTGTGTCCCCTTTCACGCTGGCTTCAATCCAAATTGCCGCACGGCAATGCTCTGGCAAAATGCCACTCTGAACCTGAGACATCACTCCTCCTGAAAAAATAATGCCACGCATCCGTGGCATTGATAGCAGCATTGTACCTGTTTTTTAGCGCTGACCGGCGCGATTCGATCAAATTAACGGCGCCAGATAAGCTTGCTGACTTTCCAGTTTTTCAGGACGTCATCCGCAGGCATCAACCCTTCCGGGCCGCTCCACCCACCGGTGAACACATAGCTAATATGCTGGCTACCCGGCGCTTTACACTCCACGCCATTGCTGTCATCGCCGGTTGCTTTCACGCAGTTGCCGAAGGCTTTGTCATACAGCTCAGTGAAAGGCGTCCCGATTTTCACCCCTTTGTCGCTGGCAATATCGTGGTCCAGCACGTCAATACGACTGACTGCGCCATTTTCACCGTTGACCACCAGCGCCAGCTGGTTATCTTTCAGCGCTTCGAAATAACGCACGACCGCGCCATTCTCCGTTTTCATACCGCTGCGCAGACGGTAATCGCCGCTTAATGCATCGCTGATCGCCTGTTCAGTCAGCGGTGTTGCCGCCGTGATCTTACCCACGCCGTTATCGCTAACGTCAACGGAGGAACCAAACCAGTTCCACGGATACGCCGCTGACCAGTTTACGGAGGAGAGGGTCGAACAGCCCGCCAACGCCAGCGGCAGGACGCAAACAACCATACGCAGGGATTTCATACACATTCCTTTCTTGTTCATTTAACGCCTGTTGGAGTCCGGTAAGGGCAAAAAGTGCCGTTCAATGTTGATCGGCATAAAAACAGGCGCGCAGGCGACGGTTTGTCACCAACCATAACAGCGAGACAACGTCGGCAATCACCAGCGCTATCGCCGGACCGGATAACGCCTCGCCGGTTAACCAGCGCCAGGGTTGCCATAACAACAACACCAGTTGCGCCAGCAATAATAAGGGATAGATCGTGCGCCAGAGACGGGGAAACTGTTCGCGGCGACCGCTCAGGACAAAGGCCAACGCCGCAGGCGCGCCGGGGAGCAATCCCAGCCAGAAATCATCGTGGTCGGGGTAGAACAATGCCAGCAGTGCATCTCCCTGCCCGCGTGACGCGCCTGCCATGAGAAACAGCACCCAGGTGCGGGCCTGTAATAACAGCACAAACCAGAACAGAAAAGGCAGCTTAAGACGACCGAGACTGTCGTAATCGGCGGGATTGATCTCAGTACTCTTCATCTTCAATCAAACGCTTGCCCAGGCTCACAGAGTCCATATGTTCATAGCCCAACCGTTCATACATGCCGATCACCATCTCGTTCTCTTCACGCACCATCAGGTTAATTTTCGGGCAGCCACGGGCAATCAATTTTTTCTCCAGCCGGTTGAGCAGCGCGTTGGCAATCCCACGCCCACGAAACTCAGGATGCACGCCCAGATAATACGCAGAACCGCGATGACCGTCATAGCCGCCCATTACCGTCCCGACGACTTCGCCGCCCACTTCAGCCACCAGAAACAGGCTGACGTCGTGATTCACTTTGCGCTCAATATCCATTTCCGGATCGTTCCAGGGCCGCAGCAGACCACAGCGCTCCCACAAGGTGATCACTTCTTCGAAATCTTCCTGGCGAAAAACGCGTATCTCCATGGTATTCCCCATCTTTTTCAACTGTGAAAATAGCGATTATGGCCCTAAGCGCCGCCGTAGCCAATATCCAGCGAGATCGCTGTTGAAAAATGGCATAATGTCACTCTGTCACGTATTGAAATGAAAAGTAAAACAATAGTTCTTACGGACTGTCGTAACGGTAAACACGATACGATATAACACCAGGGACCACGGATAATACAACTCAGGCTGTATGAGCACTTTTAAACCTTTAAAAACACTCACCTCGCGTCGCCAGCTGCTGAAAGCAGGTCTGGCCGCCCTGACATTGTCGGGCATGTCCCGCGCCATCGCAAAGGACGAGACGCCGCTAAAAACCACCACCGGCCACAGCAAGCCAAAAGCAAAGAAAGCAGGCGCCAGGCGCATTGTGATGCTTGACCCTGGTCACGGTGGGATTGATACCGGCGCCATTGGTCATAATGGCTCAAAAGAGAAACATGTTGTGCTGGCGATCGCCAAAAATGTCCGCGCCCAGCTTCGCGCCCAGGGCATTGACGCAAGACTGACGCGCACCGGCGATACCTTTATCCCGTTGTACGATCGTGTCGAGATCGCCCACCAGCATGGCGCAGATCTGTTTATGTCGATCCATGCCGACGGCTTTACCAACCCCAGCGCGGCGGGCGCATCCGTTTTTGCCCTCTCGAATCGCGGTGCCAGTAGCGCGATGGCGAAATACCTGTCGGACAAAGAGAACGCCGCCGATGAAGTCGCCGGGAAAAAAGCGACGGATAAAGATCATCTGCTGCAACAGGTGCTGTTCGATTTGGTGCAGACCGACACCATCAAAAACAGCCTGACGCTGGGTTCGCACATTCTTAAACAGATCAAACCCGTGCACCGCTTGCACAGCCGCAATACAGAGCAGGCAGCATTTGTGGTGCTAAAATCACCGTCAATCCCCTCCGTGCTGGTGGAAACGTCGTTTATCACCAACCCGGCGGAAGAGAAACTGCTGGGTACCGCCGCGTTTCGTCAGAAGATCGCCAACGCGATCGCCGACGGTATACTCAGTTACTTTAACTGGTTTGATAACCATAAAACCCATACGAAGAAACGCTGATGACCACACCCGACGTACACCCGGTAAAAACCGCCCTGCTCAGCTTGCAGGATGAGATCTGCCGCCAGCTCTCGGCGATGGATGGCGCAGCGTTTGTCGAAGACGCCTGGCAGCGCGCGGAAGGGGGCGGCGGGCGCAGCCGCGTATTGCGCGACGGCGGCGTATTTGAACAAGCCGGGGTTAACTTCTCCCATGTGCACGGCGATGCCATGCCCGCTTCCGCCACCGCACACCGCCCTGAACTGGCCGGGCGCAGTTTCGAAGCGATGGGCGTCTCGCTGGTCGTGCACCCGCGTAACCCGTACGTTCCCACCAGCCATGCCAATGTGCGCTTTTTTATTGCCGAGAAACCCGGCGCGGATCCGGTATGGTGGTTTGGCGGCGGTTTCGATCTCACCCCCTATTACGGTTTTGAGGAAGATGCGCAGCACTGGCATCGCACCGCGCGGGATCTCTGCCTGCCGTTTGGCGACGAGGTCTACCCGCGTTACAAAAAATGGTGTGACGACTATTTCCACCTCAAACACCGCAATGAGCAGCGCGGTATTGGCGGGCTGTTTTTTGACGATCTGAACACGCCAGATTTTGATCGCTGCTTCGCCTTTATGCAGGCCGTTGGCAACGGCTATACCGACGCCTATTTGCCGATTGTTGAACGTCGCAAAGCCATCCCTTATGGCGAGCGCGAGCGGGATTTCCAGCTCTATCGCCGCGGGCGCTATGTGGAGTTTAATCTGGTGTGGGATCGCGGAACGTTGTTCGGTTTGCAAACCGGCGGGCGCACCGAGTCGATCCTGATGTCAATGCCGCCGCTGGTGCGCTGGGAATACAACTATCACCCCGCAGAAGGCAGCCCGGAGGCCGCCCTCAGTGAGTTTATTAAAGTCAGAGAGTGGGTTTAATTTTACCGCCCCGATAAGACGAAACCGCCATCAGGCACGGTTAACCTGATGGCGTAACGCATCACAGCGGCTGCGTTTGTGCTTCGACCACCGCCAGCGCGACCATATTGACGATACGGCGTACGGAAGCAATGGGCGTCAGCACATGCACCGGTTTCGCCACCCCCATCAGCACCGGCCCGACGGTGACCCCTTCCGAACTGGAAACACGCAACAGGTTATAGCTGATACGCGCCGCCTCAACGTTCGGCATAATCAGGATATTCGCCGCCCCTTTCAGCGGGCTGTCCGGCATACGTTCATGGCGGATAGCCTCATCCAGCGCGGCATCGCCGTGCATTTCCCCGTCGATCATCAGATCCGGCGCCCGTTCACGCACCAGGGTGAGCGTGTCGCGCATTTTCACCGCCGCCGGGGCATTGGAGGAACCAAACTGCGAGTGAGACAGCAGCGCCACGCGCGGTTCAATCCCGAATCGGCGCACTGTTTCTGCCGCCAACAAGGTGATCTCCGCCAGTTGTTCCGCGCTCGGATCTTCATTGACGTAGGTATCCGTAATAAAGGTGTTGCCGCTTGGCAGCAGCAACGCGTTCATCGCACCCGCAGTATGCACGCTATCGCGATAGCCGAAGATCTCCTGCACGACGCTAAAGTGCTCGAGGTAATCACCAATGGTGCCGCAAATCAGCGCATCCGCTTCACCACGATGAACCATGATGGCGCCAATCACGGTGGTATTGCTAATCACCGCACGTTGCGCCTGCTCCTGAGTGATCCCCCGGCGTTTCATGATCGCGAAGTACTCCATCCAGTACTCTTTAAAACGCGGATCGGATTCGTTGTTCACAATTTCAAAATCAACACCCGGGCGGATTTGCAAACCCAGCTTCTGGATCCGCATCTCAATCACCCCCGGTCGCCCGACAAGGATCGGTTTTGCCAGCCCCAGCGTCACCAGTTCCTGAGTGGCATGCAGTACACGCGGCTCTTCCCCTTCCGCCAGCACCACACGTTTAGGCGCATTGCGGGCCTGGGAGAAGATCGGTTTCATAAACAGATTGGTTTTGTAGACAAACTCGGTGAGTTTATCGACATAGGCATCGAAATCAGCAATCGGTCTTGTCGCCACGCCGGACGCCATCGCAGCTTTTGCCACTGCTGGCGCGATTTTCACAATCAGGCGCGGATCGAACGGTTTCGGGATCAGGTAATCCGGGCCAAAGCTCAGATCCTGATCGCCATAGGCAGACGCCACCACTTCGCTTTGCTCGGCATGGGCCAACTCCGCGATAGCCTTGACTGCGGCCAGTTTCATCTCCTCGTTAATCGCCGTCGCGCCCACATCCAACGCGCCGCGGAAGATAAACGGGAAGCACAGCACGTTATTCACCTGGTTGGGATAGTCAGAACGCCCGGTGCAGATAATGGCGTCCGGACGCACCGCTTTCGCCAGGTCCGGCAGAATTTCCGGCTCCGGGTTAGCCAGTGCGAGGATCAGGGGTTGGCGCGCCATCTCTTTCACCATTTCCGGCGTCAGCACTTTCGGCCCGGAACAGCCAAGGAAAATGTCCGCACCGGCCACCACATCCGCCAGCGTGCGTTTGCCGTCATCCTCCACCGCGTAGGCGGCTTTGGTTTCCACCATATTCGGCCCACGCCCTTTGTAAATCACCCCTTTCGAGTCGCAGACCACAATGTTGTGCTTCTGCATACCGAGCGCCACCAGCAGGTTCATACAAGCAATCGCAGCCGCTCCCGCGCCGGAAACGACCATGCGGACATCAGAGAGGTTTTTCTCGACCACGCGCAGGCCATTCAGAATGGCGGCAGTGCTGATAATCGCCGTACCGTGCTGATCGTCATGAAACACGGGGATGTTCATGCGCTCGCGTAATTTGGCTTCAATATAGAAGCACTCCGGCGCTTTAATATCTTCCAGGTTAATGCCGCCGAATGTCGGTTCCAGCGCGGCGACCACATCGATAAGTTTGTCCGGATCCTGCTCGTCGACTTCGATATCAAACACGTCGATACCGGCGAATTTCTTGAACAGCACCCCTTTTCCTTCCATCACCGGTTTACCGGCCAGCGCGCCAATGTTGCCAAGCCCCAGCACGGCGGTACCGTTGGACACCACTGCCACCAGGTTACCGCGCGCGGTGTATTTGTAGGCTGCCAGCGGATCTTTTTCGATCTCAAGGCACGGCGCCGCAACGCCCGGCGAATACGCCAGCGCCAGATCGCGCTGGGTAGCCAGAGGCTTGGTCGGGGAAACCTGAATTTTCCCCGGACGAGGAAATTCGTGGAAATCGAGGGCACTTTGTTTTAACTGGTCATCCATTTGAGGTTCCTTTCACGTTGCTTTCAGTGTGATAAAGCGTGATTACGATCCCGATGCGCCGCCTAGTATGGCCCCTGAAGCAGCGGCAAACTTTGAACATAGCCAAAATCTCGTCATTCCATAAACAAAGTTGCTATCAATTCATCACATTTTTGTTACCGGTCACTAACGGCAGGTCAGGTGCCCGTCTGCTATGCTTTTTTGTTATGCACCTCTCATCCTCACAAAAGTGCGAGCGAAAGCACTCCAGTAATACATTGCTTTTAAAGGAGTTATTTTCATGAATCACTTAGACGGCCTGAAACAATTCACCACCGTGGTGGCAGACAGCGGCGACATCGAATCCATTCGCCACTACCAGCCGGAAGACGCCACCACCAACCCCTCCCTGCTCCTGAAGGCAGCCGGGCTGGCACACTTCTCCCACCTGATTGACGACGCCATTGCCTATGGTAAAGCGCGCGGTAAAACCCAGGAGCAGCAAGTGGCGGAAGCCAGCGACAAACTGGCGGTTAATTTCGGTACGGAAATTCTGAAAAGCATACCGGGACGCGTATCCACGGAAGTCGATGCCCGTCTCTCCTACGATAAAGAAAAAAGCATCGCCAAAGCGCGCCGCCTGGTGTCGCTCTATCACGATCAGGGTATCGATAAGTCACGCATCCTGATCAAACTGGCATCCACGTGGGAAGGGATCCGCGCGGCAGAAGAGCTGGAAAAAGAGGGCATCCACTGCAACCTGACGCTGCTGTTTTCGTTTGCTCAGGCGCGCGCCTGCGCAGAAGCGGGCGTGTTTCTTATCTCCCCCTTCGTGGGGCGTATTTATGACTGGTATAACGACCGCAAACCGCTTGACCCGTATGTGGTGGATGAAGATCCCGGCGTGAAGTCGGTGCGCAACATCTACGACTACTTCAAACAACACCGCTATACCACCATTGTGATGGGCGCCAGTTTCCGCCGCACCGAGCAGATCCTTGCGCTGGCAGGCTGCGACCGCCTGACCATCTCCCCGGGGCTGCTGAAAGAGTTGCAGGCGCAGGAAGGCACGGTTGAACGCAAGCTGGTGCCGTCGCGGCAAACCTTCCATCGCCCGGAACCGCTTACGGAAGCGGAGTTCCGCTGGGAGCACAACCAGGATCCGATGGCAGTGGAAAAACTGGCGGATGGCATCCGCCAGTTCGCCGTGGACCAACGCAAACTGGAAGATCTAATCGCCGCCAAACTTTAACCCTTTGCCACGGAGTGAACTATGTCCCGTAGAGAGCTAGCTAACGCCATTCGCGCCCTGAGTATGGATGCAGTGCAAAAAGCCAATTCCGGCCACCCTGGTGCGCCAATGGGGATGGCGGATATCGCTGAAGTGCTGTGGAACGACTTTCTGCACCATAACCCGGCGGACCCCACCTGGTACGATCGCGACCGTTTTATTCTCTCCAACGGCCACGCCTCGATGCTGCTGTATAGCCTGCTGCATCTGAGTGGTTACGATTTATCGCTTGATGAGTTGAAAAACTTCCGCCAGTTGCACTCTAAAACGCCGGGACACCCGGAAATCGGCTATACACCTGGGGTGGAAACCACCACTGGCCCACTGGGTCAGGGGCTGGCGAATGCGGTCGGGCTGGCGATTGCCGAACGCACGCTGGCGGCGCAGTTTAACCGCCCCGGCTACGACATTGTCGACCACTACACCTATGTGTTTATGGGCGATGGCTGCCTGATGGAAGGGATCTCCCATGAAGTCAGCTCGCTGGCGGGCACTTTGGGCCTCGGGAAACTGATCGGTTTTTACGATCACAATGGCATCTCCATTGATGGCGAAACCGAAGGCTGGTTTACCGACGACACCGCCAAACGCTTTGAAGCCTATAACTGGCATGTGATTGGCGATATCGACGGTCATTCAGCGGAAGCGGTGAAAAAAGCCATTCTGGAAGCGCAAAGTGTGAAAGATAAACCGTCGCTGATTATCTGCCGTACGGTCATCGGCTTTGGTTCACCGAATAAAGCAGGGAAAGAGGAGTCGCACGGCGCGGCGCTCGGGGAAGAGGAAGTGGCGCTGACCCGGCAGAAACTGGGCTGGCACTACCCAGCGTTTGAGATCCCGAAAGAGATTTATCAGGCATGGGATGCCCGCGAGCGTGGTGCGAAAACCCAGCAGGTCTGGAATGAAAAACGCGAGGCCTGGGCAAAAGCCTACCCGGAACTGGCCGCTGAGTTTACGCGCCGGATGCGCGGCGAACTGCCGGAAGCGTGGGAAAAAACCACCCGGCAGTGGATTAACGAGCTGCAGGCCAATCCGGCGAAAATCGCCACCCGTAAAGCCTCGCAAAATGCCCTCAACACCTATGGCCCGTTGTTGCCGGAACTGCTCGGCGGTTCGGCGGATCTCGCGCCCAGCAACCTGACTATCTGGTCGGGTTCCACCTCGCTGAAAGAGGATCCTGCTGGTAACTATATCCATTACGGCGTGCGTGAGTTTGGTATGACGGCGATTGCTAACGGCATTGCCCATCACGGTGGTTTTGTACCCTACACCGCCACATTCCTGATGTTTGTGGAATATGCCCGTAACGCAGCGCGTATGGCAGCGCTGATGAAAGCGCGGCAAATTATGGTCTATACCCATGACTCGATTGGGCTTGGGGAAGATGGCCCGACTCACCAGGCCGTGGAGCAACTGGCCAGCCTGCGCCTGACGCCCAACTTCAGCACCTGGCGTCCCTGCGACCAGGTTGAAGCCGCCGTCGGCTGGAAGCTGGCAATAGAACGGCATAGCGGCCCGACTGCGTTGATCCTGTCACGCCAGAACCTGGCGCAAATGGAGAGAACGCCGGAGCAGGTGGAGGCGATCAGCCGTGGCGGTTATATCCTGAAAGCGTGCCAGGGCACACCGGATCTTATCCTGATATCCACCGGATCCGAGGTGGAGATCACCATGAAAGCGGCCGAACAGCTCAGTGCGGAAGGCCATCAGGTGCAGGTGGTGTCCCTGCCTTCAACCGATATTTTCGATGCACAGGATGAAGCCTGGCGCGAATCGGTATTGCCATCAAACGTCAGCGCACGCGTGGCAGTGGAAGCGGGGATCGCCGATTACTGGTACAAATATGTCGGCCTGAAAGGCGCGATTGTCGGCATGACCGGTTACGGAGAGTCCGCCCCGGCGGATAAGCTGTTCCCGTACTTCGGCTTTACCGTGGAAAACGTGGTGGCGAAAGCCAAATCGGTTCTGAAAAAATAAGCGCAAAGGCGCGCCAGCGTTTACTGTTCGCTGGCGCGTCATCGCTATTTCAGCACCTGCAATGCCTCGCTGTTTTGCGGGGTGATGATATCTTCCTGCTTCTCATCCCAGAGCGCTTTTTTCACCAGCACATTGCCGCTGTGCTGCGGGTCGCGCTTCACCAGCGTGGCGGCATCATCCTCTTCCTGCATATTGGTGTTCATCGGAAACGACGGAATGGCTTTAATCCACTGCCCTTGCTGAATGTCGTAGACATACACCACCCGCCAGGCGCTGGTCCACCACTCCGGGAAGATGACTACCCTGTCGCGCCCGCTGTCATCCAGTTGCGAAAGCACCTGCACCCCGCCGCCAATACACTGCGGCAGAATGGCCGGTTGAATGGCCGGGTTGCTGCTCCAGACAGAACACTGGCAGTCGCCATCCATATCGCAGCTGCCGCCGTTTTGCGGATCGCGGGCGCTAAGCCAGACGATATCTTTATTGACGCCGTCAAACTTACCCTTGGCGACGCGGCCTTCCACGGCGGTGTCTTTTTGATTCAGCCGGGTGAGTAAATCCGTTTCACCGCTGATGCGCCAGCCGCCCGCCTCTTTTTTGAACATCAACTGTGCGGGATAGTTTTTGACCTGTTTGCCATCAGTGCCCGCCTGTTTGACAAACTCTACCCACGCCTGCCCCGCCTCATCTTCGGCGATATCGAGAGTACTGATAATGCGCTGGGAAAATTGCGGCGTACGGGTTTGAAAATCGTGCTGTTTGTTCAGTACCGCGTCGCTGGCAAGTGGCTGACCAAACCACTGCACCTGCGCGGTGTAGAGATCGCTGCCGGTGGCATTCTGTTCGCCATTAAGATAGTGATTCCACCGTTCAACCTGCCGGGTGATCTCCTGCCGGTCGGCAGCACTGAGCTCCGCCTGCGCAGGCAGGGCGGCGATGAACAGCAGACAGGTGGCAATCCATTGGGCGTATATGTGCTTCATTCTCTCTTTCCCGGATAAAATATTCGGGAGGATTATAAATAACTTACGCTTATCGCGTCACCCACAGCGTCGGCCAGGCATCGGGGCCGTGCCAGTTATCGCAGGTGGGTTCCTGGGCGTAACGCACCAGACGAAAACCCTGCCCATCAAAACGCCAGCGGCTCGCTACACCGCAGTCCGCCAGGCCGCGCCCTTTTGACAAGGTGGTCAGTTCACGGGTTTTCTCATCAAACACGGCGTTCATCAGCTCCATTTCGTCATTACCGTTATCCGGCGTGAATGGCAGATGCAAACGCACAGGGCGCGAAGCAAAGGGCTTTTCTCGCGAAACCAGCCATGCCAGCTCAACGGTGTTGTACGCGCCCGCTTCACAATCAATCATCAGCAAAGCTTTATCGTCCGTCAGCGCGGTGACACGCACCTCGCGGCGCATGGGGTCCAGCGAACACTGGGTGTTGTTCATACGCCAGTTGGCATAATCCAGCAGATCGTTCAGCTCCTGGTGGGTGAGCGGTACGGGCATCGCCGTCACCAGCGCCACCTCTTTTAGCGCAGGCGCGGGCGGTACACTCAACGGCGGCTCATCGCCTTTTTTGATCCATGCGGTTTCGCTACCCACACGCTTTTGCTGTGTGTCGATAAACAACAGCGCGGCTTTAAGACCCAACAGTGAAATCTTGCCTTTACTGCCCGCAAGCGTGATGGCCTGCCCTTCCTGAATCGTTTTCAGGAAGTCAGTAATACCAACGGCGTTATCGGTCATCAAATGCCAGGGTGAGAGCTGCCAGTGTGTCGCCGTCAGTTTCAGGGGCTGTTCATCCAGTAACAAGCGATCGGCAATCGGTGACTCTTTTACCGGCGGCGCGTCTTTACCGCCAAGATCGATACGCAGTGTGGCATCGGTGCGCGCCCCGGCGCTGCGCCCGAGCGTCATCACCAGGCCGCCATGCATTCCGGTGTTGCGGGCAACGCAAAAGTTTTGGTTATTGCAGGTGACCTGCCAGTCGGAGAACGTCTGCTGTGCGGGCGCAGCCTGCAGTAATGGTGCGGTAAACAGACCGCATAGCAACGTGAATAAGCTGCGATAACGCATGAATGGTACAAACCCCGGAAGAAGAGAAGCGCGACGTGCGTATCTTCGGTTTCCGGGGGCGCTGGCTCAATCGGATTTGTCGGATAGCTTCATCCGAAAGATGGAACAAAAAACCTTAAAATTCAGTTCATTATCCCTGACGATTGTAAGTATTGCAGTAAAATCACCGCCTTGCCGTCGCGTATCTCACCGTTTGCCATCATGGATAATGCCTGATGGAAGGGCAGTTCCAGCACTTCAATGTCTTCATCTTCCACGCCACCGCCGTTATTGGCGCGTTGCGCATCGCTGTATTCCGCAATAAAAAAGTGCACGAGTTCCGTTACGCCGCCCGGCGACATATAGAGTTCGAAGACCTTACGCACCTCGCCAACCTGGTAACCGGTCTCTTCGATGGCCTCTTTGCGAATGCAAACTTCCGGTTCATCGTCATCCAGTAAACCCGCACAGGACTCAATTAAGCGCCCATCTTCATTGCCGTTAACCCATGTGGCAATACGGAACTGACGAATCAGCACCACGCTCTGTTTTTCGCGGTTATACAGCAGGATCGTGGCGCCATTGCCCCGATCGTAGACTTCGCGCTTATGACGCACGACTTCACCGTTCTGGCGGGTCAGATCGTAGGTGATATTGCGCAGGATAAAATAATTTTCAGAGAGGAGTTTATCTTTGATAACTTCAATTTTCAGCGACATACAGGCTCCAAAGCGCTAACAATCTGGCGTCATACTACGCCGTGGAGCCTGTTTTGTCGCGAAGAGCGTTAATGTTTACCCGGTGCTTTTACGCCCAGCCAGTCCATCATACCCTGTGCCGCGTGGCGACCTTCTGCCATCGCTGTCACTACCAGATCGGCACCGCGCACCGCATCGCCACCAGCGAAGATTTTCGGGTTGCTGGTCTGATAACGATAAACGCTGTCAACACCGGCGGAAATCCGCCCCCAGTCGTCCACACGAACGCCCTGATGCTCCAGCCACGGCATGGCGTGCGGGTTAAAACCAAACGCCATGATCACCGCATCAGCAGGCATCACAAACTCACTGCCGGCAATCGGCACCGGGCGGCGACGGCCTTTGGCGTCCGGTTCGCCGAGTTGTGTACGCAGTAAACGGATGCCGCACACCTTACCTTCGCTATCCAGTTCCAGGTCCACCGGCTGCACGTTGAATTCAAACTCCGCCCCTTCGTCGCGGGCGTTTTTCACCTCTTTCTTCGAGCCCGGCATGTTGGCTTCGTCGCGGCGATAGGCGCAAGTGACTTTGCTGGCGCCATGACGCAGCGAGGTACGCACACAATCCATCGCCGTGTCGCCGCCGCCCAGCACCACCACATTCAACCCTTCGGTGTTGATAAACGGCTCTTCGGCGCTGTCCGGCAGCCCCATTACGTGTTTGGTGTTAGCAATCAGGAAGGGCAGCGCATCGTAAACCCCCGGCGCATCTTCATTCGGCAAACCGGCTTTCATGGAACGGTAGGTTCCCACGCCCACAAACACGGCGTCATACTCACCCAGCAGCGTATCGAGGGAGATGTCTTTGCCAATTTCGCAGTTCAGTTCAAAGCGGATGCCCATGGCGCTGAAGATCTCCCGGCGACGCGCCAGCAGCGATTTATCCAGCTTAAAGGAGGGAATGCCGAAGGTCAGCAACCCACCGATTTCCGGATGGCGATCAAAAACCGTCGCGCTCACGCCATGACGCGCCAGCACATCGGCGCAGGCCAGTCCCGCCGGTCCGGCCCCGATGATCGCCACGCGCTTATTCACCGCCTGCACCTGCTGTAAATCCGGTCGCCAGCCCTGCGCCAATGCCTGATCGGAAATATAGCGTTCGATGTTGCCAATGGTGACCGCGCCATATTCGTCGCGCACCGTGCAGGCCCCTTCGCACAGACGATCCTGCGGGCAAACGCGGCCGGTGATTTCCGGCAGGCAGTTGGTCTGATGGGAAAGCTCAACCGCCGCGGCGATATCACCCGCTTTTACCCGCTCAATCCACTGCGGAATATGGTTATGCAGCGGGCAGGTCCATTCACATACGCTGTGTTCGCCGCACGTCAGGCAACGTTCCGCTTCGCGGTGCGCCTGGTCGGCACGAAACGGCAGATAGATTTCGTCGAAACCGGTTTTACGCACCGCCAGCGGCAGTTTGTCCGGCTCGCCGCGCGGCGGTGTTTTACGCATTTGTCGCACTTTGCGATCGTCAAATGCTGGCGTCAGCGCCGCAACGCTGTGCCACGGCTGTGCTTCATGGCTGGCCGCACGCAGACGACGCGCTTTCGACATCCCCGACAACGCATCGCCGTTTACCAGCTGCAATGCATCGGCCGGGCAGTTTTGCGCACAGGCCGGGCCTTCCGCCCGATCGCGGCACAGATCGCATTTGTGTGCGGTGGCTTTCACCATCCCTTCGCCTATGGGTGTTACCAGCACCTGCATGGTGCCGAACGGGCACGCAACAACGCAGGACTTACAGCCGATACACTTCTGCTGGTTGACCTGCACGGCATCATCGACACGACTGATCGCACCGTTCGGGCAACTGTGGGCACAGGGTGCAGCTTCACAGTGGCGGCAGGTCACCGCGCTGCGTTGCTGCTGATGTTTAATCACCGTAATGCGCGGATGAAAATGCGCCGGACTTAAGACATGCTGCTCCTCATTGTGAGCCATTACGCACGCCACTTCGCAGGCACGACATCCTATACATTGCTGGCTATTCGCCATAATAAAACGATTCATGGCACCCTTCTTTTCTGGTTTAATAAACCCTATTTTTTATATGAGCATTGTATTTACCGGGGCAATTTCACGCTGGCAATGTACAATTGCCCAGATAGGTTATCTATTTGTCACGAACTTGTAGCAGATCAATTTATTTCAGGATTTCTGAACACTAATTTCATTCGATGGGCGTTCGCGCTGCCGTCTGCCGCACGTAACATCAGGAATCGGGAACAGCGACTGTGTCAGTAAAAAGACCTGTGTCATCCAGTCTCGCCAAAGCCTTTTTCTATATTGTCCTGTTGTCGTTACTCTCAACAGGTATCGCATTGATTACCCTTGCCAGCAGCCTGCGCGATGCGGAAGCCATTAACATTGCCGGATCATTGCGTATGCAAAGCTATCGTCTCGGCTACGATCTGCGCACCGATCCCGACAAGCTGGTCGAGCACCGCCAGCGCTATCAGCAGACGCTGAACTCGCCGGTGCTGCAACATCTTCATCGCTGGTATATTCCGCAGGACGTCCAACAGCGTTATGGGCAATTGCACGAGAGCTGGCAACAGATGGACGCGCGTCTGGCACAGCATGATGCACAGTGGTATCAGCAGAATATTCAGGGTTACGTCGGCAATATCGATCTGTTTGTGCTGGCGCTTCAGCACTATGCCGAACGCAAAATGATCCTGGTGGTGATCATTTCACTGCTGGGAGCCGCAGGGATTTTCATCCTCGTGTTTTTCACCCTACACCGCATCCGCCAGCAAGTGGTGAAACCGCTCCGCCAGCTGATGACCGCCAGCCAGCAAATCCAGCAAGGGCACTTTTCTTACCCGCTGCTCAACATTCAACTCGATAACGAACTGGGCCAGCTGGCCTCGACATTCGACCGGATGTCCGGCGAGTTGTTAAAGCTGTATCGCTCGCTGGAAGCCTCCGTTGAGGAAAAAACCCGCGACCTGCATGACGCTCATCGCCGCCTGGAGGTGATGTACCAGTGTTCGCAGGCGCTTAACACCAGCCAGCTTGATGTGCACTCATTGCGCCATGTACTGCGTATTGTCTATGAACATGAGGCGGCCAGTTATCTGGAACTGACGGCGGATGATAACTGGTGTCTGCAACAGGGAAAGCAGGATCCGCAACGTCCCCTGGGCAGTTTGCCGGTGAATATGCAGGATAACGTCCTGGGCGAGCTGCGCTGGCAAAGCACGCAGCAGCAGGCATCCATCCCGTTAATGCGCAATATCGCCACTATTCTCGGGCGCGGGCTGTATATCAATCAGACGCAAAAACAGTATCAGCAATTGATCCTGATGGAGGAGCGCGCCACGATTGCCCGCGAGCTACACGATTCGCTGGCGCAGATGCTCTCGTATTTACGCATCCAGTTAACATTACTGAAGCGCGCCGTACCGGACGAAAACGAACCAGCGCATGCCATCATTGATGACTTTTCTCGTGGGCTGAATAACGCATATCGCCAGTTGCGCGAGCTGTTGACCACCTTCCGTCTGTCGCTACAGCAGAGTGATTTGACGGCGGCATTGCGCGAAGCGCTGGATCTGCTGCAAGGCCAGACACAGGCGAAACTAAGCCTGGATTGCCGCCTGCCGACCCAGACGCTGGACGCCCAGCAGCAAATCAATGTGCTGCAGATTATCCGCGAAGCGGTTATCAACGCCATCAAGCATTCCGGCGCCAGCGACATTAACGTCACTTGCGTCACCGATCCCGATGGGTTGCACTCCATCTATATTCGCGATAACGGCATAGGTATGAGCACCACGGCGGAACCGGACGGGCATTATGGGTTGAGCATCATGCACGAGCGGGCAGAACGACTGAATGGCACGCTGGACATTGTTTCACCGTCGGGCGGCGGAACGCAGGTGCAGCTTCGCTTTCCGCAAGCCGGGCAGCCCAAACGTCAATAAATGTAAAGAAAAGCATAAAATTACATGATCTGGCGGGAGGAATTTTGCTTAAGTCGCGCTTTGCATAGTTATGCCTTAACTAAGCATGATAATTTACATTTTCTCCTTATTTTCTCCACGATTGATTTCTGCATTGCCGCTACATTGATGCAAGCAATGTCACTATAACGATACGCAGCAATAGAGGTCTGGCTTCTGATGGCGAATTTTTTTATTGATCGCCCCATTTTTGCGTGGGTGCTGGCGATCCTGATCTGTCTCACGGGAACACTTGCCATTATTTCGTTACCGGTCGAACAATATCCTGATTTAGCCCCACCGAACGTCCGTATCACCGCGAATTATCCAGGCGCATCTGCGCAAACGCTGGAAAATACCGTGACGCAGGTTATCGAACAAAATATGACCGGGCTCGATAATCTGATGTACATGTCCTCACAAAGTAGCGCAACGGGCCAGGCCACGATCACGCTCAACTTTAAAGCCGGGACCGATCCTGACGAAGCCGTCCAGCAAGTACAGAACCAGTTACAATCTGCGCTGCGTAAGCTGCCGCAAAAGGTGCAAAACCAGGGCGTCACCGTGCGTAAAACCGGTGACACCAACATCCTGACCCTCGCCTTTGTCTCAACCGACGGCTCGATGGATAAACAGGATATCGCCGATTATGTCGCCAGTAATATTCAGGATCCTATCAGCCGCGTGAATGGCGTGGGGGATATTGATGCCTATGGCACGCAATACTCGATGCGTATCTGGCTCGATCCGGCGAAGCTCAACAGCTATCAGATGACTGCTTCCGACGTGACAAGCGCTATCTCTTCGCAGAATGCGCAGATTGCCGTGGGTCAGCTTGGCGGAACGCCGTCGGTTGATCGCCAGGCGCTGAACGCCACCATCAATGCCCAATCGTTATTACAAACCCCGGAGCAGTTCCGCAATATTACGTTGCGCGTCAACCAGGACGGCTCGGAAGTCAAGCTTGGCGATGTCGCAATGGTGGAACTGGGCGCGGAAAAATACGACAACCTCAGCCGTTTTAACGGTAAGGCCGCATCGGGCCTTGGGGTCAAACTGGCCTCCGGGGCTAACGAAATGGAGACGGCGGAACTGGTGATAAAACGCCTCGATGAGCTGGCGCCCTTTTTCCCGCATGGTCTGGAGTATAAAGTCGCTTACGAAACCACCTCGTTCGTTAAAGCCTCCATCATCGACGTGGTGAAAACCCTGCTTGAAGCCATCGCGCTGGTTTTCCTCGTGATGTATCTGTTTCTGCAAAACTTCCGCGCCACGCTTATCCCCACCATTGCCGTGCCGGTGGTGCTGCTCGGGACATTCGCTGTGCTGTACGCCTTTGGCTACAGCATTAACACGCTGACCATGTTCGCGGTGGTGCTGGCGATCGGTTTGCTGGTGGATGATGCCATCGTTGTTGTGGAAAACGTCGAGCGCATAATGACCGAAGAGGGTCTGTCGCCACGGGAAGCAACGCGTAAATCAATGGGGCAGATCCAGGGAGCGTTAGTCGGGATTGCCATGGTGCTGTCGGCAGTATTTGTCCCGATGGCGTTTTTCGGCGGTACCACCGGTGCAATTTACCGCCAGTTTTCCATCACCATTGTGTCGGCGATGGTGCTGTCGGTGCTGGTGGCGATGATCCTCACGCCCGCCCTGTGCGCCACGCTGCTGAAGCCGCTGCACAAAGGTGAGTTGCACGGGCAGAAAGGGTTCTTCGGAGCCTTTAACCGCATTTTCAACCGTAACGCCGACCGTTATGAAACGGCAGTAGGCCGGGTGCTGCACCGCAGCCTGCGCTGGATTTTGCTCTATGTGTTGCTGATTGGCGCCATGGTGTTGCTGTTCCTGCGCCTGCCCACGTCGTTTTTGCCGCAGGAAGATCGCGGGATGTTCACCACTTCCGTGCAATTGCCCAGCGGCGCAACGCAACAGCAGACACTGAAAGTGGTCCAGAAGGTCGAAGACTATTTCTTCACCCATGAAAAAGAGAATGTCGCGTCGGTGTTTTCCACCGTCGGCTCCGGCCCTGGCGGTAACGGGCAAAACGTCGCGCGTTTGTTTATTCGTCTGAAAGATTGGGACGCGCGCGATCCGAACAGCGGCAGCGCCTTCGCTATTATTGAACGCGCCACCAAAGCCTTTAACCGTATTAAAGAGGCCCGCGTTTTCGCCAGTAGCCCTCCGGCTATCAGCGGGATGGGGAGCTCCGCCGGTTTCGACATGGAGCTACAGGATCACGCCGGTGCAGGCCACGATGCGCTGATGAATGCGCGCGATCGCCTGCTTGAGCTTGCGGCCAAAGAGCCCACGTTAACCCGCGTCCGCCATAATGGCCTCGATGACAGCGCGCAGTTGCAGATCGATATCGATCAGCGCAAAGCGCAAGCGCTGGGGGTCTCCATTGATGATATTAACGACACGCTGCAAACCGCATGGGGTTCCAGCTACGTAAACGACTTTATGGATCGCGGTCGCGTGAAGAAGGTCTACGTACAGGCAGCGGCAAAATACCGCATGCTGCCGGATGATATTAATCTGTGGTATGTGCGTAACAGCAGCGGCGGCATGGTGCCGTTCTCGGCTTTCGCCACGTCGCACTGGGAAACCGGATCGCCCCGTCTGGAGCGCTACAACGGCTATGCTGCGGTCGAGATTGTAGGCGAGTCCGCCCCTGGCGTCAGTACCGGTACAGCCATGGATGTGATGGAAAAACTGGTCAGCCAGTTACCTGGCGGGTTTGGTCTGGAATGGACCGCCATGTCCTATCAGGAACGCCTCTCCGGCGCACAGGCACCTGCGTTGTATGCGGTTTCCCTGCTGGTGGTGTTCCTGTGTCTGGCCGCGCTGTATGAGAGCTGGTCTGTGCCCTTCTCGGTGATGCTGGTCGTACCGCTTGGGGTGATTGGCGCACTGTTAGCGACCTGGATGCGCGGGCTGGAAAACGATGTCTATTTCCAGGTCGGCCTGTTGACGGTGATCGGGTTGTCGGCGAAGAACGCCATTTTGATCGTCGAGTTCGCCAATGATATGAACGCGAAAGGTGAAGATCTGCTGGTATCGACCCTGCATGCCTGCCGCCAGCGTTTACGTCCGATCCTGATGACCTCGCTGGCGTTTGTCTTCGGGGTGCTGCCGATGGCCACCAGCACCGGCGCGGGCTCCGGTAGCCAGCATGCAGTAGGCACCGGCGTGATGGGCGGCATGATTTCCGCAACATTACTCGCCATCTTCTTTGTGCCGCTGTTCTTTGTGCTGGTGCGTCGCCGCTTCCCGCTGAAAGAACGTGCGCAGTAAGATAATCCCCTCTCCCCGAAAGGGGAGAGTTAAGCGATGGAAAACAAAAAAGGCGACCTGCGGGTCGCCTTTTTTCATGTGGTTACTTTCACATGTTTAGCTATAAGCTCTCACTGCTTAATCATTCTTCTGGATGTTATTTACGAAGCATGCCTTCGATAAAATCTTTCCAGTTCCCCAGTTCATGTTCAATCATAACTACCTCTCTTATTATTGCGGTCATTCTACTAAAAACGGTGACCACTGTGAAGATACTTCAACCAATTGCTTTAATCGTTGTTAGCAGGGTATGTTTAATAACTGGTTTCACTATGCGCCGTTCACCTGTCATTTAATGTGAGTAACGGCAATATTCCGTAAAAACTTTAGGGCCAAATGAAATGACATTCACATTGTGTGATAAACATTCCATTAATGAGGTTGACTGGGTGGAATTAAGCGCCCTGCTCGACGCGGGCGGACTCAACCAGCGCCCGCCTGCACTCGTAGAGCAGGCGTGGCGTAACAGCACATTTTGCTGGTTCGGTTACCATGACGGCAAGCTGGTCGCCACTGCCCGCGCCATCAGCGATTTGACGTGGGCAAGCTATGTGGCTGATATAGTTGTCGCACCGCAAATGCAGGGGCGCGGTTATGGTAAACAATTAATGATGGACATCGTTAAAACATTATTACCTTACGGTAAAACCTTTATTTATTCGGTGCCGGAAAAAACGGGATTTTATCAACAATATGGTTTTCGCTTTTTAACAACAGGAATGGTATGCGCAACATCTGAGAGTTTATTCAAGCTGGAGCAGAGTGGCTATATTCGCTGAATTATCATTAACAGGCGAATGATATTCTTTTTAAATTCCGTTATTCTAATTTCTTGTGCAAATAACCAAAGATGAGACAAAAGGATTCACCATGTTCACAATGTACGGTATCAAAAACTGCGACACCATCAAAAAAGCCCGTCGCTGGCTGGAGGAAAACCAGGTGGAGTATCGCTTTCATGATTACCGGGCAGACGGTATTGATGCACAACTGCTGCATACCTTTATCGCCGAACTGGGTTGGGAAGCGCTGCTGAACACCCGGGGCACCACCTGGCGCAAGCTGGATGCCTCCCTGCGCGACACCATCACCCACGCCGATGCCGCCGTGGCACTGATGCTGGAAATGCCGGCAATTATCAAACGCCCATTGCTCTGTGCGCCCGGTAAGCCTATGCTGCTGGGTTTCAATGAATCCAGTTATGAGAAGTTTATCAACGAGGTGTAGTTTATGTCGTGCCCGGTTATTGAGCTGACACAGCAGCTTATTCGTCGCCCTTCTCTCAGCCCCGATGACGCGGGATGTCAGGCGTTAATGATTGCGCGCCTGCGTGCTATCGGTTTCACCGTTGAGCCGATGGATTTTGGCGACACGCAAAACTTCTGGGCATGGCGTGGCCAAGGTGAAACGCTGGCCTTCGCCGGTCATACCGACGTGGTCCCGGCCGGGGATGCGGAGCGCTGGATCAACCCCCCGTTTGAACCCACCATCCGCGATGGCATGCTGTTTGGTCGTGGCGCGGCAGACATGAAAGGGTCACTGGCGGCCATGGTTGTCGCTGCCGAGCGTTTCGTCGCTCAGCACCCGCAGCATAAAGGCCGCCTCGCATTTCTGATCACCTCCGATGAAGAAGCCAGCGCCGCGAACGGCACGGTCAAAGTGGTGGAAGCGCTGATGGCGCGCAACGAACGTCTGGATTACTGCCTGGTGGGCGAACCGTCGAGCACTGAAGTAGTGGGCGACGTGGTAAAAAATGGCCGCCGCGGTTCGATGACCTGCAACCTGACCATCCACGGCGTACAGGGCCACGTGGCGTACCCGCACCTCGCCGACAATCCGGTGCACCGCGCCGCCCCCATGATCAGCGAACTGGTGGGCATTGAATGGGATAAAGGCAACGACTATTTCCCGCCGACCAGCATGCAGATTGCCAATATCAAAGCCGGTACGGGCAGCAACAACGTGATTCCTGGCGATCTGTTTGTGCAGTTTAACTTCCGCTTCAGTACCGAACTGACGGATGAGATGATCAAAGCGAAAGTCATTGCCCTGCTGGAAAAACATCAGTTGCGTTATACCGTTGAGTGGTGGATCTCCGGGCAACCGTTTTTGACCGGGCGCGGCAAGCTGGTGGATGCGGTCGTGAACGCCATTGAGCACTATAATGAGATTAAACCGCAGTTGTTAACCACTGGCGGCACCTCGGATGGTCGTTTCATCGCGCGGATGGGCGCGCAAGTGGTTGAACTTGGGCCGGTCAACGCCACCATTCACAAGATTAACGAATGCGTGAACGCGGCGGATTTGCAGATGCTTGCCCGTATGTATCAACGCATTATGGAACAACTCATCGCCTGACGGGCCTGGAGGATTGCATGGACTGGCTTGCTAAATACTGGTGGATCCTGGTGCTGGTGTTTTTACTCGGCGTGATCCTGAATGTGATTAAAGATCTCAATCGCGTCGATCATAAAAAATTCCTCGCCAACAAACCGGAGCTTCCCCCCCATCGTGATTTTAACGACAAGTGGGATGATGAAGACGACTGGCCGAAAAAAGATCAGCCGAAACAGTAACGCACTGCACGCCACTCCCGCCCGGGAGTGGCTGTTTTATATCAGTTCAATGATATCGTCGTCATCAGGTTTGCCACCGCTTAACGCCTCATCAAAATAGTGCTTCGGCACGGTGTAACACAGATGGTTCAGTGCCAGCGCCATGCTGCGGTCGTCAATGGCGTGCCCCAGGTCCTCCACGATATCCAGCGTCACATCCCCTCCCAGGTTCTGCAAGGCTTCCTGTGCAGCAACGGCCCAGGCCAGATTGATAACCCGGTCTTCCCCACCGTGGATCAGGTGAATGGTCTGTGCAGCAGAAACCGCCTGCGGCAACGTGGCATAGCGACCATTAAAGGCGATCACCCGCGAGGCCAGATCCGGCTGCGCTTTTACCCCTTCCAGCGCCATGATCGCGCCCTGAGAAAAACCGATCAGTGCCGTCGCCCGGGCACCAAGCCCGCTCTGTTTCTGCCAGTAGCGCACGGTGTCGATAAACACCGGCATAATGGTATCCACACGCTGTTGTCGGTTCTCTTCCGTTACGCCAGCCACGGAAAACCATTGACGCCCTGGTGCAGGGCCGCTGGCTTCGGCGCCGCCGATACTGACCACCAGCGCGTCCGGGAATTGCACGGCGAACCGGCTACCGATTTCGCCCATCGCAACAGGGTTATCGCCGACGCCATGAAACAGCAGCAGCAATTGTTTCGCCGGGGATTGGGGGCTTTGCACGACAAAATGGTCATGTTTCATGGTTGTCTCCTTAACGTGTTGGATGCAGTTTACGCCGGGGAGCAAGAATGACCATGCCATTTAACTGAATGAGTTAGTTAAAAAAATTGCAGTTTCTGCACCTGTTCTTTCAGCGTTATTGTGCGTTGCGCATCAAGCGCATACAGCGCCTGTCCGGCATCCGCACGTTGCTGCGCCAGCAAGGCTTTACGCCCGGAAAGGGATAACCGCTCGCACAGCGTTTGCTCGCACTCGCCAGCGGTAAGCTGGCCGCGCAACGCCGCCAGCGGTAGTGCGCTACGGTTCAACAAACGGTGTAATGCGCCCATCGACGTGGATAGCGGGCGATGGGCGAAAGCAAACCCCGCCAGCTCAAGCCAGTCATCATCATTAAGGGTAGTCGTTTGTCCCGACGGGAGGGGTAACGTTTCCTGTTGCCAGTGGGAAAGCCAGGGCAGGTCGCGGGCCAGTCGCACTTGCTCACGCGCCGCTAATTCGTGCCCGGCCGTCGTTAATGGCAACAACGCCATGGCGGTGTAACAGCCACTGCTGGCTTCCCGGTGACTGCCCAGGCGCACCAGCAAAAAACCACAGCGCTGCCAGAAACGCCACAGCGTGGGCGTGTAACCAAAACTGACAGAGAGATAATCGACACCACCACTGTTCGCCTGCGCCCGGGTGATTAACGCCGAACCGATGCCTTCTCGCTGGCTGTAGGGATGGACCGCAATACGGCTAACCCGCAACCCGCGCAGGGTTGCCGCCAGTGGACTGCCACCGTGCGCCGCCAGCGATTGCGCCACCAGGTTGCCGCGTGGTCGACGAAAACCGGCCCACACCGCCTGGCTTAACGCCTCACTGAGTCCCCCCTCCTCCACCAGCCACAACGCCGCCACGATGGTCCGTGCTTTTTCTGTCAGCCAGAAATGCTGCCCGGGGGCATCCATCATGCGCCGTAAATCGAGCGGAGAAGTCCGGTAATGCGCACTCGCCAACAGGCGATAGAGCGCGGCAGGTTGCGCGGGATTGTGCTGCCATGCACTCTGCGCCAGCGGCTGCATTATGCATTCGCCTTCCGAAACATCCGCGGGGGGCGCGTCATCAAACAGCAGCAGCGTACTAATAAAGCGCTCCAGCGGGCAGCCTTTCGCCCAGCGCAGCGGCGTGCTCAGCGTGGAATGACGCAAGTGCGGGAAACCCGCGCAGAATTTGAGCAGGAATCCCTGACCGGTACCTTCATACCCCTGAATCGTGGTGGTCAGTAACACATGGCTGAAGGCTGCCGTCAGGGCATGCAGCAACGGACCAGGGATCGCCGCGGCTTCATCCACCACCAGCCAGCCAGGCTGCGCGCCGGTGCGCTCAATCTGCTGCAATAGCGCATCCGGGGCGATAAAGGTAAAGCGTTCTCCGGCGTAGCGCGCCAGCACATCGGTTGCCGCACGCGCCGGAGCGGTGATCACCACCGGATCGGATAACTGCGCGATATGCATCCCCGCCAGCGCCGATTTGCCGCGACCTCGCGGGGCCGTCACCACCATCACGCCAGGCGGCATGGTATGCAGCGCGGTAAGGATCTGCGCTTGCTCTTGTTCAGGCTCTCCCGTCGCCGGATGCCAGGCCGGGCGGGCAGCAAAACGGGGAAGCATTAAAGGCTGGTTTTCATGCCACTGCACCGTCTCACCGTCTGCGGCGGCGGTCTGGCAGAAATGTCGAACAAACGTGGGGACGGGGATGGGATCGACCGTGTCGCTCCAGCGGCAACTGTCTGCGTCCGGCAAGTGCGGCCACTGCGCCTGCGGCGGCGTTAACAGCACCAGCCAGCTACCGGCTTTTAACGTTCCGCCCAGTGCGGCAAAAGCCGCGACATCAAAGCCCTGACGCGCATCAAAAACCGCATGGTGGAATTCGCGCCCGAGCAGGGTTGCCAGTGCGCGCGGCGAACAGTGCGGCGACCAGCCAGCAGGCTCACCAACCCACAGCCAGTCTCCCGGCACGGTTGCGCGTAACGCCTCAGCCTGCTGCTCGCACCACGCATCCTGGCCGCTCACCACCAGTAACCGACGAATGCCTTCCTGCGCCATCCGCGCGCTGTGTTGAATAAATGCCTGCATCACAAGGGATTACAACTGCCCGCTAAAGGTATCGCACTGCGCCGGATCGCCGCTGTCCATACCGCGCTTGAACCAGTTATAGCGTTGCTCCGACGTACCATGAGTGAAGCTGTCCGGGAACACCTGCCCCTGGCTGCGCTGTTGCAAACGGTCGTCACCAATGGCCCGCGCGGCATTCAGCGCCTCTTCCAAATCGCCCGGCTCCAGCACGCCCTGTTGCTGCATGCTGTGGCCCCAGACACCGGCATAGCAATCCGCCTGTAGCTCCAGCCGCACGGAAAGCGCATTAACCTGCGTCGGCGAGGCATTCTGCTGCAGGCGGCGGACCTTCTCTTCGGTGCCAAGCAATTTTTGTACGTGGTGGCCGACTTCATGGGCAATGACATAGCCCTGCGCAAAATCGCCATTCGCGCCCAGCCTGGTTTTCATTTCGTCGTAAAAAGAGAGATCGATATAGATCTTGCTGTCCGCCGGGCAGTAGAACGGCCCCATAATGGCTTGCCCGGTACCGCACCCCGTATTGAAACGGTTACGGTACAGCACCAGTTTCGGCTGCTGGTAGTGACGCCCCATTTTTTCAAACAGTTGCCCCCAGGTCTCTTCGGTGGTGGCGAATATCACGCTGGTAAAACGCGCGGACTCATCCTCCTGCGGGCTGATGTGTTGTTGCTGTGAGGGGGAACTGACGGGTTGACCGGTTAACAGGCCGGTTAAATCGACACCGTAGTAACTGGCCACCATCACCAAAAACAGCAGAATGATCCCGCCCTTGCCGCCAGGCAGGCGAAAACCCGGTCCCCGGATGAACGGACCACCCGACTCATCGCGCCGGTCTTCTACATTGTTACTTTCTCGACGCCCTTGCCAACGCATAACAACCTCACTCTCCCAATAATGGACTCAGTGTATATATGATCGTAGGCGCTTAGGGAAGGATTAGCACAGGAAAAACGGTGCAGAAAACCAGAGGATGCCGCGACCCTCTGGTTATTACGCAGACAGGCAATCAGTCGAGTTTCACACCCAGGCGATGCGCAACGGCTTCATACGCTTCAATCAGGCCGCCGAGGCTCTGGCGGAAGCGGTCTTTGTCCATTTTATCCAGCGTCTCTTTGTCCCACAGGCGGCTACCGTCCGGAGAGAACTCGTCGCCCAGCACCACTTCGCCTTTAAACAGACCGAATTCCAGTTTGAAGTCGACGAGGATCAGACCCGCGTCATCAAACAGTTTTTTCAGTACGTCGTTGGCTTTGTAAGTCAGCTCTTTCATGCGCGCCAGGTTTTCTTTGTTCACCCAGCCGAAGGTTTCGCAGTATGACTCGTTAACCATGGGATCGTGCATGGCGTCATTTTTCAGGAACATATCGAACAACGGCGGATTCAGCTCGATGCCTTCCTCAATACCCAGACGTTTCACCAGCGAACCGGCGGCGCGGTTGCGGACAACACACTCGACCGGCACCATCTCCAGTTTTTTCACCAGGCATTCGGTATCGGAGAGCAGCGCTTCCATCTGGGTCGGGATACCCGCTTCTTGCAGTTTACTCATAATGAAATGGTTGAACTTGTTGTTCACCATGCCCTTACGATCGAACTGTTCGATGCGCGCGCCATCCCCTGCTGACGTATCATTGCGGAATTCGAGCACCAACAGATCCGGGTTTTCCGTACTGTAAACGGTCTTCGCTTTGCCACGATACAACTCAGCTTGCTTTTGCATCTTTGTTACTCCAGGTGTGATGATATAAATCGAATTTGGCTATTTTACGCCGACGCACACGTTTGCGTCACCATAATAAAAAAGGCCGGATGCGATCCGGCCTTCGGGATTAGTGGTTAAAGGCAGACTGGAATGCGGCTACCAGCGCATCATTCTGCGATTGCGTCAGGGTATGACCTTTCGGATCAATAAACTGGAGGCTGCTGCGGTTGTCTAAATCGCCGACCTGCAGTTTATAGTCGCCGGAAACGAGGCCCGGATCGCGCGCGCCAAGATCGCGCCAGCCGCTGTCAGACAGTGGCTTGTACGTCACCGCCATGCTGCCGGTAGAGCGCGTGCTGTCGGTCACTTTCATGCCCACTTTTTCCAGCACGCCAGGCAGACGCTGCCACACGACGTTAAACGGACCACGCACCACCAGCATTGGCAGACCGGTATCATCCGCCGCGCTCTGAACATCCAGAGACGTTACGCTGCGTTTTTCTGCGGCGTTTTGCGCATCGGTCGCGGTTTTATCCAGCCCGGAGGAGATCACGTTCAGCATTTCGGTGCTGTAGCGCTGCAGCGATGCGGCATCCGCTACCGGTTTGCCTGCTTGTTCCAGGTTCACCAGTTTCACCACCACCGCCTGCTGATAACCCTGCGGTTTTACCGAGATTTGATAACGACCACGGTACTGCTGATCTTCATCCAGACGGTTCCAGTCAACCCAGTCGGTTGTCAGGGTCTGCGACGCATCGTCACGTTTGGCGATGACGTAATTTTTCGCCTGAAGAACGCTCACCACCTGCGGCCACAGCGTGCTGTTACGGCCCTTTTCGACCATCAGCGTTGCAGTGTCGCCGGTAAACTGGGTGCGCGCACCGCTCACCAGCGCCAGCGGCTGAGCCGGTGGGCGGATATCCAACTGTTTGCCAACGGCGCCGCTGCCATTGGTCACAGGGACGTTGTAATCCCCGTTCTGCACCGGAAGGATCATCCCGGCCGGCGCATGAAGTTCAGCGAGCGGAGCAGCATCCAGATAGGATTCGTCACCGCTAACCTGACGCTTGTAACGTGAATCGGAACTACAGGCGGCGAGCAACATCACAAGTGAAACACCCGCTACCTTCGCCAGGCGCGACTTCTGTACTGAGTAAGCCATCAAATCTCCCTAAACTTTACAGCAAACCGGCATGCTTAAGCGCTGCGCGGACAACCTCACGACCGTGGTCGGTGATAGGCGTCATCGGCAGACGCAGCGTATCGGTTGCTACAAGTCCCAACTCCATACATGCCCATTTGACCGGGATCGGATTGGGTTCGACAAATAGTTTGTTGTGTAACGGCATCAGACGCTGGTTGATCACGCGCGCTTCGGCATAGTGCCCTTGAGCCGCCAGTTTGCACATATCGGCCATATCGCGCGCCGCTACGTTGCTGGTAACGGAAATCACACCGTGACCGCCGAGCTGCATAAAGTCCATCGCAGTGGCATCGTCGCCGCTCAGCAGGATAAAGTCATCTGAAACCAGCTCTTTGATCTGGTGAACACGACTTAAGTTCCCTGTCGCTTCTTTAATACCGATAATATTTTTAATTTTCGCCAGACGGCCCACGGTTTCCGGCAGCATATCGCAGCCGGTGCGCGACGGCACATTATACAGAATTTGCGGCAGGTCAGTATGTTCAGCGATGGCTTTAAAATGCTGGAACAGGCCTTCCTGAGTCGGGCGATTGTAATACGGGGTAACGGTCAGGCAGCCTACTACGCCGCTGTCGTTAAAACGTTGCGTCAGGCTGATGGCCTCTGCGGTTGCATTTGCACCTGTTCCGGCAATAATCGGGATGCGCCCGTCAGCCAGCTCCAGCGTCAGCATAACCACATCGCCGTGTTCGTCGTGGCTCAGCGTGGCGGATTCACCGGTAGTCCCTACCGAAACGATCGCCGAGGTTCCATTGGCGACATGATAATCAATCAGTTTTTTCAGGCTTGACCGGCAGACTTTACCTTGCGAATCCATCGGCGTGACAAGCGCGACAATACTTCCCGTGAACATGGGCCATCCTCTGTGCAAACAAGATTCTCAATGGTACGTGCGGTGCTGTAAGAAAAGCAAGAGACCTGAGGCTCTGTGGCGGTTGTATGCCGGTTTTTTTTATGCTTTCCTTATGATTACCTCATGTTTGACAGGAAGCACAGGTTTGACAGCCTCATCACAACATTTTTTGGTTATCACTGCGCTGGGGGCCGACAGGCCTGGCATTGTGAACACAATCACACGCCACGTCAGTAGCTGCGGCTGTAATATCGAAGACAGCCGTCTGGCCATGCTGGGGGAAGAGTTCACGTTCATTATGCTGCTTTCCGGGTCGTGGAACGCCATTACGCTCATTGAATCAACGTTGCCGCTGAAAGGCGCCGAACTGGATTTGCTGATCGTCATGAAACGCACCGAGGCCCGCCCGCGTCCTGATATGCCAGCCACCGTTTGGGTGCAGGTTGAAGTCCCTGATTCGCCGCATCTGATTGAGCGTTTTACCGCGCTTTTTGATGCACACGAGATGAATATCGCGGAGCTGGTTTCCCGCACGCAGCCTGGCAATGACGCGGGCGCGCCACAGTTGTTTATTCAGATAACGGCTCATAGTCCGGCGTCGCAAGACGCATCAAATATTGACCAGGCGTTCAAAGCACTATGTACAGAACTGAACGCACAAGGCAGTATAAACATCGTCAACTATTCACAGCATGATGAACAGGATGGAGTTAAGTAATGAATCCACTGAAAGCCGGTGATATTGCACCGAAATTTAGCTTGCCGGATCAAGACGGAGAACAAGTAAATTTGGCCGACTTCCAGGGACAGCGTGTTCTGGTCTATTTCTACCCGAAAGCCATGACACCAGGCTGTACTGTCCAGGCTTGCGGCCTGCGCGATAACATGGATGAGTTAAAGAAAGCGGGTGTGGAAGTGCTGGGTATCAGCACCGACAAGCCAGAAAAACTCTCCCGTTTCGCCGAAAAAGAGCTGCTCAACTTTACGCTGCTTTCTGATGAAGACCATCAGGTCTGCGAGGCATTTGGCGTCTGGGGCGAAAAGTCGTTTATGGGCAAAACCTATGACGGCATCCACCGTATCAGCTTCCTTATTGATGCTGACGGTCAAGTCGAGCATGTGTTTGATGATTTCAAAACCAGCAATCACCACGACATCGTGGTCGCCTGGCTGAAAGAAAACGCCTGATCGCAACACCTTTCTCTGAGGGCTGCCCGACCGGGTCGCCCTCCACTTCCACTGCAATATTTGAACTCCATCACACTTTATTTTCCCCGCTCGTCACTCGTGTCGACAGGTTATTTTTCGTTCTGACCTGACCATCACTTTTGTTCGCCCCACGCAGCCATAAATCACAACCCAATGAAATTTAAGACATTTCAATCATGGCACAGCTTATGCTTAAGCAGGCTCAACGTTTTAGCTTTTATTTCAAGGAGCCGACATGAACCGCTTTGTGATTGCCAATCCCGAGTGGTGTATAGGATGCAATACCTGCCTTGCTGCGTGTTCGGATGTGCATAAAATTCAGGGGTTGCAGCAGCATCCCCGGTTGACGCTGGTGCGAACGGAAACCAAAACCGCGCCGGTGCTCTGCCGCCACTGCGACGATGCCCCCTGCAAACAGGTGTGCCCGGTCAACGCTATTTCGTTTCAGGATGACGCCGTTTATCTCAATGAAACGCTGTGCATTGGCTGCAAACTGTGTGGGCTGGTGTGCCCTTTCGGCGCCATCACCCCGTCCGGCAGCCGCCCGCTGAATATTCCCGCCCGCTACGAGCACCACATTCCTGAGGAGCAACTGCGGGATGTCCCCGCCAGCGCGCAAACGGATCACCCCTTTTTACGCTGGAACGCAGGTGTACAAACCATCGCGGTGAAATGCGATCTGTGCCACTTCCTGCCTGAAGGACCTTCCTGCGTGCGCGCCTGCCCAACGAACGCGCTGCATCTGGTGACCGACGTCTCCCTGCATAAACAGCTCAAAACACGTAGAGAGCTGGCCGCCCTCAGTTCGACAGATCTGACTTTCGCTTCCCTTCCCTCATCGTCGGAGCAACGCTAATGGATGCCCTGCAATTACTGATGTGGTCAATTGTGCTGTACGTTGCCGGCGGGGTCGCCTCACTGTTGCTTGCCCGCCAACAGGCGCTGGCGATCAAGGTCGCGGGGATTTCCGCGATGATCGGCGGCGCGCTTGGCGTACTCAGCGCGCTGGCAGCGCTCAGCGTTGGAGAGCCGCTAAGCTGGCAGGCCGCAGGTCCGTTCAGCTTTGCGCATTTCGTGGTGCGCATGGACAGTCTCAGCGCCTTTATGGTGTTGGTTATCTCCCTGCTGGTAACGTTCTGCGGGCTCTACTCCCTCTCTTATGTGCGTGAGTATCTCGGCAAAGGGCCAGGCGCGATGGGGTTCTTTATGAACCTGTTTATCGCTTCAATGGTCGGACTGGTGGTGATGGATAACGCCTTCTGGTTCATCGTGCTGTTCGAAATGATGTCCCTCGCGTCGTGGTTCCTGGTGATCACCGACCAGGATGAAGAGTCGATCCACGCCGGGCTGCTCTACTTCTTTATTGCTCATGCTGGTTCCGTGCTGATCATGATCGCCTTCTTCCTGATGTGGCGGCAGAGCGCCAGCCTGGATTTCGCCAGCTTCCGCACCTTATCACTGACGCCCGGCACAGCATCGGCGGTCTTCCTGCTGGCCTTCTTTGGTTTCGGCGCAAAAGCGGGGATGCTGCCGTTACACAGTTGGTTACCGCGTGCACACCCGGCAGCGCCTTCGCATGCCTCGGCGCTGATGTCCGGCGTGATGGTTAAAATCGGTATTTTCGGCATCATCAAAGTCGGCATCGATCTGCTCGGTCATAGCGGCATTCCGCTGTGGTGGGGCGTACTGGTGCTGGCGTTTGGCGCGGTCTCTTCGGTGCTGGGCGTGCTGTACGCACTGGCGGAGCACGATATCAAACGCCTGCTGGCGTGGCACACCGTTGAGAACATCGGCATTATCCTGATGGGCGTGGGCGTCGGTATGGCGGGCATTGCGCTGCACCAGCCGGTGATCGCCGCCGTCGGCTTGCTGGGCGCGCTGTTTCACCTGCTTAACCACGCGCTGTTCAAAGGACTACTGTTTCTCGGCTCCGGGGCCATTATCTATCGCCTGCATACGCGTGACATGGAGAAAATGGGCGCGCTGGCCAAACGCATGCCGTGGACGGCAGGCGCATTTCTGGTGGGGTGTCTTGCCATTTCCGCCATGCCGCCGCTCAACGGGTTTATCAGCGAGTGGTACACCTATCAGTCGCTGTTTTCACTGACCCGCATTGACGCCATCATTCCACGCCTTGCCGGCCCCATTGCCATCGTGATGCTGGCGATCACCGGGGCGCTGGCGGCAATGTGCTTTGTCAAAGTGTACGGTGTCAGCTTTTGCGGCAATCCCCGTAGCGAAAAAGCCGATCAGGCGCGGGAAGTGCCCTGGCCGATGGTCGTCGCCATGTGTGCGCTGGCGCTGCTGTGCGTACTGACCGGCGTCGGCGCAAGCGTTGTTGCACCGCATCTGATGCAGATTGTCCTTACCTTAACCCCTCCCGCCACGCTGGCGGTGGCCCAGGACGCAACGCTGATCCCCGGCGATGTGCAGCAAGCCATGCTCACGCCATCGACGGTGTTCCTGCTGTTGTTAGTGCTGCCGCTGCTGCCCGCCGTGTTGTGGTATGTCAATCGCCAGACGCGCGGGGCATACCGTCGCAGCGGTGATGCCTGGGCTTGCGGCTACGCGTGGGAAAAAGGCATGGCCCCGTCGGCAGGCAGTTTTACCCAACCGTTACGGGTGATGTTCGGCCCGCTCTATCGCCTGCGCCAACAGCTCGATCCGGCGCAACCGCTCCAGCGAAGCCTTGGCGGCATTACCCAGGCAGCAACCCGCACGGAACCGTTCTGGGACGAGAAAATTATCCGCCCGCTGGTGCGTACCACCCGGCGTATTGCGCAGATCGTACAGCATCTGCAAAGCGGCGATTTCCGGCTCTACTGCCTGTATATGATCGCCGCGCTGGTGGTCCTGTTGCTGACGATTGCGCTGTAAGGAGAAAAAGACAATGTTAGAACAGACGTCTGCATGGTCGATGGGGGTCTTCGCCCTTTGTCAGGCTATTCTGCTGCTGGCGCTGACCCCGCTGTTTACCGGGATATCCCGCCAGATCCGCGCGCGCATGCACTCCCGCCGCGGGCCGGGCATCTTGCAGGATTACCGCGACTTACAAAAACTGCTGAAGCGCCAGGCGGTTGCGCCAGCGTCATCCGGGCTGATGTTCCGTGCCATGCCGTGGGTACTGCTCAGCAGCATGTTGCTGGTGGCGATGACCCTGCCGCTGTTTATTCGCACCTCGCCTTTCGCCGGGGCGGGCGATTTGATCACCTTAATTTACCTCTTCGCCCTGTTCCGTTTCTTCTTTGCCCTCTCCGGGCTGGATACCGGCAGCCCCTTCTCCGGGCTTGGCGCCAGCCGCGAGCTGACGTTGGGCATTCTGGTTGAACCGATGCTGATCCTCTCGCTACTGGTGCTGGCCTTGCTGGCTGGCTCCACCAACATCAGCGCCATCAGCACGACGCTGGCGGCGGGCTGGATCTCCCCGGTGGCGACGTTGCTGGCGTTGCTGGCCTGTGGATTCGCCTGTTTTATTGAGATGGGCAAAATCCCCTTCGATGTGGCGGAAGCCGAACAAGAGTTGCAGGAGGGACCGCTCACCGAATACTCCGGCGCGGGTCTGGCGCTGGTGAAATGGGGCGTGGGCCTGAAACAAGTGGTGATGGCTTCGCTGTTCCTCGCGCTGTTTTTCCCCTTTGGTAATGCCGCCACCCTGAGCATCGGGGCGATGGCGCTGTCGCTGGTCACCACGCTGCTCAAACTGCTGGTGGTGTTCACGCTGGCGTCGCTGGTGGAAAACGCGCTGGCGCGCGGGCGCTTTTTGCTGACGCACCACCTGACCTGGCTCGGCTTCAGTCTGGCTGCGCTGTCGTACGTTCTCTGGCTAACCGGTTTGTAAGGAGCACTGGAACATTATGGAAACTCTCGCTCTGACGACGCTGCTGCTGCCCTTTGTTGGCGCACTGGTCGTCTCTCTGGCTCCCCGGCAAACCGCCCCGCGGCTGGCGACCCTGTTTGCGCTGCTGGCGACCGTTGCAACGCTTTCGCTGGCGCTGAATTTTTACACTGCGGGCAGCGAAACCGTCGATATCCCGCTGCTGGCGGCAGGACGGGTGGCGCTGTTCGGTTTGCTGGTTGACCGCATCAGCACGTTGATCCTGTTTGTGGTGGTGTTTCTCGGTCTGCTGGTGGCGCTCTACTCCACCGGTTATCTGACCCGTGGCAACCGCGAACATCCGCACGACGGCAGCAACCGCTACTACGCGTTTTTACTGATTTTTATCGGTGCGATGTCCGGTCTGGTGCTCTCCTCCACGCTGCTGGGGCAATTGCTGTTTTTCGAAATCACCGGTGGATGTTCCTGGGCGCTGATCAGCTACTACCAGAGTGAAAAAGCCCAGCGTTCGGCAATGAAAGCGCTGCTGATCACCCACGTCGGGTCACTGGGTTTGTATCTGGCGGCCGCCACACTGTTTCTCAATACCGGCACCTTTGCACTGAGCGCCATCAGCCAGTTACAGGGCCCAGCTGCGTATCTGGTGTATGGCGGCATCCTCTTTGCCGCGTGGGGTAAATCAGCCCAGTTGCCGTTGCAGGCCTGGCTGCCGGACGCCATGGAAGCGCCAACCCCGGTCAGTGCGTACTTACATGCCGCGTCAATGGTGAAGGTCGGGGTTTATATTTTTGCCCGCGCCATCGCGGAGGGCGGTGAAATTCCACACGTTATAAGCTGGGTTGGCGTGGGCATGGCGACCCTGACGCTGGTGTACGGCTTTTTAATGTACCTGCCGCAAAAAGACATGAAGCGCTTACTGGCATGGTCGACCATCTCGCAACTGGCGTGGATGTTCCTTGCCTTGTCGCTTTCTACTTTCGGTTCGAAGATGGCCTTCAACGCGGGGATTGTTTACATCTTCAACCACGCGTTCGCCAAAAGCCTGTTCTTCCTCGTTGCCGGCGCGCTCAGCTACAGCTGCGGCACCCGTCTGTTGCCACGTTTACGCGGTGTGATGCGCACGCTGCCGCTGGCGGGCATCGGCTTTTGCGTGGCCGCCCTGGCAATCACCGGCGTTCCGCCCTTCAATGGTTTCTTCAGTAAGTTCCCGCTCTTTGCTGCCGGGTTCTCTCTTTCCAGCCAGTACCCGATCCTGCTGCCGGTGATGATACTGGCGCTGGTGGAATCGGTCGCCAGCTTTGGCTGGTTTATTTACTGGTTCGGGCGCGTGGTGCCGGGTGAACCCAGTGAAGAGGTGGCGCAGGCCGCGCCGCTGCCGTACGCCATGCAGCTGGTGCTGGTGGTTCTGATTGTGATGTCGCTGTGCTCAAGCGTGATTGCTTCGGCGTGGCTTGGATAAGGGAGTCGATGATGACCGGAACATTGATAGTCAACAATCTGGCGGGGCTGATGATGTTTACCTCGCTGCTGGTCACCTGCGCCAGACGCTATTCCGTCTCCTGCTGGTTGTATGCCCTGCAATCGCTGGTGCTGGTGTCCCTCTTTTTTACCCTCTCGCAGCTACTCCATGCCGAGCAGTTGCTGATGTGGTCGTTTAGCGCCTTTTTCACCAAGGTGCTGCTGGTGCCGCTGATCATGGGGTATGCGTTTCGCAAAATGGCGCCCGATGGCGAAGGCGGCAGACTGTTCGGCCCGGCGGCGCTGGTGTTGATGGCCGCTGCCATCGTACTGCTGTGCTGGTTTGTGGTGCGCCCGGTGCAGTTACCGATGGTCGCGCAACTGAAACCGGCGCTGGCGGTTGCCCTTGGTCATTTTCTGCTGGGGCTGCTGTGCATCATCAGCCAGCGCAACATCCTGCGTCAGGTGTTTGGCTACTGCCTGATGGAAAACGGATCGCATCTGGTGCTGGCGTTGCTGGCCTGGCGCGCACCGGAGCTGGTGGAGATTGGCATCGCCACGGATGCCATTTTTGCCGTGATCGTGATGGCGTTGCTGGCGCGCAAAATCTGGCGTACCCACGGCACGCTGGATGTTAACAATCTCACCGCGCTGAAGGGGTAACGCCATGAGTCATGCCTTGATGTTCACGCTGTTGCTGCTGACGCCACTGGTGGTCTCCGTGCTCTGTTTCGCCTGTCGCCTGAGCGGCGCAGCAGCCCGTAATCTGGTGACCACAGTGCACACGTTCGGGATCACCCTCCTGCTGTTTATCGCCCTGTGGACGGTGGCGGAAGCGGTGGGCGAAGGTGAAATTTTCGCGGCGCATCGCTGGCTGCACATTGACAGTCTCAGCGGGTTATTCCTGTCGTTGCTGGGTATTATCGGTTTTCTTACCGGTCTCTACTCCATTGGTTATATGCGCCATGAGGTGGACCACGGCGAAATCACCGTTCCCACGCTGTGCAACTATTACGGCTTCTTTCACCTGTTTCTGTTCACCATGTTGCTGGTGGTCACCAGCAATAACCTGATTGTGATGTGGGCAGCCATTGAAGCCACCACCCTCAGCTCTGCGTTTCTGGTGGGGATTTACGGTCAGCGTTCATCGCTGGAAGCCGCATGGAAATACATCATTATCTGTACCGTTGGCGTTGCGTTTGGCCTGTTCGGTACGGTGCTGGTTTATGCCAACGCCGCCAGTTTTATGGCGCAACCGGATCATGCGATTTTCTGGACCGAAGTGCTGAAAGAGAGCAGCAAACTGGACCCCACGTTAATGGTGCTGGCTTTCGTCTTTGTGCTGATTGGCTTCGGTACTAAAACCGGCCTGTTCCCGATGCACGCCTGGCTGCCGGATGCGCACAGTGAAGCGCCCAGCCCGGTCAGCGCCCTGCTGTCGGCGGTGTTGCTGAACTGCGCGCTACTGGTATTGATCCGTTATTACATCATCATCTGCCATGCGATTGGCGACACCTTCCCGAACAGGTTACTGCTGATATTTGGCATGCTGTCGGTGGCGGTGGCGGCCTTCTTTATCCTCGTGCAACAGGATATGAAACGCCTGCTGGCCTACTCCAGCGTCGAGAACATGGGGCTGGTGGCGGTGGCGCTGGGTATTGGCGGACCGCTCGGTATTCTGGCGGCACTGCTGCATACGCTGAACCACAGTCTGGCCAAAACGTTGCTGTTCTGCGGTTCAGGCAACGTGCTGTTGAAATACGGCACCCGCAACCTGGATGTGGTGTGCGGCATGCTAAAAGTGATGCCGTTTACGGCGGTACTGCTTGGCGGCGGCGCGCTGGCGCTGGGCGGTATGCCCCCCTTTAACATCTTTCTTAGCGAGTTTATGACCGTCACCGCAGGCCTGGCGGCAGAGCATCTGTTCGTCACCATCCTGCTGTTGCTGCTGCTTACGCTGGTGCTCGGCGGGTTGGTGCGCATGGTCGCCAAAGCGCTGTTCGCAACGCCGCCGCAGCAGGTCGTCACCGGTGAGCTCGGCTGGCTGACCACCCTGCCAATGGTGATTTTACTGGTGATGATGCTGGTGATGGGAACGCATATTCCGCAGCCGGTCAGCCGCTTACTGGCCAATGCCTCCACCATTGTTCTGTCCGGCAACGATCAACCATCCACCCAATTTAGCTGGCTGTGGGCCTCGTTTGAGACCACCGCCGCGCCCGTAACGTCACCGCGTGTTCAGGGAGAGTGAAAGTGAGTTATTTAGCCAGTGTGAGTCTGCAACAACCCCGCGGCACAGCCTGTCTTGCTGCATTAAAACAACAGTTCCCCGGCGCGGTGCTGGATGAAGAGCGTCAGACCTTTGAACAGGTCACCATTACAGTGAAACTCAATCTGTTGCCGGATATCGTGCACTACCTTTACTACCAGCATGATGGCTGGCTTCCGGTGCTGTTTGGTAATGATGAACGGACCCTGAACGGCCACTACGCGATCTATTACGCCCTGTCGATGGAAGGGGCGGAAAAGTGCTGGATCGTCGTCAAAGCGTTGGTGGATGCGCAAACCCGTGAGTTCCCGTCGGTTACGCCACGCGTACCGGCGGCGGTATGGGGCGAGCGCGAAATCCGCGATATGTACGGCCTGATCCCGGTGGGTCTGCCGGATCAGCGCAGGCTGGTACTGCCAGATGACTGGCCGGATGATTTGCATCCGCTGCGCAAAGACACCATGGATTACCGCCTGCGTCCGGAACCCACCAGCGAGACGGAAAACTACTCGTTTGTTAACGATGGCGGCAGCTCGGCGCGCATTGTCCCCATTGGTCCGCTGCACATTACCTCTGATGAACCCGGTCACTTTCGTCTGTTCGTTGACGGGGAACGGATTGTCGATGCCGACTACCGCCTGTTCTATGTGCACCGTGGCATGGAAAAACTGGCGGAAACCCGGATGGGCTATAACGAGGTCACGTTCCTCTCGGACAGGGTGTGCGGGATTTGCGGGTTTGCCCACAGCGTGGCCTATACCACCTCGGTGGAAAATGCTCTCGGCATCGTTGTGCCGCAACGTGCGCACACCATCCGCTCAGTGCTGCTGGAAGTGGAGCGCCTGCACAGCCATCTGCTGAATATCGGCCTTTCCAGCCACTTTGTCGGCTTCGATACCGGGTTTATGCAGTTTTTCCGCATCCGTGAAAAATCGATGACCATGGCGGAGTTGCTGACCGGCTCGCGTAAAACATACGGCCTTAACCTGATTGGCGGCATCCGTCGTGACATCCTGAAAGAGCAGCGCGTGAAGACCATTCAATTGGTGAAAGAGATGCGCGCGGAAGTCGCACAACTGGTGGATATGCTGCTCTCCACGCCCAACATGGCACAGCGCACCCAGGGCGTTGGCGTGCTTGATCGCCAGGTCGCGCGGGATTACAGCCCGGTCGGCCCGCTGATCCGCGGTAGCGGTTTTGCCCGCGATTTACGCTTCGACCACCCGTATGCCGACTATGGCAGCCTGCCCAAAACCCTGTTCACCTGGCCGGATGGCGACGTTTTCTCCCGCGTGATGGTGCGGGTCAAAGAGGTGTTCGACTCGCTTTCGATGATCGAGTTTGCCCTCGATAACCTGCCGGACACCCCGTTGCTGACAGAAGGCTTCAGCTATCAGCCGCATAAGTTCGCTCTCGGTTATGTTGAAGCGCCGCGTGGCGAAGATGTGCACTGGAGCATGCTGGGCGATAACCAGAAGCTGTATCGCTGGCGTTGCCGTGCGGCGACCTACGCCAACTGGCCGGTGCTGCGCTATATGCTGCGCGGCAATACCGTCTCCGATGCGCCGTTGATTATCGGCAGTCTCGATCCCTGTTACTCCTGTACCGACCGGGTCACGCTGGTCGACGTGCGCAAACGTAAATCGACCACGGTGCCCTATAAAGAGATCGAACGTTACGGCATTGAACGTCGCCATTCGCCGCTGAAGTAAGGAAAGAAACGATGCTGAAATTGTTGAAAACCATCCTCAGGGCGGGCGAAGTCACGGTGAAATACCCGTTCGCGCCGCTGGAGGTTTGCCCGGGATTTCGCGGTAAACCGGAGCTGGATCCCCAGCAGTGCATCGCCTGTGGTGCCTGCACGACCGCCTGCCCGGCGAATGCGCTGACCATGGAAACCCTCGCCGACGAGAACAGCCGCGTCTGGCAACTGTTTATTGGCCGCTGTATTTATTGCGGGCGCTGCGAAGAGGTGTGCCCGACGCGGGCTATCCACCTGTCTGAAGAGTTTGAACTGGCGGTCACCAACAAAGCGGATTTGTACGTGCGGGCCACCTTCCGCTTGCAGCACTGTAGCCGGTGCGGCGTGCCTTTCGCGCCGGAGAAATCCGTTGCGCTGGCGGTGGAGCTGCTGACCCTCAATCAGAATGCCCCTGAACTGGCCGACACGTTACGCGCTCAGGCCTGCATCTGCCCGGCGTGCCGACGCCGCGACGCGCTGGAGCATCGCGGCAGCGTCAACGTTCATTATTATCTTGAGGAGCAAGCATGAGTTCCGATCTCAAGGTGCTGACCCAGCATGTCAGCCAGCCGGTTCAGCTTGATGAGTCGGCGCAGAAAATCAAACAACTGCTGCTGCGCGATATCCAGCGTTCCGCCTATGTTTACCGCGTTGACTGCGGCGGCTGTAACGGCTGTGAAATCGAGATTTTCGCCGCCATCACCCCGCTGTTTGATGCGGAGCGCTTTGGTATCAAAGTGGTGGCGTCACCGCGCCACGCCGACATTTTGCTGTTTACCGGCGCAGTCACGCGCGCCATGCGCATGCCAGCTCTGCGCGCCTGGGAGGCCGCACCGGATCACAAAATCGCCATCTCTTACGGCGCATGCGGCGTGGGCGGCGGGATTTTTCACGATCTTTACTGCGTGTGGGGCGGCAGCGACACCATCGTGCCGATTGACGTGTGGATCCCCGGTTGCCCGCCCACCCCGGCGGCGACCATTCACGGTTTTGCGGTGGCATTGGGTTTGCTGGAGCAAAAACTGCACGCGGTTGACCACCAGCAAGCGGTCAATGAAGTCGCCAGCGTACGCTGGCCCTCCCTGCCGCTGGCGCTACGCGTGACTATGGAGAGAGAAGCGCGGCAACTGGCGGGATACCGGCAGGGGCGTGAAATCACCGATCGCCTGTTTACACTGTTGAGCAATGGCGATCCGAACCAGAGCACGGCACGCGTTAACGCCTGGCTTCAGCAGGCTGACGATCCGCGACTGACGGCGATTGTGCAGCAACTGATGCAGGTACTGGAGCGCAGCCATGTCTGACAATCCGGCAAAAGTGATGTTCTGGGCACTGCGGCAAAAGTTTGTCGATGACAGCGTGGAGCTGGAAGAGAAGAGTCGCCAGGTGATGTATTACTCGCTGGCGATTGGCCATCACGTCGGGGTGATTGATTGCCTGAATGTTGTGCTGGAGTGCCCGCTCACCGACTACCAGCAGTGGCTGACGCTGCTGGAAGAAGGGACCGCACGGCGCAAAATGCAGGGGCTGCTGACCTTTGGCGAAATCATCATAGACGCCAGCCACATTGACACGCTGGCACCCGCGTTTGCCGCACTGTCGAAAACCGCCGCCGAGCCGTGGCGGGGATGGAGCCTGCAAATACTGCAACATTTGCAGGATATGGCCCATGAGCCCGCGCTCTATCTGATGGTGCGGGTGCTCAATTAGAGGTATTCAGGCAATTAATGCCAGGACAATGACTTATACGTGAAGCTTGTAACACTACAAAAACAGGGGATATTGTACTATCCATACTCACTTTGAGGGATGGCAGGTAAATCTGGAAGGGCGACGTATCCATGATCTTACAAGATAATTTGCAGGCTTCACTACTTCGGGCATTTATCCCGCTGCCGCCCCCCTTCAGCCCCATCCAGTACATCGAATTATGTCTCAATAACACACACTTCTGGCGCTGCTTCGATGATGGCAGCGTCGAGTGCAGCGACCACGCCTACAACGGAAAAATCAGCGACAGTTCAGTACATATCGCCCTGCTCAATGAGCGCGAGGTGGTGGAGCTGCGTTTTGTGCGCACCGACAACGGCGTGTTTAATGACGCCGACAACGCCATGTTCGCATGGCTGGCGCGGCTGGCGACCCAGGCACTGGAAGAGCAGTGCGCCCGCGAGCAACTGAGCCAGTCGGTTGCACAACTCCAGGAGGAGCGCGATCACGACCGGGTGCTGGTGGATATCACCAACTCGGTGTTGTCGCATCTCGATCTCGACGAACTGGTTGCTGATGTCTCCCGGGAGATCCACCGTTTTTTCGGTATTGATAACGTCCGTATCGTCCTGCGCGACACCCTGCATGCGCGCCAGTTGATCTGCCATGCCACCCACTTTCCCACCTGCCCGCCGGGTACCGAACAGTTCCCGCTGCGCAATGAAAGTCCGTTGCTGCTGGCGGCATTAAACGATCATCGCAGCGCATTACTGCGCCGGGAGCAGGATGAAGCGCTCTGGCAAAACGATCCGGTATTACAGCAACTGGCGGTTCAGGAACTGGACGCTGCGCTGATTTTACCGTTGGCGTTCAGCCATAAATCCACCGGCGTCCTGCTGTTGTCGCATCGGGATAGCAGCGTTTTTAATGAGCAAAACTGTCGATTGCTGCAACAGATCGCCGACAGAATTGGCATCGCCGTCGATAATGCCGACGCGTATCGCCAGGTCACGCATCTGAAAGAGAATCTGAACAGTGAAAACCGTAAGCTGAACGAGCAGATCTTCTCCAGCCAGAGCTTCGGCGACATCATTTACCAGAGCGATGCGATGCGCGACGTGCTCCAGCAGGTCAACATTGTGGCTTTGAGCGACAGCACCGTATTGATCCTCGGCGAAACAGGAACAGGCAAAGAGATCATCGCCCGCGCCCTGCATCAGATGAGCCCACGTAAAGACAAACCGCTGGTGAAAATAAACTGCGCCGCCATTCCCGCCAGCCTGCTGGAAAGCGAGCTGTTCGGTCACGACAAAGGGGCGTTTACCGGCGCGATAAATGCCCACCGCGGGCGTTTTGAAATGGCCGATGAGGGGACGCTGTTTCTGGATGAAATTGGCGATATGCCCCTCGAACTGCAACCGAAGCTGCTGCGTGTCTTACAGGAGCGGGAGATCGAACGCATTGGCGGCACCCGCACCATTCCGGTTAACGTACGGGTGATTGCCGCCACCAACCGCGACCTGCGCCAGATGGTGATTGACCGGGAGTTTCGCAACGATCTCTTCTACCGTCTGAACGTGTTCCCGCTGGTGCTGCCGCCCTTGCGTGAGCGCCCGGACGACATTCCCCTGCTGGCGCGTTACTTCACACAAAAACTGGCGCGCCGCTTAAACCGCACCATCGACACCATTCCTCCGGACACGATGCGCCAGCTGATGCGCTATGAGTGGCCGGGCAACGTGCGCGAGCTGGAAAATGTGATTGAACGCGCCGTACTGCTGGCGCGCGACAATACCCTGAGCCTGCATCTGCATGCCCAACCGGTCAGCATGGTGCAACCTGTGGCGCACGATCCGTTCCCGTTTACCCTGCCGAAAGTGGCGGAGATGATGCACCCGGAGCCGCCGGAAAATGACGAAGAAGAACGCCAGCGGATCATCCAGGTGCTGCGCGAAACCAACGGTATTGTCGCCGGGCCGCGCGGTGCCGCCTCGAAACTCGGAATGAAACGCACTACCCTGTTATCCCGCATGCAGCGCCTCGGTATTGCCGTGCGCGAAGTGCTGTAACCCTTCTTTCTTTATGTGAAGCCGTTAACAATCTCCCGATTGCCGCTGGTATGCGCTATGCATATGACCGCGGGTATCTCACTTATGTGCATTGAATCAGGAGAATCAAATGGATACCGGCAACGCGTTTGACCTGCGACTTCCTGCGGAAATGGCAAAAGTCGCCGAACAATCTGGTCTGTATAAAGTCACTAAAAAGAAAGAGCTGTCGTTTTTTCTCGCGGTCACGGCAGGGGTATTTATCTCGATTGCGTTTGTGTTTTATATCACCGTCACCAGCGGGCCGGCCCCGGCCAGTGCGCTGGCAAAACTGGCGGGCGGACTCTGTTTTTCTCTCGGATTAATTCTGGTGGTGGTCTGTGGCGCTGACCTGTTTACCTCCACCGTGCTGACGGTAATGGCAAAAGCCAGTGGGCTGGTGAGCTGGCGGCAACTGATCACCAACTGGATCATCGTCTATTTTGGCAACCTGACAGGCGCACTGTTTTTTGTCGCGCTGATTTGGTTTGCCGGTCAGACCATGAGCGGCAACGGGCTATGGGGACTGAATGTGTTGCAAACCGCCGATCATAAAATGCACCACACCTTTATTGAAGCGGTCTGCCTGGGGACGCTGTGCAATTTGATGGTCTGCCTGGCGGTGTGGATGAGTTACTCCGGCCATACGCTCACGGATAAAGTAATGGCGATGCTGTTGCCGATCGGCATGTTTGTCGCCAGCGGTTTTGAGCACAGTATCGCCAATATGTTTCTGATCCCGCTGGCGATCATCATTCGCTATTTTGCGCCGGAGGGCTTCTGGAGCGCCGTACATACCTCGCCGGATAACTTCCCGGCGCTGACCGTCGGCAACTTTATTACTGCCAATCTGATCCCGGTGACTATCGGGAATATTATCGGTGGGGGGCTGCTGGTGGGCATCACCTACTGGATTATCTATCTGCGCAATCAGAACGCTGCACATTAAGCCAATGACCGGGCGGCGCTGCGTGTACCGCCCGGCATCGTCACTCTTCGATAGCCGGTGAGTCCGGCCAGGCGTGGATCACCGCCTTGATCAGCGTGGCGAGAGGAATGGCGAAAAATACGCCCCAGAATCCCCACAGTCCGCCGAAAATGATCACCGACAGGATGATCACCAACGGGTGCAAGTTGACCGCTTCAGAGAACAGCACCGGCACCAGCAGGTTGCCGTCCAGTCCCTGGATAATTAAATAGACCGCGAAACAGCTCCAGAACTCGGTGCCCAGGCCAAACTGGAACAGCGCCACGCCAACGACCGGAATGGTCACCACAAACGCGCCAATGTAAGGGATCAGTACCGAGAACCCCACCAGCACCGCCAGCAACAATGAGTAGTTGAGGCCAAACAGGATAAAGCCAATCCAGGTGGCGACACCGACCACCACCATCTCCAGCACTTTACCGCGGATATAGTTGGTGATCTGCTGGTTCATCTCCTTCCATACCTGCCCCGCCAGCCCGCGGTTGCGCGGCAATATACGGCGTACGGCATTCAGTAACTGCTCTTTGTCTTTGACGAGGAAGAAGACCATTAACGGCACCAGTACCAGGTATACCGCCAGCGTTAGCAGCCCGACCAGTGAGGCAAGGGAGTATTTCACCACCGAGTCGCCCATGGTCAGCATGCGCGAACGCATATTCTCCGCCATCGCATCGATAATGCCGGCATCCATCAACGCCGGGTAACGACGCGGCAGGGTCGCGGCAAAATCAGAGAGTTTGTTCAACATGCCGGGCATGTCACGGATCAGATTGATGCCCTGCTGCCAGGCTACGGGCATGACCACAAACGCCATCACCAGCAGAATGCCGACAAACATCATCAACACCAGGGTGGCGGCAAAGCTGCGCGAACAGCCGATGCGTTGCAGACGTGCGGTGGGCCACTCCAGCAGATACGCTATCACCAGCGCCATCAGCAGGGGCGCAAGCAGGCCGCTAAAAAAGAAGAGGATACAGAAACCCGCAAGGAGAATGACCAGCAGTGCAATCGCCTCCGGATCGCTAAAACGGCGGCGATACCACTGCATCAACATTTCGAGCATAACGTTTTTTCTTGAGCCTCTTTGGCGGGAGTTAAGGAGTGGAATTGTATCGAAATGTCACAAAAAAGACTTCGCTTTTCGTATCCTTTCGGGGAAACATAACATTCTGCTGAATGGGATTTTCTTCACCCGCCAACGCGGCTACACTCGCAAAGCGGGAAACCCGGAACGAAGACCCCGAACACCGGTCATAATACTACCCCCCAAATACAGGAAGAGGTTATGTTCAGGCAGTTGAAACGCACGCTGGTCGCCACCCTTATTGCTGCACTCGCCTCAGGCCCGATGACAATGGCGTTTGCGGATTCGGCAGACAGCCTGCCGGATATGGGAACGTCCGCCGGAAGCACGCTCTCCATTGGTCAGGAGATGCAAATGGGCGACTACTATGTTCGCCAGTTGCGAGGCAGCGCACCGCTGATTAACGACCCGCTGCTGGTCCAGTACATCAACGGGCTGGGGATGCGGCTGGTAGCCCATGCGGATTCGGTAAAAACGCCCTTCCATTTTTATCTCGTCAATAACGACGAAATCAACGCCTTCGCCTTTTTTGGCGGCAACGTGGTGCTGCACTCCGCCCTGTTCCGCTACGCGGACAACGAGAGCCAGCTCGCGTCGGTGATGGCGCACGAAATTTCTCACGTTACGCAACGCCACCTGGCGCGCGCGATGGAAGATCAAAAACGCAGCGCGCCGTTGACGTGGGCCGGGGCGCTCGGCTCGATTCTGCTGGCAATGGCCAACCCGCAAGCCGGGATGGCAGCGTTAACCGGTACGCTGGCGGGTACGCAGCAAGGGATGATCAGCTTTACTCAGCAGAACGAACAGGAAGCGGACCGTATCGGGATTCAGGTGCTGCAACGCGCCGGTTTCGATCCACAGGCGATGCCCACCTTTCTGGAGAAACTCCTCGACCAGTCGCGTTACTCCACCCGTCCGCCGGAAATTCTGCTGACCCACCCCTTACCGGAAAGCCGTCTCTCGGATGCCCGCAACCGCGCCAACCAGATGCGTCCGGTGGTGGTGCAATCCTCCGAGGCGTTTTATATGGCGAAAGCCAGGGCGCTGGGGATGTACAATTCCGGGCGCAATCAGTTGACCAGCGACCAGCTTGACGCTTGGGCGAAAGGCAACGTGCGCGAGCAGCGCGCCGCACAATATGGCCGGGCGTTGCAGGCGATGGATGCGAAAAACTACGCTGATGCCGCCAAAAACCTGCAACCGCTGCTCAGCGCCGATCCTGACAATGCCTGGTTCCTCGACCTGGCGACCGACATCGATTTAGGCCAGCACAAAAGCGCCGATGCCATCAAGCGTCTGAACGCTGCCCGCGAGCTGAAAACCAACCCGGTATTGCAGCTCAACCTGGCGAATGCCTGGCTCGAAGGCGGTCAACCCGCAGAAGCGGAGCGCATCCTGAACCGTTATACCTTCAGTAATAAAGAGGATGTGAACGGCTGGGATTTGCTGGCGCAGACCGAAGCTGCGCTGAATCATCGCGATCAGGAGCTTGCTGCACGGGCGGAAGGTCTGGCGCTGGTGGGCAAACTGGATCAGGCGATAAGCTTACTGAGCAACGCCAGCGCACAGGTGAAACTCGGCAGCCTGCAACAGGCGCGTTACGATGCGCGAATTGATCAGCTACGGCAGATGCAGCAGCGTTTCAAACCGTATCAGAAGATGTAATAAGGAGAAAAGATGTCAGACGGCGTACAAATTTACCATAACCCGCGTTGCTCAAAGAGCCGTGAGACGCTGAACCTGCTGAAAGAAAACGGCGTGGAGCCGGATGTGGTGCTCTACCTGGAAACGCCGCCGGATGCGGCAACCGTGCGCACGTTATTGCAGATGTTGGGGATGTCCAGCGCGCGGGAACTGATGCGGACAAAAGAAGATCTTTATAAAGAATTGAAGCTTGGCGACAGCACGCTTGCAGAGGAAGACCTGGTGCAGGCGCTGGTGGAGAATCCGAAGCTGATTGAACGCCCGATTGTGATTGCCAACGGCAAAGCGCGCATTGGTCGCCCGCCGGAGCAGGTACTGGCGATTTTATAACAGGCACAGGCCGGAGGGGGTTGTCTTTATCCGGCCTGGTATTACAGCTTGAGGATCTCTTTCACGAACGGAATGGTCAGCTTGCGCTGCGCGGTAATGGACGCGCGATCCAGTTCGTTCAGCGTATCAAACAGGGTACGCATTTCCCGATCCAGCCGCTTGAGCAGAAAACGGCCCACGTCTTCCGGCAGTTCAAAACCGCGTAAGCGAGCACGCAACTGCAATGCCTGCAATTTATCTTCATCAGAAAGCGGTTGCAGCTTGTAGATTTGCCCCCAGTCCAGCCGTGAAGCCAGATCCGGCAGCCCGAGATTAAGCTGGCGCGGAGGACGATCGCCGGTGATCAACAACCGGGTTTTCCCCGACTCCAGAATGCGGTTATAGAGGTTGAAGATCGCCATCTCCCACAGCTCATCGCCAGCGACGCATTCGATATTGTCGATGCAGACCAGCGAAAGCTGTTCCATCCCTTCCAGCACGTCCGGCACAAACCAGGTACGCTTATCCAGCGGCACGTAGCCCACAGCATCGCCGCGCTGGGAGAGTTCGGCACAGGCGGCATGCAGCAAATGGCTACGCCCCGCGCCTTCACGCGACCAGATATAGATGTATCCGCTATGCGCCTGGCGCAAAACGTTTTGCAACGCCGCCAGTAAAGAGGGGTTATCACCCGGCCAGAAACTCGCGAAGGTTTCGTCATCGGGTAAATATAATGGCAGGGAGAGCTGTGCCGGTGTGTTCAGAGGGACCTCAACAGGGCTTACAAAAAACGCAGTGAGTTTATCATAAAATCCCGTTCGGTTTGAACCGGGCGCGAAACCCGGCTCAAACCCACATAAAAATTACTTCGTTACGTCACTGTCAGGCGCATCCAGCACCACTTCTTCCGGGCGCAGCACGCTAATCAGTTTGAAGATCAGGCTCAGACAGATACCCACAATGGTCGCCAGCGCCATGCCTTTCAGCTCCGCCGCACCAATGTGCACTTTCGCCCCGCTCACACCAATAATCAGGATCACGGACGTCAGGATCAGGTTTTGCGCTTTGCTGTAATCCACTTTGGATTCGATCAGCACGCGGATACCGGACGCGCCGATAACCCCGTACAGCAGCAGCGAAACGCCGCCCATTACCGGTACCGGGATGATCTGGATAGCCGCCGCCAGTTTGCCCACGCAAGAGAGCAGAATAGCGATAATCGCCGCACCGCCAATCACCCAGGTGCTGTACACACGGGTGATGGCCATCACGCCGATGTTCTCACCATAGGTGGTGTTCGGCGTGGAGCCGAAGAAGCCGGAGATCATGGTAGACAGACCGTTGGCAAACATCGAGCGGTGCAGGCCCGGGTCGCGAATCAGATCTTTTTTGATGATATTCGCCGTGACCACCAGGTGACCCACGTGCTCGGCAATCACCACCAGCGCCGCAGGCAGAATGGTGAAAATCGCAAACCACTCAAAACGCGGGGTGTAGAAGGTCGGCAGCGCGAACCAGTGTGCCTGCGCAATCGGCGTGGTATCAACAACGCCCATCGCGAAGGAGAGCGCGTAGCCCGCCAGCACGCCAATCAAAATCGGGATAATGGCCATAAAGCCGCGGAACAGCACGGAGCCAAACACCGTCACGCCCAGTGTCACCAGCGAGATGATCACGGTTTTGGAATCCGCAGACTGCCCTTCTGCTGGCAGCAGACCGGCCATGTTCGCCGCCACGCCCGCCAGCTCCAGACCGATGACCGCAACGATTGCGCCCATCGCCGCAGGCGGGAACATCACGTCCAGCCAGCCGGTGCCTGCTTTTTTCACAATAAAGGAGACCAGGCAGAACAGCACGCCGCACATGATAAAACCGCCAAGCGCCACTTCGTAGCCCAGCGGCAACAGCAGCAGCACCGGTGAGATAAAGGCGAAGCTGGAGCCTAAGTACGCCGGAATTTTCCCTTTGCAAATAAAGATGTACAGCAGTGTCCCGATACCGTTAAACAGCAGCACGGTGGCCGGGTTAATGTGAAACAGGATTGGCACCAGCACGGTTGCGCCAAACATGGCGAACAAGTGCTGTAGACTAAGCGGGATGGTCTGCAAAAGCGGTGGTCTTTCACTTACCCCGATAGCACGGCGCGTCATAGTGTTTTCCTCTGAGTGTTGTTGTTTATCTCCCCGTCCTTAACGGCGGGCAGTGTTTTGAATCCCAAAAAAAAGCCGACTATCAAAGTCGGCTTTCGATTTTTAAGCAATTACTTCGTACCAAAGATTTTATCGCCGGCATCGCCGAGGCCCGGAATAATGTATCCGTGCTCGTTGAGGCCCTTATCGATCGACGCGGTGTACAGTTCCACGTCCGGGTGCGCTTTTTCCAGCGCCGCCAGACCTTCCGGCGCAGCAACCAGCACAAGCACTTTGATGCTGTGGCAGCCCGCCTTTTTCAGCAGGTCAATCGTGGCGATCATCGAACCGCCGGTTGCCAGCATCGGGTCAACCACCAGCGCCATACGCTCGTCGATATTGGACACCAGTTTCTGGAAGTACGGCACCGGCTCCAGCGTCTCTTCGTTACGGTAGATGCCGACCACGCTGATGCGCGCGCTCGGTACGTGCTCCAGCACGCCTTCCATCATGCCCAGACCTGCGCGCAGGATTGGCACAACGGTGATTTTCTTCCCTTTAATTTGCTCAACCTGGACCGGGCCGTTCCAGCCTTCGATGGTCACTTTTTCCGTTTCGAGGTCCGCAGTCGCTTCATAGGTCAGCAGGCTGCCCACTTCCGAGGCGAGTTCACGAAAGCGTTTGGTGCTGATGTCGTTCTCTCGCATCAGACCCAGCTTGTGTTTGACGAGTGGGTGTTTTACTTCCACGATCTTCATACTCTTCTCCTTTCCCCAGACAGGTGGCAGCCACAAAAAAAATCGCCGGATTATACCGCTTTTTTTCCGTTGCGCTACAGGCAGGCGCTTGATCACGATCAATCAGACTGGAAAAGAGTATATCGTAAGAATCCTCAGCGCCCTGAAATAATGGACTCGCAAACGTTTGCCTTGGCTGTTAGAATTGCGCCGAATTTTATTTCTACCGCAAGTAAACGCGTGGGGACTGAAGCAGTGACCGATAAAACCTCTCTCAGCTACAAAGATGCCGGTGTTGATATCGACGCGGGCAATGCTCTGGTTGACCGAATCAAAGGCGTGGTGAAGAAAACCCGCCGCCCGGAAGTCATGGGCGGTCTGGGCGGCTTCGGCGCGCTGTGCGCTCTGCCGCAAAAATATCGTGAGCCAGTACTGGTTTCCGGCACTGACGGCGTGGGCACCAAGCTGCGTCTGGCGATGGATCTGAAACGTCACGACACCATTGGCGTCGACCTGGTGGCGATGTGCGTAAACGACCTGGTGGTACAGGGTGCAGAGCCGTTGTTCTTCCTGGATTATTACGCAACCGGCAAGCTGGATGTCGATACAGCGGCCAGCGTGATCAACGGCATCGCTGAAGGTTGCCTGCAATCCGGTTGTGCGCTGGTCGGCGGTGAAACAGCAGAAATGCCGGGCATGTATCACGGTGAAGATTACGACGTGGCCGGTTTCTGTGTCGGCGTGGTGGAAAAGTCAGAAATCATCGACGGTTCAAAAGTGACCGACGGTGATGTGCTGGTAGCACTGGCCTCCAGCGGTCCGCATTCCAACGGTTACTCACTGGTGCGCAAAGTGATCGAAGTGAGCGGTTGCGATCCGCAAACAACGCAGCTTGAAGGCAAACCGCTGGCCGATCACCTGCTGGAACCGACGCGCATTTATGTGAAATCGGTGCTGGAGCTGATTGCAAACGTGGATGTACACGCCATTGCGCACCTGACCGGCGGCGGCTTCTGGGAGAACATCCCGCGCGTACTGCCAGACAACACCCAGGCGGTGATCGACGAGTCATCCTGGCAGTGGCCGGCAGTATTTAACTGGTTGCAGAGCGCGGGCAACGTCAGCCGTCATGAAATGTATCGCACCTTTAACTGCGGCGTCGGGATGGTGATTGCGCTGCCAGCGGCTGAAGCAGATAAAGCCATCGCATTACTGAACGCTAAAGGTGAAAACGCGTGGAAAATCGGTATCATCAACGCATCCGATTCCAGTGAGCGCGTGGTCATTGAATGAAAAATATCGTGGTGCTGATTTCCGGTAACGGAAGCAATTTGCAGGCAATTATTGATGCCTGCAAACAGAAGAAAATCAACGGCACCCTGCGGGCGGTATTCAGTAATAAGGCCGATGCGTTCGGCCTTGAACGTGCGCGGGAAGCAGCGATTCCCGCACATGCCCTCACTGCTGACCAGTTCGCCAGTCGTGATGCGTTCGATCGCGAACTGATGCTGGAAATCGACGCCTATGCGCCGGATCTGGTGGTGCTGGCGGGTTATATGCGCATCCTCAGTCCGGCATTTGTCTCCCACTACGCCGGGCGTCTGTTGAATATCCACCCTTCCCTGCTGCCGAAATATCCCGGTCTGCATACGCACCGTCAGGTACTGGAAAACGGCGATGAAGAGCATGGCACCACCGTGCATTTTGTCACCGATGAGCTGGACGGCGGCCCGGTGATTTTGCAGGCAAAAGTGCCGGTGTTCGATGGTGATACAGAAGAGGAGATCACCGCACGTGTTCAGGCGCAGGAACATGCCATTTACCCGTTGGTGGTGAGCTGGTTTGTCGACGGTCGCCTGAAGATGGAAAACAACGCCGCCTGGCTGGATGGCGTCTGCTTACCACCGCAGGGCTATGCGGCTGACGAATAATTTCTCTGCTACATCACTTATGCCGGATGGTGTCTCCGTCTTATCCGGCTTGTTTATCCCTTCCCCGCTGTATTTTCATCACCTTAGGTCAGAAAACAGAATACTGTCATACTTTTTTGGCACAGTTGGACATCTGGTGGCAAAGCTCGCCATAATAAGTTGTGTCATACGAAGGAACGCCAGCAACGTTCACCTGTAAGTCGGGACGCCGCGAGAGCGAGATGGACTTGCTGTGTCCCGAGATTGAACCGGAGTGTAAACAGGAATGGGTCAGGAAAAGTTATATCTCGAAAAAGAACTAAGCTGGTTGTGCTTCAATGAACGCGTTCTCCAGGAAGCCGCAGACAAGAGTAACCCGCTGATCGAGCGCATGCGTTTTTTGGGGATCTATTCCAATAACCTCGATGAATTCTATAAAGTGCGTTTTGCAGAGCTGAAACGCCGGCTGATCATCAGTGAAGAGCAAGGCCTTCCCACTAATTCGCGTCATCTGCTGGGGAAAATTCAGTCCCGCGTACTGAAAGCCGACCAGGAGTTCGACAGCCTGTACAACGATCTGCTGCTGGAAATGGCGCGTAATCAGATCTTCCTGATCAACGAACGCCAGCTTTCGCAAAACCAGCAGAGCTGGCTGCGTAACTACTTTAAACAGTACCTGCGCCAGCACATCACCCCGACGCTTATCAACCGCGAAACCAATCTGGTGCGCTTCCTGAAGGATGATTACACCTATCTGGCGGTGGAGATCATTCGTGGCGACAATATTCGTTATGCGTTGCTGGAGATCCCGTCGGACAAGGTTCCGCGCTTTGTTAACCTGCCGCCGGAAACGCCGCGCCGTCGTAAACCGATGATCCTGCTGGATAACATCCTGCGCTACTGCCTGGATGATATTTTCAAAGGCTTCTTTGATTACGACACTCTCAACGCCTACTCGATGAAGATGACCCGTGACGCCGAATACGATCTGGTGCACGAGATGGAATCAAGCCTGATGGAGCTGATGTCCTCCAGCCTGAAGCAGCGACTGACCGCAGAACCGGTGCGTTTTGTTTATCAGCGCGACATGCCGGATGCGATGGTGGAAATGCTGCGTGAGAAACTGACCATCTCCCGCTATGACTCCATTATTCCTGGCGGGCGTTACCACAACTTTAAAGACTTTATTGGCTTCCCGAACGTCGGCAAATCCAACCTGGTCAATAAACCGCTGCCGCGCCTGCGCCATCTCTGGTTCGATAAATTCCGTAACGGTTTTGATGCCATTCGCGAACGCGATGTGCTGCTCTACTACCCGTATCACACGTTTGAGCACGTGCTGGAGCTGCTGCGTCAGGCGTCGTTCGACCCGAGCGTGCTGGCGATAAAAATCAATATTTACCGCGTGGCGAAAGACTCGCGCATTATTGACTCCATGATCCACGCCGCCCATAACGGCAAGAAAGTGACAGTGGTGGTGGAGCTGCAAGCGCGTTTTGATGAAGAGGCGAACATCCACTGGGCCAAACGCCTGACCGAAGCGGGTGTGCAGGTTATCTTCTCCGCGCCGGGCTTAAAAATTCACGCCAAACTGTTCCTGATCTCCCGTATGGAAGGGGAAGAGGTGGTGCGTTATGCCCACATCGGTACCGGGAACTTTAACGAAAAAACCGCGCGGCTTTATACCGACTATTCGCTGATCACCGCCGATGCACGCATTACCAATGAAGTACGCCGGGTGTTTAACTTTATTGAAAACCCGTATCGCCCGGTTAACTTTGAGTATCTGCTGGTCTCGCCACAGAACTCTCGTCGCCTGTTGTATGACATGATCGATACCGAGATTGCCAACGCACAAGAGGGCAAACCGTCGGGGATTACGCTGAAGCTGAATAACCTGGTGGACAAAGGACTGGTAGACAGACTGTATGCCGCCTCCAGTTCCGGTGTGCCGGTGAACCTGCTGGTGCGAGGAATGTGTTCGCTGATCCCGGATCTCGAAGGCATCAGCGAAAATATTCGCGTAACCAGCATTGTTGACCGTTATCTTGAGCACGATCGCATCTATATTTTTGAGAACGGCGGCGATAAGCAAGTCTATCTTTCTTCCGCTGACTGGATGACGCGTAACATCGATTACCGTATTGAAGTGGCGGCGCCGCTGCTCGATCCGCGCCTTAAACAGCGCGTTCTGGATATCATCGATTTGCTTTTAGGTGATACCGTGAAAGCCAGGTATATCGATAAAGAACTGAGTAATCGCTATGTGCCGCGCGGCAACCGCCGTAAAGTACGCGCACAACTGGCGATTTACGACTACATCAAATCACTCGAACAGCCCGACTAATCTATGCCGATACAAGAGAAGACACCACGACCGGAAGAGTTTGCTGCGGTCGATTTGGGTTCCAACAGTTTCCACATGGTGATAGCACGTGTGGTGGACGGCGCCATGCAGATCATTGGTCGCCTTAAGCAACGCGTTCATCTGGCGGATGGACTGGACAGCAATAACATGCTGAGTGAAGAGGCCATCGAGCGCGGGCTGGCCTGCCTGTCGCTTTTTGCCGAACGCTTGCAGGGTTTCGATCCCTCGAGCGTTTGCATCGTCGGCACGCACACTCTGCGCCAGGCGTTGAATGCCACCGATTTTCTCAAACGCGCCGAGAAAGTGATCCCCTACCCGATTGAGATCATTTCGGGCAATGAAGAAGCCCGTTTGATTTTTATGGGCGTAGAGCACACGCAACCGGAAAAAGGCCGCAAACTGGTGATCGATATCGGCGGCGGCTCGACGGAGCTGGTGATCGGTGAAGATTTCGAACCCAAACTGGTTGAAAGCCGCCGGATGGGCTGTGTCAGTTTCGCGCAAATGTATTTCCCCGGCGGCGGCATTAACGGCGAAAATTTCCGCCGCGCGCGCATGGCGGCTACGCAAAAGCTGGAATCGCTGGCGTGGCAGTTCCGTATTCAGGGCTGGAATGTGGCGCTTGGCGCATCCGGCAGCATTAAAGCTGCCCATGAAGTGCTGCTGGCCTCCGGCGAGAAAGATGGCATTATCACCCCGGAACGTCTGGAAAAACTGGTCGCTGAAGTACTGAAGTATAAAAACTTCGCCGAACTCAGCCTGCCAGGGCTTTCCGAAGAGCGCAAAGCGGTGTTTGTGCCGGGCCTGGCGATTCTGTGTGGCGTATTCGATGCGCTGGCTATCCGTGAGCTGCGCCTGTCCGACGGCGCGCTGCGTGAAGGCGTGCTGTATGAGATGGAAGGCCGTTTCCGTCACCAGGACATTCGCAGCCGCACGGCACAGAGCCTTGCCAGCCAGTACAATATTGACCGCGAACAGGCGCGTCGCGTGCTGGAAACCACTACCCTGATGTACGATCAGTGGCAGGCGCAAAACCCGAAGCTCGCCAACCCACAACTGGCGGCGCTGCTGAAGTGGGCGGCGATGCTGCACGAGGTGGGGCTGAACATTAACCACAGCGGCATGCATCGCCATTCCGCGTACATTCTGCAAAACAGTGACTTGCCGGGCTTTAACCAGGAGCAGCAACTGATGATGGCGACGCTGGTTCGCTGCCATCGTAAAGGGATCAAGCTCGACGAGTTGCCGCGGTTTACGCTGTTCAAGAAGAAGCAGTATTTGCCGCTGGTGCAGATTTTACGTCTGGGCGTGTTGCTGAATAACCAGCGCCAGGCGACCACCACACCGCCGACGCTGCACCTGAAAACCGATGACAATCACTGGACGCTCAGTTTCCCGTATGACTGGTTCAGCCAGAATGCACTGGTGCTGCTCGATCTGGAAAAAGAGCAGGAATACTGGGAAGCCGTAACCGGCTGGCGGTTGAAAATCGAAGAAGAGCAGTCTGACGTGGCGGCCTGATCCGCCACGCAGCATGATTAAACCTGCGCTGGCGGCGCAATAAGCTGTTCGAGCGGCGCAGGTTTACCAATCACATACCCTTGCAAGTAATCGATCCCCAGCGCAATGGCCGCGCTGCGTATCTCTTCGCTTTCGACATATTCCGCCACAACATGCATTTTCTTCATCCGCGCCAGCGTGCAAATGGATGACACAATCTGGTAGTCCAGGCTGTTAGAGACAATATTGCGGATAAAACTGCCGTCGATTTTCAGGATATCGGCATTCACCGTTTTCAGCCGCGCATAACTGCCATAACCGGTGCCAAAATCATCAATCGCCACCCGGCAGCCCATCAACTGTAAGTGCACCAGCGTCTGGTTCGCCTGCATGATGCTGCTCAACGTATTGCTTTCGGTGACTTCAAAAATCAGTTGCCAGGCTTCAATGCTGTATTTGCGCAGTAAACGGCGGACTTCCTGACTGAACGGTTTGCGGCACACTGACGCCGGGGAAAGATTGATGGCGAAACGCTGCGCAGGCAGGCGCTCGCGGTTTTGCGCCATAAAGTGCAATACATGCTCAATAACCCACAGATCAATGCGCGACGACAAACCAAACTCATACGCCACCGGCAAAAACACATCCGGACTGATACTCTCGCCCCCCTCCTCGCCGAGCCGCAGCAGGATCTCGTAGTAATCGTCACCGCGCACGCCGTGGATCCGCTGCGCCATGAGCACAAACTGGTTCTGCTCCAGCGCCAATTGCAAGCGATTCATCATGTCCACTTTCAGCCGGAGGCTGCGTTGCAGGTTCGTTGCACCACGGTTTTGCAGATTTTCCGGATGGTTGGTCGCCAGCGACAAATCCGCAATGGTGCTCATTTCTCCCAGCAACAAAGACAAGTGCTTCACCGGTGAGCGCACATAGCAGTAGCTCAGCCCGACCTGCGGTTGCAGCGGCATCTCATCCCAGACAAAGCGGAACGCTTTGATACGCGCATCCAGCTCCTCAATGCGCGTCTGATGCGACTGGGTGTTCAGGCGGATCACCAGATCGTGGCCGGAGAGCTGGTAGACGCACTCCTCCGCCATCAATAGAGGCTGTAGCCAGTTTGCCATCCGCTGTTTGTACTGAATGCGTAACATCACGCCATAGTTGCGCCCTAACAGTTCAAGCTCCGGTATGCGTAAAAAACAGAGCACCGACCAGGGCGTTTCCGCCAGCGCGCGGTTAAGCGCCCGCAGGTTGGGCATATTCGTTACCGGATCGATAAACGCCAGGCGGCGAGCGCGGTCATTCACAGTACGCTGCCGGGTCGCCATCACCGCCATGGCGATAATGATGAACGAGAACACCAGGTAGCTTGAAGAGACAATAGCCAGTTGCAGATCGTATGAGGGAAACCGGGGCAGATAGCGATCAAAATAGTGAATGGAGACGATCAGTAATGGCGTCCAGACAAACGAGATAAAACGGTAGCCGTAACGCATCGCCCCCCACAGCATGACCGGTAACAGCAACGATAATGTGTAGTTGGTGCTAAAAATAGAGCTGTGGATGTTGAGCGGCATCAGCAGTAAAAAGACGATCCCGGCAACAATAAGGGACCATACCAGCACCTCCACGCGCGTGACTTTTGGGTCGAACTCATGGCGCAACTGCGAGAACCAGGTGATGACATAACGCGGATGGCGAATAATGCGGATCACCAGATAGCTGAAGGGGACGCCGGTGAGCAACCCGACCAGCAACCCCTGATAATTAATCAGCATGGGCACATTGAGCGCCAGAGCATTCGTCTCACTGAGCGGTTTATCGTACAGGTTCAGCCAGACGCCCACTTCAAGAATGATCAGATAAACGGTAGCCGGGCACAGCGCCTGCCAGAAGATGCGCTGGGAAACCAGCATCGATGTGCCGTACGACACGCGATGCCGCCGGGTAACGAAAACGCGATAACCGCCCCAGCTCAGTATCACCGGAACCAGTAAACGCATGCTTTGCAGAAACAGGACTAACGGCTCAAGAGCGCCGTAACGTAAAACGAGCGCCACCAGAATACCGGGCAATGCCGCCCAGCCGTAAAACATCATCAGGCTTATCAGCAGCGCCATCGGCAGATAGTAAAGAATGACATGCTGCCCGGAGACTACAGCAAATGTATTAGCCAGACTAAATAATGGAAACAGTATCGAGGGGACGATGAGAGGCAGTGCCCACCACTGATCTTTCAGATGATTATATTTTTTTATCAATGTCATAGATGCTCAACGAAAAAACCTGATCCGGGTGGGCATTTCAGGCAGGCATCCAACCTGGCCATGCCGGGCAAGGGGTAAAAATGCCCGAAGAAACCGAAAGTTTAGTGCTGAACAATAACTTATAATTGATATATATCAAGAAAATCTCGGCAAGCCATTTTATTCCACGGCTTTTTTCACTTTTGTGCGCAAATTATATTCCGCACATAAATATTTAATTTATCTTATATAATTGTTGTTTATTTTTTATTCATGGCATTTTTGCGCCAGGCTGAATTGACCTTCCCCGGAGACTGTGCCTTAATGTCATTGTCGCCCGTTTATCGGGCTTTCCTAAAGGAACCATTGTGAGTCAGGCACCCAGTATGCGAAAACGACATCGATTTGACAGTCGCATGACCCGTATCGTACTTCTTATCAGCTTTCTCTTTTTCTTCGGCCGTTTCGTCTATTCCACTATTGGCGCCTGGTATCATCATCAGGATAAAGTCCAGTCGCAACAAGTTAGTCAGACTATCGATCCCACCGCACAACGCTAAAATTTAACGCCCTTTTACGACACGCTTCACCGCGTGGATATGCGCACATCTGAATAAAAGTAAACCGACCGTTATCTGAACCGATCGGGCGTCTGTTCTGTTTTTATCTGTCCAGTTTTAACCAGCGCTCCTCCAGCCGCGCCAGCGCCGTCCAGGCGTCGCCAAGGCCGACAGCCAGACGGAATTCCGCCGGCCACTCCCCGGACGGAGAAACCCCGGCGGCTTCCAGTTTCTGCACATACTGCAAACGGCCATAGTGGGATAAACAGGCTGAAAAGACGCGGGCGATCTCCGTGCGGGTAAGCGCTGGGGACAACGTTAACGACCGGAGCATGCGCCGATCCCGCAAGCACTCCCTTAACGCCACAAAAACCCTTATTGCCACAACCACAACAAACCCGGCGCAAGTCAGGAGGATAATGCCGACAAACACCTTCGTCGCCAGCGGACGCCTGGTGACATAGTCGATCAGCGTAAACATGCCCCATACCATCAATGCCGACACGGCCAGAATAGACAGGTTCGAGAGCCATTTTCGCAGATTAAGCAGAGCCTTGATGTTGCGGCGAACAAACTGGCAGATATTCACCCAGTCCAGCAAAAGCAGGCCGGAAACGACAATCAGCGCGGCAGTCCACCAGCGATACGCACCACCGAACCCACCATAAGCGGCAAAAGGTGCGATCGTATGGGCCATCACCCCGGAGAACAGCCCAATAATGCTCATAAACGCCAGAATGAGACACCCCAGCATCCTGAACAACACCACGCTACAGGCGAAAAAGCCGGATTCGGTTAACGACGATAAAGATCGCCTGGCGGGCTTATTCCCTTGGCTGTTATCAGGTTTCTCTTTCTTTCCTGTTTTTGTCACGAAAAAAAGAGACGCGCTGGCCGCCGCCGCGTAAGACGCGCCGAAAGCCACGATAAACGGCATCACCACGCAAAGCAGTGCGCAACAGACCATCGAGACTTTCATGTTCCACAGGCGCAATTGCGCGACCCGGTAGACGCCGCTTAACGCATCCGACAGGGATAAACTCAGCAGGATATTCTTACGGCTCGCCCAGAAATGAACATCGGAGATGCTCAGCACATATTTCTTAATCCCCTCTTCCAGCCCGGATTCCATTTTCGGCAAGTGGCGGCAGGCCCGGAAGGCCGTTTCCCGCAGCCAGCCATCCGTGCCGACAATGGCGACAGCAAGGATCGGCGCAGCGCGCGATTCAGAGAGTATGCCGGTCGCTTCAAGGCAAATTTTCGCCAGGATGATGCTATCGCCGGTTTTGACGTGCTCCATAACAAAGTCGCTCAGTGCATCTTCAAACGGCAGGATCACCTCCCGCCGCGAGCCAAACGCATCAATTAAAAATCGCAGGCAGTGGATCGCCCTTAACCGCTGGCGCGGATTGGCAAAATGCTGCTGGATCTCGCTCCAGCAGAGATCCGCTAACCTTTGTGCTTCCGCCGGTTCGCACAACTGAGCATACAGCACCAGCGCATCGCGCCCACGCGAATCCGTTGGAATGTGCGAAGTCGGCACCTCTTCCGGCGTTTGCAGCAGCCGGGCGGTGACGAAGTACTCCAGGAAGCGACGATGCACGAACGCGAATGACTTCTCATCGCCGGAAGTAACTCTGGCAATTCTGGCATAGCGCAGCACCTCTAACACCGCGTCCACCTTGCCGGAGTTGAAGTGTTGACTGATCACCTTAACCGGTGCTTCAAGTCCGAACTTCGATGAGCGAAAGACAAACCAGGCGATATCGGTCGAGACCGCAATCACTTCCTGCGCCGTGATCCCCGCGTTGCTCAGACGGTGATGGCAAAGCTGCAAGCGGCGATCGATATAGTTTTTGTAAATCTCCGCCTGGTTTGCCGGGAGTTGCTCTTTTACTGCAATCCACTCCCCCAGCAGCGCCATAATGAAGGGGTTACGCGCCAGCGGCATCAAATCCTGACGATGGCTGAACAGTTCATTTCTGACCTGCTCAGTAAACTGCGGGTACCGGCTTAATGCTTCCGAAATACCGGACTCGGACAGCGGGCGGATCTCCAGCACTTTATCTGCCAGAAACGCCCGCGTCGGCTGCCTGAAAATCCGCGACGATAAAACGCCGCGCGACGCAGGGTGCGTAGCCATAAACTTAGAGATAACGCTGGAAAGCGAGTTAATGACATCGGAATCTTCGTTGGCGTCCAGCAGTTCGGCGATTTCATCAAACGAGTCGAAAATAAAAAATAAGCGCCCCGTACGCCAGAGATCCCGGAAGTACTTATCCATAAAATCTTTGGTGAACACGTCGCCGCGTTGGGAGACATTGTTGATGACAAACTCTTCCAGCTCGCGAACAGTGAACCCGGAGCGGTTGCCTGCCGCGGCGCTGGTCGGCACCCATTCGCGCAGGTTGACATAGATAGGTACGCGGTTGGTTTTTTTGACTTCCGCCAGCATGTCTTTAGCCAGTTTGCGCAGCGCCACGCTTTTCCCGGCACCAGGCACACCCAGAATCAGAAACGATTGTGACTTTCGGTCTTTGCGGATGGCATCTTGCAGGCGCATGATTTTTTTGCGCGATGCAACGCCGTTCGTTTTGCGGATCTCCACTTCGGCCTGTAGCTCGGTATAGTATTCCGGGCTCCAGTTGCTGTCCTGGTCGACGGTGATCAAATCCCGCTCCAGCGCATTGCAAAACGCCTGCAATTTTTTGGGGAAGCTCTCTTCAGGGAAATCGTCTTTCAGCGGTTTCGGGTGACCGCCGCTGACCGTTTTATCCCGCATGCAGTAGAAGACGCCGATCACCACCAGCCCCGCAAAGGTGATGACCCACGGCGAGGGCTGACTGATAAACTGAATACTCTTCAGCCAGGCCGGGGCATTTTGCAGCACCGGCAAAGACCAGATGGTGGGCAACAACGTATTCAGCACGCTGGAGCCGCTACCAATAATGCCCATCCCCAGCACCACGGTCAGCGCGCGTATTTTGTTTGCGCCATACCCGGCGGGCATCAACAGCGGGCGAGCGATGAGCAGCATCACACAGATAAAAATGGCAACGAACAGTGCGTTAAACCACGTGGAGTAATACCCAATCCCCGCCACGAACAGCAGTGCTAACGCAAGGAGAATTAAGACGAATTTCTGACTGCCCGACATGCGAGATTCCCTTCTTCCATTCCAACGACCGGCCTCTGGCGAAAGTGCACTATAGCGTCTTCACGCCGGGATGACAGCGCCGGGCTACCGGATTTGGTGGGATAACAGGGGAGAAATACGGCAAAAATTGAAGTCGACAAAAGCGGGTTATGTTTTCTAAAACCGTTCAGCGAGATGATGGCCGGGAACACAACGCTGACACAGCACAGCCAGCACCGGTTGCCGCTAACAATGTCGTCGCGGGTCGCGCTGCATTTGCGTCTACAGCGATCGCCGCTTGATGGCTTCCTGCACGTACTGCTCAATCGCAATGTTATGCTCCTGAGCGATGCGGGAAATTAACGCCTGGAGAACCTCGGGCGAAGCGTGGAGCGTCTCTGCGATCAGTTTATCGAAGTCGCTCTGCGTAAAGCTGGCGCGCACGCTTGCGCGCTGGAGCAGTGTGTGAGCCACAATTTCAAGCACCGCGCGGCGGTAGTCGTCGGCGAGCAGAACATCCAGATCGCGTGGCTGAATATCGAAGGTGAAATCGAAGCTGACAAAGCCGGACTCCACAGGCAGCGAGTAAGTCAGCCGGTCGCCTTCCTGCCAGACCTGCGGTTCATACCCGTCCCCCATTCGCCGTACTGACTGCATGGCTCGCTCCTTTTTCCCGGCAAGCCGTTCAGGCGCGATTGCGACTGATCACCACTTCCTGCCGGATATTGCGGGCAGCATAGCGGGTGCCATCAATAAGGTAAATATCGCGTACGCTGTCGTCGTTACTGGGTCCATCCAGGCTTGAGCTTTCAAGATCCAGCACCTCTTTCGGGACACGGTATTGCACGGCATCGTCGGTATCAAACACCACATATTCCGTTTTACTGCACAGGGGAAGGTTGCTTTTAACATAGAGAATGTAATGCAGCGTACTGAGCGTCAGCCCGGTTTTTTGCGCAATCTCTTTCAGGCTGAAATTCTCCGCAGAGTCATACAGCGCCAGCACCCGCTCAAGGTGCTTCTCGTTATATTTCGGCACCCGGAGATGTAAATCGAGACGGTAGGCCATATTGCGCACCACCGTGATATTGGTCTTTAGCTTGTCGGCGATTTGGCGTGTTGTCAGTATCCCCGCGCTTTTACGCAGAAAACTCACCTTCTTATCTGTCCAGATAAATGCCATACACGCACTCCCTCATCGTCTGTTTTACTGACGGGCAAGTTGGGTAAATGTTTCCTGTAATTCCGGCAGATTACGTGCCCCCTGATGCAGGCTGAGCACCCTTCCCCGTTCATCAATCAACACCGAAGTTGGCGTGCCAATCACCTGGTAACGCTCCTGGGTGATCTTCAGTTGATCGCGCAATACCGGATAGGTTATCTGGTGCTTCGCCAACAGCGCATTAATGTCCACGGAATCCGGATCGGTGTTAACCGCCACCACCACGATTTTATCGCCCCACTGCTGGCTCAGCGCCTGCAACGAGTCCATCTCAGCAAGGCAGCCGCCGCAGCTTGCTGACCAGAAATTGAGATACACCCGCTTACCCTTCCAGCTCTCGAGGCTGGCATCTTTGCCGTGCAAATCAAATGCCGCCAGCGCAGGTGCGGGCGCGCCCTGCGCCAGTTTCTCTTCTTTACAGCCGCCTAATAACACCACCAGCAGCAGTACCATCCCGTTAAGCCAACGCATGGTGTGTTCTCTCCTCGCCAAGGTATTTCCCGTGCTGTAAGCGCACGATCCGATCGGCAAACTGACCGAGTGCCGGGTTGTGCGTCACCATCACAATCGTGCGCCCCTGGCGGTGTAAATCGGTTAACAAATCCAGTACCCGCTGCTCATTCTCTTCATCCAGATTACCGGTTGGTTCATCGGCAAAAATCACCGGCGGCTCATTCACCAGCGCACGGGCAATACACACTCGCTGCTGTTCACCGCCCGAAAGCTGGCTTGGCAGGTGGGTGATGCGGTGCTCCAGCCCCACCTGCGCCAGTACGGCACGTGCGGCGGCTTCATCCACCACGCTGTGGTAGTGCTGCGCCAGCATGATGTTTTCCAGCGCGGTAAGAAACGGGATCAGGTGGAACTGCTGGAACACCAGGCCAATTTTCTCTGCACGAAAACGCCGCCGCCCCTCTTCATCCAGTGCTGCGGCATCGGTACCGTCGAGGATCACCTGCCCTTCGGTGGCCGTGTCCAGGCAGGTCAGAATGTTCATCAGCGTTGTTTTACCGGAGCCGGATGCGCCCATGATCGCCACGAACTCACCGCGTTCGATGCGCAGATTGATATCGTCCAGCGCGGTGACGTCGCCGAAGCGCTTGTACAGATGGCGGGTTTCGATAGCCATCTGCGGCATGTGCGTTACAGACATCGCGTTACTCTCCTTTAAGCACTTTTGCCGGTTCAACGCTAACCGCGCGCCGCACCGGAACAATGGCCGCGAGCACCGCGACCAGTAACGACAGAACCAGGGTAATGGGCAGTACCGGCAGGCGCAGGGAAATGGTGGCGTTAAACACCGTCATTCCCAGCAGTTGCGCCAGCAAATAGCCCAACACCCAACCGCAGACCACCGCCGCCAGCGCGATAATGCCGGTCTCCAGTAATATCTGGCGCATGATGTCGCCATTGCTGGAGCCGAGCGCTTTTTGCAGCGCAAACTCACGCGAACGCTCACCCACAATCGCCATCAACGTGGTGTTCACGCACAGCGATGAGAGCGCCAGGATAACGATTGAAACCAGCCCCATCAGCCCTTTGATCTTGTCCAGCACCTGGCCTTCAGAAGCCGAGACTTTACGCACCGGGCGGATCTCAAGATCCGGGTATTGCTGCTGTAAACCCTGCGCATAGCTTTCCACCTGCCCGACATCGTTACTCACGCTCAGCAAAGCATGGCTGATTTTGCCCGGCTGATGCAGCCAGCTTTGCGCCACATCCAGACTGACGATCAGCATGTTGTCGGTCGCATCGCCTGCCTCGACAACGCCTTTAATCAGCAACTTTTTACGCGCCTGATGATCAACAAGCGTGATGCTGTCGCCTGGCCGGACGTTGAGACGCTCAGCCAGCTTGACGCCGATCATCGCGTTGCGATCGTCAAAGCTCACGCCAATCCAGTTGCCGGTAACCTGCCAGTACGGCGCCAGTTTTTGCATTGATTCAAACCACACCCCGACGATCACCACTTTTTCCAGTTCGGTGCGCGCCATCCCATACAGCCACGGACTGGCGCCATGGATAAGCCCGGCAGGGGCGTTATCCAGAATGGCCTGCAATTCCGGCTGCGGCATACCCGAACCGTGCGCAGGCCCGATGTAGAAATTCGCCCCGAAGGTGCGCAGTTCTTCACTCATCTTGCTGTTGATATCAAACCACACGGCAGAGAGCGCGGTGACGATCATCGCCCCAACGGTCAGCGCTGCGAACACCACGCTGACGCGCTGTAAACGCAGGCGCAACGCACGCCACACCAGCAACCAGAGCATGTCGCGCTTAGCGGCCATACAGCACCTCCACAGGGTAAAGACGGGCAATGCGCCGCGCCGGGAACCAGGTGCCAATCAACGCAATCAGTACCGCAATCACCAGCACGCAAGGCACCACAATCCAGGCAAAATTAAGCGGGGCAGCAAACAGCATTAACCCGATGGCTTTTGCCAGCCCCCAACCGGCAACGCACCCCAGCGCGCCACCCGCCAGGCCGCTGGAGGCAGCTTCCAGGTAAAACAGCAGCAGAATTTGCCACTGCCGCGCGCCCAGCGCTTTCATCAGACCGATCTCTTTGGCGCGCTCCATAATGGTGCTGGTCATCAGCGAGGCAATCCCCATCGCGGCAGCCACCAGTGCGGCGAGCGTCACCACGCCCATCAGCAACTGGATCTTGTCGATCACCACGCCTTCTGACGCGGCAACCTGCCAGACCGGGCGCACTTCCGCCCCGGAAATCGCTTCTTCAAGCTGATGAGCAATCGAGGAGACATACGCTGTGCAGTACCAGAGGTCGTACTCTTCGGCGTTCAGCGCTTCGAGGTTTTCCCGCGCGCGGCGTGAAAGTTCGTTTTCCGGCACGGTGAGCGCCGAAACGCGGATCGCCTGCACCTTGCCCTGCAACCCCAGCAGTTGCTGAACGGTAGCGAGCGGCATCACCAGTTGATTATCTTCTTCGCCACCGCTGGAGAGGATGCCGCTGACCACCACATTCTGAGCGTGTTCCCCGGCGCGGAGCGCAATCTTATCGCCCACTTTCCAGCCACTGTTACGCGCCAGCGCATGCCCCACCAGCACTTGCGGAACCTCACCAACCGGCTCCTGCGGCCACGCGCCATCCACCTGCCAGAAGGGGCTGACCGTGCGCTGCCCGGTCTGATACCCCTCTTCATCCGGGATGTCGACCGGCTGGCTGAAGAAGGTGCCTAACACCGGCGTCTCACGGCCATTGGCCGTCACTTCGCCGCCAAGCATCGGGGCGAAGCCAACAATGTTATTGCGCCAGAAGATATCTTTAATGTTGGGTAATTCCGACTCATCCAGGAAATCCTGGCCAGAGAGCGGGTTGCTTTTCTCACTGAACATCGCCGGGAGTGCAGCCTGCCCGGCAGGTTCAATCAGGATGTTCGCGCCGTAGGATTTCAGCTCACGCGACATCTTGTCGCCGATATCAATCGACACCGCCAGCAGCGCCGAAATCAGGCTGGAGGCCAGAAAAACGGTCAGTATCGCCAGCGCCTTACGCCGGATATTACGCCCCCAGGATTGCCGTAGCATTCGCCATAACATGGCTACTCCTCCTTCGCCAGGCCTGGCGCAAACTGCTCAGGCGCACTGCGGAAGCGGTTATAGTTTGCTTCAGATGCAAAGAACCAGGTTTTACCACCCCAGCTGTATTTGTATTCGGCAGAGGTATTGGTCAGTGTGGTTTTATCCACCGGGTCAGTCACGCTGATGGTCATCACCGTCGAGAAGTAGTTCACCCCGGCTGCCAGCGCATCGCGCGGGATGGTCAGCTCTTTCTCGTCGTTGCGCCAGTTGTCGATCGGCACCGGGTTACAGCCCCCCGCCTTACCAATAGACGGAATAAAAATATGCACGCCGCAGGCCACGCAGATAACCTGGTTGCCTTCCATCACATAGCCCTGATCGCCACACAGCAGGCAGGCGTCGAACACCACGCCAAAGCGCAGCTTGTCCGGATAGCGGTTGATGATGAAAAAGCGCACCGCTTTACCGTCATCCGCCACCCAGACAAAACGGTGCAGCTTGCCATCGCGCAGTTGCGCCACCGGCAGATGAACCATGCCGTCGCTTGCCAGGGTGACCGGCTGCGCCTGTGATAACTGCGGCGGCTGCGACGCGACCAGGTTCCACCAAAGCTGACCGGCAATCACCACGACGGCACACGCGATGGTGGTCAGTAACAGACGTGTGGCATTGCGGCGTTGCGCGCGGGCAAGACGGTGTGCAATCGGCTCCTGCTGAAGGCGCACAGCGCGAAAACGACGGCTCAACGCAGGCAGCCAGCACACCGCAAGGAGCAGCAACACACCCGCGCCCGCCCAGTTGTACAGCTCAGCGTTATTCGTTACCCGCGCGACAAAACTCAGCAGCGGCTTGAGCAACGGCACGACTTGCAGTTTCATCAGCAGTAACAACACGTTGCCGCTCAGTGGCAACCAGATCAGCACCATCACCACCAGCGTAAGCGGCCAGTAAAGCCAGCGCAGACGGCTGACCAGCATCCCGCACAGCACCGCCGCCAGACTCAGCACCGCGAAGGCCAGCACCAGGGAAGTGAGATTAAGCAGCAGGTCGGTATTCAGAACGTGGGTACTGGTGAGACCACCAAGGTTGGGGTCCAGCCCCCAGTGACGCGCGGCACCCAGCACCAGCACGCCCTGCAACAGGTAGCGCACGCGGTGCGGCACCCACCAAAAGCTCAGCAAGAACAGCAGCGACACCAGCACTTCGGCGCAGACCAGCAGCAACTGAACCGACTGCGAGCCACGGAAAAACAGCCCGCACAGCAGACCGGCAGCCAACCCGCCAAGCGACGACCACACCAGTGGCCGCACCGCCGGGCACGGGCCACGGCTCCAGAGCAGACCGCAAAGCAGGGCTACGCAGAAAAAAACCTGAAGTGTGGTGACAAAAAAGTAACTCATGACATCGACTCGGGTAGGGCAAACAAAGAGTGGCTCTGCGCGGGTAACGGTATCGCGGAATCACGCCGCGATACCGACATCAACACCTGCGCTTTAATCAGTTCAGGCCGACATATTTGAATTCATAGCTCACGTCGAACGGCTTCCACCAGCGGCCCACACCGGTTTCGGTGTCCGTATGGCGGTGCATCCCCGCTTTGGCAGGCGGCTCAATGTGGTAGGTCACTTTGTAGTTGCCCACGCCCATCATTTTGATGTTCGCGCCGTAGTGCGGGCCATCGCTGGCGACCATCGGCATGAAGGTGCCGTCCTGTTTTTCGCCGGTGTCGGTGTTGACCAGGCTGTAGCTGATGGTCAGATACGGCACCCATTCACCCGCACCAAAACCGTTCTTGTTACCTTCGGTGGCGTGAATGTCGGCTTCCAGGTGGATGTCGGATTTAGCGGCAGGCAGCCCCATGCCACGCGGTTCCATATCGATCGGCTGCAAGTAAACGGCAGCCAGCTCCATTTCATTCATTTTTACCGGCTCGCCCGCCGGGTGTTCCTGGAATGCCAGGGCTACTGGTGCAGTGAAAATGCCGGTCATTACCGCACCGGCAATAAGCGCTTTCTTCATGGTCATTGGACTTATCCTCTCGTCGTAAAATTGGCGATCAATTATTTTTAATCATCTCCCCCGGGAGGTGGTTGCGGCGGCGCATCACCCACAGCGCCACCAATGCGGCAAGCAGCAATACCGCCTGCGGCACCAACGTTTCCACATAGGGATAAATGCCCAGCCAACTGACTTCTGGCATGCCATTAATCAATGTTGGCTGGAACAACTTGCCTTCCACCAGTTCGAGCACCCCTTTACCGGCAAAGACGAATGCCATCAGGTACATAAAACTGCCGGTAAACATAAAGAACGGTTTGAGCGGCAAGCGGACGACCGAGTAGCGCATCACCAGCCAGGCCACCAGCAACACCACACAACCAATGGCAAACCCCGCGCCAATGGAGAGATGACCGGCAACGTCTTTCGCATCACCAATCAGCGCAAAGTAGAACAGCACCGTTTCGGCACCTTCGCGATAGACAGCAAGGAAGCAGGTCAGCCACAAGCCGACCAGCGAGCCGCGGGTTAACGAGTGGGACAGTTTGCCCTCCAGCCAGGCTTTCCAGTGCCGGGCCTCCACTTTTGAGAGCAGCCAGTAGCTCATGGAGAACAGCATCACCACGGCAATCAGCATGGTGAAGCCTTCGAGCAACTCACGGCTGGCACCGGAGTTGGTGAACAGCATCTGGAAAATAACCGCCGTGACTACGCTTGCGACCAGCGCCACAATCACCGACTGGCGGATCAGCGGCATTTTGTCCTGATGATTGTTTTTCACCATGTAGGCGACAATCGCCGCCACAATCAGCAAGGCTTCCAGCCCCTCACGAACAATGATCATCAGGCTGTAGAGCAGCAGGCTCCACTGGGTCTCTTCCCCCTCGCCCAGCATGGTGACGGCATTTTGCAGATCGTTTTGCAGGGCGCTGGCCTCGGTAAGCAGAGCGCCAACCGGCTGCCCGACCTTCATCAGGCTCACCAGGCGGGTAAAGTGGTTTTCCAGCGTGGTTTTGAACGCCGAGTCACGGGAACCGATTTTGTTCTCCATGCCGGTGGCTTCAAAGCGATCGAAGTAGGTGTCTTGCACCGCGAGGATCGCCTCTTGTGCACTGCCGTTCTGGTAGAGCGTGATAGCGCTACTGATGCTGTGATTAATCGCGGATGCGATGCTGGCCCAGTCGGCATTCTCTGGCGCGTCGCTGGCGACAGGCGCAGTGGCGGCGCTTTTTTTCGGCGCACTCACGGGTTGATCGTCACGCGTGGTCGGCAGGCCAGGTAACAGATCTTCGATGTCCTGCAACAGCGAAGTCACCTGATACGAGACATCATTGAGATGATCGGGCTGTGCGGCCAGCGCAATCAGTGCGGTGAACTGCTGGTTGATGGCGGCGGCGTCTTTCGCTGAACGGTTCTGTCGCACCGACATCTCCATTTCGGAGTTTTTAAAGCCCTGATAATGCGCCTGCTGTACGCGCTGGCTGGCAGCGGTGAAGTTCCCGGCCTGATATTCGGTGACCGCCTGGGCCAGGAGATCGTCGATGCTGCGGAAGCTGTTTTGCCAGTACACGGCAATGTCATCGCGGGAGAGCGCCGAATGCTGCTCTTCGGCAACCAGTTTATGCCCGCCATCGAGCACCGGTTCCACCTCACGCAGCGCTTTTTTCAGCCCGTCGATTTTGCCCTGCACCTCGCTGAGCGGCTTGCCTTCGCCAATCATTTTGCGGATCTCGCCGAAGGTGCTTTCCATCTCGTAGCTTTTACTGGCAGAGAAGTTAATGCGGATTGGTCCTTCGAGGTTTTCGAACACCTCAAAATAGGCCATTTGTACTTCGCGGCGGGCGTCATTGGTTTTTTGCTGCTGATAGAGTTCCGCCGTTTTATCAAGGCGTTGCTCAATGTCCTGGATGAACGGTGCGTAGTTGGTCTCCGCCCATACGCATGCGCTGAAGAACAGGCCAAACAGAGCCACCAGAAAAGAACGGAAAGTCACCACTGCGCACACCCGTTAAATACAAATGATAATGATTATCATGATTCTTTTTTGGTTTTTGTACATGACCAGGATCATGAAACTGTCAAACAGTGACAAGTTATGTAAATAAATGATGAAGAACGGGCAGAAATAACCTTACTTTCCATGAAAGTAAGCGCAGTCTATTTTTTGGCAAGGTGCAGAACGGCTGTGCATTTTCCCGCACAGCGATCAGGGAAATAACATTCGCTAAACGTTAATAAAAAGCCAGCAATAACAACATGGCTGGCGTATTTATACTTAACGTAAATAACTGCGGTACGGATTACTGATTCGATAATATTTGCTTATCTTTCATCAGGCGTTGCAGGAAATGGCCATAACCGCGATCGCCCGTCCAGAAATTAATGCTTTTCTCCACGCCAACCGAGGTCATTGTCGCGCCGGTAATACCATCCACCGTGTAGTCATCGCTATTTCCGCTATTCTGCTGAACCACTTTCAACGCCGGTTGCGCCCGATCATCCAGCACTTTTTTGCCCGGCCACTGGCGCAGCCAGTCTGCATCATCCACCTTCGCACCCAGGCCCGGTGTTTCATCCTGATCGTAATACAGCAGGTTTTTCACCGTGCGCCCGTCGCTCTCCAGTGCCAGAAACGCATGCATCATCGACTTCGCACCCTTGCCCGAAACGGGCAGGATAACCTGCTGAATTTCATGCTCATTGTTTTGAATGATATAGATATCGACAATGCTGCAACGCTGGCGTACCTGCGCCGGATCCTGATCGGTCGCCAGCGTCACACAGGTTTTTTGCGTGTCCTGATGCGCTGCCACCGGCAGTAATTCACCACTGTCCAGGTTGACCTGGCGAACAATAACCCGGCGCGCGAAAAGCGTTTTGATCGTTTCCGGGTCAGGTTTATTAGCACTCACTAACCCGGCGACCTGAAGTATGGCGGCGGCATGTGGCTGATCTGCCGATTGCCCATCATCACTTTTCAGCACCAGAAAATATAACGCCACCGCCGCAAAACACAGAACACAAAATAACATCATCGATGCAACAATAATTTTACCTTTACGCATAAAACCTTATCCCTGACGCTAACATAACCCGCGAAATATACATTTCGCAGGTAGCTTTATTTTCGTATTTTTAATAGATATGCCACTGGTTAAACAGGTTTGCAATACATTCGGTAAATTCTCAATGGCAGAAATAAACGCAAAATCGCCGCTTAAAAATGCCAATTTTAATACCAAGGGGAAGTGCAGGATGCTGAATAAAAAGCCGCAGCCGATGGGCAATACTACCAGCAAGATCAATAACCTGTTCTCACGACCTCTACAGTGCGTTACCTTATCCCCCAATGGCGGCAAGGCTGACAAAGGAACTGATGATGCGTTATGAATTTGTTGAGGTGCTCAACGATCTGATTGATTACTTTTTGCTGGGTGACATCCGCCTGTTGCAGGCCTGGAAGGAAGAGCAAGCACTTGATGACGATCTGGCATCCGAGTTTGTCAGCAATGAGAGCAGCGACCGGGCTGTGCAGGAGGGCATCGTCATCCCGCTCGCGGGCATCGAAAATTACCCGTACACCATTATTTTCACCCTTTCTGGTGAGACACCGGAACTGCTCAAGCCAGAGAGCTGCTTACAGCACCAGCGCGGCGGCTATGTGCTGCGGGTCGAAAACCGCCAGCTTCGGCTCTTCACCTGGCGAGTCCTGCAAAACTTCACCGATGCGCAAATCAGCGCGCTTGAGGAGCGTTATCGCCAGCCAGGGCGACCGCAAATTGACATCGACAACGGTATGTATGAGGTTGAGATCCTTGCCGGGGAAGTGCTGCGCAGCGACGATTACGAACCTGCTATTGAGTTCGTGCTGAAGAAAACAGAACGCGAGCACGCAACCGCCGATATGGATATGAATTACCGCTTCACTGTCGACAGCCAGACTTATTAATCGGGACACGATAATGACTTCAGATGACCAGGCACTGCCGCCACTTGCGTGGCCAGCATTTACCGACGAAGCAGAGCGGCTGGCGTGGTGGCGCGCCTGTGCGCAGGCTTACCTCGACCTGTGGAATAACCCGCCGCCCATTGCTCCGGTTAAAGCTCTGGATGTAGACGCACTGGAACAGCGGCTGGGCTGCGCCCTTCCACCGCTGCTGCGCCGTTATCATGAACAGATTGGCACACTCGACCTTGCGGAAAGGCTGTGCAGCGTAACGCCCGAGAAATACGCCAACATCGAACCGCTGCTGGATGCTTACCCTGGCATTAGCGACATCCTGGAAGATGCGCCGGACGCAGAACAGCTGTCGGCGCTGGTTGATCAGTTGGTTGCTTTTGGCGACTACCTCGGCAACGGCAATTTGTGGTGCTTCCACCGGGAAACGGGCGAAGTGTGGTACTTCGATCACGACAGCTCGCCGATGCTGACGCAGATTTTCAGCGACGCGGGCCAGTACCTCGACGTGCTGATGTTCAAATGCCTGCTAGCCGCCCACGACGAAGAGGATAATGAAGATCTGCTGCGCGAACACCTCGGCAATGAGGTTGTGGAGAAATGGATGTATTGAGAAGGCGGTAATGCCCCTGGCACGGGGGCATTACCGTTTTATGTTTCAGCCTTTATACGCTCTGCTCTTCATACGCACACTGCTCGGATTTACACCCCGGATACCGCGACGGCCAGATTGCTTCTGGTCGGGTATCTAACGCTTCAGCAATTAACCGCTCCCCTTTCAGCCAGTGCCGGGTTAAGGCATTGGCGAGCGTGGATGAAGCCAGCCCCGATTCACGGGAAAGCGCCGCCAACGATGTCCCTTTTTTCCGTAAACCCGCAATAATATCTGCCTGATGCCAGTCCTGCGATAAATACCCTCTGATGTTTTATAAATTTCACTTTTAAGTGATAATACATTGGCTAGTGCAGACAAAGATAAAGGTCAAATTAACCGGAGCAGGGATCGGATGAATAATATTTTTTTGAAAATTGATGGAATAAACGGTGAATCAAAAGATGCACAGCATTCTGGATGGACAGATGTGAATGCTTATTCGTGGGGTTCAAAAAGAAGTGGACGTAGTGGCATGCCGGGTACCAATGGCAAGGTTAATTATCATAACCTGACAGTTCATTGTCAGGTAGACAAGACGACCGCGGGCGCTTTGTTATTCGCATCAAACGGTAACAGGATCAGAACTGTTGAGTTGTCAGCTTGTAAAGCCGGCGACGGGCAAATGGAGTATTACAGAATTACGCTGGAAAATGTCATTCTCGTTGAGGTACTTCTCAGGGATCACGGGGCGGCAACGGATATTGAATACGAATTCGAAGCAGATAAGGTGAAATTTCAGTACTGGGAACAAGGTGGTTTGGGTGGCAAAGGTGCCGAAACCCGTATGGGCTGGGATATTAAAAACTCAACATCTTACTTCTGATACGTAGAGGATCTCATGGGCACGAGTGCATTTTCTCACCTTAGATACGATCTTGATAATTACATTCTTGAATTACAGCGCATATCCACTCTCGCGGCCTCATTTCTGATAAAAGACTCATTAATCCGCAGTGACTATCTCCTCGAGATTGATAATAGTATCCGGGATTATCAGTCGCGTTTCGACGCGGAAATGAACCCTCAAAAAAGGATAGAAATTATTGAAGAACTGAAAGCGGAGGTTAAACTCACGGAAAGAGAGTATCAGATGCTCAGAATGAAAGATCGGGTCATCTATGTTGTTACTGATGTATTTGAAGAGCATGGCGTTCTGAAATATGCCAAAATTGCAGGTGGTGTGGTTGGCGGCGGATTAGAGACCTGGGGGGGATTCCGACTTAACAGACTTGGAAAATCTCTCAATTTACGCGCTATGCGTGGGATAGGTGTTATGCTCGCCGCTCATGGTCTGAACAATGTCTATGAATCAGTTTCGCCGTTAATTTATGAACATCAGAAACCAGGTTTGTTACGTAAAATATATCGGGAAGCGGCAAAAATTTCGGGTTTTGATGATGATGCAGGGGACCTTGCTTATAGCGGTGTTGAGTTTTCTCTGACTGTGTATGCTGCTATCAGAACTCCGGTACTTACCCAGAACCCAGGCCGGTTGGCCATTAAATATCTTGGTGATCAACCAGGAACTGGAAAGTTATTTCGGCATGTGAGTAATGATTTTATATCCAAATGGGCCAGCAAGAACGGTGCAATGAAGTTATATTTCACAGGTAGCTCTTTCCATAAAGCTAAAGCTGAGTTTATCGATGAAGATTATAAATTCGACTATTAAAACCATAGTGTTACCGCAAGTCTCATAAGCTTTAACTGGCTTTTAATCGTTCGATTCGCCTCTTTGGCTGAAGAACGAATATCCAGTAATGCTAAGAAAATCATCCCGACAGGCATGTAGATATAATCCCACTCACCAAACATCAGTGCAGCAATAGAAAATACGACAATCGCGACGATATAGTATCTGGTCGATATGAGCGATTTCCTGGCCTCTTCAATTATCAATGTGTGAAGCGAAAGCTGCTCAGTCAGGTTGGGATGATAGGTTTTTTTTAATTCCCATAACTGGTGCTTAAAACCAAGCAGTTCCAGCTTACTAAACCCGGCATTCGCTACGTTACCTTTAACGTCAGACATCATCTCTTCCTTTGTCTTATCTAAGTCATAACATTTTACGATAAAAAAACGTCTTAGGGATCATAGTCCTGCATAAAGCATTAAAGTGAGAGGGTTGTGGCGCGAGATCCAGAGGAGAATTTTTTAATTGCTGCCAACTTTCATCATCCGGAACCGGCGGGATTTTTACGCAGGTTACCGCTGAGAGTGAGGCCAGACAAAGTACGGGAGCAGCATTCTCAACCTTTGCACTCATCGGGTTCCGGCCAATATAATGAAACATCTGCGCAGCAGAAAGGCATCGTGCCGCTATCTCAGAGGTTCTTCCAGACACTGGCAGGACTTTGTCCCAGAGATATGTTTCAGCTCTGCGTGCCGGTGGTCAGATGTGCTCAACATGGCCCCCAGTTCAATTCCTGTCAGCGTATCACGAACCGTTTTATAGATTTTCTCCCGTTTTTTTCTGAAGAACACCGTCTGCGTTTCATCAGAGACTCTCGCTGCAGGAAAAGTATTATTTGCGCACCTACGCAGCCAGAGAGGATTCGATATAAAAGGGATAAAAGATAGAGACGCTGTCCCGTATCCTGGCCAGTTCCTGGCACACAGCAGGCATCCAGGATAGCGGTCATTTATGTTATATATGAGGAGCATATCTAATACTGCGTGCATCCGACATGTTTAGCAGGTCAAATCGGTAATTAATTCCCATAATGCCCGAACAAAAAAACCCGCTTTCGCGGGTTTCAATATTTGATATTTAATATATCAACAGGAATTAAATCTCATTCCCTCTCAATTATCAATAAAAGTAAAATCAGTTTAAATAACAGTTAGTTATAAAGTCGATCATTCTCGATACCATAATCTATACCATGCGGAGAATTTTTTTGTTTTTTCTGCTCATCGACGTTTATTCAGCTCAGGCCCATGCTGAGAAGATTCTCGCATAACATGCATTTGATATTGAATTTAACATATAAAAATCAGTACATTACATAAAACCATGCACAATCTCCCTTTGAACTCCTAAGCAGATTGTAGTCAGCCGTGCAGACACATTTTACCGACCATGACACCTCTTGTATTTCATGCCACTGCCACATGGACAAGGTACATTACGGCCAATTTTTAAGCTCTTGCGACTAGGGGAGATTTGTTTTCCCCGGTTTAGATTGACTGTACGTGCAGGGTTAGCCATTTTCGCCGCGTCTTCATAAATGTGGACGTTTTCTGACGTTTGCTCTGTCGGTATGCAAACTTTGAAAGACCGCGCTTGGACATAAGTACCATCGGCACTGACTTCAGCCACAACGCCAATGACGTTAGTCGCCTTGACGCTCAACGCACCTGCGCTGGCCTTATTGTTCACCTTAGTCCAGTCAATTGGATGGCCATGCCGTTGAAGCCAAACGAAGAGCGGCACACCGTCCCCGCCCAGAACAAAGTAACGAACGGGATGCTGAATCAGTGTTTTTCGAAGGTCGGACAGCATCTTGGCCAGATTATTCCGGCCTTCCTCTCCTTGGTCACGGATATGACTCTCTGCTGAAAGCCAGCCACTAGCTCGGGTGCTATCGAGTGCTCCAAGCAGCTTCAGCACCTCCTCTGGGAACTCCTGCCTTGGGAACGGTCTGCTTTCCCACTCTTCACCCTCGAAGCTCCTGTCAACGATGTCACTCATGCCATCCCAGACAAGCATGTTCGCTTTCCCTTCCTTCAGCTGCTCGACAATATCCTGATCGAAACGATTCTTCTTAAGATAAGCACCCAAGTGATCAAACTCGTCGAAGAGATGAGCTCCACGTATCCCAGCCACAGCTTGCCGCACTTCTATGTAGTGCATGAACTCGCCGGGCGTGGGTAGGAGTCGCTTGAGCACAAACAAATCGTCGATGGACAGTGAAATGAAAGCGTGCTTTCCAAGTAAAGGCTCAACCTGCGGTAATTCTTTACAGTACGTGGAAAAGGGCGAGAACGACTCGACTGTCAACCCAATCGGCACCATCACCCGGTAGTCAGAGCGACGCACACGGCAACACTCTTCGTATTTGCCATCCACGAGGTGATAGAGAGACACTTCATCCGCCGAATTCATATAATTGAAGAAGCGCGCACATTGTTTATATGCCTTGAGTACTAAGTCCTGCACTGATTGAGCATGGCGGCCAAAATCAAGCGCCGGTGATGCAATGGTGGCAGCTGCACCAGCCTTGGCCTCAACTAGTAACAGCACATCATCGACCAAGATTAGAGTATCGTTTTCGGACCACTGCTTGCTGTCAGGATCCTTGTAGTAAACCTCCTGGAGAACTGTGGCTCCCGGAAGCTGGGCATAGAGAATGTCGGCAAAGGCTGCTTCGCTCATCATTTTCTGCCGATCTTTAAAGGCCTTATTGTAATCCGGCTTTCGCTGAAGGAGGTTAAATAGGAGCGCACGATACCCCGCATCGCGAGCAAAACAGGGATCGACTGCGTAGTAGTCCGACCCAAGCTGAATTAGAGGTTTCTTACGTGCTGGCAGTGTCCGAAAGGGTGTCCCCTTAAAATCGCCCGCGGCGAAGAACTCAGTATCTTCTCCTCGCTGGTATGACAAGTCTGCTAGCAATGTCGGTGGCAACTTCGTGTGACGGCTTACATTGGCAATACCACCGCGAAGCATATCCTCCATCGCCCCTCGGGCCGCTTTGGACTGCTCCTCATTTTCAGCAACCCATGACTCCATAGCGTCTTCCATAGACTTACCTTGCTCTATCGAAAAGGCCTTTGCCGCCTCAAACTGCTTCTTCATCTCCATAATTGCGTTGGCGTGCCCGGTACGAGTGGCGTCGGCCATAGCCTGAAAGCCTTCTGCAATATCGGTTGCACCAACACCATACACCTCCTCCAAAACATCATTGTGAGGTGCCAGAACGTATCGATAAAACTCGCCTTCCAAAACTTGATAACGATTCCCACGGATCATGACCCAGGTGGATTTCGCACGGAATTCAATGTCGGCCGCGTTAGGACCGAAGATGCCATCTTTGGTATCAGCGGAGGTGAACATAGCAAAGAACATGGCCTGTTCTCTTAGTTTTCGGCCAAGTTCAAACAGCTCAGTGCACTGTGCTTCGTCGAATTCCATATCCGCAGGTGCGGCATCAGATGCCAGAACAGCGTGAACATACTCCAGTAAGAACTGGGTTTCATTAAACACGTCATCGGGACCATCCTCTTGAACTTGCTTTTCACCCCCAATTTGGTTTCCCATTGTTTTCATCATGTGCTGAGCGTAGATGTACCCGAGCAAATCATGCGGAGGCATTTTGACAATCAACTCATGCATTCGGGCAGCAGTGGATTCCATATCCTTTAATAAAGAAGCAACAGCCTTCTTTCGATCTTCTTCCATATTCATTCTTATCTCCCCGTTTTGGACCACTGATCTTTCGGACACCATAATGCCCACTCGTCAATCATATCAGCTCAGTCCTGCATCTTGGCTTTACGCTGTTCACGATAATCGCCTTTCTTACATATCTTCCTTAATCTGATTATGTCGAGGTTTCGAGCACTGACTGTAGTGGTAATTTTTGTCGAGATTATCCGTGGCGATTCAAGTTATAAAAAATAAATACCATAACTCAACCGAAATTTATCACATGGTACTTTTTCAAACCTGAATTCAAAACCAGAGAGTACCATCAAAAATTCCATTGAAAAAACCGTGCTTCCCGCTGCTAACAGCTGCTAGAAAGTGCCAGACATAAAAACAAAAAAGCCCGCAGTTACGCGGGCTTAGGGGTACTTTACTGCTTTTACGTGCAGGCTGTTGCCAGACGTTAAATCATTCCCACTCAATGGTAGCTGGCGGTTTGCCGCTGATGTCATATACCACGCGGGAGATGCCGTTGACTTCATTGATGATACGGTTGGAGACGCGGCCGAGGAAATCGTACGGCAGGTGCGCCCAATGCGCGGTCATAAAGTCGATGGTTTCGACTGCACGCAGAGAGACGACCCAGTCGTATTTACGACCGTCGCCCATCACGCCCACGGAGCGTACCGGCAGGAACACGGTGAAGGCCTGGCTCACTTTGTTGTAGAGATCGGCTTTATGCAGCTCTTCAATAAAGATCGCATCGGCACGACGCAGCAGGTCACAGTACTCTTTCTTCACTTCGCCCAGTACGCGAACGCCAAGGCCCGGACCCGGGAACGGGTGGCGGTACAGCATGTCGTACGGCAGGCCCAGTTCCAGACCAATTTTACGCACTTCGTCTTTGAACAGCTCACGCAGCGGTTCAACCAGGCCCATCTTCATCTCTTTCGGCAGGCCGCCCACGTTGTGGTGAGATTTGATAACGTGCGCTTTACCGGTAGCTGAAGCGGCAGATTCGATCACGTCCGGGTAGATGGTGCCCTGCGCCAGCCATTTCACGTCTTCCAGCTTCAGTGCTTCTTCGTCGAACACTTCCACGAACACGCGACCGATGATCTTACGTTTCGCTTCCGGATCGTTCTCGCCAGCCAGCGCAGACAGGAAACGGGACTCGCCTTCCACGTGAACAATGTTCAGACCGAAGTGGTCACCGAACATGTCCATCACCTGCTGGGCTTCGTTCAGACGCAGCAGACCATTGTCCACAAATACGCAGGTCAGGTTTTTACCGATGGCGCGGTGCAGCAGCATCGCGGTGACGGAAGAGTCCACGCCGCCAGAAAGGCCGAGGATCACTTTGTCTTCGCCCACCTGCTGGCGGATGCGCTCAACGGCGTCATCGATGATTTTTGCCGGCGTCCACAGTGCTTCACATTCGCAGATGTCGCGCACAAAGCGCTCCAGCAGACGCAGACCCTGGCGGGTGTGGGTCACTTCCGGGTGGAACTGCACGCCGTAGAAGCGTTTTTCTTCGTTCGCCATAATCGCGAACGGGCAGCTTTCGGTGCTGGCAACGGTCACAAAGTCAGACGGAATAGCCGTTACTTTGTCGCCGTGGCTCATCCACACGTCCAGCAGCACTTTGCCGTCTGCGGTCAGGGAGTCTTCAATGCCGCGAACCAGCGCGCTGTCGGTCTGAACTTCTACCTGCGCATAACCGAATTCACGTTCGCTGGAGCCTTCAACGTGGCCGCCCAGTTGCATGGCCATGGTCTGCATGCCGTAGCACACGCCAAGCACCGGCACGCCTGCTTCGAACACATACTGCGGCGCGCGCGGGCTGTTGTCTTCGGTGGTGCTTTCCGGGCCGCCGGAAAGGATGATGCCGCTTGGGTTGAAGTCGCGGATCTGCGCTTCGGTGACATCCCACGCCCACAGTTCGCAGTAAACGCCCAGTTCACGCACGCGGCGCGCAACCAGCTGGGTGTACTGGGAACCAAAGTCGAGGATCAGAATACGATGTTTATGAATGTTGTCCGTCATTGACGCTACTTCCGAGGCAAGTTACGAAAGCGCCCGGTAAAACCGGGCGCGAAAATCATTAAGAACCCATACGGTAGTTCGGGGATTCCTTGGTGATGGTCACGTCGTGAACGTGACTTTCCTGGATGCCCGCACCGCTGATGCGCACAAATTCCGCTTTGGTGCGCAGGGCGTCGATAGTACCACAGCCGGTCAGACCCATACAGGAACGCAGGCCGCCCATCTGCTGGTGAATGATCTCTTTCAGGCGGCCTTTATAGGCAACGCGGCCTTCAATGCCTTCCGGTACCAGTTTGTCGGCAGCGTTATCGCTCTGGAAGTAGCGGTCGGAAGAACCTTTGGACATCGCGCCCAGAGAGCCCATACCACGGTAAGATTTGTAAGAGCGGCCCTGGTAGAGTTCGATTTCGCCCGGGGATTCTTCAGTACCCGCCAGCATGGAGCCAACCATCACGGCTGCTGCGCCAGCAGCAATTGCTTTGGCGATGTCGCCAGAGAAGCGGATACCGCCGTCAGCGATAACCGGAATGCCGGTGCCTTCCAGCGCTTCCACCGCGTCGGAAACCGCGGTGATCTGCGGAACGCCCACGCCAGTCACGATACGGGTGGTACAGATGGAGCCTGGGCCGATACCGACTTTCACCGCGCTCACGCCCGCGTCCGCCAGCGCACGTGCGCCTGCGCCGGTTGCAACGTTACCGCCAATGATTTGCAGGTCCGGGTATTTAGCACGGGTTTCGCGAATGCGCTGCAACACACCTTCGGAGTGGCCATGAGAGGAGTCGATCAGCAGTACGTCAACGCCTGCGGCAACCAGCGCATCCACGCGCTCTTCGTTGCCTGCGCCTGCACCAACTGCCGCGCCAACGCGCAGGCGACCCTGCTCATCTTTACAGGCGTTCGGTTTACGTTCTGCTTTCTGGAAGTCTTTCACGGTGATCATGCCGCGCAGGTGGAAACTGTCGTCCACAACCAGCGCTTTCTCAACGCGTTTTTCGTGCATTTTAGCGAACACGACTTCGCGGGATTCCCCTTCGCGAACGGTCACCAGGCGCTCTTTCGGCGTCATATAAACGCTGACTGGCTGAGTCAGGTCGGTCACGAAACGCACATCACGGCCGGTGATGATGCCAACCAGTTCGTTGTCGCCGTTGACAACCGGGTAACCGGCAAAGCCGTTACGTTCGGTCAGCTCTTTGACTTCGCGCAGGGTGGTGGTCGGCAGTACGGTCTGTGGATCTTTAACCACGCCGGATTCATGTTTTTTCACGCGGCGAACTTCTTCCGCCTGACGCTCAATCGACATGTTTTTGTGAATAAAGCCAATGCCGCCTTCCTGTGCCAGGGCGATTGCCAGGCGCGCTTCAGTCACGGTATCCATCGCCGCAGAGAGCATAGGAATGTTCAGGCGAATGGTTTTGGTGAGCTGCGTGCTCAAGTCGGCAGTATTCGGCAGAACGGTGGAATGAGCGGGAACGAGGAGGACGTCGTCAAACGTCAGTGCTTCTTTAGCAATACGTAGCATGGGCAATATCTCTGACCTGGGGGGTTAAATATTGCCGTGGCATTATACAGAGCGTAACCGATTGCATCCACACTTTTTTAAGAAAAATACTTGCTATCCCCTCGTATCGGGTTACTATCGACTGAATAACCTGCTGATTTAGAATTTGATCTGGCTCACATGTCATCGTTCCAATCCCCTTCCATTTATACCGTCAGCCGCCTCAATCAGTCGGTGCGCTTACTGCTGGAACGCGAACTTGGCCAGGTGTGGATCAGCGGCGAAATCTCCAACTTTACCCAGCCCTCTTCCGGTCACTGGTACTTCACCTTAAAAGACGACACCGCCCAGGTGCGCTGCGCGATGTTCCGCAACAGCAACCGCCGGGTCACCTTCCGCCCGCAGCACGGTCAGCAAGTGCTGGTGCGCGCCAATATCACGCTGTATGAACCACGCGGTGAATACCAGGTCGTGGTCGAAAGCATGCAACCGGCGGGCGAAGGTTTACTGCAACAGAAATACGAGCAGCTTAAAGCGAAGCTCGCTGCCGAAGGGCTGTTTGATCAGCAGTTTAAACACCCGCTCCCCTCGCCTGCGCACTGTGTTGGCGTCATCACCTCGAAAACCGGCGCTGCGCTGCACGATATTCTGCATGTGCTGAAACGCCGCGATCCGTCGCTGCCAGTGGTGATTTACCCGACGGCAGTCCAGGGTGAAGACGCCCCGGCACAGATTGTGCGTGCCATCGAACTGGCGAATGCGCGCCAGGAGTGCGATGTGCTGATTGTCGGGCGCGGCGGCGGTTCGCTGGAAGATTTGTGGAGCTTTAACGACGAACGCGTGGCGCGGGCGATTTTTGCAAGCACCATTCCGGTGGTTAGCGCCGTCGGGCATGAGACCGATGTGACGATTGCCGATTTTGTCGCAGACCTGCGAGCACCAACGCCGTCTGCGGCAGCAGAAATCGTCAGCCGTAATCAACTGGAACTGCTGCGCCAGGTGCAGGCGATGCAGCAGCGTCTCGAAATGGCGATGGATTATTACCTGGCAGGCCGCAACCGCCGCTTTGCTCAACTGAATCATCGCCTGCAACAGCAGCACCCGCAATTGAGGCTGGCTCGTCAGCAAACCGTGCTGGAACGTTTGCAACAGCGCATGCACAACGCGCTGGATACCCAATTAAAGCGCGCATCGTTACGCCAGCAGCGCGTGATGCAGCGTCTGAGCCAGCAAAACCCGCAGCCGCGTATTCACCGGGCGCAAACCCGCGTGCAGCAGTTGGAGTATCGTCTCAGCCAGACCATTCGCGACCGCTTAAGTCACACACGTGAACGCTTTGGTACCACAATCACCCACCTGGAAGCGGTCAGCCCGCTGGCGACACTGGCGCGTGGCTACAGCGTGACCACCGCGACGGATGGCAAAGTGCTGAAACAGACTAAACAGGTGAAAGCAGGCGATAAGCTGACCACGCGGCTGAACGATGGCTGGGTAGAAAGTGAAGTCAGCGCCGTCAAGCCCGTAAAAAAACCGCGCCAGCGTAAATCCTCCTAATTTGTCCGCCCCCCGGATCCTGCGGTCCTATACTTTTCGTTGTTCTTTTTTGTTTTATCAAGGAGATCAACATGCATTCATATCGCCCGTACAGCGTTATCCCGCCCTATATCCTTCGCCGCATTATCGATAATGGTTCCGAGCTGCAACAGCGTTGCGCCCGCCAGACCTTAACGCACGTGCAAACGCTAATGGCGCACAGCCACGGTAAAGTGGATGCGCCGCTGGTGACCTCGCCCGGTGAACTGGTGCGCGATATTTACGACGCCAAACAAAAAGAGACCCTGCCCGGTGAACAGGTGCGCTACGAAGGTCAGCCGTCGAACGGTGATGTCGCGGTGAATGAAGCTTACGACTACCTTGGCGTCACGCACGATTTCTTCTGGCAGATTTACCAGCGCAACTCGCTGGATAACCAGGGGATGATCCTCAGTGGCACCGTGCATTACGGCAAAGAGTATCAAAACGCCTTCTGGAACGGTCAGCAGATGGTCTTTGGCGATGGCGACGGTGAGATTTTTAACCGCTTTACGATAGCCATTGATGTGGTGGCGCACGAACTCAGCCACGGCGTCACAGAAACAGAAGCGAACTTAATCTACTTTGAACAAGCGGGCGCACTGAATGAGTCGCTATCGGATGTTTTTGGATCGCTGGTGAAGCAGTATCACAAACAACAAACCGCCGCCGAAGCAGACTGGATTATTGGCGAAGGTTTGCTGGCAAAAGGCATTCACGGCCGCGGGCTACGTTCGATGTCTGAGCCTGGCACCGCCTATGATGACCCGTTATTGGGTAAAGATCCGCAGCCCGCGCATATGAAGGACTATGTCAAAACCCGGGAAGATAATGGCGGCGTACATCTGAACTCAGGTATTCCTAACCGCGCGTTTTACCTGGCGGCGACCGCCGTTGGTGGACATGCCTGGAAGCAAACAGGGTACGCCTGGTACGATACCGTCTGCGATAAGTCACTGGCGCAAGACGCGGATTTCGCCGCCTTTGCGAAACTCACCATCAAACACGGCGAAAAACGCTCCGGCAAAAAGGTGTCGGCGGCCATTGAGCGGGCGTGGAAAGATGTCGGAGTATTATGATGAACGAACCGGAATTAACCGACGATGCGGTGGTGGAGTTAGCCCGTGAAGGCGGGCTGGCTTTTATGCCAGCGCTGAGCGGCAAACGGCGGATAGTCCTTGCCCGGCTCAGCGCCGAGCAGCGCCAGCGCCTGGTTGAGATCCTTCATCAGGCGTTGCCGCTCGGGCAACCGCCCGGGCAGCCAGACTCACCAGGACGCGGCGATCAGCGCTTTTACCGTGTGCAGATAACCTGGGCCTCACAGCCGACAGATGTGCTGTTGCTGATCCCGGAAAGCAAAGCACCACCCTCGTTTGTCGAGCTGTGGCGCGAAGGTGAAGCGTGTATCTGCAAGTCTTAACGCAGGGTAAATTCAACGCGTTTTTTGGAAATCAGCCCGTGGCCGTGCTGGCAGAAGAAGTCCACCGCGCCACAGGCTTTTAACACCTCCAGAGGCTGGTGGCACTCCGGGCAGTTGGCCTGTACGTCAATGTCTGTATCGCAGCCGTGGCAGTGGGCATGCGTTCCTACCAGTTCCAGCGGGTTGTGGCAGGTCGGGCATTTTAAATCCATAACGTGCTCCTTAATGTTTCGCTGGGCTTATCATACACCGCCGCAGACAAAAAACCCGCCAACCGGCGGGTTTTGAGCGAATGGTTACTTACCTTTCTTAATGTGCTTAATCAGGCGCTTACGTTTACGCATCTGGTTTGGCGTCAGGGTGTTGCGCTTCTCTGCAAACGGGTTTTCCCCTTCCTTGAACTGAATACGGATCGGCGTACCCATCACATCCAGCGATTTACGGAAGTAGTTCATCAGATAGCGTTTGTAGGAATCAGGCAAGTCTTTCACCTGGTTACCGTGGATCACCACAATCGGCGGGTTATAACCCCCGGCGTGCGCGTATTTCAGCTTCACGCGGCGACCGCGCACCAGCGGCGGCTGATGATCTTCCGATGCCATGGTCATAATGCGGGTCAGCATCGCGGTGCTAACGCGGCGGGTAGAGCTGTCGTAGGCTTCGCGAACCGACTCAAACAGGTTACCAACGCCACTGCCGTGCAACGCAGAGATAAAGTGCACGCGGGCAAAATCGATAAAGCCGAGGCGGTAATCCAGCGTCTCTTTAACCTGCTCTTTCACTTCCTGGGTCAGGCCATCCCACTTGTTGACCACAATCACCAGCGAGCGACCACTGTTGAGGATAAAGCCCAGCAGCGACAGATCCTGATCGGAGATGCCTTCGCGGGCATCAATCACTAGCAGCACCACGTTAGCATCTTCGATTGCCTGCAACGTTTTGATAACGGAGAACTTCTCCACCACATCGGTGATTTTGCCGCGCTTACGCACGCCCGCCGTATCGATAAGTACGTACTCACGTTCATCGCGCTGCATCGGAATGTAGATACTGTCACGCGTGGTGCCCGGCATGTCGTACACCACCACGCGGTCTTCACCAAGAATACGGTTAGTGAGTGTGGACTTACCGACGTTCGGACGACCGACAATAGCCAGCTTGATCGGCAGATCCTGCGGGTTAAAATCGTCTTCCGGCTCTTCTTCTTCGCCGTTTTCGTTGGCTTCGAACTGCGCCCAGTACTCCGCGTCTTCGTCCACCTCTTCCGGCGGGTTCAGCTCGTCCATCCACGGCATCAGCACGTGTTCCAGCAGGCTGGTCACGCCGCGCCCGTGCGACGCGGCAATCGCGTAAATTTCACCAAGACCCAGCGAGTAGAAATCTGCCGTTGCCTGATCCGGATCCAGACCATCGGTTTTGTTCGCCACGAGGAAGGTCGGTTTTTCACGCGCACGCAAATGCTTCGCAATGGCAGAGTCTGCAGGCATCAGGCCTGCGCGCGCATCCACCATAAACAGCACCACATCAGCTTCTTCAATCGCCAGCAGCGACTGTTCCGCCATGCGGGTTTCGACACCATCTTCCGTGCCGTCGATACCGCCGGTATCGATGCAGATAAATTCACGGCCTTCCACTTCAGCACGACCGTACTTACGGTCACGAGTCAGACCCGGGAAATCCGCTACCAGCGCATCACGGGTGCGTGTTAAACGGTTAAATAGCGTGGATTTTCCAACGTTAGGGCGCCCGACAAGCGCGACCACAGGTACCATGTTTGAAGCCTCATTACAGAAAATTCATTAGCAAAACGGTGCGATTTACGCAGCGTTTTAAAAACAGGAAAACGGCCCCTGCAACAGGAGCCGTCTTCGGGAACGACAACCTCAGCGCGATTAACGCGTGATGGCGTACAGCGTACCGTCTTTTGCCTGGATCAGCAGTTTGCCATCGGCAACGACCGGCTCGGTCAGGAAACCAGAGCTGTCGACTTTCTGCTGCGCCACAAAACGGCCGTCCTCGACATTAATCCAGTGCACATAGCCTTCGCTATCGCCTGTCACAATATAACCATTATACAACGCCGGAGCGGTAAGGTTACGGTGCAACAGGTCGCTTTGTGTCCACAGGGTCACGCCACCGTCAGTGGTGAGCGCCAGAATGCGGTCATTCTGATCGATAAGATAGATACGATTGCCATCGACGATAAAGTCGCTGACGGAACCCAGCTCACGCTTCCACATGATCTGACCGCTGCGCAGATCCAGCGCCGTCATGTTGCCATTGTAGGCCAGCGCGTACACCACGCCATTGACCACGACCGGCGTGGTATCCACATCGCTCAGACGATCGATTTCCGTCGGTCCGTTTGCCTGGGAGATGCGCTGCTGCCAAATCAACTGGCCTTGCTGCATCAACACCGCACTCACGCGACCGTTGTCACCGCCAACAATGGCAGCGCCAAAAGCAGCAGTCGGTGCAGACTCACCGCGCAGGGAGAGCGCAGGCATATCCAGGTTAACGGTCCATTTCACTGCACCGTCAGTTTCATTCAGTGCCTGCAATTGGCCGTTGCTGGTATGGATCAGTACCAGACCGTCGCTGACTACCGGGCGAGACAGCGCCTCACCGGCCACTTTCGTTTGCCAGGCTGCGGAACCATCGCTGGTGTTCAGGGCATAAACGCGGGCTTTTTCGCTGCCGACGTACACATGACCACCGGAAACGGTCACGCCGCCGGAAAGCTGTGCAGCGCGGGTAGAGAACCAGCCATCTTTTTCGGCCAGATTCACGGACCAGACTTCACGACCATCTTCGGCATGCAGGGCTTTCACCACACCATGGCGATCGGCGGCATACACCACGCCATCCGCAAAGGCCGGATGCAGGTTGGAATAGAAGTCGCCGATACCGTTGCCAACGGAAGTGCTCCACGCCGTTGACGGCGTAAACTGGTTTTCAACAACCGGCAGCGGGGACATTTTGACAACATCTTCTTCGCCGTTGAACAGGGAACAGCCGCTCAATAACGTAACGGAAAGCAGTCCAGGCAGAAGTAATTTACGCAATTGCATCGGGTCCCTCTTAGATGGACAAATTATTAATTTTCATTTGCATCATTTCACTCAACGCAGGAGAAGCATTGTTTTTAATGCCGTTTTCCCATGCGGTGCGCGCGCCTTGTTTGTCGCCTTTGCTCAGCAGTGCCTCGCCACGCAAATCAGCCACGATAGCCGACCAGCTGTCGCCTTTGACGGCATCCAGCGTTTTCAGCGCCACATCTTGCTGCTTCAGTTGTACCTGAACACGGGCCAGACGCACGTTGATCATCGATTTCAGATTCTCATCACTGGTTGCCGCAAGCCCTTGTTGCAACTGGGCGGCGGCTTTATCCAGCTCGTTTTTCTCAACATACTGCTGTGCAAGTTCCAGCGAAGCCAACGCACCGTAGGTGTTTTTGTTGTCAGCAGCGAACTTCTCCGCCGCTACGAACGATTCCGGTTTGCCAGCCTGAAGCGCGGAAACCGCGGTTTCATAAGCTTGCGATGAGGCTTTTGCTGTATCAGCCTGATGACTGGTCCAGTAACGCCAGCCAACCAGCGTACCGATACCTAAAACAACGCCAACAGCCAGCGCTTTGCCGTTCTCGGCAAAGAAGCGCTTAATCGCGTCTACCTGGTCGTTTTCGTTTTCGTAAATTTCCACGCAGTCCTTCTCCTTAACGATAATTCACCGGGGAGATTAGCCCAGTAGTGTGCGCAAATGCGCCGCAACGCTGTCCTGCGTTACCGTACTCTGCTCACCAGAGCGTAAATCCTTCACCACAACATTACCGTCGGCGATTTCAGATTCACCGAGCACCAGTGCGACGCGAGCGCCCCACTTATCTGCACGTGCGAATTGCTTTTTGAAATTGCCGCCGCCGTGGTTCATCATCAGCCGTACGCCAGGTAACGCATCACGCACCTGTTCACCCAACTGCATTGCAGCGGATTGCGTATTGGCGCCAGACGCCACCAGGTATATATCGACAACGGATTCTGCTTTAAATTCCGGATTAACTGCCTGAACTAACAAAACAAGTCGTTCGAGGCCCATTGCGAAGCCTACCGCAGGGGTCGCACGCCCACCCAGTTGCTCGACCAGACCGTCATAACGACCACCGGCACACACGGTGCCCTGCGCGCCCAGACTGGTGGTGACCCACTCAAACACGGTGCGGTTGTAGTAGTCCAGACCGCGCACCAGGCGCTGGTTCACGGTGTAGGCAATGCCTGCCGCATCCAGAAACGCGCAAAGACCCGCGAAGTGTTCGCGGGACTCGTTATCCAGGTAATCACCCAGTTTCGGCGCATCGTTCAGCAGCGTCTGGATGTCCTGATTTTTGGTGTCCAGCACGCGCAGCGGGTTGGTGTACATGCGACGCAGGCAATCTTCGTCGAGCTTATCTTTATGCTGTTCCAGGAACGCCACCAGCGCATCACGGTAGGTCGCACGCGCCTCCAGCGAACCGATGGAGTTAAGTTCAAGCGCAACGTGGGAAGCAATACCCAGTTCACGCCACCAGCGGGCGGTTAGCATAATCAGCTCGGCGTCGATATCCGGCCCTTGCAGACCAAACACTTCGACACCCAGTTGATGGAACTGGCGGTAGCGCCCTTTCTGCGGACGTTCGTAGCGGAACATCGGCCCGACGTACCACAAGCGCTGTTCCTGATTGTACAGAAGACCATGCTCGATGCCGGCGCGTACACAGCCCGCCGTACCTTCGGGACGCAGTGTCAGGCTATCGCCGTTGCGATCGTCAAAGGTGTACATCTCTTTTTCAACCACGTCGGTCACTTCGCCGATCGCGCGTTTGAATAACGGGGTCTGCTCTACAATCGGCAAACGGATTTCACTGTAACCGTAGCTGCCGAGCACGTTTTTTAAGGTGCCTTCAATGCGCTGCCAGATGGCGGTCTCGCCAGGCAGATAATCGTTCATGCCGCGAATGGCTTGAATATTCTTTGCCACGTTTATTCTCTTTATGAATACAAAAAATGAACCCTCAGGGCCGGAGCGCCTGGCGGGTTCATCATACACGGGAAGCCAGCCGCTTCCCAGTCACGTTATTTTTCTACCTGTTGCACGTCGATACGGCGCGCTTCATCCAGAATCGACGCTTTCGCGCGAATGCGGGCTTCAAGCTGGCTGATCATGTCGCTGTTATCAAGGCGATCTTTGCGCACACCGTCTTCATACAGGCCGCTCTTCTTGTTGCCGCCTGTCACGCCCAGCGTAGAGACCAGCGCTTCGCCCGGACCGTTCACCACACAGCCAATAATAGAAACATCCATTGGCGTGATGATATCTTCCAGGCGTTGCTCCAGCGCGTTAACCGTACCGATAACATCGAACTCCTGACGGGAACAGGTCGGACAAGCGATAAAGTTAATACCGCGGGAGCGGATGCGCAGCGATTTCAGGATATCGAAACCGACTTTGATCTCTTCTACCGGATCGGCCGCCAGTGAAATACGCAGCGTGTCGCCAATGCCCTCAGACAGTAGCAGACCAAGTCCAATTGCCGACTTCACCGCGCCCGCGCGTGCGCCACCGGCTTCGGTGATGCCCAGATGCAGCGGCTGTTCGATCTGCTTAGCAAGCAGGCGATAAGACTCAACAGCGAGGAACACATCAGAGGCTTTGACGCTGACTTTGAACTGATCAAAGTTCAGGCGATCGAGATGATCCACATGGCGCATGGCAGATTCGAGCAGCGCCTGCGGCGTCGGTTCGCCGTATTTTTCCTGCAGATCTTTTTCCAGCGATCCGGCGTTAACGCCGATGCGGATAGGGATGTTTTTGTCACGCGCGCAATCAACAACGGTGCGAATACGCTCTTCGTTGCCGATGTTGCCGGGGTTGATACGCAGGCAATCCACTCCGTATTCCGCCACTTTCAGCGCAATACGGTAGTCAAAATGAATATCCGCTACCAGCGGAACGCTCACCTGCTGTTTGATCAGTTTAAACGCTTCCGCCGCATCCATCGTCGGGACGGAAACGCGGACGATATCCGCGCCGACGCGCTCAAGAGCTTTGATTTGGTTAACTGTGGCTTCAACATCCGTGGTGCGGGTGTTTGTCATTGACTGCACGGCGATAGGAGCCCCATCGCCGATTGGCACATTACCAACGTAAATCCGTTTCGATTTCCGACGCTGAATCGGAGCCTGGTTATGCATGAAAAATCTCCCGCGTTGCCCGTCTGTTACTGTACTGCTGATTGTTCGGCATTGAGGGTAAGACGCGCAACCTGGTTAGTTCTGATAAAACGACTCAGATCGACAGGTTTACCCTGATACTGGATCTGAACAGCTGATGGCGCGCCGATTTTCAGTTTATACGGCGCCTGGCCCGCCAGATTCAACGTCGCGTCTTTACGCTGCATGCCGCTGAACAGTTTTTTGCCCGTCGCGTCGCTCACTTCCAGCCAGCAATCAGCGTTAAAGGTCATCGCCAGACCATTACTGTTGGCAACCGCGCCAGCAACGCCCGCCTGATCGGTCGGCAGTTGCCCATTGTTCGCCATTGTCGCAGGAACAGAATCAACGTTAGCCTGAGACGGCGGTACCACGGCATTCTGGTTAGCCGTGTTTGCCGGAGCTTGCTGTGCAACAGCCGGAGCCTGAGCTGTTGTGGTTGGCGCGGGCTGTTCAACTGGCGTAGAGGAGTTATCTACCGGCGCGGAGGAGGCGTCGGTATTCAGTGGAACACTCTGCTCATTGCTGTTGTTGGCATTGAGTTCAGCAGAAGATTGATCGGCCATGGTGCTGATCTCTTCCTGCTGCGCTTTATGGTTTTGCCACCACCAGGCACCCGTCAGGCCAATAACCACAAACAGCACCAGCCAGGTAAAGCTCATCAGCCAGCCGTCGCGTTTCTTACGCGGTTTGCCCAAAGCGAACGTCTGCATCGGAGCTACTTTCGCAGCTCTGACCGGCGCTTGCTTTTCAATCATCGGCAGTAATTCTTCTTCCGGGATGTGCACTAAGCGGGCATAAGAGCGGATATAACCACGCACAAAGGTAGAAGCCAGATCGGCAGGGGATCTGTCTTCTTCGATATCGCGTACCGTGGAAACCTTCAGGCACAAGCGCTCTGCAACCGCTTGTTGGCTGAGTCCAAGTTGTTCACGGGCGCTGCGCAGACGTACGCCAGTGGTTTGTGCTTCATTTTGGTCGTGAGTGGCTTCAGTATTCATTCGCTACAACTACTGGTACGTGAAATTAAACATTCAGGCGCGCGTGACCGCAATGCCCACACGCGCCGCGAAAAAACCGGGTCAATTAAGACTGGACCCATAGTATAAGACTGTCAGGCTTTGCATAACAGAACAGCTTTCAGCACTTTTTGCTAAGCCGTTGTTCCATCACTACATACTGCCTCAAAGTCAGGAGAAACGCACCGTAATTATTGATGACCTGCATACGTACAGGCCAAATATTCGTCGTTTTTAGAAAATGCAGCACATTCTTCGTGCTGCGTTTTCACATTACAGTGACTTCACCGCAATCGGTTCGCCTTGCATACGCTTACGCAGGGTACGTTTGGTCCGGTCGATCACATCGCCCGCCAGCTGACCGCAAGCGGCATCGATATCGTCGCCGCGAGTTTTACGTACAATTGTAGTAAAACCATAGCTCATCAGCACCTTACAGAAGCGATCGATACGGCTGTTAGAACTGCGGCCATACGGTGCGCCCGGGAACGGGTTCCAGGGGATCAGGTTGATCTTGCACGGTGTATCTTTCAGCAACTCCGCCAGTTGGTGCGCATGCTCAGTGCCGTCATTCACATGATCGAGCATGACGTACTCAATAGTCACGCGCCCCTGGTTGGCGTTGGATTTTTCCAGGTAGCGGCGCACCGCCGCGAGGAAGGTTTCGATATTGTACTTTTTGTTGATCGGTACAATTTCGTCACGAATTTCATCGTTCGGCGCATGCAGGGAAATCGCCAGTGCGACGTCGATCATGTCGCCCAGTTTATCCAGCGCCGGAACCACGCCAGAAGTAGAGAGCGTCACGCGGCGTTTGGACAGACCAAAGCCGAAATCATCCAGCATGATTTCCATCGCCGGAACGACGTTGGTCAGGTTCAGCAGCGGCTCGCCCATGCCCATCATCACCACGTTGGTGATAGGACGGTTGCCGGTGACTCTTGCCGCACCAATGATTTTCGCCGCACGCCACACCTGGCCGATGATTTCGGAAACGCGCAGGTTGCGGTTAAAGCCCTGCTGTGCGGTTGAGCAGAATTTACACTCCAGCGCACAACCGACCTGTGAAGAGACGCATAAGGTGGCGCGATCCTCTTCCGGGATATAAACGGTTTCGACGCGCTGATCGCCTACCGCAATCGCCCATTTGATGGTGCCGTCGGAAGAGCGTTGCTCTTCAACAACTTCCGGCGCGCGGATCTCGGCGACTTCTTTTAACTTGCCGCGCAGGACTTTGTTGATGTCGGTCATTTCATCAAAGTCATCGCTGCAATAGTGATACATCCACTTCATGACCTGATCGGCACGGAAGGGTTTCTCACCTAAGTTTTTGAAAAACTCGCGCATCTGCTGACGGTTTAAATCCAGCAGGTTAATTTTTGCATCTTTATTGGGGATCGTGAGAGCGTCGTTCTCAGGTATGACAATTTGTTCAGACATAATTTATTCCGGCCTCGTTATTACACGTTATGGCCCCTGGAGGGTTAAAAAGAAGCGCCCCAGGTAAGCGTCTGCTCATCCTGGGGCGCAGCATTGTACAAATTCTGACGCACAGATACCACGTTTGCACGCGGCATTTCACAAATTAAAGTGTAAAACTCGTTACACAGCTTAACGGGTGATTAGCGGGTGCGCGGGCACACTTCGCCTTCAGCGAAGAAGTAAGCGATTTCGCGGGCAGCAGATTCAAGGGAATCAGAGCCGTGGGTACCGTTTTCAGTGAAGCTGTCAGCGTAGTCAGCACGCAGCGTGCCCGCCAGTGCGTTCGCCGGATTGGTTGCGCCCAGCAGGTCACGGTGACGCTGTACCGCGTTTTCGCCTTCCAGAACAGAGACCACAATCGGGCCGGAAGTCATGAACTCAACCAGACCGTCAAAGAATGGGCGACCTTCGTGCTCAGCGTAAAAACCGCGAGCCTGTTCAACGGTCAGATGCAGCATTTTGGTGCCGACAATTTTGAATCCTGCCGCTTCAAAGCGAGAGAAGATGCCGCCAATAACGTTTTTTGCCACCGCGTTTGGTTTGATGATGGAAAAAGTACGTTCAATAGCCATGATTACCTCTGTAAGTTGTTCTGTTGTCGTACATACATATGAGTATGACCTGGCGCGGATTATAAAGAGCAACGGGGGCGTTGCCTATGGATTAAGGTAACATTTTTTTAAAATAAGACGAGTTTCAGCAACACCTTTCACTAAACTCACTATTTAACAGATTATTGCACAGTAAACTGCACCGCAGCGACCTGCCCCGCGTCATCCATAACCAATAACTGATACTCACCGGTCTTATCAAGTTTCAGGCTCAATAAATTCTCGTGCGGCGACAGGGGTTCACCATTCAGAAACCACCAGCGCCCCCCTTCCCCGCCGCTGCTTTGCACCGGCAGCAGCACAAAAGCTTGCCCCGGAATACGCTTAATCACCGCGCCATCACGCACGCCACTGAGCAGTAGCGGCGGCGGCGCATTGTCATTACGCGGCGGGCAGTGCTTATCTGCCGGGGGTAAACGCGCCGCCCGCCGTTCTCCCGGCGGTAGCCAGGGCTCCAGCGGCAACGGCCAGACAATCCAGGTTTTCTGCTGCGCATCCGGGCAGTCTGCCGCAACGCGTCGGCCTTCACGGTTTAACCACAGCGGGAAATTGATGCCGTGCATCCCTTCCTGCTCTGGCATCAGCAAGGTGGGGGGCTGACTGTCCTCCAGCAACCAGGTTGCCAGACGGCGACGGCAATTGCTGTCTCCCTCCGGCAAACTTTGCCCGCCAGGCCAGCAAATCACGCCCTGACTGACCGATTGCGGGCGTGGATCGCGCGGCAATTTCCCCTGCTCAAGCGCCGAACGCGCCTGCAGCAGGTTGTTCACCTGGTTAAGCAGCGGTACGGCGCTGGCAAAACCGAACTGCCCGGCGACCGGCGTGCCATCCGGCCTGCCGGTCCAGATCCCGATCACGTAGCGGGCATTGACACCGATAGCCCAGGCATCACGGTAGCCATAACTGGTGCCCGTCTTCCAGGCCAGCGGCGCGACCTGCGGCAATACGGCGTCCGGCATCGGTTGCGCTTCCCCGGCCAGAATACGGCGGATGATCCACGCCGCGCCCGGCGACATTAACCGTCGTTCCACCAGCGGCGCATCCGGCGTCAGGCGCAGTTGCCCGGCTTTACCACCGCGGGCAAAGGTACTGTAAGCGGCAGCAATATCTTCCAGCCGCGCCCCAGCGCCGCCGAGGATCAGCGACAGATTGGGTTCAGCCCCGGCCGGTAAGCTCAGCGGCAATCCGGCATTACGCAGATTACCGGCAAACTTTTTCGGCCCGTAGGCTTCCAGCACCTGCACCGCCGGTAAATTCAGCGAACGCACCAGCGCTTCGCTCATGCTGACAGGGCCGTGAAAACCACTGTCAAAGTTGCCGGGACGATAATCCCCGACTCGCCGCGGCACATCCTGCAGTAACGACGCCGGGTGGATTAATCCTTCATCCAGCGCCATACCGTAGATAAACGGCTTCAGCACCGATCCTGGCGAACGCACCGCGCTGACCATATCCACATGGCTGAAACGACTGTCATCATTGATGTCTACCGAGCCAACCCAGCCGCGCACCTTCATATCAGTATGATCAACCACGATCATCGCCAGCGAACTGCGCAGCGGCAGACGCGTTTTGACGCTCAGCGCCAGCTCTTCAAGCTGCCGTTGCAAAGTGGCGTCCAGCGTGGTGGTGATTTTTAACGCCCGGCTTTCGCCAAGCATACGTCTGGCAAACAGCGGCGCCAGTTGCGGCATTTGCCGGGGTGCCAGCCAGACCGGTTCCTGCCGCGACTCTTTCACCTGCGCCGCAGGCCATACTTGCTGTGACGCCATGCGCTCAAGCACTTTGTCGCGCGCCGCCTGCGCCCGTTCCGGCCAGCGGTCAGGGCGCAGACGACTTGGCGCTTGCGGCAGGACAGCCAGCAACGCGGCTTCGGCATAACTGAGTTTTGCAGGTGGTTTGCCCAGGTAAGCCCAGCTTGCCGCCCCCACGCCCTGCAACGTGCCGCCAAAGGGCGCACGGTTCAGGTAGAGCGTGAGAATGTCGCGTTTGGAAAGGTGCCACTCCAGTTGCAGCGCACGCCAGAGTTGGCGCACTTTGCCACCGAAAGTCCGTGGGTGAGGATCAAGCAGGCGAGCGACCTGCATAGTGAGTGTACTGCCGCCCGACACCACGCGCCCGGAGCTGAGATCCTGCCAGGCTGCACGGAGAATGGAAAACGGGTTCACGCCGGGATGATCCCAGAACCAGCGATCTTCATACTGGATCAGCGCCTGCAAGTAACGCGGCGAAACCTCTTCGATGGTCACCGGATAGCGCCAGATACCGTCAGCATCGGCAAAACGCCATAGCGGTGTGCCATCTTCCGCCACCACCACGCGCGCGGGATCCACCTCGCTGAGCGGTAATGGCCAGATGTTATCCGCAGCGATCACCGCCAGCACCAATAACAGGGGCGCACCCACCAGCCAGCGCCAGCGGGTGCGCATCAGACGCACAATCTTCACGTTACGGCACGATAGTCAGCGAGCCGCTGGTCGCGCCTGTCGCCCGCCACTGCGGTACGTACATGGATTCCACCTGCGGCGCAGGAATCTGGTAATGACCCGGCGTCACCGCCCGCGCCAGATAGACCAGCGTAACGGGTTGACCTTCGCTTACCGGAACCGCCGCCACAAAGCGATCGTCGCGGAACTCCATATGCTGGATATCCGCCTGCTGCATACGGTTTAGCAGTTCCTGCACTTCACTGCCGCTGTCCTGCAAGCTGGCGCTGCTGCTGGCCAGATTCTGGTTTTCCAGCTCCAGCCCGGCAGGCAGTAAATCCACCACCAGCGCATCCGGTACGTTCTGGCTGGCGCTCACTTCCAGCCATACCAGCACCAAATCGCCGCTTTTCAGCGATGAGAGGGACTTGCTACGACCATCAGTACCCAGAATGTTGCGTTCAATACGCAGCACATTGGCGGAAGGCGTCGGCGCATGATCCGGGTAACCGCTGCTGTCCAGGCGTAACCATAACGGGGTTGAGCCGCTGTTGGTTACCTGCAGTGAAGCCAGTTGATCGGCATCCAGGTTACGGCTCTGCGCATTATCGCCACCCAATGCAGCGGCATCGAGCGAGGTTTGCGCCTGCCAGCTACCGGATGCGTTTTGCAGGTTACGCCCGGCCAAAAACAGCGCGTTACTCTCTTGAGTCGATAACCAGCGCTGACCGTACGCTTGTTCAGACAAGGTGGTCAGCAGGCGCGTTTGCACTTGCGGCAGCAGGTTGTTGTCCTGCAACAGCGCCAGCATCAGCGCGTTATCACGCAGATCGCTGCCGTAATCCGCCAGCCAGCGGTTGTTCTGCACCCGTGACGTTTTCAGCGCCAGGTTGATCGCCTGTTCGCTGCGTTGCGCATCGCCCATCAGTTTTAACGCCACACCCAGTTGCATCAACGGCAGCGCCGCTTTGGCCTGCTCATGGCGCTGCCAGACATCACGCAGTGCGCCCAGCGGGGCTTTTTGCTGACGTGCCAGCACCAGCGCAGCATAGCTTTGTACGGCAAACCTGGTGGCGGGTAGATCGTCGCTATAACGGATCGCCATCGTCGCCGGATCCTGCAGGTAGCGCAGCAAGCGATTGTTGGCATTATTCAGCGCATTTGTCGGTACGCTGTAACCCTGAGCGGAGGCGCTGACCAGGAAGTCAGTGACGTAGGCAGTTAACCAGTACTCTTCTGAACCGCTCTTATCCCACAGCGAGAAACCACCGTCGTCACGCTGCATTTGCAACAACCGGGAGATACCCAGATCCACCGCAGCACGGCGCTGCTCGTCGCTCTCACCTTTAATGCCCAGCGCTTTAAGCTGTGCGGCGTTGGTGTACAGCGACGGGAACAGGCCGCTGGCGGTTTGTTCCAGGCACCCGTACGGATAGGCTTTCAGTTCCTGAATATAGCGCGCAAGGTTCAACGGGGGTTTGCCGCTGAACAGTACACGCCCTTGCAGCGTTGCCGGGGAAATTCCGGCAAGGTGCTGCGCAGGGACATGCCAGCTCTCACCGGGGTTCAGCATCGCGCCGCTGTTGACGGTCTGCGCAGCAAATGCCGGACGCACGCCAAGTTTCCACTGTTTCTGCTGCGGCGCAAACGTTTCGCCTGGCAGCGTCAGCCCGCTGATTTGCGCGCTGATTTCACCCTCGCCAAAACCGTCCAGCGCACGCACCGGAATAAACAACGTCTTACGCTGCCCGGCAGCCAGTTTTACCGCTTCAGGCTGACCACTTTCCAACGCCAGCAATCCACTCGCTGCCAGCGCCACATTCAGGGTTTGCGGCTGATCGGTAAGGTTAGTGACGTCCAGAGTCAGGCGGGAAGTGTCGCCGCTACCAAGGAAGCGCGGCATATTCATGTCGGCAATCACCGGGGCCGCAACAATCACTTTACCTTCGCTGCTGCCAAAATCTTCCGCCGTCCAGGCTTGCGCCATCACGCGCAGTTCACCGTTGAAATCACCAATTGGCAGCGTCACCGTGCCTTCACCGTGCTCATCCAGCGTGACCGGCTGCGCCTGCTGGGCAATAATGGTGACATGGTTGACCGGCGGTTTACCGCCACGGTTCATTTCATCGCCGTCACCACCGAAACGCAGCGCAGCAAGACGCCCCTGTCCTTCAATTACCTGGCCGTAGATATCGTAAATATCCGCACCGTAGCGTTTTTGGCCGAAGAAGCCCTGCCACGGATCTGGCGTCACGTAATCCGTAATGTTAAGCACACCGCTGTCTACTGCGGAAAGCAACACATTGATCTGTTTAGGCGTTTCGCCATTTTTCACTGCCGCCTTCACTTTCACCGTTAACGGCTGGTTCGGGCGCATTTTTTGCGGGGTATTCAGCGTGACATCAAGACGGCGGTTTTCATCCCCCATCGGCAGATGCAGCAGACCGACGGCGCGTTTCGGCGTCGCGGACTTCGACTTGTCGCCAGGGCGAACCACCAGCGTGCTGATGTACAGATCGTGGCGCTGCCATTTCTGATCGACAGGAATAGAGAGCTCGAGGCCGTCTGCCGGCACATCAATTTCCTGCCACCACAGCGGGCCTTCGGCCGACTCGATCATCGCATAACCTTTGCCCGCAGCAGGCGCAGTCACGTGCAGCTTGACGGTATCGCCCGGTTTGTAGGCCGGTTTATCCAGTTTCATGGTGACGCGATCAGGGCGAACAGCGCCCGCACCGTCGCTGTTATCCTGCCAGCTGTAACCGGCCCAGAAACGCACGCTGCTGAGGGTATCGTCCGGCCCTTTCACCTCCAGACGATAGGCGCCCCACTCCACCGGGAAGGTCACTTTACCGGTTTCATTCGCCGCCAGGTTGAGGCTCTGCTCGCCTTCAACCAAATCTTTCTGATTGAACTGCGACTGCCAGCCCTCGCTTTCTGACCAGTTCCAGAAGTAATCGCGACGTTCGCGGATCAACCGCACCTGCAAATCACTGACTGCTATTTTCTTGCCCTCGGCATCGGCATAGACGATGTCGAACGCCGCGTTGCTGTCTTCATCCACAATCGGCTGGTTGACGGTGGTGTCGGTGCGATAGTCATAGACCGCTTTTGAAGCAAACTGCGGGCGGATACCCGGCAGCGCCTGTGCAGGCCAGATGGCTTGCTGCGCGCGGCGGGTAACCGGGCGACCGCCCGACTCCAGCAGGCTGGCCTGCAAAATGACTTCTAACGGCGAGTGACTCTCTTGCCACTGGCTGGCGGTGGTGACTTCGCCATGACCGTTGTCATCCAGCGTCAGGTGCACCTCATCCAGACTGCGGCTGAGGTTTTCTTCCGCGATGTCGCCAAACTGGAACCCTGGCAACGCCTGGACGGCTTCGCGCAGCGGGCGTAAATAGAGCTGCCCTTGCAACGTGTTGCCGCTGGCGGGCGCACCATAGAGATAGTGACCGTTCACGTTAAACACCACGTCATCCGCTGGTGCAACCGGCGATGTCTGCGGAGTGATATTCAGCGCCATGCGCTCCGGCATAAAGTCTTCAACATGGAAGCCCCACTCGCGCGGCTGGTTGTCACCGGTATTGGCACGGATATGCCACATCCCGGTTTGCGCGCTGGCTTCCAGCGGGTAGGTAAAATGATACAGCCCGTTCTGCGGCTGGCTGACCACCGTACGGATCACCTGCCCGTCCGGTTTCACGACGTCCAGTTTCACCGGTTGCGCGGTCAACGGCTTACCGTCGCTGTCGCGCAGCAGACCGTTGAGGATCACGGTTTCCCCCGGACGATAGAGATCGCGCGGGCCAAACATAAAGAACTGTTTGCTGTAGCCCGGATCGCCGGTAATGGCGAATTCCGCCAGATCCAGCGCCGGTAATTTCAGATCCAGCAGCGTGGTTTCACCGTCTTTACGCGCCAGGATCAGCGCCGCTTCTTTGTCGGTGGTTAACGTTGCGTGACCGTCTTTGTCACTGGTGGCCTGCGCCAGCGTTTGCCCGTTCTCATTGAGCAGCATCACCTCGATGCCGGAGAGCGCCGCGCCGTTTTCCAGCCCCTGGGTAAAGATATCCAGACGGTTATGGTAACGGTGCGCAGACAGACCAATATTGCTGAGTGTGAACAGGGTAGCGGCATTGCTGTAGTTGTAATGCCCGGCCTGATTCATTACGGCGACGTAGACCCCGGTTTGTTGCAATGGCTGAATGCTGCTGAGCGGCAACAGTAACTTCTCACGGGTATTGCGCGCCGGGTTGAGGTCAAAACGGCCGGTATACACCAGGTCGGCCATTTTCAGTAACGTGTCCGACTCCCAGTTTGACAGGGCGTTACGGTATTCCCACTGGCTGATAAACGCCGCCAGCGACTCCGGTTTCACGCGGTAGAAATTCACGTCGACGTTATCGACGTTCAGCGTCATCACCGGCAGTCCTTCCACCACTTTGCCCGGCAGCAGCGAACCGCGGCTGGCAAAGCCGACGCTGGGCTGCACGTCGCGGGTGGTAATGGCTTTTTCGTAATCAATGCCGAACGTGGCTTTGTTCAGCGCCGTTAGCCCGCGATCCACCGACACCAGCAGTTCGCGGTTCGGCTCCAGATGGCGCAAGCGCAGCTCTTTCAGATTCGGCGCCAGTTCCCAGGCACCATCGACTTTGCCGCTCTTCTTGTCCACCAGGTGGACGGTCGAGGCAAAATCCTGATCGGGGTTAAGCGGAACGGAGAAGGTCAGCACCAGCGTGGCGGCACCGTCCAGTTGCACTTCAGAGGCATCCAGCAGCGTGAGCGGCTTACCTTCGCTACGCGCGGCAAGCTGCGCCAGTTTCTCTTTACTTTGCGCGGGGGCTGCCTGGCTTTGCTGCGGCGCGGATGCCGCAGCAGGCGAGCTGGCTGCCTGCGGTTTATCGTTGTTATCACAGCCGACTAACGTAAACGTAGTGAACAGCGCGACGGTCAGCGCCGCAATGCGTAGCGGTTTCATTCTTTATCCCTGGCCTGTACAGCCTGTTGAACATTGCCAGACATTATTATTCGCAACGACAGGAATTACAAAATGTGTCTTTGGTTCTGGAAAGCGCTTCGCAAAGTCTCGTCACGTTTTTCCGCACGCCCTGTTACGCGGATCACAGTGCGAAACGTAACATGTTACGTTTCATGTCATTTGTTTTTAAAACAATGAGATAGATGGAAAAGCAACGCAGAGTGCTGCTACCGTTAAGCTGTCTGTGCACCTTTGTGCGCGGTTCTAATCAGAGAGAACATTATGTCCAGAGCCGTGAATGCCCTACAAAATTTTGGTAAGTCCCTCTTTGGTCCGGTGCTCATTTTGCCGATTGTCGGCTTATTTATTGCCTGCGGAAATATCTTCGGCAATGGCAACCTGGCCGAGTATCTGCCCTTTCTTGGCCACACTATTATTCAACAAATCGGTCAGTTGATTGCCAAATCCGCTGTATCGGTATTGGCTAACCTTGCCCTGGTCTTCGCGGTCGGCATTCCGGTGGGTCTTGCCTCGCGGGATAAAGGCTATGCGGCGCTGATTGGTCTGGTGACCTTTATCGTTTTTATTAACGCCATGAATGTCATGCTGCAATTTCAGGGGGCGCTGGCGCCTGCTGCGCAGATGAAAGCCGCAGGCCAGGGCATGGTGTTAGGCGTGCAGGTACTGGAGATGGGCGTCTTCGCCGGGATCCTCACCGGTGCGCTGTCAGGTTATCTGTACGATAAATATTCCGGTGTACAGTTTTCCGGGGCGATGGCTATCTACTCGGGTCACTGCTTCGTCGCCATTATCATGCTACCGGTGGCGATGGTGTTGGGTGTGGTCATGAGCGAACTGTGGCCTTTCGCCCAGCATGGCATCAGCGCCCTGGCGATGGCGATCAAAGGCGCGGGGCCGTTCGGCGTTGCGGTCTACGGTTTCCTTGAGCGCATTCTGGTGCCGACCGGGCTGCACCATCTGGTCTATACGCCCTTTTTGTACACCGAACTCGGCGGTACGGCGGATATTTGCGGTACGACTTATCAGGGTGCACGTAACATCTACTTTGCCGAAATAGCCTGCCCGAGCGTGACGCAACTCAGCAGCACCGTCGTCTGGGATGCGCGCGGCATCAGTAAAATGTTCGGTCTGCCCGCCGCCGCGCTGGCGATGTATGTGACAGCGAAACCCGAGCGCAAAGCTGCGGCCAAAGCGATCCTGATCCCTGCTGCGCTCACCTCATTTTTGGTCGGCGTCACCGAGCCTATCGAGTTTGCTTTCCTGTTTGTCGCCCCGCTGCTGTTTGTGGTGCATGCCGTGCTCACCGGTATCGGCATGATGTTGTTCTCACTGCTTGGCGTTCATGCCATTGGCGCGAACGGCATTATCGATTTTGTGCTCTACAACCTGCCCCTCGGCACCGAAAAGTCCAACTGGCCGATTTACATCCTCGTTGGGCTCATTATGTTCGCCCTCTACTTCTTTATCTTCCGCTTCCTGATTTTGCACTTCCGCATGAAGACACCCGGCCGTGAAGATGATGAGCAGGAGACGCGTCTGTACAGCAAGCAGGAGTATCAGGCAAAAGGCAGTAATGCTGGCGTAGGCGCAGCGATTATCGAAGGTCTGGGCGGGCGCGCCAATATTGACGTGGTGGACAACTGCTACACCCGCCTGCGCGTGACGGTGATCGATGTGGCGGCGATTGATGAACCGCAACTGAAAGCAACCGGTGCAAAAGGCGTAATCAAACAAGGTAATAACGTTCAGGTGGTCTACGGGCTGCATGTCAAAAAAATGCGAGAAGCCGTTGAGATGTTTCTCTGAAGGAGTCCAGAAATGGTTAAACCCCCGTTTATTTTATCCATCGCCGGTGGCGGCAGCACCTATACCCCCGGCATCGTGAAAAGCCTGATGGTCAGACTGGAGGCGTTCCCGCTGGCGGAAATTCGCCTGTATGACATTGATGAAGCGCGGCAGAACACCATTGCGCCTGTGGTGGAGAAAGTGATCCGCGACCACAGCCAGAGCATCAAATTTACCGTGACCAGCAATGCCGAAACGGCGCTCAGCGGCGCACATTTTGTTTTTGCTCAGATGCGCGTCGGTCAGTACAAAATGCGCGAGCAGGATGAGAAAATTCCCTTGCGCCATGGTGTGGTGGGTCAGGAGACCTGCGGTCCTGGCGGGCTGGCCTACGGGTTACGCACTATTCTGCCAATGGTAGAGCTGATCGATCTGGTGGAGCGTTACGCCGATAAAAAAGCCTGGATCGTCAATTATTCCAATCCGGCGGCCATCGTGGCCGAAGGCGTACGCCGTTTGCGCCCGAAGGCGCGGGTACTCAATATCTGCGATATGCCCGTGGCGGCGATGCGCAATATGGGCGCTATCCTCGGCGTGGATCGCCATAAACTGGAGGTCGATTACTTTGGCCTGAACCACTTTGGCTGGTTTACCCAGGTGCGCGTAGATGGCGAGGATTGCCTGCCGGCGTTGCGCGAGCATATTGCCCGTTTTGGTCTGCTGACTGAAGATGCCGCCCAAACGGACCCGCAGCATGCCGATCCGTCATGGGTGAAAACCTGGCGCAATATCAAACCGATCATGGATCACTTTCCGGAATATCTGCCAAACCCCTATTTGCAGTACTACCTGATGCCAAACGAGATCGTCGCCCATCAGGATCCCGACTACACCCGCGCCAATGAAGTGATGGACGGGCGCGAGAAAAAACTGTTTGCCGCCGCCCAGGAGTATAAGCGCAGCGGGATCCTGCCGGATGCCTTCCACGTGGGCGTGCATGGCGCGTTTATTGTTGATGTTGCCTGTTCACTGGCGTTTGACCTGCGTCAGCGCCATCTGGTGATTGTGGAAAACAAAGGCGCGATTGCCAATTTGCCGTACGATGCGATGGTCGAAGTGCCTGCCTATATTACCAGCGAAGGCCCGGAGCCGGTGCGTATGGGGGCGGTGCCTTTATTCCACCAGACCCTGCTGATGCAGCAACTGGCCTCTGAACAACTGCTGGTCGAAGCCACCATTGAAGGCAGTTACGAAAAAGCGTTGCAGGCCTTTACGCTGAACAAAACCGTGCCCACCATGCAGCATGCGAAAGCGATCCTTGATGAGATGATTGAAGCGAACCGGGATTACTGGCCTGCGCTGCAAAAAGCCTGGGAAAACGGCAAAGCCATACAAAAATAACGAGGTTGCTCGCGACATGAGCGAAGGTGGCTTGTCGGGTCAGGAAAAAACGTGAACAATTCAGGTTACTGTTGATGACACGGAGGCAACCATGTCTACCTCGTTTTTTGTCGCGGCCGACTGGCTGATAGAACACAGCGATGATCCTGAAATCCAGCTGATTGACGCCCGTATGGCGCCCCCGGGACAGGAACATCGTGACCTTAAAGCGGAATACCGCGCCGGGCATCTCCCCGGTGCGGTATTTTTTGATATTGAAGCCCTCTCCGATCACACCTCTTCCTTACCGCACATGCTCATCCGCCCGGAAGCGTTTGCTGTCGCGATGCGCGAACTGGGCATTAGCCAGGAGAAGCACCTTGTGGTCTACGATGAAGGCAACCTCTTCTCTGCCCCGCGCGCCTGGTGGATGCTGCGCAATTACGGTGTGGAAAAGGTGTCGATTCTTGCCGGCGGCCTGGCGGGCTGGCAACGCGATGCCCTGCCGCTGCAAAAAGGCGATGTGGCGTTGCCGGAGTCCGATTTTAACGCCAACTTTGACCCCTCCGTGGTGAAAAAGCTGACGGATGTCCTGTTAGTCAGTCACGAAGGAACAGCACAGATTGTCGATGCGCGCCCGGCACCGCGTTTTAATGGCGAAATGGACGAGCCCCGTCCGGGGCTGAAACGCGGTCATATTCCCGGTGCGAAGAATGTGCCGTGGGGCGATCTGGTGACGGAAGGCGAGCTGAAAACCACCGATGAACTGGCCGCCATTTTCCGCCGCCAGGGTGTGGATTTGCATAAGCCGATTATCGCCAGCTGCGGTTCAGGCGTCACTGCGTCGGTGGTGATTCTCGCGCTGGCAACTCTGGGCGCGGATAACGTCACGCTGTATGACGGCTCCTGGAGTGAATGGGGCGCACGCGACGATTTACCCGTAGAACCGGCGTAAATGGATAACCGACTTGCGCCATTGCTGACGCGCGGGGAGTCACTGACCCGCGCCGAGTACCGCGTACTGGCGCACCTGACGGAGCACCCGCTGCTGGTAGGCAACATCACCGTGCGGCAACTGGCGCAGGCCACGTATGTCTCCACCGCCACCATTATCCGTCTGTGCCAGAAACTGGGCTTCAGCGGCTTTAGCGAATTTATCTGGCACTGCAAACAGCTTTTATCCGATACGCCGCACATTGCGGATCAACGCAGTGAAGGCAGCGTTGAACTACCGGCGCTGTTTCAGCAGTTTCTGGCGAATTACCAGCAAACTTTTCAATGGGTGACGACAGAAAAGCGCAGCCAGTTCGCCGCACTGCTGCGCGACAAAGAGAGTTTCTTTCTCTATGGCGCAGGTTTCTCATATTTGTTCGCGGAGTATTTAACCAAGAAGCTACAGGTGTTGGGCAAGACGGCGTTTATCTCCGGTCCGGGTGACAGCCGCAATATCTTTCTCAGCAATGCGTCGCGCTATCAGGTGTTTATCGCCGTATCGCGCAGTGGTGAAACCGAACAAGTGCTGGATAAAGCGCGGATCGCGCACACCGTCGGCATGACGGTCGTCGCGTTTACCCGCGCGTCTGCGAACTCACTGGCCGCGCTGGCAGATATCCATTTCGCACTCTACGACGAAGCAGTGCATTTCGCGGCGGAAGCGGCGGGGATCACCTCGTTTGAATCCAACCTGGTGCTGTTGATGGATTTATTGCTGCTGGAGGCAACATAGAGTGAAAAACACCGGGTCTGCCAGTCCGGTTAGAGATCGTTGAGCGTCTGCCGCGCCCAGGCTGCGCCAATGTATTCGCGGATACGCGTATGCAACTCGCCGAGGGTGATGTTTTCTCGCGCCTCGCCCTGTGTCATCCCGCCAGGGATCGTGATGATGACTTTGCGCTTTTGCGTATCAAAAATGAAATTATGCACAAACCGCCCGACAATACATTCCGGCGGCTGATATCCCTCAGTCCAGTACAGCTCGATGCAGTTCTGCCCGCGAAACTTGCTGACATGGGTCGCTTCAATCTTCGACAGCGCCAACGGCGCACTGAGCTGATAACTCTCAATCGCTTGCGGGTGCAGAGTCAACAAGGGTTGCCGTACGCGTTGATACATCGCCCAGGCACCCAGCGCCAAAATTAGCGACATCGCTGCCAGGCCGCCCACCACAATATCAAACTGCAGAAAAGTCAAACCCCACAGCCTGTTCAGGATAAACAATACGCATGCCGGGAAACCCACTATCATCGCCAGCGCAATGTAGCCCCATACATTGCCTTTTTTCAGCGACACCACGACGGCATCACTGGCCTGTGCAGCCATCTCTTGCAACTGCTCCAGGTAAGCATGATGGTTGGCATTCAGTTCATCGTTGACTTGTGCGGTGAGCGCCCGGCAAAGTGCCGGGAAGTCAGGCAACAGATGATGCAGCCAGAGATAATCGGCTTCATTGACCTGACGTGAAGCCCGCATCAGTAACACATTATCTGGCGGTACATTCAACTGCTTAAGGCGCTCGCGCACCGTCGGATGATGATCGGTTGGGTGCGATAACTTCCGTCCCAACGCCACCTCGGCGTTCAACGCCCCAAGCTTATAAAGCCCCGAGTAAAGCGTGTTAACCAGATTGGTGGTACTCAGTTTGCGATCTAAAAAACGCTGCATGGGCACCGCCAACTCAATATCCAGCGTAGTGCAGCGTAGCAGCGATGAGGCCAGCGCCTGAGGCGTGCTGGTGCGTGCGCCAGCGGCATCCGCCGCCAGCTCTCGCATCCGACTCCAGCCACTGACCGTTTCATCAAACCGGCGATAAAACCAGACGCCAATATGCACCGGGGGAGACAGCGCAATCCGCTCGAACCAGCCACAGAATTTCAGGTTTTGATAAAAATGGTCGAGGCTACTTTTCATGCCGGAATAAAGCCCGGCAAAATGCAGTGTGTATGCGGTGTCCTGGCCGGAAAAATGCCCCAACTCGTGACCAATAACAGCCGCAATTTCGTCTTTATCCAGAAAGGCGGCAAGCGTCACGGGAAAATAGAGTGTGTTACCTGTCAGGCGTTCGCCCTTTTCCAGTTGTACTGGCAACGTCGTGACATAAAATCCCTGAAACAATCCCACAACAATATTATCCGGCATGATTGCCTGGCCACGCTGTGCCAGCTCTCTGACCCACCGCCAGAGTGCGGGTGCATCCTGCTCCGTCATGGCAATGCCAAAAACGTTCCGGTCTTGCGGTTGAATTTTCGCATAGCATCTTTTCAGCAGAAACAGACTACTGAGCACCATAAAAATCAACCAGCCGGTAACCAGTAACAACACGCCGAACAGCTTAATATTCAGCGGGGTGGTTTGTTTAATCGTTAACAGCCACAATAATTCATACAGCAAAACAGACACTACCGCGAAACCCATTGCCGTCATCAGCGCAGCCATAATCAGCGGCAACATTTTCCGGCAGAGGGTAAAGGCGCGAATTAACTGTCCGGTCGATATTCTGGCTTTGCGTACGCTATAAAGACTTAATACCACAGCGCAAGCGCTTGCAAACAGTGCGATGGCGGAGAGAGTGGCGGATACGCCCGCAACGTAGCGGCGTGACAGCGGCATCAGAATATTGTGCGAAGCAGTGCCCCACTCAATAACAACCCAGGCATCGCTGTCGCTGATTCTGGAATATTGCCAACAGGACCAGATGAATAACAGCAGCGGAATGCCGAAACAATACAGCAGGCTTTTTTTATCCATAAAAATGAACCACAAATCAACGTAGCGTAAACGATAGCACCCGCTTTCCGGCCATAAATGTGTTTATCAATAAAAAGAAGTCAGGGTGCATAATGGAGAGTAACAATAACCCTTAGCCAGCAAAGAGAATAAGCGGCGCACGCGGCGCCACCTGATCATTAAAGAATGCGGTTGGTTTTAAAATCGCGCAGGAAGCTGCCCCAGCGGCGTTCATAGAAAGGGGTAATGTGCGCCAGCATAAAGTGACTAATCCCCTTTTCACCTTCGACCACCTGGCAAATATCGATAGGTTCATCGCCCGGCAAGGTATCCGTCGCTACGCTGCCCGCCGCGTGAATAATCTCTTCGATATCCCCTTCCGCTTCAATACCGATCAACAGGTTCGCCTGCTCATCAGCTTTCTCTTTTATTGAACAGAGAAAAGCGCGTTTCACGGTTTTGATGCTTTTAAACAGCGTGGTCAGGGAGTCCACCATCTGCGCTGGCGGTTCCGCCACTTCAGACAGCAGCAACGCGCTACCGCCCTCCAGCACTTCCTGCTGGCTTAACGGGCTACCCTCTTCACCGACCAGGTGACTGATTTCGCGTGGGGTAAACTCTTTGCCTGTCGGCAGTTTGGCGTTGAGAAACAACGTTTCCCCCAGCGTCATCTCAAACAGCGTGCGGGCGGGCATCACCACAAACGCTTGTTCATCTTCAACGGCCTGTTGCAGCGCTTCCAGTGAGGTAAAGAACGGGATCACCGATGTTCCGTCATCTTTTTCCCAGTGCTGCAAATCCAGCGCGCTATCTTCAACAATCGCTTCACCTTCCGCCGCGGTTCCCGGCACCCATACGGTGGAGTCCAGCAGCGTGCGGAAAAACGCCGGACGATACGCCGGCTCGGTCGCCGCCTGCTCCAGCAGGGTTTCTAATTCGTTTTTGGTTTCCGACATACAAGTTCCGAAAAATTAACCCTCACCCCGGCCCTCTCCCAGGAAGGGAGAGAATCAGGGCGAGGGTAAAAGTAAAATATTACTCAGCCGTTAACAGATTCGCGAGCGTGCGCACACCCAGGCCCGTTGCCCCTGCCGCCCACTGTTCTACCGCTGCTTTCCGGTAGGTGGCGGAACAGTCGATATGCAACCAACCCTGCTGATAGTTTTCCACAAAGTGCGACAGGAAACCGGCAGCGGTGCTCGCGCCAGCCGGGAAGGCCGCGCTGGCGGTATTGTTCAGCTCGGCAAAGTTCGACGGCAGCTGGCTGCGGTGGAACTCCGCCAGCGGCAAACGCCAGAACGGTTCATTCTCGGCGGTAGCACTGTTCAGCAAGCGGCCCGCCAGCGCATCGTCAAAGCTGAACAACGCGTGGTAATCGTTGCCCAGTGCGGTTTTCGCCGCGCCTGTCAGCGTTGCCGCATCAATGATCAGTTCCGGTTTCTGCGCGGAAGCGTCGATCAGGCCATCGGCCAGTACCAGGCGCCCTTCCGCATCGGTATTCATGATCTCAACGGTTTTACCGTTACGGTAGTGGATAATATCGCCCAGTTTGAAGGCGTTGCCGCTGATCAGGTTGTCGGCGCAGCAGAGCCACAGTTTGACGCGTTTGTTCAGGCCGCGATTAATGGCGAAAGCCAGCGCACCGGTGACCAGTGCCGCGCCGCCCATATCGGATTTCATTGAATCCATAAACGCGCTCTGTTTAATGCTGTAACCGCCGGAATCGAAGGTAATGCCTTTACCGACCAGCGCGGCAAACACCGGCGCGTCCGGGTTACCGGTTGGGTTATAGTCCAGCGCCAGCAAAACGGGCGGACGTTCGGAACCCCGACCAACGGTATGCAAGCCAAGGTAGTTCTGCTCACGCAGATCTTCACCTTTGGTGATGCGGTAAGAAACGTGGTCGCCACCGACACTGTGCAGCAGATCCACCGCGCGCTGCGCCAGTTGTTCCGGACCCAGCTCTTCCGCCGGGGCATTGATGGTGTCGCGTACCCAGTCAATGACTTTCAGGCGGCTATCCAGCTCTTTCTGCTCAGCCTCATCAAGCGCCGCCCACTCCACTTTGCGCGTGCCTTTCGGCCCTTTGTAACCCGCCCAGAACGCCCAGCTACGATCGGCATTCCAGCCCTCACCGCTCAGTGCAACGTGCTTAATGCCCAGGCCGTCGACTTTACGCGCCGCACGCTGGATAAGCCCCAAATCGTCTTTCCCGTTCAGGTGCAGAGCGATGCCGTCATTATTGATGCTGTACGTCGCTTTTTCACCCCAGCGCGCATCAGCAGGTTGCGTGGTTAACGTAATTTTCATGGCTTCTGTCATTGTATTTATCCTTATTAGCGCATTCGTGAAAACGGGCCGCCCGAAGGCAGCCCGTTAGATGATTACGATGCTTCGTCTAACCAGACTAGCAGAATCGCTTCGAGAATTTTTTCATTCGATGCATTCGGATCATCATCAAACTCTTCCAGTTCGCAGATCCACTGATGCATATCGGTGAAACGAACGGTCTTCGGATCCAGATCCGGGCGACTGTCATACAGCGCCTCGCCGATTTCACGGCTGTCGGTCCACTTCAGCCCCATATCAGTGCTCCCGCGCGTGGTTGATGGTGTAACGCGGGATCTCAACCACCAGATCTTCATCGGTGACGCGCGCCTGGCAGCCTAAACGGCTTTCCGGCTCCAGACCCCAGGCTTTATCCAGCATGTCGTCTTCGTCTTCACTGCTTTCCGGCAGAGAGTCGAAGCCCTCGCGCACAACACAGTGGCAGGTGGTGCAGGCGCAGGATTTTTCGCAGGCGTGTTCAATCTCAATGCCGCCGCGCAGGGCGACATCAAGAATGGTTTCACCGCTCTTCGCTTCCAGAACTGCGCCATCCGGACAGAGGTCCTGATGAGGCAGAAAAACAATTTTAGGCATATTAAACCTCGTCGACGGAATGGCCTTTCAGCGCGGTACGCACGGATTGGTCCATGCGGCGGGCGGCGAATTCCTGGGTTTGTTTATCTACATTTTTAATGGCTTGTTCTATCGCGCCGGTATCATCGCCCCCGGCAACGGCGCGCAATTGCGCCACCGCCTCGTCGATAACCGCACGCTCTGCGGCGCTTAACAGCGCGGCGTCAGCGGCGAGCGCACCGGACAAACTTTCCAGTACACGCGCGGCTTCCACTTTCTGTTCTGCCAGCATACGTGCTTTCACGTCCTGCCCGGCAAAACTCATGGAGTCTTTGATCATGTCGGCGATTTCGCCATCGGTCAGACCGTATGACGGTTTCACCTGAATAGAGGCTTCCACCCCGGTGGATTTCTCCATGGCGGTCACGCTCAGCAGACCGTCGGCATCCACCTGGAAGGTAACGCGGATATGCGCGCCGCCAGCGGGAAGCGCCGGAATGCCCCGCAGCGCGAAACGCGCCAGAGAGCGGCAGTCCTGCACCAGTTCACGCTCACCCTGCATCACATGGATGGACATCGCAGTCTGACCATCTTTAAAGGTGGTGAACTCCTGCGCGCGCGCGACCGGAATAGTGGTATTACGCGGGATCACTTTCTCCACCAGGCCGCCCATGGTTTCAAGCCCGAGCGACAGCGGGATCACATCCAGCAGCAGCATTTCGCTGTCCGGCTTGTTGCCGACCAGAATGTCCGCCTGAATCGCTGCGCCAATGGCGACAACTTTATCCGGATCGATCGACGTCAACGGCGTGCGGCCAAAAAACTCACCCACACGTTCGCGCACCAGCGGCACGCGGGTTGAGCCGCCGACCATCACCACTTCCAGCACCTCTTGCGCTTCCACGCCCGCATCTTTCAGCGCGCGGCGGCAAGAGAGCAGCGTACGTTTCACCAGCGTTGCGATCAGATCGTCGAACTGTGCGCGCGTGATCACGCCCTGCCAGCCCGCCACATCGACAGCGGCGCTGTCGGCATCGCTCAGCGTAATTTTCGCGGCAATGGCCGCATCCAGCAGTTCACGCTGCAGGCGTGCATCGCTGCGATCGTCAAGCCCCGCCTGCTCGCGAATAAAGTCCGCCAACAGGTGGTCAAAATCATCGCCACCCAGAGCTGAATCACCGCCGGTGGCCAGTACTTCAAACACCCCACGACTAAGACGCAGGATGGAGATATCAAAGGTGCCGCCGCCAAGATCGTACACGGCGATCACCCCCTCTTTGCCCGAATCCAGACCGTAAGCAATGGCTGCCGCGGTAGGTTCGTTCAGCAGGCGCAGCACGTGCAGACCCGCCAGACGTGCGGCGTCTTTTGTGCCCTGACGTTGTGCGTCATCAAAATAGGCAGGGACCGTGATCACCACGCCGTCGAGATCGCCAGACAGCGTCTGTTGCGCGCGTTCAGCAAGGGTTTTGAGGATATCGGCAGAGACACGAATCGGGTTAACCAGACCGGCCTCGGTGACAATCATCGGCAGGCCGTTTTCGCTGGGCTGGAACTGCCATGGCAAATGCGGGTAGCGCGCCTGGATGTCCGCGAGGCTACGGCCCATCAGGCGTTTTACCGAGCTGATGGTGTTGAGCGGATCCAGCGCGGCGTTGCGGCGGGCGTCATAACCCACACTGTGGCTGTCCGCCTGGTAGTTCACCACGGAAGGGAGTAAATGGCGACCTTCGCTGTCGGCCAGCGTTTCCGCCTGACCGCTGCGCACGGTGGCAACCAGCGAATTGGTGGTGCCAAGGTCGATGCCCGCCCCCAGGCGACGCTGATGCGGTGCGGCGCTCAGGCCGGGCTCACTGATTTGTAATAAGGCCATTGTTTGCTTCCAAAAATTAAAAACCGAGCAGTTTTTCTTCGAGTTGTTCTGTTGCGCTGCGCAGTTTATCGAGAAAACGCAGTTTACGCACGGTATCCGCCGCTGCGTCCCACGTTTGAGTATCTAACTGTTCTACCATTAACTTATGGCGCGCGTCGTACATCCCTTTCACGCGCGTCTGGAAAGCTTCCAGTCGCGTTGCATCTTCCGCACGCTCAATCTCGTCCAGCTCTTCGCGCAGCTCCAGTTGCTCCATCAAAAAGGCGGTATCCCGCACCGTGTGCTGCTCGGAGGCTAAATCAAACCCATGTAAGGACAACAGGTATTCGGCGCGCGTCAGCGGGTTGCGTAATGTTTGCCAGGCCTGATTAATGGTGGCAGATTGCTGCACGGCGGCAAGTTGCTCAGCCTGCGGCTGGCTGGCAAAGCGGTCAGGATGAAACTGACGCTGTAGATCCTGGAAACGTGTCGCCAGCGCCTGCGTATCGAGTGGGTAATGGGCTGGCAACCCAAAGAGGGTGAAGTAATCCATAACAGTTCCGGGTGTGCAATCGAAACAAACCCCACGCACAGAGGCCTGCGGTGGGGTCATCAGTGATGGCGATTAAACGTTGAAGCTTTCGCCGCAACCGCACTCATCTTTCACGTTCGGGTTGGTAAATTTGAACCCTTCGTTCAGGCCTTCTTTGACGAAGTCCAGTTGAGTACCGTCGAGGAATTGCAGGCTTTTGCCGTCGACCACGACCTTCACGCCTTTGTCTTCAAACACCGTATCTTCTTCATTCGGCGCATCAACAAATTCCAGTACATAGGCCATACCAGAACAACCGGAGGTTCTGACCCCCAGACGCAGACCAAACCCTTTACCGCGGTTGGCCAGGAAGGTATTGACTCGCGCGGCAGCACTGTCGCTCAGGCTAATGGACATGACAACAACCTCCTGCCTTATTTCGCTTCTTGTTTGCTTTTGTAATCCGCGATGGCGGCTTTAATCGCATCTTCCGCCAGAATGGAGCAGTGAATTTTCACTGGCGGCAGTTCCAGCTCTTCGGCGATATCGGTGTTTTTGATCGCCTGTGCTTCGTCCAGAGATTTGCCCTTCACCCATTCGGTCACCAGCGAGCTGGAGGCGATGGCGGAACCGCAACCGTAGGTTTTGAAACGTGCGTCTTCGATAATGCCTTTATCGTTCACTTTGATCTGCAGTTTCATCACGTCGCCGCACGCCGGTGCGCCAACCATACCGCTGCCGACGCTATCGTCGCCATTGTCAAAAGAGCCCACGTTGCGCGGATTTTCGTAGTGATCGATTACTTTTTCGCTATAAGCCATTCTAAATTCTCCTGTTTGCGCAACCGTTATTAATGATGAGCCCATTCGATAGTGGTTAAATCCACGCCCTGTTTGAACATGTCCCACAGCGGGGAGAGTTCGCGCAGACGACCAATGGATTTACGCACCAGAGCGATGGTGTAGTCGATCTCTTCTTCGGTGGTAAAACGCCCTAAAGAGAAACGGATGGAGCTGTGCGCCAGCTCATCATTCATGCCCAGCGCGCGCAGCACGTAGGACGGTTCCAGGCTTGCAGACGTACAGGCAGAACCAGAAGAAACAGCCAGGTCTTTCAGCGCCATGATCAGCGACTCGCCTTCAACGTAGTTAAAGCTGACGTTGAGAATGTTCGGCGCGCCGTGCTCCAGGTCACCGTTCAGGTAAACTTCTTCGATATCGTTGATGCCGTTCCACAGACGGCTACGCAGCCCGCGCAGACGCTCCATTTCCGTCGCCATCTCTTCTTTGGCGATGCGGTAGGCTTCACCCATACCGACGATCTGGTGAACAGGCAGGGTACCGGAACGCATACCGCGCTCATGACCGCCGCCGTGCATTTGCGCTTCAATGCGTACACGCGGTTTACGTTGTACGTACAGCGCGCCAATACCTTTTGGTCCGTAGATTTTATGGCCGGAGAAGGACATCAAATCCACTTTCAACTGGCTCAGGTCGATAGGCAGTTTACCGACGCTCTGCGTCGCATCAACGTGGTAGATAATACCGCGCGCACGGCACATTTCGCCGATGGTTGCGATGTCCTGCACGACGCCGATTTCGTTGTTCACATGCATGATGGATACGAGGATGGTGTCTTCACGCATCGCCGCTTCCAGCTCTTTCAGGTCGATAATGCCGTTGCTCTGCGGCGCCAGGTAAGTTACTTCAAAACCTTCGCGCTCTAACTGGCGACAGGTATCCAGCACGGCTTTATGTTCGGTTTTGCTGGTGATAATGTGCTTGCCTTTTTTCTGATAAAAGTTGGCCGCACCTTTAATCGCCAGGTTGTCGGATTCGGTTGCACCGGAAGTGAAGACGATCTCACGCGGATCGGCGCCAACCAGCTCAGCAATCTGATTACGGGCAATGTCGACTGCCTCTTCAGCTTGCCAGCCAAAACGGTGTGAACGGGAAGCAGGGTTACCAAAGGTCCCGTCCAGGGTCAGAAACTGCATCATTTTCTCGGCAACACGCGGATCCACCGGCGTGGTTGCGGAGTAGTCGAGATAAATCGGTAATTTCATTGCTCTTTAAACTCCGTACATCGCTCAAATGCAAGGAATCAGGCAACCGGCTGGATGTACGACCGTGTTAACAGGGCACATAACTGTGCCCTGGCCCGATTCTGAATACTGTTTTTTTATTATGCGCGCAGTTTAACGTCGATAGCGTCTTGTGCGCGGGTCGTGCGATGAGATTCGTGGGAGTGCTGTCTGCCGGAGACGTCGAGGATTTCCTGGTTATTCACCAGTTCGCCCAGCGTGATGTTATTTAAAAAGTCGGTCAGACGGTCACTCAGATCGCGCCACAGCGCGTGGGTCAGGCACTTATCGCCGCCCTGGCAGCCGCTTTTACCCTGGCAACGGGTCGCGTCCACGGATTCGTCAACGGCGCTAATCACTTCGCCGACGGCAATGCTGCCCGCTTCTTTACCCAGCAGGTAACCGCCGCCCGGGCCACGTACGCTGGCCACCAGGCCATTCTTACGCAGACGGGAGAACAACTGCTCCAGATAGGAGAGTGAAATTCCCTGACGCTCTGAAATATCGGCCAACGGAACCGGGCCTGATTCAGAGTTGAGTGCAACGTCCAGCATTGCGGTCACGGCATAACGCCCTTTAGATGTCAGTCTCATGTCTTACTAGCCTCAGACTCGCCCCTGCCCGGGGATTATTATTAAAATGTTAATGTTGCATAGCAGTCGCAAGTCTGACATTCCTGACTAAATTGGTCAACTATTTAGTTGACTGTTTTAGTCAGGTATTTGTCGTTTCGTGCTGTGGTGTTTATGACCCGATGGCGCGCCTGCTTTTCTGGTCTACGAGTCAGATAAAGCAAAGCCGCCGTCCAGCGCTATTGCTTTTGGTTCTGCTCAATGGACGCCAGAATGCCGCGCAGGATATTCAGTTCCTGGCTTTCCGGACGTGCGCGCGTGAACAGACGTCGCAGTTTATTCATCACCTGGCCAGGATGGCTTTCGCGAATAAAACCGGTTGCCAGCAGCGTTTGTTCCAGGTGCCCATAAAAGCGCTCAAGATCGTCCACCAGCGGGTACGGCGTCTCTTCATGATCAGTGGTCGGGGCATCGCTTTCCTGCGTTGCCAGCCAGGCCATGCGCACTTCATAAGCAATCACCTGCACCGCCATCGCCAGGTTCAGCGAACTGTATTCCGGATTAGCGGCGATGGCGACGTGGTAGTGGCATTTTTGCAGTTCATCGTTGGTCAGACCTACGCGTTCACGGCCAAAGACCAGCGCAACCGGCGCATGCTCCGCCTCGGCAACGCTTTTCAGACCACATTCACGCGGATCCAGCATCGGCCACGGCAACGTACGCGAGCGTGCGCTGGTGCCAACCACCAGGCTGCAACCGGCCAGTGCTTCATCCAGCGTATCGACAATGTTTGCATTGCCAATCACATCGCTGGCGCCTGCGGCGAGCGCAATAGCCTGAGAGTCCGGTTTAACCAGCGGATTAACCAGCCACAGATTGGTTAACCCCATTGTTTTCATCGCGCGGGCAACGGAGCCCATATTGCCAGTGTGAGAGGTCTCCACCAGCACAATTCGAATATTTTGCAGCATAGATTTTCAACGGCTAAAGAATATTTGCGCATATTACCATAAAGCGAAGACATAATCCGAATTCGCTGCTATCATACGCGCCGTTTTCCGTTCTTTAACATCCAGTGAGAGAGACCGATGCATCCGATGCTGAACATCGCCGTGCGTGCTGCGCGCAAGGCGGGTAATTTAATTGCCAAAAACTACGAAACCCCTGACACCGTAGAAACCAGCCAGAAAGGCAGCAATGATTTCGTGACTAACGTTGATAAAGCCGCCGAAGCGGTGATTATTGACACCATCCGCAAATCTTACCCGCAACACACCATCATCACTGAAGAGAGTGGTGAGCACGAAGGCGCTGACCAGGATGTACAATGGGTTATCGATCCACTGGATGGCACCACCAACTTCATCAAACGTCTGCCGCACTTCGCGGTATCTATCGCTGTTCGTATTAAAGGCCGCACTGAAGTCGCGGTGGTTTACGATCCGATGCGCAACGAACTGTTCACCGCCACTCGCGGCCAGGGCGCACAGCTCAACGGTTACCGTCTGCGTGGCAGCACTGCCCGCGATCTGGATGGCACCATCCTGGCGACCGGCTTCCCGTTCAAAGCCAAACAGCACGCCACTACCTATATGAATATCGTTGGCAAACTGTTCACCGAATGCGCCGATTTCCGCCGCACCGGTTCCGCTGCGCTGGATCTGGCCTACGTTGCCGCAGGTCGCGTTGATGGTTTCTTTGAGATCGCGCTGAAGCCGTGGGATTTTGCTGCCGGCGAACTGCTGGTGCGTGAAGCGGGCGGTCTGGTGTGTGATTTCACTGGCGGTCATAACTATATGATGACCGGCAACATCGTCGCCGGTAACCCGCGTGTGGTGAAATCCATGCTGGCGAATATGCGCGAAGAACTGAGCGACGCGCTGAAACGCTAACGCATTGATTGATAGCCCGACGGCGCTACGCGTATCGGGCTATCAACCTCAAAAGGGGCGTAAACCGCCGCCCGGTGGTAATGCACTGACCCACATCACTCCCGCCGCACAAACCAATAGCACGCCCCCGGCCAGCGCCAGTGTCGTCCAGCCAACCTGCCGCCACAGCGATGGAGCCTGATTGCCGCTGAGTTTTACCGCCAACTGGCGAAAGCCATGCACCAACAACGCCAGCGAACTGATGGTCAGCGACGTACCCGCCGCCATTGCCAGCGCAGAAGCAACCCCCCAGGCAAACACGCCAATCACCTTACTGAACAGCAGCACCATAATCGCCCCGGAACAGGGCCGCATGCCCATCGACAAGACGATGACCAGCCGTGCACGCCAGTCCTCGCCACGTTGCAGTTGCGACGGCGAAGGGAGATGGTGATGCCCGCAGCCACAGCTTTCATGATGCACATGATGCGGGGTAAAAGACCGGAACACCGGCTTTTTCAGCAGCGTACGCAGTTGCTTTACGGCCCGCCAGCACAGCAGCACACCCAGTGCGCCAACCAGCAGATAACTGCCCTTTTCCAGCCAGTAGCCGCTCAAATGCAACTGACGTGCAGGCAGCGCCAGTATGCTTAACACGACGACCACCAGCACAATCGCCACCAGTCCCTGTAATAAAGAAGACGCCAGCGTCAGCGCAATACCCGATTTCAGTTTCGATGGATGGGTCGCCAGCCAGGTAGTGATCACCACTTTGCCATGCCCTGGCCCCAGCGCATGCAGCACGCCATAGACAAAACTGAACAGCAGCAGCGAGCCGCCCGTTTTGCCGGGGTTTTCCGCCACGCTTTTTAGCAGGCCGCTCATCTGCATATTCACATCGCGCTGCCAGACCACGCTTTTTACCATCACCTGCGGCCAGGCTTGCCACAGCCAGAACGCGCCAGCCACGGCGCACAATACAAAGAGCGCCAACGGCCACCAGTGCAGCAAGCGCCGTTTGCGCAGCGTGCTTGCCGGGATTACTGACATGCCAGCGTCACCGTCTGCGCGAATTGTTTACCCAGTTGCATGTCTTCCTCCGGGGCATCTTCTTTGTCCAGCGACTGGGCATAATTCAACACCTCTTCGCCAGGTTTCGGGGTATGCACCGCCACGTTGCATGACGTTTGCAGCGCGCCGGGCAGCGAAGCATCGCTATCGTGCTCGTAACTCATGTCCACATAATAGGTGGGATCGAAGGTAGCAAACGTGTATGTCTGACCGTGAAGAGGTTGCGGTTGTGCGAGAGGCAGAATAAATGTCAACACCGCCTGATGCCCCTCCCGCTCCATACCGTATTCCGTGGGTCGGTTGAGAAACTTCACCTTCTGCCCACCGTGCCACACTTCGGTAAAATAGTGCTGACCTAATACGTTAGCCATGACTTCCGCCGCCAGTTTTTTCCAGATTTCCTCACCGGGTTTCGCATTCCCCGCGTCGTACAACAAATCCGCCGAGGTGATCTCATCCATCGTCCAGCGCATTTTCAGGCCGGTAAACTGCCCGTTGTCGGCTAACACTTCTGTTTTCAGGCGGATAAAGCTATGGGGGTGCGCCGCCACTGAGAATGATAAAAGCGCGAGAAAAACACCCCAGGCGCACTGTTTAACTACTTGCATGTATTCCTCACGTGAAAAATTCTGTGATGCTCTCCGGCAATCCTGAAGGAAAGAGCAGCGGCTGCGCTATCGCACAGCATAGCTTTAACTACGCTTATCAAACACCCCTAACTGGAATCTGACAGATGACAATTGTAATGACGCCCCCATCTGCGCTCTCCAGTCCGCAGCGACGCTGCCAGGTACTGCTGATGCTGGCGCTGCCGGGGCAGCATGTCACCATGGAACATATCAGTGCCATGAATGGCGTGGATGACCATGTAGCACGCCAGGATCTTGCCGAGACCGAAAACGAGATCCACCGCTACCATCGGCTTTCCATCGTGTCGCAGCATAACGGCGGCTACCGGATTGAAGGTGCAACGCTGGATCAGCGTTTATGCCTGCTGCACTGGCTGCGGCGCGCACTCCGGCTCTGCCCGCAATTTATCACGCAGCATTTTACCCCGGCGTTAAAAACCGCGCTCAGGCAGCAAGGGATCGCCAGAACCCTGTATGACGATACCAATTTACGCGCGTTAATTAATCTGTGTGCCCGCCGCCTGCAACGCTCCTTTGAGTGCCGGGATATACAATTTTTGCGTCTCTATCTGCAATATTGCTTATTGCAAAACCACCATGGACACACGCCGGAGTTCAACCCGGTGCAACAAAGCTGGACGCAGATGCGCGAGGAGTATCAGGTAGCGCAAGATATTGTCCGCCACTGGCGGCGGCGTGTGATCGCGCATCCGCAGGAGAGTGAGCATCTGTTCCTGTCGCTGTTATTTATGATGGTGCGGATCCCCGACCCTCTGCGCGACAGCCATCACCAGGATCGGCGGCTACAACAGGCTATCAACCGGATGATTGTCCGTTTTCGCGATCTGGCGGGCCTGCGCTTTAGTGATGAGCAAGGACTCACCGCACAGCTCTATATCCATCTGGCGCAGGCGCTGGATCGCAGCCTGTTTGGCATCGGCATTGATAACAGTCTGCCGGAGGAGATCCATCAACTCTACCCGCGCTTGATGCGCACGACCCGCAGCGCGTTGCAAGAGTTGGAAGAGGAGTACAGTCTGCGTTTCAGCGATGAAGAAGCCGGTCTGGTAGCGGTGATTTTCGGTGCCTGGCTGATGCAGGAGAGCGATTTACATGAAAAGCAGGTGGTGTTAATTACCGGCGAAGACAGTGCGCGGGAACAGGAAATAGAGCAACAGCTACGTGAATTAACGCTGCTGCCGCTCACGATTAACTATCTGCCACTGGCTGAGTTTCGCCAGCAAGGCGCACCGCGCGATGTCACATTGATTATCACGCCGTACACCACGCCGCTACCGCTCTTTTCGCCACCGCTGATCCACACCGATGGTCCATTAAGCGCTCAGCAACAGCAGCATATTCGCGCCATGCTGGAGTGCTAACCTAACTGGCGACGGACTGCTGCGCGGAGACTCTCGGTCGCAAGAAGATGGCCGGGATCGCCAGCAGCGCCATCACCCAGAACAGCCCCTGATGCAGATGCTCAAACAAGAACCCGGCAATCATGGTCATCAATGCAATGCTGCCCCCCATCGCAACGGCGGAGTAGACCGCCTGCAAACGGATCACTTCGCTGCCCTTGCGCGCCGAGATATAACGCATGCCCGCCAGGTGGCACACGGTGAAAGTTCCACAGTGCAGGATTTGCGCGACAATCAACCAGGGTAAGTCGGTGGTCCAGCCCATCAGGCTCCAACGCACCAGCCCGGAAAATGCGGAAAGCAGCAACAAGTCGCGCGCGCTGAAGCGACGGAACAGACGATTGCTGAGCGTGAAGATGATCACTTCCGCGACCACGCCCAACGACCAGAGGTAACCCACTGTCGAAGCGGAATACCCGGCAGATTGCCAGTAGATCGCGCTAAAACCGTAATAGGCGGCATGAGCGCCTTGCAGCAAGGAGACGCAGGCGAGAAAACGCCAGTTCTGGACAATCAATTGACGCCATGCCTGCCAGCCAGCACCTTCCTGATGGCGCTGTTCACCCTGCGGTAAGACGGAGGGCCGCAGCAGCATGCCCAGCAGCATGGATGCCACGCCAAGCGTCAGCATCGCCAGAACCGCCCGATAGTCATACAGACTCACCAGCTTACCGGTCAGCGCAGAGCCAATCACAAAAGCAATCGATCCCCAGACCCTGACGCGGCCATAGTCCATGGGGAATTGTTTTTGCCAGGTACCGGCCAGTGCGTCGGTCAGCGGCACCAGCGGCGAGAAGAAGAGGTTAAAGCCCACAATCACCACCGTCAGCCAGGCCACGTGGCTGCCCGCATAAAAGGCAAGCGCAAACAGACATGTCACCAGCGCCAGCACACGCAACGCAGTAATCAGACGGGACGGATCGCTAACGCGTGGCGCAATAAGCAGACTACCCAGGAAACGCGCCACCAGGCCTGCGCCCAGCAACATACCGATGATTTCCGGGGTTAACCCCACGCCTTTGAGCCAGACGCTCCAGAAAGGTAAGAAAATGCCGTAGCTGAAAAAGTAGGTGAAATAAGCGAGCGCCAGCCAGCGCGTGGACTGCAGAACCATGATTTCCTCCTGAATGGAGGCGATAGTCTGGCGGCAAATAGCCGGGCTGGCAAGTAACAATCAGATAACAAGGCGTGGCGGACTAGCGGATGTAAGAATCCAGCACGCTTAACACGACATCCAGGTCTGCTTCGCGCTTAATTTCATCGCTTTCATGGACGATATGATCGGTCAGGTGCCCTTTGATCACTTCGCGCATTAAGCCATTGACCGCACCGCGGATAGCCGCGATTTGCTGCAAAACCTGCGCGCATTCATGCGGTTCGTCGAGCATTTTTTTCAGCGCAACCACCTGCCCTTCTATTTTGCTCGCCCGCGCTTTTAGCTTTCGTTTATCCCGAATGGTGTGCGACATACCGACCTCAGTTTCATCGTGCGTAACTGACGATAGCATACCATGCATCAACTGGGGGGGAGTTTATTTCTACTGGGGGGTAGTATTTTTTACTGGGGGGGAGTAGATTTAAACGCACAAAATGTTACCGAAAATTATTCTCATGAATGACTTCACCATACTTTTACAGCAAGGGAACGCCTGGTTTTTTATTCCCAGCGCTATTCTGCTCGGCGCCCTGCATGGCCTGGAGCCAGGGCATTCAAAGACCATGATGGCAGCGTTTATTATCGCTATCAAAGGCACGGTTAAACAGGCCATCATGTTAGGGCTGGCGGCCACGGTCTCTCATACCGCGGTAGTCTGGCTGATCGCATTGGGTGGGATGTTTATCAGCCAGAAATTTACCGCGCAGTCGGTGGAACCTTGGCTGCAAATGATCTCCGCCGTGGTGATCCTCGGTACTGCAACGTGGATGTTCTGGCGGACATGGCAAGGGGAAAACGCCCGACGCGCGGGGCATCACCACCACGATCATCATGACGATCATCATCATCATCATGACGACCACGCTCCTCAGCCGCGTGGGTTAATCTTTCAGCCACAACTGTCTGCGGTGCGTGCACAGCCAACGATCCTCGCCATGCGAAGCGCAGCAAAACAGGAAGAGGAGTACCAGGATGCGCATGAACGGGCGCACGCCCGGGATATTGAGCGTCGTTTCAACGGTGGAGAAGTCACCAACGGACAGATTCTGCTGTTCGGCCTGACCGGAGGTTTGATCCCGTGCCCGGCGGCCATCACCATTCTGCTTATCTGTATTCAGCTTAAAGCGCTGACGTTAGGCGCCACGATGGTGGTCTGTTTCAGTATTGGCCTGGCATTGACGCTGGTCGCCGTCGGCGTGGGCGCGGCAGTCAGCGTACAGCAGGCGGCAAAACGCTGGTCCGGCTTTAATACGCTGGCGCGTAAAGCCCCCTACTTTTCCAGTGCATTGATCGCAGCCGTAGGGATTTATATGGGCATCCACGGTTACGCCGGGCTGCAATAAGACGTAAAAAAGCCCCTTTCGGGGCTTTCGTTTGACTCAACTGAAACTTATGCGTAAACCGGGAAGCGAGCGCAGATATCCAGCACTTTCTGTTTGGTGCGTTCAATCACCGCTTCGTCATTGATGCTATCCAGCACGTCGCACATCCAGCCAGCCAGCTCTTTCACTTCCGCTTCTTTGAAGCCGCGACGGGTTACCGCCGGGCTACCGATACGGATACCGGAGGTGACAAACGGGCTTTTAGGATCGTTCGGTACGCTGTTTTTGTTAACGGTGATGTTAGCGCGGCCCAGCGCGGCATCCGCTTCTTTACCGGTCAGGTTTTTATCCACCAGATCCAGCAGGAACAGGTGATTATCCGTACCGCCGGACACCACTTTGTAACCCCGGCTCAGGAACACTTCCACCATCGCTTTGGCGTTTTTCGCGACCTGCTGCTGGTAGGTTTTGAACTCCGGCTCCATCGCTTCTTTCAGCGCCACCGCTTTACCGGCAATCACGTGCATCAGCGGGCCGCCCTGGCCGCCAGGGAACACAGCAGAGTTCAGTTTTTTGTACAGCTCTTCGCTGCCGCCTTTCGCCAGGATCAAACCACCGCGCGGGCCAGCCAGCGTTTTGTGGGTCGTGGTGGTCACCACGTGCGCATGCGGAACCGGGTTCGGGTAAACGCCTGCGGCAACCAGACCAGCGACGTGCGCCATATCCACAAACAGGTATGCACCGATGCTGTCAGCGATTTCACGCATTTTTGCCCAGTCAACCACGCCGGAATAAGCCGAGAAACCACCGATGATCATTTTCGGTTTGTGTTTCTGCGCCTGCGCGTTCAGGTCGTTGTAATCAATATGACCGGTTTCATCGATGCCGTAAGGCACGATGTTATACAGTTTACCGGAGAAGTTAACCGGGGAACCGTGAGTCAGGTGACCACCGTGCGCCAGGTTCATACCCAGTACGGTATCGCCCGGCTCCAGCAGAGAGGTGTACACCGCGAAGTTCGCCTGTGAACCTGAATGCGGCTGGACGTTGGCATAATCAGCGCCGAACAGCTCTTTTGCACGGTCGATCGCCAGTTGCTCAACGATGTCGACATATTCACAACCGCCGTAGTAGCGTTTACCCGGGTAACCTTCGGCGTATTTGTTCGTCAGCTGAGAACCCTGAGCCTGCATTACACGCGGGCTGGTGTAGTTTTCGGAGGCGATCAGTTCAATGTGTTCTTCCTGACGTACTTTTTCCTGCTCCATAGCCTGCCACAGTTCGGCATCATAATCGGCAATGTTCATTTCACGCTTTAACATCCGCATCTCCTGACTCAGCTAACAAAAACAACTCTAAATGAGGGCCCAATTTGGGGAACGGCTCACAGTATAACTGATTAATATCCTGATAACAGGTCTTGACAAAGGTTTTTACGCAAACGATTGGCTCCGCGCCAGGCAAGGGTTTGAGCGATAACGGACTTCACCATTTAAGCGGATTTCTTTTCAGGTTTGTGATGCAACTTATTCACGATGCAAATCCCTTTACATGGCCCGCTCTTTACAAGGCTGTGCGCTGCGCTATAAGATGCATTTAAAATACAACTTTAAATAGTCATCGCTAAAGGAAGCCATAATGCTCGACGCTCAAACCATCGCTACGGTCAAAGCCACCCTTCCCCTGCTGGCCGCCACCGGACCTAAACTCACCGCACATTTTTACGACCGGATGTTCAGCCACAACCCGGAACTGAAAGAGATCTTTAATATGAGTAATCAGCGCAATGGCGACCAGCGTGAAGCGCTGTTCAACGCGATTGCCGCTTATGCCAGCAATATCGATAACCTCGCGGCATTGCTGCCCGCTGTCGAAAAGATCGCGCAGAAACACACCAGTTTTCAGATCCAGCCGGAGCAGTACAACATTGTCGGCGAGCACCTGCTGGCAACGCTGGATGAAATGTTCAGCCCGGGACAAGAGGTACTGGATGCCTGGGGTAAAGCCTATGGTGTACTGGCTGGGGTGTTTATTCATCGCGAAGCGCAGATTTACCATGAGCACGCGGAAAAACAGGGCGGTTGGCAAGGAACACGCGCGTTCCGCTTGCTGGAGAAAACCCCGCAGAGCGCATTAATCACCAGTTTTGAATTCGCACCGGTAGACGATCAGCCGGTCGCGGCTTACCAGCCGGGGCAATATCTTGGCATCTGGCTGAAGCCGGAAGGTTTTGCTCATCAGGAAATCCGTCAGTACTCACTGACCCGCCAGCCGAACGGGAAGAGCTACCGCATTGCCGTGAAACGCGAAAGCGGCGGGCAGGTTTCAGAGTGGCTGCATGATAAAGCCCAACCGGGTGATGTGGTGCACCTGGCCGCGCCAGCGGGGGATTTCTTTATGGATGTGTCTGCTGAGACCCCGGTCACGTTGATCTCCGCAGGTGTAGGGCAAACCCCGATGCTGGCAATGCTGAACAGTCTTGCCGCCTCTCAACACAGCGCACAGGTAAACTGGTTCCATGCCGCCGACAATGGCCTGGTTCACGCTTTCGCCGATGAAGTCAGCAAACTGGGATCATCACTGGATCGCTTCTGTCAGCATGTCTGGTATCGCCAACCGGAAGCGGCAGATCGGAGTGCGGGTCGTTTTAACAGCGAAGGTTTAATGGATTTAACGCAACTGGAAGGGAAATTCAGCGACCCGATGATGCAGTTTTACCTCTGCGGACCGGTTGGATTTATGCAGTTTGCCGCTCAGCAACTGTTGACGCTCGGCGTTGACAAAACGAATATCCACTACGAATGCTTTGGGCCGCATAAGGTGCTGTAAGCGGGCATTCCCTCACCCGGCAGGGTGAGGGAGCAACATCAGATTGCCGCGTCGTCTTCTTCGCCGGTACGGATACGCACCACGCGCGCAACGTCAAAGACAAAGATTTTGCCGTCGCCGATCTTGCCAGTCTGCGCCGTGCGGATAATGGTATCCACGCAGGTATCAACAATGTCATCGGTGACCACAATTTCAATTTTCACTTTCGGCAGAAAGTCCACCATGTATTCCGCGCCGCGGTAAAGTTCTGTGTGGCCTTTCTGGCGACCAAAACCTTTCACTTCGGTCACCGTCATCCCGGTGATGCCGACTTCCGCCAGTGCTTCACGCACATCATCCAGTTTGAAAGGTTTAATAATCGCATCAATCTTTTTCATGGTCGGTCCTTAAACGCTCTTGCCAGTCTGCTGCATCGTAATCGGTTGCTCACAGTATCATACTCACCGCGCCATTACTCCTTAAAGTCGTTGGCGTCCAGCTCATGTCGCGAGAGTAATTTGTAAAATTCAGTACGGTTGCGCCCCGCCATCCGCGCGGCGTGGGTGACATTACCTTTGGTGATTTGCAACAGTTTACGCAGGTAGTTAAGTTCAAACTGGTTACGCGCTTCAACAAAGGTGGGCAACGCCGTGTTTTCCCCTTCCAGCGCCTGTTCAACCAGCGCATCGCTGATCACCGGTGAGGATGTCAGCGCCACGCACTGCTCAATCACGTTCACCAGCTGGCGCACATTGCCCGGCCAGCTCGCGGTCATCAGCCGTTTCATGGCATCGGTGGAGAAGGCGCGAACAAAGGGTTTGTGGCGATCCGCTGACTGGCGCAGCAGATGGTTCGCCAGTAGCGGAATATCTTCCGCGCGCTCCGCCAGTGCCGGGATTTTGAGGTTCACAACATTCAGACGGTAGAACAAGTCTTCGCGAAACTCACCGCGCTCCATCGCTTTCGGCAGGTCGCGGTGGGTGGCGGAAATAATACGCACATTAATATCAATATCGCGATTGCTGCCCAGTGGGCGGACTTTGCGCTCCTGCAGCACACGCAGCAATTTCACCTGCAACGGAATCGGCATATCGCCAATTTCATCAAGAAACAGCGTGCCGCCTTCCGCCGCCTGAAACAGCCCTTCGCGGCTACTGACCGCGCCGGTAAACGCCCCACGCGCATGACCAAACAGTTCCGACTCCAGCAATTGCTCCGGTAACGCGCCGCAGTTGATGGCGATAAACGCGCGTTTACTGCGAGGACTGGCGTTGTGGATCGCCTGCGCGAGGATCTCCTTCCCGGTCCCGCTTTGCCCGTTGATCAGCACGCTGACATCGGACTGCGCCACCATTCGTGCCTGCTCCAGCAAGCGCAGCATCACCGGGCTACGGGTAACAATGCTTTCACGCCACTGATCGTCTGTGGCCGAACCGCTGTGCTCCAGCGCCTCATCAATGGCTTTATACAACGCGTCTTTATCCACCGGTTTGGTGAGAAAGCTAAAGACGCCCTGCTGCGTAGCCGCCACCGCATCCGGTATTGAGCCATGCGCCGTCAGGATAATCACCGGCATGCCAGGCTGAACGCGCTGGATCTCAGCAAACAGTTGCATGCCATCCATCTCATCCATGCGCAGATCGCTTATCACCAGATCGACCTTTTCCCGCGCCAGAATGCGCAATCCTTCCTGCCCGCTCTCGGCGGTGACAATGCTGTACCCCTCGCTGGTCAGGCGCAACCCCAGCAGCTTCAACAGACCCGGGTCGTCATCCACCAGCAGTAAATGGGCAGGTTTGCGACTTGTCATGGTTTTACATCCTCCTGATTCCCGTCGTTTTTCGACGGGCGCGTGCTATCCGGCAGATCGGCTGGTGCGGGCTTACGCGTGGAAAGCCGCCGTTCGATATCAGTCAGCGTCTCCAGCTTGCGCGTGGTGGTTTCCAGTTGCTCACGTAAAAATTGCTGCTGCTGGCGTAACGTATCCAGCTCGCTATCGGTGGATTGTTGCAGTTTGCTGTAGCGACTGCGCTCTTCTGACAGTTGTAACTGCAACATTTCGCTATCGCGCCAGAGCTGGAACAGCGGGCGAACCTGCGCCGGGATGGTCGGGCTTACAGCATCCAGCCGGGTGGTGTAATCACGCCGTTCAAGCGGTGTGATTTTAGCGCTGGAGAGCAAAATGCCACGGCGGAATGTCGCGGACCAGTTATCGTCCGTCCAGGAACGCGCTTCAGCACGGGCCGCCGCCGGTGCCAGACGCTGTGCGCAGTCCATCGCGCGCAGCCAGTAAAGCGGGTTGGTGTCGACATGCGGGCCTGACAACAGCCAGATGTCATCACAGTCTGTTGAGAGAAAATCCGCCAGTTGGTGCTCAGGGAGTCGTTCTTCCTGGCCATCCTGGATAGCGCTTTGTGGCTTTTGCGCCACGCATCCGGCCAGCAACAGGCAAGGAAACGCACGAAGCCATTTATTGTGCGGTGACACCGCGTTCATTACGCGGGAAAAAACATGCGACATACTTACCAGGTCCAGGTTCATTTAATCTATTTTTACCGGCACATTGAGCGGTAACTCAATACGGAAACAGACATCGGCTTCGCTATCGGTTGCCAGATACAATTCGCCCTGCATACGACGAATACAATCTCTGGCAATGCTAAGCCCTAACCCGCTGCCTTTTACCGCCCCTTTTCGTTGATGGCTGCCCTGAAAAAAGGGCTCGAAGATCATGCTGCGTTCTGCTTCAGGGATAGGCGTACCGGTATTTGCCACGTCAATAAAGAGCCGCGCGCCGGCAGTATAGCTGTGCAGATAAATGTTACCGGATTCAGCGCCATAGTGCACCGCGTTAGAGTAGAGATTATCCAGCACGCTCATCAGTAACATCGGTTCAGCCTGGCAGGTCGCGACGTCGAGCGTGACCCCGGTATGCATCATTTTAGCTCGCGCCGGCAAACTGTGAGCAGAGATAACCATGTCCACCAGCGGCGCGATCTCCACCTCTTCCAGCTCAACCGCACCGTCGGCAAGCTTGCGGTTATAGTCCAGTAATTGCTCAATGAGTTTTTGCAGATTGCGGCTGCTGGCATCGAGGATCTCAACCACCTCTTTCTGTTCCACCGTTAGCGGCCCCACCACTTCATCGGCAAGCAGCTCCGTGCCTTCGCGCATACTGGCGAGCGGGGTTTTAAGCTCATGCGACAGATGGCGTAAAAACTGATGACGCTGAGACTCCAGCCACGCCAGCCTTTCACTGAGCCAGATAATGCGTTCACCCACATAGCGCAGCTCGCGCGGGCCTTTAAACACCACGGTATGACCAAGCGATCGCCCTTCCCCCAGGCGGTTGATCATCCGTTCAATCCCCTTCACCGGGCCGATGATCATACGGGTAAACAGCAACACCAGGCCGAGACTGACCATAAACAACACCAGCGCCTGCCAGCCAAAAAACTGGCCGCGTTCGGCGATTTCCAGCTGTAATTGCTGACCCCGGGAGAACACCACCGCGCGGGTGGATTGCACCATTTCGGTGTTTGCGGCGGCAAAGGCTTCCAGCCGCTCGGAGGCTGAAGCGGAAGGACCGCTGTTTTTACACTGCAATTGGGCGAGATCGTTCAGATCCTGGCGTAGCGCCTGGTAGAGCTTATCATCCGGCAGCACGCCCGCATGGGCATCCAGCATTTCGCTATAACGTTTACGCTGATTTTGATACACCCGCGCCAGCGTGGCGTCGTCGAGCACGCAATACTGGCGGTAACTGCGCTCCATTTCCAACGCCGCGTTGGTCATGGCTTCGCTGCGACGCGCGTCAATAAGTGTTGTGCGGTTGGTTTGCAATGCCTGGGCGCTGAGGGCGTTCAGGCTTTGCCACGCCTGCCAGGCCAGCACCAGCAGCGGTAATAAAATCAACAGAAACGCCATCATCACCAACTGGCGCAGCGAGCGGGGGAAAATAAGCCAACGTTTCAACGCAATGCTCTCGCAAGAAAAGATACAGGGATGCTAGCTGAGTAACGCGCCGGGGGAAAGCCAGAAACAACAAAGCCGGGCATAAGCCCGGCTCTGTTATGAAATTAGGCGGTGCCTAACTCGACGTTTCGCCCGAAGCCTGATAAAGCAAAGCAATTATCAGCAGGTGGACGGCAGGCACCTTTGAGTGCGTCATTCGAAGTTTATGTAGCACGTCCCGAAGGGGCTGACATAAGGAAGCTGAATGAGCCACTGCGTAATATTATGCACGTATTATGCCAATGCACAAACATATAATTTAACTAATTGATTTTTAATCATTTTATATTTATCGCACGCGACGGTAAGATGTTTATCTTTTCAGCGCACTGTCGCTGTTTAACAACACCCGAATAGCATTAAAAATAATTTCTTATTATTCATATAATTAAATGTCTCCATTTGGAGACACTCAGAAAAAGCCATTGTCGGGAAATGCCGACACTTTTCAACAGGCAATAAAAAAGCCTCCGCCACAAAGGCCGGAGGCTTTACGCTTCGCGCGAACTTAGCCCAACTGTTTACGGGCGTTACGGAAAATACGCATCCACGGGCTATCTTCACCCCAGTTTTCCGGATGCCAGGAATTAGACACCGTACGGAATACGCGCTCCGGGTGCGGCATCATAATCGTCACGCGACCGCTTTCATTCGTGACCGCCGTAATGCCGTTCGGGGAGCCGTTCGGGTTCGCCGGGTAAGTCTGCGTTACCTTGCCGAAGTTATCGACGTAGCGCAGCGCCACCAGCCCTTTGCTTTCCAGCGCCGCAAGATGAGCGTCGTCGCGCACTTCCACACGACCTTCACCGTGAGACACGGCGATGGGCATGTGCGATCCCACCATGCCACCGAGCAACAATGACGGGCTCTGCGTCACTTCCACCAGGCTGAAACGCGCTTCGAAACGATCGGAGTGGTTACGCACAAAGCGTGGCCACAGTTCGCTGCCCGGGATTAACTCGCGCAAGTTGGACATCATCTGGCAACCGTTACATACGCCCAGTGCCAGCGTCTGCGGACGGTGGAAGAAGGTTTCGAACTCGTCGCGTACGCGGTCGTTAAACAGGATTGATTTCGCCCAGCCTTCGCCCGCGCCCAGTACGTCACCGTAAGAGAAGCCGCCACACGCGACCAGCGCATGGACGTTTTCCAGCCCGGTGCGCCCGGCCAGCAGGTCGCTCATATGCACATCGATAGCATCAAAACCCGCGCGGTGGAACGCTGCCGCCATCTCAACATGCGAGTTCACGCCCTGCTCACGCAGCACTGCCACTTTCGGGCGCGCGCCTGTGGCAATAAACGGCGCAGCGATATCTTCGTTAATGTCGAACGACAGTTTTACATTCAGGCCCGGATCGTTGTCATTGGCTTTCGCGTCATGCTCCTGATCCGCACACTCCGGGTTATCACGCAGGCGCTGCATCTGCCAGGTGGTTTCCGCCCACCACATACGAAGCGTCGTGCGGCTCTCGCTGAACACCGCCTGACCATCGGCTTCGATGACAAAGCGATCGCCGGATACGGCATTGCCCAGGTAATGAACGCAATCGCCCAGACCGTATGTCGCCAGCACGCTTTCCACCGCTTCGCGGTCGCCCGCGCGCACCTGGATCACCGCGCCCAGTTCTTCATTAAACAGCGCTGCCAGACGATCGCCGCCCAGGGAAGCGATGTTCACATTCACACCGCAGTGACCCGTAAAGGCCATTTCCGCCAGCGTCACCAGCAGACCACCGTCGGAACGATCGTGGTAAGCCAGCAGTTTGCCCGCCGCAACCAGTGCCTGAATGGCATCATAGAAGCCTTTCAGTTGCTCAACGTTACGCACATCGGCTGGCTTGTCGCCCAGTTGACGATAAACCTGCGCCAGCGCCGTTGCGCCCAACGCATTGTTGCCGTTGCCCAGATCGATAAGCAACAGGGCGTTATCTTCGGTGGAGAGCTGCGGCGTTACCGTATGACGTACATCTTCCACGCGGGCAAAGGCAGTGATCACCAGCGACAGCGGCGAGGTCATCTCACGCTGTTCATTTCCTTCCTGCCAGCGGGTTTTCATCGACATGGAGTCTTTGCCCACCGGAATGGTCAGCCCCAGCGCCGGGCAAAGCTCTTCGCCCACCGCTTTCACTGCGGCGTACAGGCCCGCGTCTTCGCCAGGGTGCCCTGCCGCCGCCATCCAGTTTGCAGACAGCTTAATGCGTTTGATGTTGCCAATCTGCGTTGCCGCGATATTGGTCAATGCCTCCCCCACAGCCAGACGCGCGGAAGCGGCGAAATCCAGCAGCGCAACCGGCGCACGTTCGCCCAGCGCCATCGCTTCGCCATAGTAGCTATCAAGGCTGGCGGTGGTCACCGCACAGTTCGCCACCGGGATCTGCCACGGCCCGACCATCTGATCGCGGGCGACCATACCGGTTACCGTGCGGTCACCAATGGTCACAAGGAAGGTTTTTTCCGCCACGGTCGGCAAATGCAGCACGCGGTTCACTGCGTCTGCAACCGAAATGCCCTGTGTCGTAAACGCATCGCCGGTCGCCTGACGGGTCTCAACATTGCGGGTCATCTTCGGCGTTTTGCCCAACAGCACATCCAGCGGCATGTCGATCGGTTGATCGTTAAAGTGGTTGTCGTTCAGCGTCAGGTGCTGCGCTTCGGTCGCTTCGCCGATCACCGCATACGGCGCACGTTCGCGGCGACACAGCTCATCAAACAGCGCCAGTTGATCGGCGGCAACCGCCAGCACATAGCGTTCCTGTGATTCGTTACACCAGATCTCCAGCGGGCTCATACCCGGCTCATCGCTGAGAATGTCACGCAGTTCAAAACGACCGCCGCGACCACCGTCGCTGACCAGCTCTGGCATGGCATTGGACAGACCGCCCGCGCCCACGTCATGAATAAAGAGGATCGGGTTGGCATCGCCCAGTTGCCAGCAACGGTCAATCACTTCCTGGCAACGACGCTCCATTTCCGGGTTGTCGCGCTGAACAGAAGCAAAATCCAGATCCGCATCAGACTGGCCAGACGCCATAGAGGACGCCGCGCCGCCGCCCAGACCGATATTCATCGCCGGGCCGCCGAGGACGATCAGTTTCGCACCAACGGTGATCTCACCTTTTTGTACGTGATCGGCACGAATGTTACCGATCCCGCCCGCCAGCATGATCGGTTTGTGGTAGCCGCGCAGCTCTTCGCCGTTGTGGCTGTTCACTTTCTCTTCATAGGTACGGAAATAACCGTTCAGCGCCGGGCGACCAAATTCGTTGTTAAACGCCGCGCCGCCCAGTGGGCCATCGGTCATGATATCCAGCGCGGTAACAATACGCTCCGGCTTACCAAAATCTTCTTCCCAGGGCTGTTCAAAACCCGGAATACGCAGGTTGGAAACGGAGAAACCCACCAGGCCCGCTTTCGGCTTCGCGCCGCGACCGGTTGCCCCTTCGTCACGGATTTCACCGCCAGATCCGGTCGCGGCACCCGGCCACGGAGAGATCGCCGTCGGGTGGTTATGGGTTTCCACCTTCATCAGAATATGTGCCGGTTCCTGGTGGTAATCGTAACGGCCTTCACCGCGATCGGCGAAGAAACGGCCAACAGCGGAACCTTCCATCACTGCGGCGTTGTCTTTATAAGCAGACAAAACGAAATCCGGCGTTTTCTCGAAGGTATTTTTAATCATTTTAAACAGCGACTTCGGCTGCTGCTTGCCATCAATCACCCAGTCGGCGTTGAAGATTTTGTGGCGGCAGTGCTCGGAGTTCGCCTGGGCGAACATATAGAGTTCGATATCGTTCGGGTTGCGCCCCAGACGGGTAAAGGCGTCTTGCAGATAGTCAATTTCATCGTCTGCCAATGCCAGGCCAAGACGCAGGTTGGCGTCGATCAGCGCCTGGCGGCCTTCACCCAGTAAGTCGACGCTTTGTACCGGCGCTGGCTGATGGTGTTCAAACAGGCGTTCAGCGTCCGCCTGCGAAGTGAATACGCTCTCCATCATGCGGTCGTGCAGTTCTGCCGCGACCTCAGCCCACTGGGCGTCCGTCAGACCGGCTGCATCAACATAGTACGCAACGCCACGTTCAAGGCGGTTGATCTTATTAAGACCACAGTTGTGCGCAATATCGGTGGCTTTGGAAGACCAGGGAGAGATGGTGCCAGGACGAGGAGTGACGAGCAGTAAGGTTCCGGTTGGGGTATGGCTGCTCAGGCTCGGGCCATATTTCAACAGGCGCTGGAGCCGGGCGTACTCTTCTTCGGTCAGTGTGTCGTTCAGATCGGCGAAGTGAGCATACTCGGCGTAAATATTACTGACCGGGAGGTTGGCCGCCTGAAAACGCGCCAGCAGTTTGTTGATACGAAAAGCGGACAATGCAGGCGAACCACGCAGAATTTCCATCATAAGTCTCTCGTCTTCGATTACGAAGCGTCGGGGACGCTTTAAGTGTGCACCAGGGGAAAACGGGCGTCATTATAGAGAATCCTGAGCGCCTACGAAACCGTTTGCGTCGAAATAAAATCAGCCCGGATTTTTGACAATAGCTGCCGCCGACCACTCTAATTAGTTGCCAACTGGCGTTTTGTTGCGCAAAATGCCGCTCAATCACAGACAAACCTTGTTGTTATCATGACGGCCATCTGCTGAGGCAAAGTACGGCGCAGAGAATTAACTGATTGAAAAAATTTAAGATTAATTATCTGCTCATCGGCATTGTCACCCTGCTGCTGGCAGCGGCCCTGTGGCCCTCTATTCCCTGGTTCGGCAAAGCCGATAACCGCATCGCGGCGATCAAAGCCCGCGGGGAGTTGCGCGTCAGTACCATTGCCTCGCCGCTCACCTATTCCCGCGTGGACGGTAAATCCTACGGCCTGGATTACGACCTGGCGCAGCATTTCGCCGACTATCTGGGCGTGAAGCTCAAAGTCACCGTCCGCCAGAATATCAGCCAGTTATTTGACGATCTCGACCATGATGATGCAGATATGCTCGCAGCGGGGCTGGTGTACAACAGCGAACGCATCAAAAACTACCAGACCGGCCCGGTTTACTACTCCGTTTCTCAGCAACTGGTTTACCGGGTTGGCAGCCCTCGCCCGCGCACACTGCAATCCGTTAACGCCAGCCAATTGACCGTCGCACCAGGGCATGTGGTGATCGACGATCTCCGCGCCTTAAAAGAGAAAAAATACCCGGATTTAAGCTGGACGGTGGATGAGAAGCTCGGCACCAATGCGTTGATGGAACAGGTGCTGGAAGGCAAAGTGAGTTACACCATTGCCGACTCGGTGGCGATAAGCCTGTTCCAGCGGGTGCACCCGGAGCTGGCTGTCGCACTGGATGTGACCGATGAACAGCCGGTCACCTGGTTCAGCAAGCGCGATGACGACAACACTCTGTCAGCCGCCATACTGGATTTCTTCAATAATATGAATGAAGACGGCACCCTCGCGCGGCTGGAAGAGAAATATCTTGGGCACGGCGAAGACTTTGACTACGTGGATACACGCACCTTCCTGCGCGCCGTCGATAGCGTACTGCCCGACCTGCAACCGATGTTTGAGAAATATGCCCAGCAGATCGACTGGCGTCTGCTGGCGGCCATCTCCTACCAGGAGTCACACTGGGACTCTCAGGCCACCTCGCCAACCGGGGTGCGCGGCCTGATGATGCTGACAAAAAATACGGCGCAGAGCTTAGGCTTAAGCGATCGTACCGATGCGGAACAGAGCATTAGCGGCGGCGCGCGCTACTTGCTGGATATGATGAGCAAAGTGCCGGACAGCGTACCGCAGGATGAGAAAATCTGGTTTGCGCTGGCGGCCTACAATATGGGTTATGCGCATATGCTGGATGCCCGCGCGCTGACGGCGAAAACCAAAGGCAACCCCGATAGCTGGGCCGATGTCAAACAGCGTCTGCCGCTACTGAGCCAGAAACCCTGGTACAGCAAACTGACCTACGGCTACGCCCGCGGGCATGAAGCGTATGCTTATGTGGAGAACATCCGTAAGTATGAAATCAGCCTGGTGGGCTACCTGCTTGAGAAAGAGAAAGAAGCGGCCAAAGCGCTAAAGCTGGCGCAGAGTTACCCGGCGGTTTCAACGGATGAACTGAACCGCCCTTCCTACGGCATACTGCCCTTTAGCGCCTTTACCACCAGCGATCCTTTCCCGCGCAACCCACTGCTGACGCCGGATACGCTGGTAAAAAACCCGCTGAAAGTGAACCGGTAAAGCACTTTACTTGCCCTACTGTTCGGGTGAATCAGAGGGCGTTTTTTTCAGCGCTTTTTTCTCCTGCCGACGCTGGCGGAAAAAGTCGCTCAGCATTGCCGCACACTCATCGCGCAGCACCCCTTCGGTGATCTCCACCCGGTGGTTCATTCCCGGGTGATGCAGCACATCCATCAGCGAACCTGCCGCGCCGGTTTTCGCATCCCGCGCACCAAATACCAGATGACCAATGCGGCTATGCACCATTGCTCCGGCGCACATCACGCAGGGCTCCAGCGTGACATAGAGCGTGGTGTCGATCAGGCGGTAGTTTTGCAGCACCAGCCCCCCCTGACGCAATGCCATGATCTCCGCATGCGCCGTGGGATCGTGACGGCCAATCGGCCGGTTCCAGCCTTCGCCAATCACCCGGTCGTTATGCACCAGTACCGCGCCAACGGGCACTTCGCCTTCTTCCCATGCACGTTTCGCCAGCGTCAGCGCATAGCGCATCCAGTAGTCATGGTTCAGTTCAGGATTGGACAAAGGGGAAAACTCCAGTGATTCAGGCGGGCGCATTATACAGCCCTTCGCTGTTTATTCCAGTTGCTGTAACTCACCGCGCGGCGTCACGCGCCAGCGGTGCTGGCAAAAATAGAGCAACGGGTTGTCCTGCTTGCTGTCGCTGTAACCGCTATACAGACGCAGCGGCGTACCGATTTTTCGCTCCAGTTGCGCCACTTTCTCGTGCCCCAGACAGCGCATCGTTAGCACCCATCCGCCATAACGACGGTTGATTTGACTGGCAATCACATTCACCTGCGGCAACCAGGGTGTATCGAAATAGACTTGCTCCACCAACGGTTGCGGCGAGCCCGTGATCAGCCAGATATCTGCATCAGAAGCGGTAAGGTACTGGGTCAGCCGCGACTGCACCACCGGAAACGCCGTCACGTGCTCGCGAAACCAGCGGACAAACTGCTGCTCACGCTTTTTCAGTTGGCGCTCGCTGTGACCAAAGGTGCAGCCCCACAACAGCAGGCTCATTGGCCAGCGGGCTGCGCGCCCTTTAATCAATAACGCGCCAGCAATCACCGGCAACAGTGGCAGCACCAGCAAGGCATTCAACGGCTGGTGGCGCAACAGATAACGTAAAAACGTACCGAACATATCCTGCTGGTGCAGTGTTCCGTCAAGATCAAAAAATACGACGCGGCGCTCGCTGGTAGCCAAATGTTGTCCCTCTGCCTGGTTAAACGCCGACCGCCATTTCTCCTCTTCTGGCGATCGCTATTAGAGATAGCCTAACAGATAGAACCTGACTTTTCCGTTAACAAGGCACCTGCAATAAAAAGCAGCTATTTCGTTACGCCACAGATGCTCTACACTGCTTTATCTTTCCAGGAACCGTTGTGACCATGAATTCGCATACCAAAACGATGCGCGCCTTTAGCTCTGCCCCTTTTCGACATCTGTTCTTTGCCCGCCTGTTCACCGTACTGGGTAACGGTATCGCACCGATTGCACTGGCCTTTGCGGTACTGGACATCGGCGGTTCCGCCGCCGATTTGGGCATCGTCGTGGCGGCGCGATCTGTTTTTAATGTCGCCTTCTTGTTGGTCGGCGGTGTGCTGGCGGATCGCTATTCTCGCAGCCTGGTGCTGGTTTCGTCCTCGGTTGTTGCGGCGATATCGCAAGCGGTTGTCGCCTGGTCCGTGCTGGACGGCAGCGCATCGGTCATCAGCCTTGCCTTGTTAGGTACCCTGAATGGCGCTGCCGCAGGTATTGCGCTACCGGCTTCCTCCGCGTTAGTGCCCCAGACGGTGCCTGCCCATAACCTGCGCGAAGCCAATGCGTTAATCCAATTAGGTATTTACAGTGGGACAGTGGTTGGCGCTTCGCTGGGCGGGATCCTGACCAGTGCCGTCGGGCCTGGCTGGGGGCTGGCGATTGATGCGCTGGGCTTCGCCGCTTCGGCACCGCTCTATTACTGGATCCGTACCGGCGTCACGCAAATCGCCGCTGCGCAAACTAACATTTTGCAGGATCTGCGCGACGGCTGGAAAGAGTTCGCCAGCCGCACGTGGGTCTGGTCCATTGTCGTTCAGTTCACCATTATCAATGCCGCATTTAGTGGCGTGGTGATGGTTCTCGGCCCGATCATTGCCGATGCTTCATTTGGTCGTACCCAGTGGGGGATCATGGTGGCGGCACAAAGCGTCGGGTTGATTGCGGGTTCATTCCTGGCATTGCGCTGGCGTCCGCGTCGCGACCTGTTTATTGGCGTGATGCTGGTGTCGTTGTGCGCGCTGCCTATTTTCCTGCTAGGGCAGATTGCGCCCACACCGTGGCTTATCGCGGCATTTTTTATCGCGGGCGTCACTTTCGGTCTGTTCGGCGTGGCCTGGGCGCAGTCGCTGCAAACCCATATACCGCCAGAAAAACTGGCGCGCGTCTATGCGTACGACGCAATGGGATCGTTTATTGCGATTCCGGTTGGTGAACTGGCCGCCGGGCCGCTGGCCATGCATTACGGCAGCAGTAATGTATTAATGGCGTCAGCGGGGGCGGTGGCCATCGCGACGTTTGCTGCCAGCCTGATCCCGGCCATTCGTCAGCTCGATAATTCGGCCAAGGTGAAAAGACACGGCGCCGAAGGATCCACTTGATCGCTATCAAATGCCGGGTTGTGATACTTTGTCGTGAAAGAATTTTTAATTCATAATAATAATCAATGAATGGAATATTAAATTCTGTCTTTTGTATGAGTTGTGATTGCCTCCGGAGATCCTATGAACTGTTTAATTCGCATCCGTCAGCGCTATTCTGGCCTGGCGCAGAGCGATAAAAAGCTGGCGGAATTTCTGCTGGAAAACCCCGATCGCGCGCGCCATTTAAGTTCGCAACAGTTGGCTGCCGAAGCGGGCGTTAGCCAGTCGAGCGTCGTGAAATTCGCCCAGAAAATGGATTTCAAAGGATTTCCGGCGATGAAACTGGCCATCAGCGAAGCGCTGGCCAGCAACACCAATCCCTGGTCTGTGCCCGTGCATAACCAGATACGTGGCGACGATCCGCTGCGTGTGGTGGGTGAAAAACTGATCAAAGAGTACCAGAGCGCCATGCACGCCTCACTGGATGTCAACAGTGAAGAGAAGCTGCTGGAAAGCGTGCGGCTGCTGCGCGAGGCGCGGCGCATTATCCTGACCGGTATTGGCGCTTCCGGGTTGGTTGCCCGTAATTTCGGCTGGAAGTTGATGAAAATTGGTCTTAACGCCGTGGTGGAACAGGACATGCACGCCCTGCTGGCGACCGTGCAGGCAATGGATCCTGGCGATCTGCTGTTACCGGTTTCTTATTCCGGCGAACGGCGTGAAATCAATATGGCAGCCGATGAAACCCTGCGCGTGGGCGGTAAAATCCTCGCCATCACCGGCTTTACCCCCAACGCCCTGCAACAACGGGCGACGCATTGCCTTTACACCATCGCCGAAGAGCAGGCGACACGCAGCGCGGCCATCTCCTCCACCAGCGCGCAAATGATGCTGACAGACTTACTGTTTATGGCGCTGGTGCAGCAGGATCTGGAGCATGCGCCGGAACGCATTCGCCACAGTGAGGAGCTGGTAAAAAAACTGGTTTGAGCAGGGAATCATCGTATAATGCCCGCCCTGTTAGTGATGTTTCTGAGATTTTCCTGATGGCGCTGTTAATCACCAAAAAATGCATCAATTGCGATATGTGCGAACCGGAATGCCCGAACGAGGCGATTTCGATGGGTGACAGCATCTATGAGATTAACAGCGATCGTTGCACCGAGTGCATCGGGCACTACGAAACGCCGACCTGCCAGAAAGTGTGCCCGATCCCCAATACCATCCTGAAAGATCCGGCGCACGTAGAAACAGAAGAGCAGCTCTGGGACAAATTCGTCCGGATGCACCACGCCGACAAGATTTAACGCTCAATAATCACCGTCGCGCAGGCGTAGTGCCGCTCATCCGCCAGCGTCACGTGAGTGGATTTCACGCCCATCTGCTCCGCCAGCCGCAGCGCCTCATCCCACAAACGCAAACATGGCTTACCCAGTTCGTCGTTGAACACTTCGAACTGATTAAATGCCAGACCGTTACGAATACCGGTGCCAAACGCCTTCGCCGCCGCTTCTTTTACCGCAAAACGTTTTGCCAGGAAGCGCACCGGTTGCTGATGCGCCTGGTATAGCGCCCATTCGTTAGCGCTCAGCACCCGCTTCGCCAGGCGATCGCCGCTACGGGCGATCACCGCTGCGATGCGGTCTATCTCAACGATATCCGTACCCAGCCCGAGGATTGCCATTACGCGCGCGCTTCCTGCATCAGGCGTTTCATCTCGGCAACGGCCTCTTTCAGACCGCTCATCACCGCACGACCAATAATGGCGTGACCAATGTTCAGCTCGTGCATTTCCGGCAGTGCGGCAATCGCCTTCACATTGTGATAGGTCAACCCGTGACCCGCATTCACTTTCAGGCCAAGGCTGGCGGCGTAGGTCGCGGCTTTGGCAATACGCTCCAGCTCTTTCGCCTGCGCGGCATCGTTTTCTGCATCAGCGTAGCAACCGGTGTGGATTTCGATGTACGGCGCGCCAACGTCCGCAGCGGCTTTGATTTGCTCCGCATCAGCGTCGATAAACAGCGAGACCAGAATACCGGCAGCCGCCAGGCGCTGGCAGGCGTCACGCATTTTCTCGCGCTGACCGGCCACATCGAGGCCGCCTTCGGTGGTGACTTCCTGGCGTTTTTCCGGCACCAGGCAGCAGAAATGCGGTTTGGTTTCACAGGCGATGGCCAGCATCTCTTCAGTGACCGCCATTTCCAGGTTCATGCGCGTATCCAGCGTCTGGCGCAAAATACGCACGTCTCTGTCGGTGATATGGCGGCGATCTTCACGCAAATGCACGGTAATGCCGTCGGCTCCCGCCTGTTCAGCAATAAATGCCGCCTGCACCGGATCCGGGTAAGCCGTGCCGCGTGCGTTACGCAGTGTTGCGATATGATCGATATTGACGCCCAACAGTAATTCAGCCATGACAATCCTCAGTGTTTTCATTGGTTCCGGCGCGGTCTTCGCCTCGCCTGGCCTGATCTTTTTCCGTTATCGCTTCGGCATAAACTGCCGGAACAGTTCCCGGCTTTTTAACGGCTTGCCTCCAAGATACGGCTTTAACGCAATACGGGTAAAGCGCTTTGCAGCACGCAACGTATCAGCATCCGGGAATTCACGCTCGGCCAGCGCACGCAGGTGCCGGCCGGTGAAGGTGCTGTTATCCATCACTACGCTGGCAATAAACCCTTTCTCTTCCCGGTAGCGATAGGTCATCAGGTCATCCACCGGTTCTCCGCTGCCCGCGCAGTGCAGGAAATCAACGCCATAACCCAGATGCCCGAGCAGCGCCAGCTCAAAGCGACGCAGCACAGGTTCCGGCGTTCCGCTTACGCCCGCCAGCGCCTGGATACAGTGTAAATAGTCGAAGAAGAGTTCGGAGAAGCGGGTTTCATGCTCCAGCACGCGGGCAATAAGTTCATTAACATAGAGGCCGCTGTAGAGCGTGATGCCGCTGAGCGGCAGCGCCAGAGAAACCGCTTCAGCACTGCGCAGCGTTTTGACTTCGCCACGCCCGCCAAAGCGCACCAGCAGAGGGGTAAAAGGCTGTAATGCGCCTTTAAGGTTTGAGCGTTTGGAACGTGCGCCTTTCGCAACAAGGCGCACGCGGCCCGACTCTTCCGTGAAGACGTCCAGCATCAGGCTGGTTTCGCTCCACGGACGGGAATGGAGGACGAATGCGCGCTGCCATCCTTCCATCGTGTTCTCGCCGTCTGTCAGGCCATCAGCGCTTAAAGATCGTCGACATAACCGAGACTACGCAGCGCGCGTTCGTCATCGGCCCAGCCGGATTTCACTTTCACCCACAGTTCAAGGTGAACTTTGGCTTCAAACATCTCTTCCATATCTTTACGGGCTTCAATGCCGATGGTTTTGATTTTGGCGCCTTTGTTGCCAATCACCATCTTCTTCTGCCCTTCGCGCTCAACGAGGATCAAGCCGTTGATGTCATAACCGCCGCGATCGTTAGTGATGAAACGTTCGATTTCCACCGTCACCGAATACGGCAGCTCTGCGCCGAGGAAACGCATCAGTTTTTCACGAATGATCTCAGAAGCCATAAAGCGCTGAGAACGGTCGGTCACGTAATCTTCCGGGAAGTGATGAATGGCTTCCGGCAGGTGTTTGCGCACGATGCTGGCGATGGTATCGACATTGGTGCCGGTTTCCGCAGAGAGCGGTACGATGTCGAGGAAGTTCATCTGGCTGGCCAGGAACTGCAAGTGCGGCAGCAGATCGGCTTTTTCCTGCACGTTGTCCACTTTATTGACCGCGAGGATCACCGGCGTTTTACCGTCGCGCAGTTTGTTAAGCACCATTTCGTCGTCTGGCGTCCAGCGCGTGCCTTCCACCACGAAAATCACCAGCTCAACGTCGCCGATTGAACTGCTGGCCGCTTTGTTCATCAGACGGTTAATGGCGCGCTTCTCTTCCATATGCAGGCCCGGGGTGTCGACGTAAATCGCCTGATACTCCCCTTCGGTATGGATGCCGACAATACGGTGGCGCGTGGTCTGTGCTTTACGGGAAGTAATCGAAATCTTCTGCCCAAGCAGTTTGTTCAGTAGCGTGGATTTGCCGACGTTAGGACGCCCAACGATAGCGATAAACCCGCAATAGCTTTTTTCAGTTTCAGTGCTCATTCCAGCTCCAGTTTTTTCAGCGCCTGTTCGGCGGCAGCCTGCTCCGCCTTACGGCGGCTGGAACCTGTGCCGACCACCGGTTCGCTCAGGCCGCTGACCTGGCAGTGGATAGTAAATTCCTGATCGTGCGCTTCGCCGCGCACCTGCACCACCAGATAAGACGGCAGCGGCAAATGGCGACCCTGCAAAAACTCCTGCAGGCGCGTTTTCGGATCTTTTTGCTTATCGCCCGGGCTGATTTCGTCCAGGCGCGTTTGATACCAGCTCAGGATTAATTGTTCGACGGTCTGGATATCGCTATCGAGAAATACCCCGCCAATTAATGCTTCAACGGTGTCCGCGAGAATGGATTCACGGCGAAAACCGCCGCTCTTCAATTCACCCGGTCCTAAACGCAGACATTCGCCTAATTCGAATTCGCGGGCAATTTCCGCCAGCGTATTACCGCGAACCAGCGTAGCGCGCATACGGCTCATATCACCTTCATCCACGCGGGGAAAACGGTGATAGAGCGCGTTAGCAATCACAAAGCTTAAAATCGAGTCGCCAAGAAACTCCAGACGCTCATTGTGTTTGCTACTGGCACTGCGGTGGGTTAATGCCTGCTGCAACAGATCCTGATGATGAAAAGTGTAGCCCAGCTTCCGTTGAAGCCGATTAATTACGATGGGATTCATGCGATACCAATAAATAAATGCGTCAACAATGCAGCACACGAAACCGACCTGAGAAAAACCAACGCGGTTTCGTGTGCTGTGGCGCCCGGAGGAGCCAGCCTTAAACTTCGGGGGAATATTCTATACGCAACGAGGGGGGTTGTCGTTAGTCTGAGGGGAATAATCACGGAAATAATTCAGGGCGCAACGGGAATAATTGCGCCCTGGTTAATTAATGAATTCCGCCGATACGATTCAGTCGTACGCCTGTCGGCCATTCACCTTCTTGTTTTTCGAAACTCATCCAGATTGCCGTCGCACGGCCAACGAGATTCGCTTCCGGTACGAAGCCCCAATAACGGCTGTCAGCACTGTTATCGCGGTTATCGCCCATCATGAAATAGTGACCAGGCGGCACAATCCACGTCGCCAGTTGCTGCCCCGGCTGACGGTAATAAATGCCAAGCTGATCCTGGGCGATCGGCACAGTCAGAATACGGTGCGTCACCTCACCCAGGGTCTCTTTGCGCTCCGTCAGACGAATGCCGTCCGCCATGGTTTCGCTTTTAGGCAACTGGAAGAACCCGCTGCTTGCTTCACCACCGGAGCGGCGACCAAAGGTCTGCACAAAGTCACTGGCTTCCACATTGCTGTAGGTGATCGGCAGCGCGTTGTCGCACGCCTGGCCGGAGCTGCAATTTGGCTGCACGGTAACCTGCTTGCTGACCGGATCGTAACTGACTTTGTCGCCAGGTACGCCAACCACACGCTTGATGTAATCCAGGCGCGGATCGTCCGGGTATTTAAATACCGCAATATCACCGCGTTTCGGATGACCGGTCGCGATCAGCGTTTTCTGGTAGATCGGATCTTTAATACCGTAAGCGAATTTCTCCACAAGGATAAAATCGCCAATCAGCAGCGTCGGCATCATTGAACCGGAGGGGATCTGGAACGGCTCAAAAATAAACGAACGCACGATCAGTACAATCGCCAGCACAGGGAAAACAGAAGCACCGGTCTCCAGCCAGCCTGGCTTCGGACCGATTTTCTTCAGCGTTTTTTTATCAAGGGCATCACCTGTCGCAATTTGCGCGGTGGCCTGACGTTCCCGGCGTTTTGGTGCAAAAATAAACTTATCCAGGCACCATAAAAGTCCCGTCACCAGCGTCGCGATCACCAGGATCAGGGCAAACATGTTCGCCATGCCAACTCCTTAAGGTTATTTGCTCTCTTTGCCTACGTGCAGAATGGCGAGGAACGCTTCCTGCGGCAGTTCGACGTTACCGACCTGCTTCATGCGTTTCTTACCTTCTTTCTGTTTCTGCAGCAGCTTTTTCTTACGGCTGACGTCGCCGCCATAGCATTTCGCCAGTACGTTTTTACGCAGCTGTTTTACCGTCGAGCGGGCAATAATGTGGTTGCCGATAGCCGCCTGAATCGCGATATCAAACTGCTGGCGAGGGATCAGATCTTTCATCTTCTCCACCAGCTCACGGCCACGGTACGGTGCATTTTCGTTATGGGTGATTAACGCCAGCGCATCGACACGCTCGCCGTTGATCAGCACATCCACGCGCACCATGTTAGACGCCTGGAAACGTTTGAAGTTGTAATCCAGCGATGCATAGCCACGCGAGGTTGATTTCAGACGGTCGAAGAAGTCGAGCACCACTTCCGCCATCGGAATTTCATAAGTCAGCGCCACCTGGTTGCCGTGATAAACCATGTTGGTTTGCACACCGCGTTTTTCCACGCACAGCGTAATAACGTTACCCAGATACTCCTGCGGCAGCAGCATATGGCATTCGGCAATCGGTTCGCGCAGCTCTTCAATATTGTTCAGCGGCGGCAGCTTGGACGGACTGTCGACGTACACCACGTCTTTGTTCGTGGTTTGCACTTCATACACGACGGTCGGCGCAGTGGTGATCAGATCCAGATCGTATTCACGCTCCAGGCGTTCCTGAATGATCTCCATATGCAGCAGACCGAGGAAGCCGCAGCGGAAGCCGAAGCCCAGCGCAGTAGAGCTTTCCGGTTCGTAGAACAGGGATGCATCGTTCAGGCTCAGTTTGCCGAGCGCATCACGGAAGTTTTCGTAGTCGTCAGAGCTGACCGGGAACAGACCCGCATACACCTGCGGTTTCACCTTTTTGAACCCAGGCAGAGCTTTGTCCGCCGGGTTACGTGCAGAGGTCAGCGTATCCCCGACCGGTGCGCCGAGAATGTCTTTAATCGCACAGACCAGCCAGCCCACTTCGCCACACTTAAGCTCAGTACGATCAACCTGTTTCGGCGTAAAGATGCCGAGACGGTCAGCGTTGTATACCTGGCCGGTGCTCATAACCTTAATTTTGTCGCCTTTGCGCATGGTGCCGTTTTTGATACGCACCAGTGATACCACGCCCAGGTAGTTATCGAACCAGGAGTCGATGATCAGCGCCTGCAGCGGCGCGTCCGGATCGCCTTCCGGCGGCGGAATGTCCCGCACCAGACGCTCCAGCACATCCGGCACGCCAACACCGGTTTTCGCCGAACAGCGCACTGCGTCTGTCGCGTCGATGCCGACGATATCTTCAATCTCTTCTGCGACGCGCTCAGGATCGGCGGCTGGCAGGTCGATTTTGTTCAGTACCGGCACCACTTCCAGATCCATTTCGATGGCGGTATAGCAGTTCGCCAGCGTCTGCGCTTCCACGCCCTGACCCGCATCCACCACCAGCAGCGCGCCTTCACACGCGGCCAGCGAGCGGGAGACCTCATAGGAGAAGTCAACGTGCCCAGGGGTGTCGATAAAGTTCAGTTGGTAGGTTTCGCCGTTAAGGGCTTTGTAGTCCAGCGTTACGCTCTGGGCTTTGATGGTAATACCGCGTTCGCGCTCAAGGTCCATGGAGTCCAGTACCTGGGCTTCCATTTCGCGATCGGAAAGACCACCGCAAATCTGGATAATACGGTCAGACAGCGTCGACTTACCGTGGTCGATGTGAGCGATGATCGAAAAGTTACGAATATTCTTCATATAGTGAGATTTTATGCCTTACGAGTAACTAAGAGGCCTGTTCGCGCCTGACGTCAAATGTACTTAAACGCCGCATTCTACACTACAACCGCAATGCGGGGAAATGCTCATACCAGCAAGAAAAAAGCCGCTTTTTTCACCGTTGCAACAGTGAAATTACGGGCGACTTTCCGTGGAAGCATCGTCGACGCGAACGAGGTTCGGAGGTAAACCTACGCTAATGATGATGGGTTGCCATTCGCTGCGGGAAGCCAGTTTGGGTGAAAGTCCTCGCGCCAGTAAAAAGCCGCCCACCCCGCCGAGCACCGCGCCGCACAGCGCCGCAAGATCGTGGCCAAACAGCGCCTGGAAAATAGCGCCCATGACAAACAACCCAACCAGCGGCGACATATACACCAACACTGCCGATCCCAGCAAACTGGCTTCAGCAATGCCAAGTTCGACTTTTTGCCCGGCCACCAGCGGCTCTGCGCTGGGAACGGCGATGGTATGGCTGGTCTGTGGGCCTAACTTATTCAACACGCGGCTACCGCAGCCCGCGCGGGAGGCGCAGCTGCTGCAGGAGGCTTTGACGTCGCATTCGACTAATGCTTCACCGTTACGCCATGAAACGACGGTGGCCCACTCTTTGATCATTGTGCAGCCTTGAATTTGAGGCTATCCGCAATACGTTTTGCGGTTTGTGGAGGGAGTTCGCCTACGATGGTAATTTCGGCATTGTCGCGAACCGTGGTGCTAACCGTGCGGCGACCGGTGCGTAGAACCTGATCGGTACTGTTCTGGTTTGCGCGGTTCACGTTAATCGAGAAGCTAAATAAGCCGTCGGAATAAAGGCGCGACTCAACGGGAACATCCACCGTTGGTAACTGACGACGGCTGCTGGCCACCTCGTTAAACCCTTCTGGTAACCAGGACGGCGCCCAGTTAAAGTCGACTTTATCTCCCGCAGGGACCGAAAGCAGAGGCGGTAAACTGGCTTTCGCCAGCGTTTGCATGTTGTTTGCAACCTGAGCATTCACGGAAAACGCGATCACACGGAACTGTTCGAGGGTTTCGCCATCGCGATCGAGCAAGTCGACGCGCATTGGCAGGCGCGTTTCCGAATCCATCCAGACGATGTAACTGTAGCGGGTGCCATCACGCGCCACGACGCGGATGACCTCACACAGTCTGTCGGCAATGCGCGTACGTCCTACGGAAATGAAATCATAGTAGGAAGAGAGACGTTTAAAATCGGTATAAACCAGCGTGGGTAGTGAATCGACAATGTAGTTGCCGTTCAGCGTAAACGGCTCAAGACCCGGCTCAAAGTAGCTGATCTCATTACCGCGCTGCACCACTTCGCGGCGTGGGCCGTCCATTTGCAGCATTTGAGCCAGAGGCTGGTCGTTCAGACGCGCATGGCGGTAGCGTAACGACTCCACTCCCTGCTTATTAATGCTGATAAAAGACAGTTCGTAGTTGAGCGACTGACTCGCCACGTTCATTTGCTGCAACAACGCCCCGGACGAAACATCAGCCGAGGCGTTAGCAGAGAAGAACAGACCAGCAGCCACAAAAGACATGGCACACCAAAGTTGCTTCATTACTGCGATTGCGTTCCTAAAGTTTGATTTCCTGGCACCTGCACAGCAGCCTGCTGCGTTTGCGCCTGCTCAAACTGAAGTTGTTCTGCATGCAGGCGGCGTTGCAGTTCGTAGTCCTGCAGCATTGCATTGATACGACGGCGCTGCTCCTGCGCTTGCTGTTGCTGACCGGCGGTTGCGGTCGCATCAGACGGAACACCCAGACTGACCGGACTGGCTTTGCCCATCATCGGCAGTGTGTTAAACACCGGGCCTTCGGGCTGCTGGGTTGATTCAGCCGAACCATTATAGTGCTGAACGCCAACAATTACAGCAAGCGATACGCATGCAGCCACGCCCATTTGGGTAAGCTGGCTTGCCCACGGGCGAACCTTATGCCAGAACGGCATTTTCTGCCACTGGTGCGGGGCGGGTTGCGCTTCGGGAATCAATGGCGCAGTCGCTTGAACGGCGTCATTCTCAATCGCGGCCATGACTCGGGCTGAGATATCGAAATGGATGACATCGGCGGTATCACCGCGCATTGCATCGCGGATAAGGTGATAGCTTGCCCATGTTTGCTGCATTTGCGGATCCTGAGACAGCTCCGCGAGCAGCTCATTATCCAGCGTTTCACCATCCATTAAAGCGGAAAGTTTTTCTTTCTGCATGCCTAATACCTTTTTCAGTATCCCGCTATCGTCAACGCCTGATAAGCGGTTGAACTTTATTATCAATAGCTTCCCGCGCACGGAAGATACGTGAACGAACGGTACCTACCGGGCAATCCATGATGGCCGCAATTTCTTCATAGCTCATGCCATCCAGCTCCCGCAACGTAATTGCCATGCGTAAATCTTCCGGGAGCGACTCAATAGTACGGAAAACTATTTGTCTCAGTTCTTCTGACAACATTAAGTTCTCAGGGTTCGAAATTTCTTTCAGTGCACCGCCACTTTCGAAGTTTTCTGCATCAATGGCATCCACGTCGCTGGATGGCGGCCTGCGCCCTTGGGCAACCAGGTAGTTTTTGGCCGTGTTAACGGCAATACGGTACAGCCAGGTATAAAAAGCACTATCTCCCCTGAACGAATCAAGCGCGCGATAGGCTTTTATAAATGACTCTTGTACGACATCAGGCACATCTCCGGAAGGAACATAACGGGAAACCAGACTCGCCACTTTATGCTGGTAGCGCACCACCAGTAAGTTGAACGCTTTCTGATCTCCTTTCTGTACCCTTTCGACAAGGACCTGATCCGTTAACTGCTCGCTCATCCGAGGTAAAATCTCCCCAAAACCAATTTCCACGCGTATCCAGAAACGCCACTCCAATACTGCAATCTATGAGCAAGCAGCCAATTAGAGAGCAGGTTCGTGATAAAGTTCCGTTACGCCTTTGTTTTTGTGCATCGTTCTACAGACTTTTCATTATCACTCATTATAAGTCTACAAACCCTGCACACTGTATTTTCTCAAAGAAAAGACCCTAAGATCGCCAGAGAGTATCGCAAAATCGCTTTTTTTTCATCACTAATAAGCGCTTACTAACAATCAGATCCAGGTTTGCCCTTCCCAGCCTCTCATCGTGCCTCGTGATACATTGTTTAGTGCTTAATACAAAAACCAAAAAAACAGTGCCTGCTCGCCTCTCATAGTGCTATGCTGACCGGACATTGTTTAGTAAATTAAACACAAGCTATGAAAACGACGCCTGAATTCTCTTGTGATGTACTGGTCATTGGCAGCGGTGCGGCAGGTCTCTCTGTGGCATTGCGTCTTGCCGCGCAGCATCGCGTTATCGTCCTCAGCAAAGGACCGATCAGCGAAGGCTCCACCTTCTATGCGCAAGGGGGCATTGCCGCAGTCTTCGATGAAACGGACAGCATTGAATCCCATGTCGAAGACACGTTGATTGCCGGTGCCGGCATTGTCGATCGCCATGCGGCAGAGTTTGTCGCCGGGAATGCGCGCCAGTGTGTACAGTGGCTTATCGATCAGGGTGTGTTATTTGATACCGAGATGACGGCCAACGGCGAGCCGGGTTATCACCTGACCCGCGAAGGCGGGCATAGTCACCGCAGGATCCTTCACGCCGCCGACGCCACCGGAAAAGAAGTCGAAAACACACTGGTCAGTCAGGCCATCAATCACCCCAATATTCGCATACTGGAACGTTGTAACGCGGTAGACCTGATTATTTCGGACAAAATCGGTCTGCCTGGCGCCCGCCGCGTCGCCGGGGCATGGGTGTGGAACCGGAATAAAGAACAAGTCGAAACCTGTCAGGCTAAAGCCGTCGTACTGGCGACCGGCGGCGCATCCAAGGTGTACCAGTACACCACCAATCCGGATATTGCTTCCGGTGATGGCATCGCCATGGCCTGGCGCGCCGGTTGCCGGGTCGCGAACCTGGAGTTTAACCAGTTCCACCCCACGGCGCTGTTCCACCCGCAAGCGCGCAATTTCCTGCTAACGGAAGCGCTGCGCGGCGAAGGTGCGTATCTGAAACGCCCGGATGGCTCCCGCTTTATGCCGGATTTTGATGCGCGAGGCGAGCTGGCACCGCGTGATATCGTAGCGCGCGCCATCGATCATGAAATGAAGCGTCTTGGTGTGGACTGCATGTATCTCGATATCAGTCATAAGCCGGAAGCGTTTGTCCGTCAGCATTTTCCGATGATTTATGAAAAGCTGCTTGGTCTGGGTCTCGACCTGACGAAAGAGCCGATACCGATCGTCCCTGCGGCGCATTATACCTGCGGCGGGGTGATGATCGACGATCGCGGGCGTACCGATGTGGACGGGTTATACGCCGTCGGGGAAGTGAGTTATTCCGGGCTGCACGGTGCAAACCGCATGGCATCAAACTCACTGCTTGAATGTCTGGTCTATGGCTGGTCAGCAGCGGAAGATATTTCCCACAGGATGCCGGATATTCACGCTGCGCCTGAATTACCGGCATGGGATGAGAGCCGCGTTGACGACGCTGACGAGCGCGTGATCCTGCAACATAACTGGCACGAGCTACGCCTGTTTATGTGGGATTATGTTGGCATCGTCCGTACCACCAAGCGCCTGGAACGCGCTCTGCGCCGCATTACATTACTGCAACAGGAAATTGACGAGTACTACGCCAATTTCCGCGTTTCCAATAATCTGCTGGAACTGCGCAATCTGGTGCAGGTGGCAGAGCTGATTGTGCGCTGCGCAATGGAACGCAAAGAGAGCCGTGGACTGCATTACACGCTGGACTACCCGGATTTACTGCCCGATTCCGGCCCAACGGTACTCTCGCCGCGCGGTTACATAAACATGTAGAAAGCCTGCGTCAGCGCAGTATAGCTCTCGGAGTAGCGCTGATCCGGCCCGCGGATCACCAGACGGTCGGCAAAAAACTCCCCCGGACGCGGAGAGAATGCCAGTAACACGCGATGCGGCAGACGCCCTTCCGTCTCGGCGACATCCGTACGCAAACGCAGATGCCAGCCAATGCTCTGCGCTTTGCCGGTGAACGCATCGCCTGCGTCCACCGGCAACACTACGCAGAAATAGCCCTCTTCGGTAATCAGCGTCGCGGCAATCTCCAGCAGAGTCTGGTGATCAAGCGTGGTGGTGTAGCGTGCACGATCGCGCTCAGGCGTTGCGCATTTTACGCCTTCCTCAAAATAGGGGGGATTGCTGACGATCAGATCGTAGCGAACGGTATTCTCGTTGCTCCACTGGCGAATGTCGGCAGTGTGCACAGTTATACGTCCGGACCACGGCGAGGCTTGCACGTTTTCTTGCGCCTGCGCAGCCGCCGGCTCGTCCAGCTCAACCGCATCGATCATCACAGTCGGTGGCGTACGCTGAGCCAACATCAGCGCCAATAAGCCGCTGCCTGTGCCGATATCCAGCATATGCCGGGCATTCGATACCGGAGACCATGCACCTAACATCACGCCATCGGTGCCGACTTTCATGGCGCAACGGTCATGTGCAACAAAGAATTCTTTGAACGTGAAGCCATCACGGCGAAACTGAGCCTTTGGCTGGGACATCTCTACAACCTCAATACGGAAAACAGGTGTAGCATAGGGGAAAGCGAAGCCCCGGAAAAGCGATAAGCAGACAACAGATGAAGATTGCAGCCGTAACGTCTATAATCAGCGCCCCACACAGAGGTAGATCATGACTGTAACGACTTTTTCCGAACTCGAACTTGACGACAGCCTGCTGGACGCGCTCCAGAGTAAAGGCTTTACACGCCCGACCGCCATCCAGGCTGCCGCTATTCCGCCTGCGCTTGAAGGGCGTGATGTCCTCGGTTCCGCGCCTACCGGCACCGGTAAAACGGCGGCATATCTGCTGCCTGCGTTGCAGCACCTTCTGGACTTTCCGCGTAAGAAATCCGGCCCGCCGCGTATTCTGATCCTGACGCCAACCCGTGAGCTGGCGATGCAGGTTGCCGATCACGCCCGTGAGCTGGCGGCAAATACGCACCTGGATATCGCCACCATCACCGGTGGCGTGGCGTATATGAACCACGCTGAAGTCTTCAGCGAAAACCAGGATATCGTGGTCGCCACCACCGGTCGCCTGCTGCAATACATTAAAGAAGAGAACTTTGACTGTCGGGCAGTCGAAACGCTGATCCTTGATGAAGCAGACCGCATGCTGGACATGGGGTTCGCGCAGGATATCGAACATATCGCTGGCGAAACGCGCTGGCGTAAGCAAACCATGCTGTTCTCCGCCACGCTGGAAGGCGACGCGATCAAAGATTTCGCCGAACGCTTGCTGGAAGACCCGGTGGAAGTCTCCGCGACGCCGTCCACCCGCGAGCGCAAGAAAATTCACCAGTGGTACTATCGCGCCGACGATGTGGCGCATAAAACCGCACTGCTGGTACACCTGTTAAACCAGCCTGAAGTAAGTCGCTCTATTGTGTTTGTCCGCAAACGTGAACGAGTGCATGAGCTGGCAAACTGGCTGCGTGAAGCAGGCATCAATAACTGTTATCTCGAAGGCGAGATGGTTCAGGTTAAGCGTAACGAAGCCATCAAGCGTTTGACCGATGGTCGCGTCAATGTGCTGGTTGCCACCGATGTTGCAGCACGCGGGATTGATATTCCGGATGTCAGCCACGTCTTTAACTTCGATATGCCGCGCAGCGGCGACACCTATTTGCACCGCATCGGTCGTACCGGTCGCGCGGGCCGTAAGGGTACCGCGATTTCACTGGTAGAAGCGCACGATCACCTGTTGCTGGGTAAAATTGGCCGCTACATTGAAGAGCCGCTGAAAGCGCGTGTGATTGATGAGCTGCGGGCGAAAACCCGCACGCCGAGCGAGAAGCTGAAAGGCAAGCCGTCGAAAAAAGCGCTGGCGAAGCGTGAAGAGAAGAAAAAAGAGAAAGAAAAAGAGAAGCCGCGCGTGAAGCAACGCCATCGCGATACCAAAAACATCGGTAAGCGCCGCAAGCCAAGCGCCACAGCGACTGAACAGAAGAATACAGAAGAATAAAAAAACGCCGGGGTTTCCCGGCGTTTTTATCACTGCCTGAAATTACAGGCTTTCAGTAAAAGTACGAGCAATAACGTCGCGCTGCTGTTCTGGAGTCAAAGAGTTAAAACGCACTGCGTAACCTGATACACGAATGGTGAGCTGCGGGTATTTATCCGGGTTTTCAACGGCGTCGAGCAGCGTTTCACGACGCAGTACGTTCACGTTCAGGTGCTGACCACCTTCCACACGAACTTCAGGTTTCACTTCCATCGGAATTTCACGGTATTCGATATTGCCGAGCTTGCTAACGGCAACCACTTCATCTTCAGCATAGCCAGCTTTTGCACATACGCAGCGAGCTTCACCTTTTTCGTTATCGAGCAGCCAGAACGAGTTCAGCAGGTTGTCATTTGCAGCTTTAGTAATCTGGATACCAGTAATCATGAATAGCCTCCCATGGGCGCAATATTTGATTTCACCGGAACGTTTTCCGGCCAATTGGTAAAACCATTGTTGTCTGATTGTTTATATACCAGTCCGTAAACCCGTATTCTTTGATTAAAATCAATAAAAACCACACTGTAAAAATGGTGATAGCCGGATATTCTTGTTTTATATCAAGTTACGCCATTCGCACCATCTTAAAATTTTTGTAAATTTTAAAAAAAATTTTACAGACAGGACACAGAAAGCGGCGGGGAATTTTGTTCCGGGGAAAGAAGCAGTTAAGCTAAAGGGAACGAACTTCGCAGGAGAGCGGGATGACCACTTCTTTAACATGGCATGACGTGCTGGCCGATGAAAAACAGCAGCCGTACTTTATTAATACCCTGAGCACCGTCGCAACTGAGCGTCATTCCGGGATGACCATCTACCCACCGCAAAAAGATGTGTTCAATGCTTTTCGCTTTACCGAGCTTGGCGATGTCAAAGTGGTGATCCTTGGCCAGGACCCGTACCATGGCCCGGGACAAGCACACGGACTTGCCTTCTCGGTACTGCCTGGCATCGCGATCCCGCCCTCTCTGCTGAATATGTATAAAGAACTGGAAAAAACGCTGCCGGGTTTTGTCCGCCCGGAACACGGCTACCTTGAAAGCTGGGCGCGCCAGGGCGTGTTGCTACTCAACACGGTGCTAACCGTGCGTGCGGGACAAGCGCACTCTCACGCCAGCCTGGGCTGGGAAACCTTTACCGATAAAGTCATCAGCCTGATTAACGAACATCGTGAAGGCGTCGTCTTTTTACTCTGGGGTTCACATGCGCAGAAGAAAGGCGCGATTATCGACACAAAGCGTCACCATGTGTTGAAAGCGCCGCATCCCTCACCGCTCTCCGCGCATCGCGGCTTTTTTGGCTGCAATCATTTTGTACTGGCGAATCAGTGGCTGGAACAACATGGGGAAGCGCAGATAGACTGGATGCCTAAACTCCCGGCAGAAAGTGAGTAAACCAGAATGTAGCAGGCCCGGTAAGCGCAGACGCCACCGGGCCTTTTTGCCGGGTACGCTTACCCGGACTGCTGTTTGCGTGATTACGCTTTGTTCTGACGCCACCATTCGGCCAGCAACACACCGGTTGCCACAGAAACATTGAGGCTTTCAACGTTGCCAGTACCGTCAATGGATACGCTGAGATCGGCACGGGACAATGTCGCATCAGACAACCCGTCACGCTCCTGCCCTAACACCAGCACCATTTTCTTCGGCAGTTCAGCCTTAAACAGCGGCGTACCGTTATGGCTGGAGGTGGTCACCAGCGCATAACCGGCCTGGCGGAACGCTTCCAGCGCATCAACAAAACTGTCGCCCGTGATCGCCTGAACGTGCTCCGCACCGCCTTCCGCCGTACGCACAGCCGCGCCGGATTCGATCACCGCCGCATCCTGCAGCACCACGCCTTTCACACCAAAGTGCGCGCAGCTACGCATAATCGCGCCGAGGTTATGCGGGTTACCCACATCTTCCAGCGCCAGTACGCAATCTTCTGCACCTGCGCTGGCGACCCATTTCTCTACGCTCAAACCATTGCGTTTTTTGATCAGGAAGCACACGCCGCCATGGTGTTCAGTACCGGAGGCTTTCGCCAGCTCTGCATCATCAACCACGTGATAAGCTTTGCGGTTTGCCGCCATCCAGCGCAGCGCTTCTTTAAAGCGCGGCGTTACGCTCTGCACAAACCAGGCGCGAACGATGGAATCCGGACGACTGCTGAACAGCGCCTGGCAGGCATTCTCGCCATATACGCGCGTCTCTTCCGCACGCTGGCGACGCAGTACTTCCGGATCGATAAAGCTTTTACCGCTGATCCCGCCGTGATCCGGTTTTTCCGGCGTTTCATCACCCGGTGCGCGGGAAACAGTGCGCCAGGGTGAATCACTCTGACGGCTAAAATCTTCGCGCGGTGGACGGCTTCTGTCGTCACGCTGTGGGCGACCACCACGGTCATCACGTTGAGAACGGCTTCTGTCATCACGGGCGGGGCGACGGCCTCCGTCTGCACGAGACGATCCCGAACGCGCTGGCCCTTTCCCGGTGCGCGGGTTATAGCCACGTTTATCGGAATCATCATCACTGCGGACATACATCACTTTGACCTTGCCGCTTTTGTTGTTACTTTCGTCGTTCATGCTTTTCTCCACCAGCGCTGCGCGAAGCGCGCAGATTACCTGATGTCCTTGCGCTTAGCCATTACTTCGTACAAAAGCTATCGACTATTGTACTCATTGAATAAATCGCATTGTCGTTTGAAACCTTCTTATTGATAATATGTAACATTGAAGAAACATACCGGCGAAAAGCCGCTTTGTACCACCGCTTCCCTGAGGTTAGTTATGAATACCGTATGTGCAAGCTGCCAGGCATTGAACCGCATTCCTGAGGACAGAATGAACGACGGCGCGAAATGCGGGCGCTGTGGACATGAGCTGTTCGATGGCGATGTCATTAATGCCACTGGCGAAACGCTGGATAAACTGCTGAAAGACGATCTGCCCGTGGTGGTGGATTTCTGGGCGCCCTGGTGCGGCCCGTGCCGTAACTTTGCGCCTATTTTTGAAGATGTCGCGGAAGAGCGCAGCGGTAAAGTGCGTTTTGTCAAAGTGAATACCGAAGCCGAACGTGAACTGAGCGCACGTTTCCGCATTCGTAGTATTCCTACCATCATGTTGTTCAAAAAAGGTGAAGTGGTCGACATGCTGAGCGGCGCAATGCCAAAAGCACCGTTTGATAACTGGCTCAACGAATCACTCTGATCCTGTCGGGGCGCATCTTGTGCCCCGTTTTGACCTCTGCGACAATGGCGTTTTTCCTGTGCAATCCTGATGACTGATAACGCCGTTCTTCAACTTCGCGCTGAGCGCCTTGCCCGCGCCACTCGCCCATTTCTGGCGCGTGGTAACCGCATCCGACGCTGTCAGCGCTGCCTGTTGCCACTGCGACAATGCCTGTGCGATACCCTCAAACCAGCGGCTGCCCGTAGCCGTTTTTGCCTGGTAATGTTTGATACCGAACCGATGAAACCCAGTAATACCGGGCGTCTGATTGCCGATATTCTGCCTGATACCCTGGCGTTTCAGTGGTCGCGTACCGAGCCGCCGCAAGCGCTGATCGATCTCTGCGCCAGCGACGAATATCAGCCCATGGTGGTCTTTCCTTCCTCTTATGCAGGCAGTGAACGCCAGGTGCTGAGCGCGCCGCCTGCAGGTAAACCTCCGCTGTTTATTATGCTGGACGGCACCTGGACAGAAGCGCGTAAAATGTTCCGCAAAAGCCCTTATCTGGATGCACTACCGGTCATTTCAGTGGATCTGTCGCGGGTTTCTGCCTATCGCTTGCGTGAAGCACATGCTGACGATCAATATTGCACCGCAGAAGTGGCGATCGCGTTATTGGATCTGGCGAATGACAATGTCGCCGCGCAAGCGCTGGGGGACCATTTCAGCCTGTTCCGCGAACGTTACCTCGCGGGTAAACCGCATCATCCATCCGCCATCACAGCAAACGAAGCAGAAAGCGTTTAATATCATCAGGTCACTCTTTTCAGGAGGCCGGTATGAGCCAACGAGGGCTGGAAGCGTTATTGCGTCCCAAATCGATCGCCGTGGTGGGCGCATCCATGAAACCGGATCGCGCCGGTTTTCTGATGATGCGCAATCTGTTGGCCGGCGGTTTTGCCGGGCCGGTGTTGCCGGTTACCCCTGCATATAAAGCGGTGCTTGGTGTTCTGGCCTGGCCGGATGTCGCCAGCCTGCCTTTTACGCCTGACCTCGCGGTGCTGTGTACTCATGCCCGGCGTAACCTCGATCTGCTCGACGCGCTCGGGCAAAAAGGGTGTAAAACCTGCATTATTCTTTCTGCGCCACCTGAGCAGCATGCCGACTTACTCGCCTGCGCCAGCCGCTATCAGATGCGGCTACTGGGTCCAAATAGCCTGGGTCTGCTGGCTCCATGGCAAGGGCTGAACGCCAGTTTTTCTCCGGTGCCAATTACGCGCGGCAAACTGGCATTTATTTCCCAGTCCGCCGCGGTTTCTAATACCATTCTGGACTGGGCGCAGCAGCGGGAAATGGGGTTCTCCTACTTTATTGCCCTCGGCGATAGCCTGGATATCGATGTCGATGAGCTGCTGGATTTCCTCGCACGGGACAGTAAAACCAGTGCGATCCTGCTCTATCTGGAGCATCTTAGCGATGCCCGGCGTTTTGTCTCCGCTGCGCGTAGCGCATCCCGTAATAAGCCTATTCTGGTGATTAAAAGCGGGCGCAGCCCGGCTGCACAACGCTTACTGCACGCACATGCAGGGCTTGATCCGGCCTGGGATGCGGCTATCCAGCGTGCGGGGTTGTTGCGGGTACAAGATACGCATGAGTTGTTTTCCGCTGTCGAGACGCTCAGCCATATGCGCCCGCTGCGTGGTGAGCGTTTGATGATTATCAGTAATGGCGCGGCCCCGGCGGCGCTGGCGCTCGATGAGCTATGGTCACGTAACGGCAAGCTGGCAACACTGAGCGAGGAAACACTGGCGCAGCTTCGCGCGGTATTGCCGGAATATGTCAATGTGGGCAACCCGCTGGATTTGCGTGACGACGCCAGTAACGAACGCTATGTCTCCGCGCTGACGGTTTTGCTGGAGAGCCAGGATTACGATGCCCTGATGGTGATCCACTCACCCAGTGCGACAGCGCCCGGCAGCGAAAGCGCGCAGGCGCTGATCGACGCCCTGAAAAAGCACCCACGCGGGAAGTATGTCACCGTCCTGACCAACTGGTGCGGTGAGTTCTCATCGCAGGATGCGCGGCGTCTGTTCAGCGAAGCCGGGCTGCCGACCTACCGCACGCCAGAGGGCGCTATCACGGCGTTTATGCATATGGTGGAGTACCGCCGGAACCAGAAGCAGTTACGTGAAACGCCCGCCATCTCGCTCAGCCAGACGGCCGATACCGCCGAGGCCTATCAGTTGTTGCGTCAGGCTATCGCTGATGGGGCCACAACGCTCGACACCCATGAAGTACAACCTATTTTGCGCGCCTGGGGTTTACAGACTTTACCGACCTGGATTGCAGGTGACAGCGCGGAAGCGGTGCATATTGCCGAGAAAATCGGTTACCCGGTGGCCTTAAAACTCCGCTCTCCGGATATTCCGCATAAATCGGAAGTTCAGGGGGTGATGCTCTATTTGCGTACCGCCAAAGAGGTGCAACAGGCTGCCGATGCCATTATCGATCGTGTGAAAATGAGCTGGCCACAGGCCCGCATTCACGGTTTGCAGGTGCAGAGCATGGCAAACCGTGCGGGAGCGCAGGAGCTCCGCGTGGTGGTTGAGCAGGATCCGGTGTTTGGTCCGTTAATCATGTTGGGCGAAGGCGGTGTGGAATGGCGGGCGGAAGATCAGGCGGCTGTCGCGCTGCCTCCTTTGAATATGAATCTGGCGCGGTATCTGGTGATTCAGGCAATCAAGAACAAGAAGATCCGCGGGCGAAGCGCATTACGCACACTCGACATCGCGGGTCTGAGCCAGTTTTTAGTGCAGGTTTCGAACCTGATTGTTGATTGCCCGGAGATTGAGCGCCTTGATATCCATCCTTTGCTGGCATCCGGCAGCGAGTTTATCGCGCTGGATGTCACCATGACTGTCGCCCCTTTTGAGGGCAACGGTGAAACACGTCTTGCCATTCGCCCTTATCCGCAACATCTGGAAGAGCAGGTGGAAATGAAAAACGGCGAACAGTGCCTGTTCCGCCCGATTCTTCCTGAAGATGAGCCACACTTACAGCAATTTATCGCGCAGGTCACCAAAGAGGATCTCTATTACCGCTATTTCAGCGAGATAAACGAATTTACCCATGATGATTTAGCGAATATGACGCAAATCGACTACGATCGGGAAATGGCATTTGTTGCAGTGCGTCGTACGAATGAAGGTGAAGAGATCCTTGGCGTTACGCGTGCAATCTCCGATCCGGATAACATCGATGCGGAATTCGCCGTGCTGGTACGCTCTGATTTGAAGGGGCTGGGTCTTGGGCGGCGTCTGCTGGAAAAGCTGATCAGTTATACGCGAGATCACGGACTTAAGCGCTTGAATGGTATTACTATGCCGAATAATCGCGGCATGGTAACGCTGGCGCGAAAACTGGGATTTGATGTCGATGTTCAGCTGGAAGATGGGATTGTGGGCTTGTCGCTCCCTCTGACGCAGACGGAAGAATCCTGAGTAAGGTACTGGAAATGTTGACCACTTTAGCGGGCTCGGTGTTATTATTGTCCGCTTATGTCGTCTGCATGGTACAGAAGACCCTTCAATAAACAGAGAAGAAACGCACTGTGATGTTGTCAAAATTTAAGCGTAATAAACATCAACAACACCTTGCCCAATTACCCAAGATTTCTCAGTCAGCGGATGATGTAGCCTTTTTCTACTCACCTGCGGATTTCAGAGAAACGCTGCTTGCCAGGATAGCCAGCGCAACGCACCGAATCTATATCATTGCCCTGTATCTTGAACAGGATGATGGTGGGAAAGGAATTCTGAACGCACTGTATGAAGCAAAACGCCAACGTCCGGAACTGGATGTGTGCGTGCTCGTCGACTGGCATCGCGCCCAACGCGGTCGCATCGGTGCCGCAGCGTCAAACACGAATGCCGACTGGTATTGTCGCATGGCGCAAGAAAACGCCGGCGTTTCGATTCCCGTTTACGGTGTACCGGTAAATACCCGTGAAGCGCTAGGCGTGCTCCACTTTAAAGGGTTTATTATTGATGACTGCGTGCTCTACAGTGGCGCCAGCCTCAATGATGTTTACCTGCATCAGCACGATAAATACCGTTACGATCGCTATCAGCTTATCCGCAATCCGCAGATGGCCGATGTCATGCAAAACTGGGTAGTTCAGAACCTGGTGCAGGGGCGCGGCGTGAATCGTCTGGACAATCCTCAACGCCCGAAAAGCCCGGAAATCAAAAACGATATCCGCCAGTTTCGCCAGGAACTGCGGGATGCCACGTTTCATTTTCAGGGCGATGCCGATAACGAGCAGCTCTCGGTAACACCGTTGGTCGGGCTGGGAAAATCCAGCCTGCTGAATAAAACGATCTTTCACCTGATGCCGTGTGCAGAACACAAACTGACCATTTGTACGCCGTACTTCAATCTGCCTGCGGTACTGGTGCGCAATATCATTCAACTGCTGCGTGAAGGCAAAAAAGTCGAGATTATTGTTGGCGACAAAACTGCCAACGACTTTTTCATCCCCGAAGATCAGCCGTTTAAAATCATCGGTGCGCTGCCCTACCTTTATGAGATTAACCTGCGCCGTTTCCTGAGCCGACTGCAGTACTATGTGAATACCGAGCAGTTGGTGGTACGTCTGTGGAAAGATGACGATAACAGTTACCACCTGAAAGGCATGTGGGTTGATGATGAGTGGATCCTGCTGACGGGTAATAACCTGAACCCGCGCGCATGGCGACTCGATCTCGAAAACGCGGTGCTGATCCACGATCCAAAACACGAGCTGGCAGCACAGCGTGATAAAGAGCTGGAGCTTATTCGCACGCATACCACGGTTGTTAACCACTATCGCGATCTGCAAAGCATTGCCGACTATCCGGTAAAAGTGCGTAAGCTGATTCGCCGGTTACGCCGTATCCGTATCGACAAGTTAATCAGTCGTATTCTTTAAACCGAGGCCCCGTCATTGCACGGGGCTTTTTTTCAGGCTTCGCGAATGAAATATACTGTGCTGATCGGTGCGCTGTTGTTGACAGGATGTAGCCATATGGCGAACGACAACTGGAGCGGGCAGGATAAAGCACAGCATTTCCTCGGCTCCGCTATGCTCTCTGCTGCGGGGAATGAAGTCGCACAGCATCAGGGGATTAGCCGCGATCGAAGCGCAATGCTTGGGCTGATGTTTTCTGTTAGCCTGGGGGCATCAAAAGAGTTGTGGGACAGCCGCCCGGCAGGAAGCGGCTGGAGCTGGAAAGATTTTGCCTGGGATGTCGCCGGCGCCACAGCGGGTTACACCGTGTGGCAACTGGCCAGCTATTAAAGACGAATGCCTTTCCCTTTACGGTGTAGCATCAAAGAGACCAGAAATGCTAACGCCCCCATCACGGTAACATACCAGAAGAAAGCCGTTTCAAAACCGATCGATTTCAGTGACAGCGCAACATATTCTGCCGAACCACCAAAGAGCGCATTCGCCACCGCATAGGATAAACCGACGCCCAGCGCGCGAACCTGTGCAGGGAACATTTCGGCTTTCAGGATCCCGCTGATCGAGGTATAGAAACTGGCGATCACCAGAGCCAGCATAACCAGGGCGAATGCAGCATACGGGGACGTTACGCTGTGCAGTGCACTGAGGATTGGTACCGTGCACAACGTGGCAAGACCACCAAAAAGCAGCATCGAGGTGCGGCGACCAATCCGATCAGACAGGGCACCAATAAGCGGCTGGATCAGCATAAAGACAAACAGCGCGACCGTCATAATCACGCTGGCGACATTGGCATGCATTCCGGCAGTGTTCACCAGGTACTTCTGCATATAAGTTGTGAAGGTATAGAACGTTAATGAGCCCCCAGCCGTAAAACCGAGCACCATAATGAAGGCTTTACGATTGCGCCATAGCCCTTTTAGCGAACCCGCTTCTTTCAGCGCGCGCACTTCCTGCTGCGAGGTTTCATCCAACTGCCGACGCAACCACAGAGCGACGATAGCCAGAGCAGCCCCGAGAGCAAAGGGAATACGCCAACCCCAGGCGCGAAGCGCTTCGTCTTCCAGGACCTGCTGCAATATCACAACAACCAGCAATGCCAGTAACTGCCCGCCAATCAGAGTGACGTACTGAAACGAGGCGTAAAAGCCTTTCCGTCCTTCAACTGCCACTTCGCTCATGTAAGTTGCACTGGTTCCGTATTCTCCCCCCACTGACAATCCCTGAAACAGGCGTGCCAACAACAGTAATGCCGGAGCCCAGGTACCAATGGTTTCATAGCCCGGCAGGCAGGCGATCACCAACGATCCCAGGCACATCATGCATACTGAAATAAGCATTGATGTTTTACGACCGTGTCTGTCGGCAATACGCCCAAAAAGCCAGCCACCGATAGGCCGCATCAGAAAACCTGCGGCGAATACACCTGCTGTTTGCAGTAATTGAGTGGTGGTGTTTCCGGCGGGGAAAAAAATATGTGCGAAGTAGAGAGAGCAAAAGGAATAAACATAGAAGTCAAACCATTCCACCAGGTTACCTGATGAGGCACCAATGATCGCCCATACCCGACGCCGGGTATCGCTACTGGTGAGCGACTCACGTGTTGTCATACTGCTTTCAGCCATTGTGATGATACTCCTGCCCGAGCTATTGATGAAATGTGCACGTGGTGAGGTTGTACGGAGTAAGCATCCTTAACTCACTGATATGCAAAAACCAAAATGTTGCATATTTGTTATAATCAATTAGTGAGACAAGTCACATTTTCGCTTAGCTGGGTAAGGAATTCAGAATATAGCCTGGTGAGGTG